>QCGL01000001.1 GCA_003279935.1 Prochlorococcus sp. AG-388-A04
TTCTCAGGAAAATCTTTTAATTCAAAAATATCATCGCTACTCCATACTAAATCTGTTCCTGGGATATTTAATTTTTTTGGTTTGCCACCAACTGAAATTAGAATATTTTTGGCACTAACTTTTCTTAAAATATTTTTTGTTTTTGGACAGACTACTTCTATTGTATTTTGATTTAAAAATCTTCCAAGGCCCTCAAAAACTTTAATGTTTAATTTTTTTAAAGAATTTGAATGTAAAACACTTAATCTAGAAACTTCTTCTTTTACATTATTTAGTAAAATATTAGACTTAAAAGTTATTTCTTTGCTTATTAATCCATACCCTTCAGAAGAAACCATATTTCTTCTATTGTTAGCAGCGTAAACCATCAGTTTTTTTGGTACACAACCTCGGATAACGCAGGTCCCACCAATTTTGTTTACTTCTATTATTGCAACTTTTGCACCATAACTTGCAGCGCGTTTAGCAGCAGCCAACCCTCCCGAACCAGCACCCAAAACGATTAAGTCAAATTCGTATTCCAAAACCTTTTAAATCATTTATTATACCGTAAATATAAAGCTTAATTTCAATAAATGAATAACATCTTGAGTTGGGCCGATTTAAGTAAATTCGAAATTGATGATATTGATAGAGTTAATGGCATAAATAATTCTTTTTCAAACTTAAGATTATTTGGTCATAGTGAAAAAGAAGTCGAGCTAATTTTGTATAGGGATCGACATTCTTGGTGCCCTTACTGTCAGAAAATATGGTTATGGCTTGAATTCAAAAGGATTCCTTACAAAGTGAAGAAAATAAACATGTATTGTTATGGCAAAAAAGAAGAGTGGTACCTCAAGAAAGTCAGCTCAGGTAAATTACCTGCAATCGAATTTAGTGGCCAGATAATAACTGAAAGTGATAATATTATCACTTTTTTAGAAAATGAATTTGGAACACTTGGTTCCTCTCTATTTTCAAATGATATTCGAGAAGCTAGAAATTTAGAAAGAGAAATTTTTAGATCATGGTGTAATTGGCTTTGCAGAAATAGCTTTAGTTATTTAGATGAATCCTTTCGAAAGAATAAATTTAGAGAATCTATTTCCAAATTAGAAAAAATACTAAGTTTATCCAAAACAGGATTTATTGATTCATCAATACATGATTCAGAAAAAACAGAGCCAGGAACTGGAGACATAATTTTTATTCCGTACATGGAAAGAATGAACGCTTCATTAAGTTATTACAAGGGGTTCGATTTAAGAAATAATTATCCTTTTATTGATAGATGGTTAACCCTTTTTGAAAATTTCAGTGCATATAGAGCCACTCAAGGTGATTTTCATACTCATTCCCATGATCTACCTCCTCAAATGGGCGGCTGCTTTAAGGATGTTAATGATCAACAAATTTCCTTTTCTAATCTAATAGATGTTGGAGAAGGACTAGGGAACTTGGAATTTAATCAAGATATAGACTTCGATTATTGCGCTAAATTTGCACTTAAAAGAGTCCTAAAACATAAAAACAATATTATTAATGCTAATCCTTATGAAAAAGACTTATTTGAGGAATCATTAAGGTCAGCTCTTAC
Organism: Prochlorococcus sp. AG-388-A04; assembly: GCA_003279935.1. Classification (GTDB taxonomy): domain Bacteria; phylum Cyanobacteriota; class Cyanobacteriia; order PCC-6307; family Cyanobiaceae; genus Prochlorococcus_A. The sequence continues at coordinate 1,580 of QCGL01000001.1, forward strand.
CTATATGATTACCTCTGAAATCAATGAAGTTCCAAATAAGGCAGTTACTTCGATCATTTACTTAAAAAATAGAATTTCTGTGCCAAGAGATATGCCTATAATTTCTGCAAGGATATTAAGACAATCTTTAAATAAAATTGTGCCAACGAATCATAATTCCGAAATTGATACGATTCCAGAAAAACATCGATATGATCAAGATCCTTCCAGATTTATAATGAAATAAAGATTATAAATTTTTTCTTGAATCAATTTGAAGTAAATCTTTTATTTTTTGAACTTGGCTGGCAACATTTGGATCACTTGACAATTTTTTTTCCACTTGATCAATAGCATACATAACTGTTGTATGGTCTTTACCTCCAAATTCATCTCCAATTTTTGGAAGGCTTAGATCAGTTCCCTGCCTCATTAGATACATGCCTATTTGCCTTGCCTGACTAATTGACTTTCTTCTGCTTGAACTAACTAATTCTTCAGCTGAAACTTCAAAGAAATCTGAGACTTTACTTATTACTTGCTTAGGAGTCACTACTACTCCAACGCTATTTGGATCAAGCATTGGAGCAATTGATTGAACTGTCATAGGTAATCCAGTTATTGAGGCAAAAGCTACTGCCCTAGTGAAGGCTCCCTCTAATTCTCTAATATTTGAGGAAAATCTTCCTGCGATAAATTGAATCAAATCTCTTGGGAGATTCATTCTTTCTTGTTCAGCTTTTTTCTGCAGAATCGCCATTCTTGTCTCTATATCAGGAGGTTGAATATCTGCTATTAATCCCATTGAGAATCTAGAAATTAGCCTTTCTTGTAATTTAGGTATTTGACTAGGAGGCCTATCACTTGCAATAACAATTTGTTTACCCGCTTCATATAAAGCATTGAAAGTATTAAAAAATTCTTCTTGTGTGTATTCCTTGCCCTCTAAGAATTGAATATCGTCAATTAATAATAGATCAACTGATCTATATTTATTTTTAAAGGCGTGCATTCCATCTTTTCTAATAGATTGAATTAAATCACTACTGAAAGTTTCAGTAGAGACATATAAAACTTTCGCATCTGGATCAATTTCTACTCGGTAATGACCTACAGCTTGCATCAAGTGAGTCTTTCCAAGGCCAACACCACCACAAATAAATAAGGGATTAAACTCTCTTCCTGGAGATTCTGCCACTGCTAAAGCGGCAGCATGGGCCATTCGACTATTAGGCCCTACAACAAATCTTTTAAAGACATAACGTGTATTTAAAGAATGAGATTTTTTTGATCTATTAACTAAATTATTAACTTGATTTGTTGAAAATGATTTTGATTGAGAGTTAATATTTTGCAGGCTAGGAGAATCAGAAGATTTTGAATTGTTGATAATATTAGTTTCAGACTTAAAAACTACTTTTACATTATGTCCACAAATTTCTTCTGCAGCTTTTTCAATAGTTTCACTATAATTTTTTCTTAGCCAATCACTTGTAAAGTTATTTGGAGTAATCAAAGTTAACAATCCATTTTCAAAACAATTAAATTTTGCTGGCCTTATCCAAGTTTCGAAAGAAGGCTTGCTTAAATTCTTTTGCAGTAATTGTTGAACTTCTGCCCAAATAGGATTGGCTGCTTGCACTAAATTTTTTTAATAGATATTTAATCTAGTGCGAATTTATTAATTGGTCATTCTCAAATCATAAGATCATGATAAATTTAAAATTTATTAACAATGCAGATTATAAATTTCAAAAAGTGAAATCTATTAATTGCCTAAACCTTATAATAATTACATCTTGTTTATGATTTGTTGGATAAAGCACTACTCATAATGATGGCTAAGTGGCATGCTTATGGTCGTTGTAAAAATAGATTATCAAAAGATATAGGGAAAATTAGTTCTGCAAAAGTGCAGAAAAAAATGACAGGTCATACTGTTTCAGTTGCGAAATTTCTGGAAAATAAGGGTTTGATTGATCTTTCCTTAGCCATATCTGGACTAGGATTTAAAAATAGTAAAAGGTGGAGTAATGAATTAGGAATTAAAAACTTTAATTTACAAGGTAGAGGATGTTTAGGAGAAAAGATGAGAAGGCAAATTCTCATAAATAAAAAAAAAAGTTTAAAAAAAAAAAGGAGTATTATTTTTATAGGTACTGATCTTCCAGATTTTTGTCATATGGATTTATTAAATACTCTTTCAAAACTTAAAAAAAATGATCTGATTTTAGGTCCCTCAAATGATGGAGGATATTGGCTTATTGCTTTTTCTGAAAGATTATTATCTACTGATTTATATTTACCCTTCATAAACATTAAATGGGGTAGAGAAGAAGTTCTTGACCAAACTATTAAGAACTTTTCTTCAATGAACTTAAAACATGACTTCCTTCATAGAAAAATAGATATTGATACAATAATAGATATCGAAAAAAGAGAATAATTAAGTTGCCTAAAATCTCAATTATTATTCCAACGTATAATGAATCTCAACACTTACCATTACTTCTCTCGGATTTATCAATTTCTAATGAGGAAGCCGAAATTATAATTGTAGATTGTCATAGTGAGGATAAAACTATAGAGATAGGAAAGTTATATGGATCAAAGATATATAAATCAAAAAAAAAGAACAGAGGGTTGCAATTAAATATCGGAGCCAAAAAGGCTAAAGGGAAATGGTTTATTTTCTTACATGCCGATTCCAGGCTTAGTCAATATTGGTTAAAAAAAGTGAAGTCTGTAATAAGATACGATGAAAATTCTGTTTGTTTTTTTAAATTCAAAATTAATAATAAAAAGATTATTTACAGATTTCTCGAGATAGTTGTAAATCTTAGAAGCTACATCTTCAAAGATCCATATGGTGATCAGGGTCTCTTGATTCAAAGAGAAACATATTTTAAAAATAAAGGTTATCGAAAAATCCCTTTGATGGAGGATTTAGATTTTATAAAAAGATTAAAGAATAAGGTATCTTTAAAAAGATTAACAATTCCAATTTATACAAGTAGTAGGAAGTGGGAAAAAACTAATATTATTTTTCAAGCATTCAAGAATTGGAGTTATAGGAAAAGATGGTTAAGAGGGGAGTCAATAAAATCTTTACATAATGATTATTATAAAAATTAAATTAATTTGCATACCAAAAAGCACATTTTGAACCTTTTGGTTCTAATTCCCAACCCTGCCTTTTATAAAATGAAACCACCTCAGCATCCGCAAATAAAGTAACCTTTGATATTCCAATTTTTTTTAATTCTTGCAATATATATTTCATTAATTCTTTACCTAAACCAAGCCCTTGATAAACAGGATTGACAGCAACATCCCAAATTGTTGCCTCAATAATCCCGTCCCCAGTACATCTAGCAAAACCTACAAGCCTAGGAAATTTCTCATCATGACGCCATACCCCAACCACTAGAATACTAAACTCTAAAGCTCTTTTAACTCTCCTTATTGGCCTCCTGCTCCATCCTACAGTCTGCAAAAGTTGATCTAACTCAATAAGATCAAACTCCTTGACCTTGCTACAAACAAAAATCTCTTTTTTCTCTTGATGGGTGAATTCATAAGAATTTAAACCATAATATTTAATCAGCTCATCTTGAGAAAGAGTATTTGTTTTCTTAATTAATGATTTTTTGTTCCTAAAAATCATTAAAAGCTAGCAAATCCTTTTTCTTGAAGCTCGGAAAGTTGGAAATATAATCCTTTTTTGAGTCTAAGCTCTCTATGATTCCCTTCTTCAATTAACGCTCCCCCTTTTAAGACTAATATTTTATCAGATTTCTCAATAGTAGCTAATCTATGCGCAATCACTAATGCCGTTCTTTTATTCAATAACCTTTCAAGATCTTTTTGCAAGGTGGCTTCTGTAGATGGATCCATAAATGCAGTAGCTTCATCCATTATCAAGATAATTGGATTTCTTATGGCTACCCTAGCTACAGAAAGAAGTTGTCTCTCTCCTGATGAAAGATTTCCTCCTCTCTCTCTAAGATAAGTATTCAAACCATCAGGCAACTTTTTTAATAAAGTATCTAAACCAAGCTCCATACAAATATTTTCTAAGTCTTGTTTATTAATATCGGTACTTAATTTTAAGTTTTCTGCAACATCACCACTAAAAATAAAAGTATCTTGCAGCACGACACCAAGCATATTTCTAAGTCTTGCTATTGGTATATCCTTAATATCTACATCATCTATCAAAATCTGGCCTTCTTGAGGCTCATATAGTCTACATAACAACCTTATTATGGTTGTTTTACCAGAACCAGTTGGGCCAACAAAAGCTACATGTTCTCCTGGATTAACTAAAAATGATAGGTCTTTTATTACATGTTCTCCCTCGTTATAAAAGAAATTTACATTCCGAAATTCAATTTTCCCTTTAAATTTATAATCCTTACTTATAATTCCTACTGAAAGTTGTGGAGGAATAGAGTCTTTAATATCAATTTCTTCATCTAATAATTCATTTATTCTCTCTACAGCAGTAAGTCCCCCTTGAATCTGTGTAAATCTCTCTGCTAACTGTCTTAAAGGCTCGAAGAGTCTTTGGGAGTAAAGAATAAAAGTTGTTAATGTTCCTAAGCCAATATTGCCCGAAGTTACTAGATACCCTCCCACAGCCAATACTAATGATACTGCTGCAAGGGATATCCATTCTATAAAAGCGGATATACTACTATCGTAAAAAATGGTCCCATTAACTGCTTTCTGGTAAGCAATACCTGTATTAGAAAATTTCCTACTATTGAAAAATTCTCTCCTAAACATTTGAACGACCTCTAAACCTTGAAGATTCTCTTGGAAGTCAGAGTTAAGTTGAGACAACTCCTCTCTTACTTGATAATTTGCTTTTCTATAGCGTTTTTGAAGCCAAATAATAAAATATGAAACCGGAATTTGAGTTAAAAGAAGCAAAGTTGCCAATCCTTTATCTATAGAAAGCATTGTTAACGAAATGACTATAAGACTAACAAAATCAGCAATGACTCCGACGGCTCCACTGCCAAAAACTTCAGCCAAGGCATCCACATCATTGGTAAGTCTTGTTAGTAATTTACCGACAGGCATTTTATCGTGAAACTTAAGAGAAAGAGAAATAGAATGTTCGAAAAGTTCTCTTCTAATCCTTGCTGTTAATCTTTGTCCAACAGATTGAATATTATATGATTGATAACCTTGCAAAACTAATCTAAATAGAACAGTTATAAACAAAGTGATAATAATTATATTTATTGATTGCCCAAAGAAGGTTTTACTTAACCAGACATCTGTGCTCTCATTTTTTAAGATCGTTATGGCTTGACCAACTAATAATGGTTGAATAGCCCCTGCAAATGAAACAGGTAATAAGACTATTAATATAAGATAAATAGTTTTTTTATCTTTAATTAAATATCTACCTAACTTTTTTATTCTATCAAAATCATTCAAAAACATTACTTTAAATATTTAATATATCCTTAGAAGATTCTATTGATAAAATCACATCTCTGAGAGGGTTGCTATCTAATCTAAGAGAGAGAGGATTAGCTATTAACCTCGCAGTTGAATAAAAAAGATCGTCAATTTTACTTAAACCGTTTTCTTTAAGAGTCTTACCTGTAGCAACCAAATCTATTATAGCTTCTGCCATTCCTGTAATAGGGCCAAGCTCTACTGATCCCGTTAGATGAACAATCTCAACTGGTATATTTAAGTCATCAAAATAGGCTCTTGCAGTTTTTGTGAATTTACTTGCCACCTTACAATTAGCGGGAAGATCCGTAGGTTTTAAATAATTACTATTATTTTTTACAGCAAGTGACATGTGACATCCACCAAACTCTAAATCAAGCAATTTAGCAACTTTCAACTCAGATTCCCGTAACACGTCATATCCTACGATTCCTAAATCTGCTTGCCCGTAACTTACATAAACTGGAACGTCTCCATTTCTTACCAATAAGGCTTTGGCTCTTTTACATTTCGATTCAATAGTTAATGATCTATTATTCTCTAGTAGTGCATCAGAAAAGTCCAATCCTGCTTTTTTAAAAATTGAAATTGAATCTTCTAGCAGAGCTCCTTTAGGTAAAGCTATAGTAATCATATATCAATTTATTTTCAAACATTTTTTAATTCTAAGATAATAATGGAATTTAATAAAGAGCAAAAAATAATTGGGATTAGAGTTCTAAGTGATAATGTAATTTGGCTCTGGGAAAAAAATAACTCAGCAGTAGTTATTGATCCTGCTCTTTCACAACCTGTAATAGAATACTTGAAAACTAATAATCTTTATTTAGAGGCTATATTACAAACTCATCATCATTCAGATCATATTGGAGGGACTAGAGAACTAATAAAGGAATGGCCAAATGTTAAGGTTATAGCTTCCTTTAAAGAAAAAGATCGTATACCATTTCAAAACTCGTCAGTTAAGGATGGAGACACACTATTGTTATTAGGTGAAGAGGTTAAAGTAATCGAGGTAATAGGACACACAAGATCTCATATAGCTTTCTACATAAATAACAAAGTCCCTATCCTTTTTGTTGGTGATACTTTATTTTCAGCTGGATGTGGAAGAATCTTTGAAGGCACTTATAAACAAATGTATAATTCTCTTAAAATAATTAAGTCATTACCTAAAAACACTCTCATTTATTGTGCCCATGAATATACGAAGTCAAATCTTTTGTGGGCCTTAGATCTTGAACCAGAGAATCAAATTATTAAAAATAAACTCATTGAAGTTGAAAAGAAAATTGCTTTAAAAGAACTTTCAATTCCATGCCTACTTGAAGAAGAGATGAAAATCAATTTGTTTTTAAGAGCAGATAATTTAAAAGTTTTTTCTTCTTTAAGAGCGAATAAAGATACATGGGTTTAAATTTATATAAATAACCCTAATCATATGTCTTCACCAAAAGTAATTAAGACTTCTAATGCACCAGACCCTGTTGGTCCTTATAACCAAGCAATCAAAGCCGGAAATTTTATTTATTGTTCGGGTCAAATTGCCATTGATCCAGTTACAAATGAAATAAATTGCCTAGGTAATATTGAGAAAGAAACTACTCAAGTTTTAAAAAATCTTTTAGCTGTTCTTAGTGCGGGAGGAGCAAAAGCAGAAGATGTAATTAAAACGACTATTTATTTAACTGATTTAAAAAACTTTAAAACTGTTAATGATATATACAGTAATTTTTTTAAAGTAGAGAACCCACCTGCAAGAGCATGTGTAGAAGTTTCTTCTTTGCCAAAAGGCGTTTTAATTGAAATAGATTGCGTCGCTTTTTTAGATTAATTTATTATTATTTAGAAATTTGAAATAAGAGCCAATTATGCACCATATTTGTATAGATTATTAATTAACAAAACTTCTTTGATCTATGACAGCAGCAAAGCTAAATATAGACGAACTAGAAGCCGGTTACCCTTTATTTTGTAAAGCGCTAAGGTTATTAATTTTAAAAGGAAATTCTCTTAAAGAGATTGAAAGGACAGTTTGTTGGGGTCATCTTGAAACATTAAATAGATGCCTTCCCGGAAGATATAAAGCCCCTACTTATTTGATGGCTCTAATTAAAAGAGATATAGATAAACCTAATCATTATTAGATACATTATTTTTCTAAAAAAAAATTATCTAATTTTATAGAAAATTCTTTTTCATTACTTGGTATTTTCTCAGAATCTAAAAAGATAGATACACTAACAAAATTCTTACCAAAACTAATATTAGGATAGATATTTTTTTCTTTACATAATTCATCTGTTTTTTTCAAAAATATACTAATTTTTTGATACTCTTCAAACTCAAATCTTTTTTCAATTCTTGAAGGCGACTCCCTATGGTTCCACATTAAGACGTAATTGATAACAACAATTAATACTATACATTTATTTGATATTTTTCCTAATTTTTTTTTGACAAAGAAATCAGAACAACCAAAAACTATAAAAGTCTAATTAGATTCCCAGTAATCAATAATTCCGCCAATAGTTAAATCAGTTTGAACATCTGGATTAGGGCAAGCAAACCTTGCTGCTGAGCCACTAGCAGTAAAAACCCAATTACCTTCTCTAGCTCCAACAGGATCAACTGCAACAACTTTTTTACCTTTATTATTTTCTAAAATTCTCAAATTCATGTGTCCAAGGCCAGCTACTCTTTGGGTACAGACCATTCTTCCACATACCTTCATTATTTCCAAAATTTCTACACCTCAATTTGTTTTGGACTATCTGGGTCCCAATGATCAATAATTCCAACAATTGTTAAATCACTTGGATACGATTTACTCCCTGCAGCTTCTCTAGCAGCAGAACTACCAACACAAATAACCCAGTCACCGGGCTTACATCCAACAGCATCAACAGCAACCTTATTAGAAGATCCATCTAAAACTACTTGAAGATGCTTATGCTCGAATCCAGGTATTCTATTTGTGGAAACAAGTGGTTTTAAAACCTTGCAAATTAACATAACTAGTGAGCCTCCTCTGTTTTTTTATCTAAAGACATTCCGATAATCTGAGCGGAATGAATGTTGTCCCTATCTCTAATAGTAAGACAAGTGTGCAACAACCCTTTATCAACTAAATTTTTATATCTAATTGATATCGCATTATTAACTCTATAACAATCTTTTGCAGCCCTATCTTTTGCCCCAGGTACTTTCCCAGAATAATCAAATCTTATTACTACGGGAATAGGGAGATCTTGAGAAACATTTAATCCTTTAAAAATCTTTACTCCTACATCCAAATCAGGAGCCCCTTCTTCAACTGTATCAAGATGAGCAAAATACGTTAAATTTCTTAAATGTACCTCTTTGAAACCAATCCCCACCCCAATAAACCTTTCAGCATGACCAATATCTTCATAAGAACCTTTATGAAATTTCTTAACGTAATCAATCTGAGAAATATTATTGACTATTAATTTGAAAACAAACTTATCCAATCCCATTAGTTGATCCTTAGTAGAAGTCCCTGAGATAATCTGACAAATTTCTTTTTCTGCTTCGTCTTTTGAAAAATTTATTGTGGAATTATAGATATCCAAACTAGAAATAGTATTATCTAAATCAATCTTTCCGTCACTTGAAGATATATGAATCTTTAACGAATCAGTATCAGTATCAAGACCAATTAACATAAGATCTACTGAAGCCCCGCAGCAAAAGCTATTTTCAACAGCCTCCTTAAAAGCTAGTAATTTTTCACGGCCCATTTTAGCTGCTAATTTATCATCACTACCATGAGCCGCACATCCCTGATGTAAAGGGTCAACAGAACTAAAATGGTATGTGACGATTTTTAAATACCTTGTATCTTTATCGGCTTCATTTGGATTATTTTCTCTATATCTTTTATGTTCAGTTTTTACCCATCTATTCACAGTATTTTCAATATCGAAGAGTGCCCCTGCATGTGATCTTCTTCTAACTGCACTAAATGGAATTCTCATTACATATGCTACTGAATGAGCTAATCTTCCATCAGAGCAAGGTGTTATATCTAACAAGTGAATTCCACAATCTAGCAGTTCTGTCTCAAAATTATTTGCGTTATGACTACCAGAAGACCCCTCTAAAGGGTCATTTTCGAAAAAATTATCGCTTAATTTTTCATGCTGCTTAAAAGCGCACCATGCATATAAGGCCCTCATATCTAATGGTTTAACCCAAGATTTATCTAAAATATGTGTTGGTAAATCTATTCCTAAATTTTTATTAGATATAGATTGAGCTGTATTTATGAAATCCTCATGATGTTGTATACGAGCAATTTCTTTCAAAGTAGGGACAATTCTGTCAAAACTGCTTTTTATTTGACTTTCATATTTATAAAGTTTTTCATTCTGAGAATTATTAGTTAAGTTATGAGTCTTATCAATATTTCTTAAATTATTTATTTCATTATTCTGTGCATGAACATTTTCTGTAAAGGTTTTCATTGGAGCAGTTGGCCCCAATGTGAAGTTCTTGGCTTTAGCCAGTCCTCTCAAAGGCATTATTTAATTAACCTCTTGCACCACCTGAAAAGGTAACCAGTTGTCCATCACGAGTGTTACCACTAGATCCAGTTATAAGAAAATCAGGTTTTTCTGTCTCATCATTTCTCTTATTATCAACAGGTGGCATTGCTCCCATAAATCCCGCTCTTGATGGATTTCTCTTCCTAGCAGAAACTCCTTCTGTTCCCGTGACTTTATCTCCTCTATCCCAGTCGTCACCAGTTATATTCCCTGCAGACTGACCCTCACCTGTTATTCTGGAAGACTCTTTTTTATCTGTAGGGATATCAATATTTTGACTTTCTTCTTGTTTCATTTTTTGTTTATAAGTCATATTTTTATTAGGTTCAAATCTAAATTGCTCAGTACCCGTGACTTTATCTTCTGCCATATCAAAAGGTCCTGTAATCTTTGAACTATCTTCATACCTATTACCTGTTACTCCTTCTGTATTTTTAGCTGAATACTTTTCTCTTGATGGTGAATTAACAGAAAATTCCTTCCAAGAATTTGAGGCTGACTTCTCTTGATTTGCATAAGAAGCATCGCTTGGTGGTGTTTCGCAATTTGATAAAAACTGATCTCCTCCAATATATGGAGTTCCAGTTAAGTTTTTACAAGCACCTTTTCTTGCACCAGTCATTACTCCACCAATGCCTGGCTGCAGTCCAGTTAATCTTGCATTTGAATTATTTCCAGAATTGACTGTCGCTCGAGATTTCATATCATCAGCTATTTCAGCATTGCAATTTTCATTAATTTGATCTAAGCCTGCATAAGGAGTTCCTGTTAACACCTTGCATGACCCAGGCTCATCTCCTGTTACGATTTTTGATCTACCTGTCATTGTTCCACTTATCAAATTAGATTTTGAAGAGAGACTTAAACCGACTTTCCTAGCCTCAGGCTGTGGAGTAGATCCGCAGAATTTTTCATATTGCTGGGAACCAATATATTCATCTCCTGTCACATTTTTACAGCTACCATGTTCATTACCTGTTACATAATCAGATCTTCCTACACCAGTTCCTGTAACGTTATTTCCATTTAAAGTGTCATAACTTCCAACTTTTTCAAATGATTTTCCTTTTGGGCTATGCTCTGATCCCAGATATTGATCCCCAGTCAACTGCTTCCCAGATCCTGACTCATCTCCAGTTACTAAGGATGATCTTCCTGGCAAGGAACCAGATACTTTTAATCCATCAGTTGTTATGCTTTGCTTTACCTTTGCTGGTTTTTTTATTACTTCCCCACAATATTTTTTTGACTGATTAGCAGAAATATATTCTGTTCCAGTCAAGTTTTTACAAGTTCCAGGTTCATCACCAGTAACTTTTTCAGATCTGCCGACTTCATTACCAGTAACCTTATTACCGGATGTTGTGGTTGTAACAGAGGCTCTTATCGGTTGTTTATATTTTGGTTTGTCTTGACAGAATTGATCAGTCACCTCAGCTCCCATATATTGGGTCCCAGTTACTGTTCTACAGGTACTAGCTTCATTACCTGTTGTTTTCAAAGATCTGTTTGCTTGTGTTCCTGTAACAGTTTGTCCAGAATCTGTTTCACTTTTTCCAACTTTCCAACTTGCATCAGCAATATTTAATTTAGAACCATTTTTGTTTGGACCACATGGCCTACACTTACCATTACCTTGTTTTGATGTAGATCCTGTTTTACTTCTGAGTTCTCTTACCCTTTGAGAAATTTCCCTACTAGACAAATCCGGGTCTCCTCTTCTCGCTAAAGAAGCAGCACTTGTATTTTGTTTTGATGCTGATTTTCCATGTTTAGATTGAGCTTCTCTTCTTGCTAAAACAATATCTCTGCTTGTATTTGTTATGGGTTTTCTCTTTTGATTAATTCTTCTTTTGATATTTTGTTTAACTACTTGATTATCTTGAAAAGTGTTATTGTGATCTTTTAAGGTCTGAGGTTTTTCGGTTGAAATAACTTTACTAACTTTAATATCACTTTTAACATCAGTACGTGTTCTATCTGAAGAATTAATAGCTGATTTACCATGTGTAGACATTGCTTTTCTTCTTTCTATACCAAGTTCTTTACTAGATAATTTTGATGAAGTAGATTTTCTAGCAATTTTATTGGCAGGTATATTAGATTTACTTGGTGGTGTTAAAACTTTTTTATTCGAAGAAGTTGCTCCAGTTGAATGTATATCTTGAGATGATCTAACTCTATCTTTAGTAGAAGAAGAATGTAAGGCAGCTTTTTTCCCGCCATCACTCATAGCCTTTCTTCTTTCTAGGGCAATCTCTCTACTGGTTTTTGTTGACATAATCTTCAAATTAGTAACTCTTTAAAAAAACTTTCTCCAATAAAAATTTTGTTTTGAAAGGAGAAAGATATTGACTGTTAAATAAAAATTTAGCGTCCTTGGAAAACTGCAAAAGCTGTGCCTTGACTTTGTGTATAAGCGTCATAACCAATGATTCTTACGTGATGATCAGGATATGCTCTATGGCATGCCTCTAACTCACTTACAACCAAGTTAAGATCTTTTTCCCCAAAGAAAGGGAGCTTCCAATAAGACCAATAAGTTTGCATACTTCCACTTGGATGTACATGCTCAATAACAGGACTCCATCCTTGAGCAATAATGTAAGCAATCTGGTCGTATATTTCTTCCTGGGTCATCGGTGGTAAAAAACCGAATGTTTCCAGGGTAGCAACTGTTTGATAGTCACCAACTGAGCTCTGGAAAGGCATAATTAAATGATTTGTGAATGATTTTCTCGTAAAAACGAGGTTTGAAAAATTGAGGAGAAATAATTTTTCTCCTCTTGTTTGAAATCTGAGTTAGCCTTGAACGTCGAGCTTATCAACGGTATCAAACTCAAACTTGATTTCTTTCCAAGTTTCGAGTGCAATAGCTAATTCAGGACTATGCTTAGCAGCTTCCATTAGAATGTCTCTACTCTCTTTTTCGATTTCGCGACCTGCATTACGTGCTTTCACGCAAGCTTCCAATGCAACACGGTTTGCAGCAGCTCCGGCAGCTGAACCCCATGGATGACCATGAGTTCCTCCTCCGAATTGAAGACAAGAATCATCTCCAAATATTGCAAGCAGTGCTGGCATATGCCAAACGTGGATACCACCAGATGCAACAGCAAAAACTCCAGGCATTGATCCCCAATCTTGATCAAAGAAGTTACCTCTTGATCTATCTTCGGGAACAAATGATTCTCTTAAGTTATCAATGTAACCAAGAGTAGTTTGACGGTCACCTTCTAGTTTTCCAACAACGGTTCCAGTGTGTAACTGATCTCCTCCAGAGAGTCTTAAACATTTCGCTAGAACTCTAAAATGGATACCATGCTTTGGATGTCTATCAATCACAGCATGCATAGCTCTGTGTATATGCAGAAGCATGCCATTTTTACGACACCAGTTTGCAAGGCCAGTATTTGCGGTAAATCCACCAGTTATGTAATCATGCATGATGATTGGCATATCAAGCTCTTTAGCAAACTCTGCACGTTCGTATAGTTCTTCAGGAGTATTTGCGGTGCAATTTAAATAATGACCTTTTACTTCTCCAGTTTCTTGCTGAGCAAGTTTAACGGCCTCAGCAACGAACTCAAATCTTTCTCTCCAACGTTGGAATGGCTGAGAATTGATATTCTCATCATCTTTAGTTAGATCAAGACCACCTCTTAGGCATTCATAGACAACCCTTCCGTAGTTCTTACCAGACAATCCTAATTTAGGTTTGATGGTACAACCAAGAAGTGGTCTTCCATACTTATTAAGTCGATCTCTTTCAACAACTATACCGTTAGGTGGTCCACCACAGGTCTTAATAAAAGCGATTGGGAATCTAATATCCTCAAGACGAAGATGTCTTAAAGCTTTAAATCCAAATACGTTACCTACTAAAGAGGTTAATACGTTTGTAATTGAACCTTCTTCGAAAAGATCTAGAGGGTATGCAATAAATGCATAAAATGCTTCTGGATCACCAGGAACGTCTTCGATTCGATAACAACGGCCTTTGTAAAATTCAAGGTCGGTAAGTAACTCGGACCAAACAGTTGACCAAGTACCAGTAGAAGATTCAGCCGCTACCGCAGCTGCAACTTCTTCTCTTGGGACACCTTCTTGGCCTGTGCATTTGAAACAGGCTAACAAATCAGTGTCGAGGGGGACATATTCAGGAGTCCAGTATGTATCTCTGTACTCCTTTACCCCAGCGTCATACTTCTTACTCATAAGGATAAATTTAGGTCTATTAAGGGAAATTTATTAGCAAAATTAAATTTTGCTTTATTTAATTAGTCCTTTTGACCAAGGAAATCGCCATTACCAAGTGCTGGCTCAACTTCTCTATGAGGGCGAGCAATGATGTGAGCTGCGACAAGACCGTCACCAACTCTCTCACAAGCATCAGCTCCGGCTCTTACTGCTGCGTTAACAGCTCCCGTTTCTCCTCTAACTAAAACTGTGACATAACCGCCACCTACGAATTCACGACCGATAAGACGAACTTCTGCTGCCTTGGTCATTGCGTCTGCTGCTTCGATTGCAGGTACAAGTCCGCGTGTCTCGATCATGCCGAGTGCGATACCCATTGTTTCTGTAGCCATTGCCTACTAATTACTAAATGTGGAATGTTCAATCCGAAGAATGGTCCATAACGTACTGATAAGTCAAGCATTTTTTACTAAATACTCTATTAATGTTTTTTTTGTCATTGATAAGTTAAACTTATCACCCTTGCTATTATTGATATGTCAATACTTATCAAAATTAGTTAGTGCATCAAAACATACGGTTGTGTTAATAAAAAATTTACATTAAGTTATGCGCGTACGAGACAGGCCCTGTCTACACAGGTGTGGAATGTTCAACCTCTCCTGTCTCTGTATCAAGTTTTAAAGTAAGATAATATTCAGATATTTTTTATATTATTTTGAATTCTTCTTCTGTTCTTACTATTGCAAGCGGAAATCAAAAGAAGGTATCTGAAATATTAGAAATGTTAGATGTTCTATCTTTAAAAGTAAAAAAGCAACCCGAATATTTGAATGTAGAAGAGACAGGTATAACCTATTTTGATAATGCTTTTTTAAAAGCAAAAGCAGCTTCTTTAGAAACTAAAACTTGGGCCTTAGCCGATGACTCAGGGCTTGAGGTTGATTATTTAGATGGAAGACCTGGTATATATTCTGCAAGATATGCCGACAATAATAATGAAAAGCTTACTAAATTACTTAAAGAACTAAGTGATATCCCATACAGAAGCGCAAAATTCATTAGTTGTATGGTTCTATGTGATCCAGAAGGAAATTTGGTAAAAGATGCAACGGGTATTTGCTGGGGGGAAATTCTTAAAGAACCAAAATATCCTAACGGAGAATTTGAATCTATTTTTTGGGTTAAAGAGGCTAATTGTGTATATGGAGAATTAAGCCATTCTCAATTGAGTAAACTTGGGAGTAGAGGTAAAGCCGCAAAAAATATAGCTCCTTTTTTAAAAAGAGAATTTGGAATAGATTAAAAAATCTATTTAATAGTTTGATATTTGATCAATTGCTCTTATCGCAGCTGCTGCGGCCTCTTCAACATCTCCCTCTTTACCTGCGAGAGTGAGCCTTCCAAAGGCTCCAACGGCTTTTACATCAATGATGGTTATATTTGCGGATTTTTCAGCTTCATTAGCTGCCTTAAGTACATATCCGGCTGGTTCAGTCTCCAAAATAAACATGCTCATTCCAGATTGAATCATAGATCCACTTCTATTTTGCCTATTGATTAAAACTGCATGATCTGGGGTAATTGCACGAATAACTTCTGTCCAACTTGTTGATGGCTTGGTTCTTTTCCTCACTTCACTCCCAATAGCATCTAAAACCACATCTCCTGAATGCAAAACTGTACTTTGGTCCTTATGGTAAAGAGCTAAAGAGCCAAAGGCTCTTTCCACAATCATCTGACCTAGCCTTACATTACTTGCCTTTAAAGCTATATCAGTAACCCTATGTACTGCCATTCCGGGAGAAACTTCCATCCATAGGCAAGAATCACCCGGTATTGGTAAAAATCCTCTACTCACAGTCCCCATATATGCAGCTAACTGAGGTTGTAAAGAGTCTAAAAAAACATATGTCCTTAATTCTATTTGCTCAACTTGACTTGCTTGTCTTGAAACTAATGACTTTTCAGAGTCAGTTGTTATAAAACAGCTAGCTCCATTGGACTGAGATTGAACTTCAGATCCAGTAACAAGAGAACTTCCTTTTCTTCGATCTCCTCTATTTAGGCTAGAAGTTGGTTCCATTCACGAAACTATAACGGATTAGGGTTCTTTTTTTTCTATTAAATTAACTTGCATGCTTCGTCCGAAACGATAACTTCAAATTAAAGATATGAAATTTTATGGTAAATTCTCAAAAAAAAGCGCCAGATTCTTCTAGCTCTGAAAATGAATTAAGTCCTGATCAAACCCTAGGTTTAGTGAGCTTAAGTTTAATGCAAAAGTTATCTCAGAAAGATCCTTCATTTAGTTGGTTGGAAGAGATTAAACCAGATCAATTTAATCTTAAAAATCTTAGAGATAGACTAGAGTTAACCGAATTAGCTATTAAGACAGGTGCACCTCTAACAACTTCCGAAGTTTCAATTTTAATGGGAGCAAAGCCTGGTAAATCAAAGATAGAAAGAGGTGGATTATTAGCCATAAAAGTTGCCAGGAATGTCTGGAAATTATCTAAACTTGGTCAAGGAAGTTCCTATTACAGAAATTAAATTTCAGAGTAAATAAATTAGTTTAATTATTCTTATTAAAGTTTTTAAACTTTCATATAAGTTTTTTAAATGTATACATTTTGTAAGAGAACTTATCAATTAGTGCTTAAATCCAAAAGTTTATGCAAGCTTGAAGAATAAGCTCTAAGTATTTTAATGAGTAAAGTAGATCTTAATAAAGAGACTGGCCCTAGAGAAGTCTTTTGTGGCCTTACTTCAATAGTTTGGTTACACAGACGGATGCCAGATGCATTTTTTCTGGTTGTGGGGTCGAGAACTTGCGCACATTTAATTCAAAGTGCCGCCGGGGTTATGATTTTTGCTGAGCCAAGATTTGGGACAGCTATCCTTGAAGAGAAAGATCTAGCAGGTCTTGCCGATGCTCATGAAGAACTCGACAGAGTAGTCAATGATCTTATTTCTAGAAGGCCTGAAATAAAGACCCTCTTCCTTGTTGGTTCTTGTCCTAGCGAAGTGATTAAACTTGATCTCGCCACCGTTGCAGAAAAATTAAACTCCCGATTTTCAGGTCAAGTAAGGTTCGTTAACTATTCCGGTAGCGGGATCGAAACCACCTTTACCCAAGGCGAAGATGGAGCATTGAAAGCGCTTGTTCCCTTAATGGAATCTACAGATGATGAGAAATTATTATTAGTTGGGACATTAGCTAATAATGTGGAAGATAGATTTAAGAAGATATTCAATAATATTGGGATAACAAATGTTGAAAGTTTTCCTCCTAGGCAATCAACTAAATTACCAAAAATTGGAAAGAATACAAAGGTCCTGTTAGCTCAACCATATTTGAGTGATACGGTCAGAGACCTAAAACATCGCGGTTGTGAAATAATTCAGGCCCCATTTCCACTAGGTGTAGAGGGAAGCACAAAATGGGTTTTAGCTGCAGCAGCTGCGTTTAAAATTAATGAACTAAAAGTTCATGAAGTAATTGCTCCTTTAGCTAACAGAGCTAGGCAAGCAATAGAAAAACACAAAGAAATATTAAGAGGGAAAAAATTATTTCTTTTACCTGAATCACAGCTTGAAATTTCATTGGCAAGATTTTTACATAACGAATGTGAAATGGAACTCATTGAAGTTGGAACACCTTATTTAAATAGAGATTTAATGGAAGAGGAGCTTAATTTATTACCGGATGATACAAAAATTGTTGAAGGTCAGCATGTAGAAAAACAGCTTGATCGTGTAAGAGCTTCCAACCCTGACTTAGTAGTTTGCGGAATGGGTTTAGCAAATCCTTTGGAGGCAGAGGGGATTAGTACTAAATGGTCTATAGAAATGGTGTTTAGTCCTATACATGGAATTGATCAGGCTGCAGACTTGGCTGGGCTCTTTTCAAGGCCTTTAACAAGGAATCAAATACTCAACTCCAAATCATTAGCAACACATTAAATTATGGAATTAACTCTTTGGACATATGAAGGGCCTCCTCATGTAGGTGCAATGAGAATTGCATCATCAATGAAAGATATTCATTATGTTCTCCATGCTCCTCAAGGAGATACTTATGCCGATCTTCTTTTCACAATGATTGAGAGAAGAGGTAAAAGACCACCTGTTACTTATACAACATTTCAGGCTAGAGACTTAGGAGGAGATACAGCAGAATTAGTTAAAAGGAATATTACTGAAGCAGTTGAAAGATTTAAACCAAAAACTCTTTTAGTAGGTGAAAGTTGTACTGCTGAACTAATACAAGATCAGCCAGGAGCTCTTGCTAAGGGTATGGGTTTTGATATACCAATAGTGGACCTTGAACTTCCTGCCTATAGCAAAAAAGAAAACTGGGGTGCTTCAGAAACCTTTTATCAAATAATAAGAACTCTTTTGAAAGATAAGGTAAACGAAATTGAAAAGATTAATCCTAAAAGATGGATGTCTTTAGGTCGAAGACCTAAAGTAAATATATTAGGTCCTACTTTATTAGGATTTAGATGCAGAGATGATGTAATCGAGATTCAACGTATACTTTCGGAGCAAGGTATTGATACTAATGTTGTTGCACCGCTCGGTTCAAGTCCAGATGATATTGCAAGATTAACTGATGCTGATATTAATATTTGCCTTTATCACGAGATTGCTGAGACTTCTTGTGAATGGCTTAAGCGTAATTGCGGAATGGAATATACAACTACCATCCCAATTGGTATAAGAAATACAATTAATTTTATAAACGAAGTTCATGAAAAACTTGACCTTCCATTAACAAATCAAGAGGAACTAGAGCACAAGTCAAAACTTCCATGGTACTCAAAGTCTGTTGACTCAAATTACTTGACGGGAAAAAGGGTTTTTATTTTTGGTGACGGTACTCATGCTATCGCAGCTGCCAAAATTGCCAAAGATGAATTAGGTTTTGAGGTAGTAGGATTGGGAACTTACAGCAGAGAAATGGCAAGGCAAGTAAGAGCCGCAGCTAAGGATTTAAATATAGAAGCACTAATTACTAATAGCTACCTAGATGTAGAAGATGCGATGAAAAAAGCATCCCCCGAATTAGTTTTAGGGACCCAAATGGAAAGACACAGCGCAAAAAGACTTGGCATCCCATGCGCAGTAATTAGTACTCCAATGCATGTTCAAGATGTTCCTGCAAGATATAGCCCTCAAATGGGATGGGAAGGAGCAAATGTGATTTTTGACGACTGGGTTCACCCTCTAATGATGGGTCTTGAAGAACATCTTATTGATATGTTCAAACATGACTTTGAATTTGTTGATGGTCATCAAAGTCATCTTGGTCATACTGCCACAAAAGGTCCTGAGAATAAAGAAGATGAGCATTCGCGAAGTAATAACGGTATTCAAAAGAAGGTAACTGTAATTTGGACAGACTCTGGAAGAGCAGAACTTACAAAAGTTCCATTTTTTGTAAGAGGTAAAGTTAAATCAAATACTGAGAAATATGCTCTTTCAAAAGGTTTACCTGAAATTAGCGACGAGACCCTCTACGACGCAAAAGCCTACTTCGGTTAATCCTTATAAATAAATTATTATTCTAGCATGAGTATTTTCACTCATAATAATAATTATAATCGCGGAATATCTAGTTATAAACATATATCTTGTATCTTTAATCTTAATAAATAACTATTTGTTGAGAAATACATTTCTAGAAGCATATTCCTGCAAGAATGTATTTATTAACGTGTTAATTTCAGCTTTAAATGACAAGTACAATAAATAAACCTCTTGATGGAGAAGGCAGTGTTCAAGTCAAGCAAGATCCAAAAGTAAATATTGAAGAAGGAGCATTAGTAATCGCGGTATATGGCAAAGGGGGTATAGGTAAATCAACAACGTCTTCAAACCTTTCAGCAGCATTTTCAAAATTAGGTAAAAAAGTTCTACAAATAGGATGTGATCCCAAGCACGATAGTACTTTTACTCTTACTCACAAGATGGTTCCCACTGTCATTGATATTCTGGAGGAAGTAGATTTTCATAGTGAGGAATTAAGGCCCACTGACTTTATGTTTGAAGGTTTTAATGGAGTAATGTGCGTCGAGAGTGGAGGTCCACCAGCGGGTACAGGTTGTGGTGGATATGTAACAGGACAAACAGTAAAGCTCTTAAAAGAGCATCATTTACTAGAGGACACCGATGTAGTTATTTTCGATGTCTTGGGTGATGTCGTTTGTGGAGGTTTTGCTGCTCCCTTACAACACGCTAATTACTGCCTAATTGTTACTGCTAATGACTTTGATTCAATATTTGCAATGAATAGAATTGTTTCTGCAATTCAAGCAAAAGCGAAAAATTATAAAGTCCGATTAGGTGGAGTTGTAGCAAATAGATCCAAAGATACTGATCAAATTGATAAGTTCAATAATAGAACTGGTTTAAGAACTATGGCTCACTTTAAAGATGTAGATGCCATTAGAAGGTCAAGGCTTAAAAAGTGTACTATTTTTGAAATGGAACCAACTGAAGATGTGGTTGAGGTGCAAAATGAATATTTATCTCTCGCTAAAAATATGTTAGACAATGTGGAACCACTTGAGGGCACTCCACTAAAAGATAGAGAAATTTTTGATTTATTAGGATTTGATTAGCTCCCTAATCCAATCCAACCAATTTTCTAGTTAATTCATAAGTTTGTCTTGAAATATTTGAATCAATAATTCTCTTAGACAATTTTTGAGAAAAAGCTTTTCTTCCTAACTTTTGGCGATTTCCCCAACTCCAATGAACTGCCGGCTTAGCAAATTCTTTAAGAGTAGCTACTTGAGCGACTCTTTCTCCAGCTAATCTTTGAGATACATATCCTTTTGTGATGAATTTTTGAAAGATTGGGAATAAAAATCTAAAAAGCCAAGGTGTATCCCTAAAGAGTTTTGTATCGGCCACACATCCAGGGTAAAGGGAATTTATAATTATTCTTTCTTTAGGATATTTTTTTGATAATTCTTGTACTGTTACCATATTGCACAGTTTGCTATCTTTATACGCTTTCCCGGGTTTAAATCTTTTTCCATTTGCCATGCTAATTGGAGATAAAAATCCATTTTTAAATCCAGATAAATTACCAAGATCAGCTGGAGCAGGTATAGGAATTCTCCCTCCTAGTTCTGAATAATTTGCCGTAACAGTTCCTAAGACGGTTATTCTTGGTTTGAATTTAATTGTTCTACCATTTAAATCAATTTCATTCTCAGAGGACAAAATATTATCAAGAAGAAGATTAATCAAGAGAAAATGACCAAAATGATTAACTGCCATAGAATTTTCAAATCCCTGGGGAGATCTTTCAGGTTTCCGTAATCTTGGCTTATAAACTGCAGCATTACAAATAATAGAATTTATAGGTTTTTGAAATTTTTTCAATATTTCATAACAACCATTTCTTACATCATCTAAATCAGACAAATCAATTTCTATAAAATGAATATTTTTCATTTCGGAATCTGTTAAGGATTTCTGAGCTATTTCTACTGCCCTTAAATTTGAGCGATTTACCGCTATAACCTCCCATCCAAATCTCAACAAAGGTTTTAAGGTATTTAATCCTACTCCTGATGTTGTTCCTGTTATTAGAACTAAACCTTTAATACTCTTACCCACTAGCTATAAAAATTAAAATGAAAAATTCGATAATTAAATGACTTTATAGTCACACTTATCAACGCCATATTACTCTGATTATGTCTCTGGAAATCATTTGATCTTGATCCTTCATAAATCTTTGCTCGCCTTCTAAAGAGATTAAATCATCAAATCTACTACTTAAATCATCGAACCTTGATTTTTCATATGAATAAGAATTTTTAATCTCCCTCAATCTAGTTAATCTAACTTTTGAGCTATATCCAATTTTTAATAAACTCACTATTGCTAAAAGAGAAAAACAAATTTTTAACCCTAGAAAAACAGAGCTTACAAAATCTTCTTGTTCTTTATAGTTTATCTCAATAGCAGATGCTAAAGATCTTTTGTCCGTGGAAGTACTTTTACGGTAATGTTTAGGCAAATTATTTTTAAAAATTATATAAAAGACTCAAGAATAAAAGTCTTCTTTAATTAATAACATAAAGTTTTTTATAATCAAAATTAGTTTTTTATGTTCTAGCTAAACTTATTCCAAGCCTTAAAGCCAATACACCTGCATGCATTACCACAATAAGACCAAGTATTATTAGATTGATTGATTGAGATGGCTCCATAATAAATACATATTTATTTTCTATATTCTCTACCTAAAAGTGAAAAATTGATAGACTATTACAAAATGCTGTTACGTAATTAAATCAAAAATAATTTTGAAAATAGATAATCAAGCTTTAATTATTTCAACAACGAAATTAACTGGAGTTGATCAAATGGCTCTAGATTTACATTTTTTAGAAAAAACTATTTCCAAAGTTGAAATTCTTTTTACATTAAGGTTCTATCATTGGGAGGGAAATTGGATTTCTCTTGGTTATCATCAAAAAGCAATTCCACCTCATTGGGAAAAGCTATTAGAGGATGGCATCATTAAGGTAGTAAGAAGACCCTCTGGAGGAGGCGCAGTACTTCATTCTGGAGGGATCACATACGCTTTAACATTTAAAAAACCTTCTTATAAGATCTTTAGTTATGAGCTAGTAAATAATTGGTTAATTAAAAGTTTTAATGAATTAGGTTTAGGTTTAAAAAGAGGGACTTTAAGAAAATCAATAATTAAAGAGAACTGTTTTGAATCATCTTATGTGTCTGATTTAGTTGATCAATATGGTTTTAAACGTATAGGAAGCGCCCAATACAGAAAGAAAGGGGCATTTCTTCAGCATGGGGAAATTCAGCTTAACCCCCCAAGACACTTGTGGTTCAGATTATTTGGAGAAGAGCCTCCCAAAAAAATTAATTTAAATCTTACTAATGACGAAATAATTAAATATTTGATTAATTCATTTTTAGAATCGAAGTCAGATATAAAAATTGAAAAAATCTACTATAAAAAAGATGAGATTAAAGAATTATTGTGACTTGAATTTATTCAATTTCTCCTTTTTTTCTCATTAATTTTATAATCTTGGGTAATTGAATACCCAGTGGATACTGCTCCTTATTATTAAATTTACTGATTAGATTGGAAGGTAAATTTAAACCTAATTTATTAAACACAAAATAACCAATTTTATTTCTGTCAATAATTCCTAGTGGTATATCAGCAGAATTAAGTACGAGTACTATACCTTCATTAGATTTCTCTATCTTTTCAATAGCTCTCCATAACTCAGTACTAAAATTGACACTCTCAAATTTCTTAATGGACTTTTTAAAATCCCCAACAAAAGTACGGTCCCATTTTTTTACTGAAACAGATTTTAAAATTTTTTCCTCAATAAAGCCGTCCCATCTTCCACTATTAGTTAAAAACAAATATTTATCTTGTTTATCTTTTTTACTTTTAACCACATTATTTAACTGCACAAAATTTGAATTGTATTCTATTTTTCTTAATGGCTTAAATTTAAGTTCAGAAACTTTACTTAATTTTAAAATATTTTCAATTTTAAAAAATTGATTTTCAGACTTTGATGAATTAATGCCAAATAATCCCAAAAAAGTAAATAATAAACCATAGTAAAAATTTAAACTAAATAAACATATAATTCCTAAAAGAAAAACTAAAATTGATAAAATTAAAGTTAATTTATTTAAAAAATTTCTTCCTTTATTTTTACTTCCTGAAAAATACCAAATAATACTCTTTAACAAATTACCTCCATCTAAAGGTCCAATAGGAATTAAGTTTAAAAAGCCTAGAAAAAGATTTAATATTGCTACTCTGTTCAATATATTTGAGAATATTTGTTCGTTTGATTCAGTAGGATTAATAATGAAAAGAAGAATTAATGCCGTCGAGAAACATAATAAAGGCCTAACTATCGAGATTTTTATATTACCCAAAGCTGTTTGACAATCCTTTTCTATTTGCAAAACTGCTCCTAAGAAGTAAAAGGTAATATTTTTTATTTTTACTCCTTGATTTAACGAAACATAAGTATGTATGACCTCATGGAATATAATAGTACTTAATAAAAAAAAAGAAGTTAAGAAACCAATTAACCAAGCTTCCTTTAAGTTATAGATTTCGCTAGAAGTTAAATTAACTTGATTAGAAATACTCCATGAAAATAAAAAAAGGATTGCAAACCAGTAAGGATGTAATTTAAAGGGAATTCCCTTTACTTTAAAAATTTGCAAACTCCTCAAAAATAATCTCCGTTATATTTACAAATAATATTAATTCTACCTATAAGATAAAGATATGCTTGAGACCAAAACTTTAGTTAAAATTTGCGGAATAACTTCCATTGAACAAGCTGTTCAATTAGCCGAATTAGGAACTAATGCAATAGGTATCATTTCGGTGGATGAATCTCCAAGATATATTTCCCCAGAAAAGAAAAAAGTAATCTTCAAAACTTTAAAAGATTTATATCCAAATATTGAGAGAGTTTCAGTTGTAAAAAATACTCCTATTGATTCTATTATTAAAGGATTTTTAGGAGAACCAAACGAAACTATAATTCAACTCCATGGAGATGAGGATATTGATTATTGTCAAAAATTAAAAAAACGGGTTCCAGGCATTGGCTTATGGAAAGCTTTTAGAATAAAAAATAAAAAAGATCTTGATAAGATTAAACCTTATGAAAACTTTATAGATGCAATACTTTTAGATTCATGGAATAAAGAAACATATGGTGGTTCGGGGAAAAGAATAAAACAACAATATTTAGAAGATTTAAGTTTTAGCAAACCTTGGTGGATTGCAGGAGGCGTTTCCAAAGAATGGATAGGTGAAATTTTAAAAAATATAAAACCAAATGGTATTGATATTTCGAGTAGCGTTGAAACCTCCCCAGGAATAAAAGATATTCATAAAGTTGGTTTAATTATTAAAGAGGTAAAAAAATACTAATTTTTAGTAGTTATTATTAGAAGATTGTTGTCTTACTAGTTCAAAAAATTCTTGTTTTAGACTTATGTCATGTCTAAAATCTCCTCTTACTACTGAATTTATCATGCTAGTATTCGGCTCTTTAACTCCTCTCCACTTCATACAGTAGTGTTGAGCTTTGACTATTATACCTAGCCCCTTAGGTTCACATAGTTTTTCTATTTCATCTGCAAGAATCATTACTGCTTCTTCTTGTATATGTGGTCTAGAGAATACCCAATCCGCTACTCTAGCAAATTTAGAAAGCCCTATAACTTTACTTCCTGGTTTAATTCCTATCCAACATTCTCCTAAAATTGGAACTAAATGATGAGAGCAAGCGGACCTCACTGTTATTGGTCCGACAGTATAAATTTCATCAAGGTTTTTATCATTTGGAAAACTTGTAACCTTAGGCTGTTCATGGTATCTACCTTTAAAAACTTCGTTTAGGTACATTTTTGAGACTCTTTCTGCCGTCTCCTGAGTATTGTGGTCATTATCCACATCAATAACTAAAGACTTAAGTAAATCTTTAATTCTGGAAGCCACCTCCTTTTCTAGAACTCTTAGCTCACCGGGATTAATAAATTCAGCGATATTATCATTTGCACTGAATCTTGTACCTTTGCTTTTGATACGATCCCTTATTATCTCGGAGATTAATTTATTAGTAATCTTTTCATCAATATTTTTAATATTATCGTTGGGTAATGTAGAAGTCATAAAATTCTAAACAGGAAATAGCGGGCAAACTTGATTTACTGTAACTTTCTTGGGCTTATTTGCTTACACACTATATCACATTCTTATGTTTAATCGGGTTCTTCAATCCCTAAAAAAAATTACTTTATCGTTATTGCGACTTGATAAGCTAGGGTCAAAAAGCACCTCCTGCAGGCATAAGAGTTAAGTCTTCAATTAATTGTGATTCAGGTTGTTCAGCAATATATAAAATTGTATTTGAGACGTTAGTTGAAGAAAGCATAGATGATCTATCGAAATCTGATTTTATTGATTCCGTCTCCCAAAGAGGTGTATTAACTGAACCTAAAGTAATTGTGCATGCTCTTATCGAGTTAGATCTCTCTTCTTCTCTAAGACACTTTGTAAACATCGCTAGAGCAGATTTTGATACGCAATAAGCACCCCATTGAGGGAATGCATTATAAGAAGCATGACTGCTGACGTTAATAATCAGACCTCCATTTTTCCTCATTTTGGGGACAATTAAACTACATATTTGAAATATACTTGTGAGGTTAATTTGAATTATTTCTTGCCATTTTGTCAAAGGCATTTCAACTAAATTTCCATTAAAAGCACATCCAGCATTATTTATTAAAACGGTAGGGCACCCATATTTTTTTATTGATTCATTAATTGAATTATCTATTTCATTTACATTAGATAAATTGCACTTTACAAGATTAATTGTTGACCCTGTATCTGATAGTTCATCTCTTAATATTTCCAACATCTCTAAATCTCTAGCGAGTAAAATCAAATCCCAACCAGCATTTGCGAAACTTACTGCTGTAGCTCTACCAATACCTTTAGTGGCTCCTGTAATGTATGCTAATTTCAATTTATTCTGTTATTTGAGGTAATTCTTCCTGAATTTCTTCAAAATTATTTGATTCAATAAATTTTCCCAGAACCCTGAATTTTGAATATCTTTGTTCTAAAAGTTCCTCTTTCTTCAATCCCATTAATTCATTAAGGTGCTTCTCAATAGCACCTTTTAGAGTATTCCCAGCTTCTATAGGAGCCCAGTTATTACCACCTGCTGGTTCTGATAAAACTTCATCTATTACACCTAATTCAAGAAGATCTTTTCCAGTTATTTTTAAAGCAGTTGCAGCTTCAGAAGCTTTTGCAGCATCTCTCCAAAGAATTGAGGCACATGCTTCTGGACTAGCAACAGTATAAACACTATGTTCAAACATCAATAGCCTATCAGCTACCCCGATCCCGAGAGCTCCACCAGACCCCCCTTCGCCGATAATAGTAGCAATTATTGGGACTTTAAAACCAAACATTTCTCTTAGGTTTCTAGCTATAGCTTCTCCTTGACCTTGTTCTTCTGCAGAGAGACCTGCATAGGCCCCAGGGGTATCAATAAAAGTAAGAATAGGCAATGAAAATCTATCAGCATGCTGCATTAACCTTAAAGCTTTTCTATAACCTCCAGGTTTTGCCATTCCAAAGTTTCTAACTACATTTTCCTTTGTATCCCTTCCTTTCTGATGACCCAATAAAAGAACAGGTTGATTATTTACCGAACCTAAACCTCCAATTAAAGCCATATCATCTCCTCCATTTCTGTCTCCATGTAACTCAATCCAATCATCACAAAACATTTGAATAAAATCCAAAGTACTTGGTCTTTGTGGATGTCTAGCTACTTGTATTTTCTGAGCAGGTGTTAGAGATCTAAAAATTTCCTCTCTTCTTCTTGTCGCAAGTGTTTCTAGTTGTAGTAATTGTTGACTAACATCTACTTCTGAATCTCTTGCTAATTCTCTTATTTGCTCTATTTGCTTTTCAAGCTCTACAAGAGGTTTTTCAAAATCAAGAAGATAACGTCTTGGCATAATTCAAACTGCTAGTACTTTTGGATGCTTATCTAGGCCAATTGCAGAGAAGCCATGCTTTACAGAAGCAGCTCCAATAAACTCCATTTTCTCGAGAGATATATTATTTCTTCCCCAGCTAAAGTTTGTATGACATTTTTCAAATTCTAAAATCATTGCTTCTGCAAAGCATGCAAACATTTCTCTTTGGGGATTTTGCATTTCAGCTAGTTCCATCATATTCCAACCTATATCATTGAAGAATCTTACTATACCTCCTTTTACAACATGTATATTATTTCCTTGAAATTTTTCATCTAGATTCTTTGGATAACCTCCATCAATCATTAAACATGGTTGTTTAAGATTATTAGCATCGATTTCCATCATCTTTGGCATACTTGCTACCCATACAACAATATCTGCTTCAGGCAATGCTTCATCTAGATTTTTGATAGTTCCACCATCTAATTCTTTTTGCAAAGAATCCAAGGGTTCCTTTTGCCTCGCTACCAAAAGAAGTTCCCCAATACCTGTTTTATTGATTAACCATCGACAAACAGCACTGCCTATATCTCCAGTAGCACCAACGACAGCAACTGTTGCACTTTTAAGATCAATACCTATTTTAGGAGCATTCATCTCTAATTGCCTGCAAATAACCCACGCAGTATGAGTATTCCCAGTTGTAAACCTTTCCCACTCTAGTGAAGTGTTTCTAATCTGCTTATGTTGAAGGAGATTAAAATTTTCAAAGATGATAGAAGTAAACCCTCCCAAAGCGGTAATATTAATACCTTTTTTTTGAGCTAATTCCATTGCATTTAATACTTTTCTTCTTGCCGTTTTAAATCTTGAAAGCATTTCAGGAACGAAACATGAATCAATATAAGAACCTTCAATTGATATACCTGTAGCACTTTTAACCTCTACATTTTCAACTAGTTGGGGTGGAGCTGTGCACCAAACATCTAAATCACCATCTGCAATATGATCAAAGCCCAATAATGAAGCCTTTCTTTTTGCATCTTCAAAACTAGTTGAATGACCTATAAGCCCAAACATTGAATAACTTATTAATGGAATCTTTATATTGATATGAACAATAGCACAGAGCTATTAACTAAATAGAGAAAAATTATTTTTGAATAGACTAATTAAATTTAGAAAAATATTAAACTATAGCAGCCATTGCCATTCTTGCAATTTCTCTATTATCTAAACCTATTTCAAGGAGCGTGTCCTGATAGGCAATCATGAATTCTTCCATTAATTCTTCCCTATCCATAGCTAGTACTGAAGCATCTTCAGCGACTTGATCTAACATTTTCTTAATTAATGGGAGATTAACCTTATTAGCATCCATTAGCTCTTCTTTACAAGTCGCTAAATTTTCTTTTAGCCATTCTTGTCCATAATTTAAATGAAGATATTCATCTTTAACAACACCTTGGGTAATTTTTTTCGCAAAAGGATCGGCAACTTTTATATAGACATGATATGCAGAGATAGCAAATGCTTCAATTAAAATTGCCTGTATCAATAAACACGTAGTTGTCTTGCCATTAGATAACGCAACTTGAAAGTTACCATGTAATTTAGAAAAGAATTCTTTAGCAAAAATCATGTCAGCTTGAACACCTAGATTTCTTCCGCATGCAGTAAAGCCTCTTTTGTGCTTAAGCTCCATTTTCGCTAGTTTAGTTAATTCTTCTAATTCGTTAGGAATTAAAGTCGCTAAGGAAATATAATTATCGTGAGCTTCTTGTTCACCTTCAATAACTATTGCATTTATTCTACTGTAAGAGTCCTTATAAGAATCAGTAGTAAAGTCAGGTAAATCAATAGAATTTTGATCGATTGAATTTTCTACACTATTTTTTTTATTAGATTCGAGTGTTTGCATGTCAGTAATCTTTAGCTCATTATGCCTAAGTTTTACACAATTATAGTGAGATTATTTAAATATGATGAAAATAGTTTCAATTGTTAAACGATATTATTAAATTGATATCGAATATTCATCTTAAATTAGGCCAGTCTGATTTCATAAGATTCATAATTAATTTAAACCAATGATTGATTAATAAGTTCTTTAAACTATTTCCTAGCTCTTTATTTGAACCTTTACTATCCCCTATAACTCCAGATTTACTTAGATCTTCTGTAAGCCAAGCAGTTGGAGCATTTCCCTCCAAACTCCAACCCTCTGGAATTTGCGTTTCACCACCGTCACAAGGTCTTTCATCTCCCACAAGTTCAGATTTTAAAGCCATCATCAAACTAGTTTCTGCTAAGGATGCATGTAATCCATTCTCAATTTCATTTTTTGTTAAGAGTTTACTTAAACCATTAACTCCACTCCATAAAAAGCAAGGGAAGATTGAGAGTTTGGGAGCAACACTTCTTAATTCTCTTGCTGCGGTGTTAAGTAAAGAAATTTGACCTCCATGTGCATTTATTAATATCAATCTTTTAAATCCCATATCCGCTAATTGGACTCCAACTTCTTTTATCAATGAGGTTATTAAATTCGAAGAAAGAGATATAGTTCCATCAAATCCCTTATGTTCAGGAGAAAAACCTATATATTGAGTTGGAAGTTTTTTTATAGGTGTGTCAGACGGAATTAATTTTAAAACTTCGCAAATTATCTCATCAACAAAAATACTATCTGTAGCCAAAGGTAAATGAGGACCATGTTGTTCTACCGCTCCAAATGGCCAGATAATTGTTGATCTTTTATCTTTTGAAATATTTTTTACTTCAGGCCATGATAAATATTCAAATTCGCTAGGTATTGATTTAAAGTTCATTATTTTTAATTGTGAGTACTAACATTTAGAATAAGTTAATATTAAATTACTCTTATTTTACCTATGAAGGGAGTTAGTGATAAAGATGCCCAAAATAATAAAATAAAGGGCGACAAAAACAATTTTAAGAAGCCACTTCAGGTCCTTCACATAAGCAAAAAGGATACTTTTAGTAAGAAGGAAGAATTAGTTGATGACAATCAAAATTCTACAAAAGAAGTCAAAACTGACATCAGTGCTGTAAAGCCTAAAATTATTGAAGCACCAATAAATGAAGTAAAAGAAATTTATTCCAACAATAGTAACTTTGAAAATTTAAGTTATAAGGAGTTAGAAAAACCTTTAACTTTCAAAGATGAAGATGAAGATTTCATCACAGAGAGAAAAGTTGATGAGTTTGATTTTGACGAAAGTGCATTTTTAGAAGCGTTAAACGAAAATGAGCCCATAGGTACAACGGGAGAGACAATTAAGGGGAAAGTTATAGCATTAGAAAGTGATGGTTTGTATATAGACATTGGTGGTAAAGCACCTGGTTTCATGCCAAAAAAAGAATGTGGATTAGGAGTGATTACCAATTTCAAAGAAAAATTTTCCATTGGTCTAGAAATGGAAGTTTTAATAATAAAAGAACAAAATGCAGATGGTATGGTCACAGTAAGTGCTCGAGCATTAATTCTTAGACAAAGTTGGGAAAAAGTTGAAAGTTCTGCGAAAAATGGAGAATTAATTCAAGTTACAATTAATGGTTTTAATAGAGGAGGACTTACTTGCGATGTAGATGGCTTAAGAGGCTTTATTCCACGTTCACAACTTGAAGATGGTCAAGATTATCAATCTTTAGTAAGTAAAAATTTAAAAGTTGCATTTTTAGAAGTAAATCCAGAGACACGGAAACTTGTTTTATCAGAAAAAAAAGCACTATTAGTTTCTAAATTTGCCGATCTAAAATTAGGACAATTAATTGAGGGTGAAGTTTTAGCCATAAAACCATATGGCTTCTTTGTTGATTTAGGAGGGGCAAGCGGGCTTCTTCATCAATCCTCAATAACAAATGGATCTATCCGAAATTTAAGAGAAATTTTCGTGGAGGGTGAGCTCTTAAAGGCACTAATAACAGAAATTGACTTGGAGAGAGGAAGAATTGGTTTAAATACAGCCTTATTAGAAAACTCTCCAGGAGAATTAATTATTGATAAAGAAAAAGTTATGATTGAAGCCTCTGAAAGGTCTCTAAAAACTAAGTCACTTTTCGATAAAAAAGATTTAGAAAAATGACCATCAATGAAAAAATAATTTCGAATAAAGAACTTAAAGTGTCAGATTGGGAGTTGGACTTTTATTCGAGGCCAATTATCGAACAAAATGGTAAAAAAAGATGGGAATTAATTATTTCATCTTCAAAAAACTTTAAAACAGAGGATATATTTTTATGGAATAAAATATGTCCAGCAAACGAGGTTAATTCAATATGGCTTACAAAAGCTTTAAATGAAGCTCTTTATGATGCAGAAAAAAAAGGTTGGGCAAAGCCGTCAAAAATAAGATTTTGGAGAGCATCAATGAAATCAATAATTAAGAAATCTATTGAGAATATAGGGGTTGAAGCTCTTGTAAGCAGAAGGACATACGAATTATTTGACAGAATCTTATTTCTCGAACAAGAGGTTTACCCTCTAGAAAATGGATATGTCAGAGGAGTATTAGCTCCAACCTTTACATCTAGTATTTCTAATGATCCTAAACCTTTGCCTGAGGCGGTAAGAGGTGATGCCTTGACAATTTCGGAGATATCTATAGAAGAATTAAAACTAGCTCAAAATTGGCCTATTGAATTCGGAGATATTTTCCCAATCCAAAATGCAATTAAAAATGAGAACTTAGTACCTGGTCTTAGACTTTTTAGTAAAGACAGATCACTTGCTCTTGCCGCTTGGTTTAGTGGTTTAGAACCTGTCAAGCTCCTTATAAAACAGAATCAACTTTTACTTGAAGCCTCAGAAGATGACAAATGGTTAGTAACAGATTTAAAAGAAAAGGATGCTAAAGAACTAAATGAAAAATTTACGCAATCTAAAAATAATTCTTATGGTTATCAGTTTATATCCATACAATCAACTCCTTTTGTTGAAAAATTCGCAGGTTTTTGGATTTTAAAAGATGTTGAATTGATTTCATAAAGCCAATTTCATGTCTTTTAACCAAAAACATTTTCAAGAAAATGAGATGGCGATAAAAGACATAAAACTAAAATATTATTCATCTCCTATCCTTCTTAAAAATAATTTTAAACATGGTTTTCTTACCAAAACAAGTTCTGAGATTAATCTCACACTTCTATCAAAAAGACTTAATTTAAAAAATAATAATTGCGTTTTAAATCAAATACACAGCAATCAAGTAGTTTTCGGATCAAAGACTCAAGAAAAGGAAAGAGTAGAGGCTGATGGAATAGTTTGTGATAAAAAAAATCAAAACTTATGGATATACACCGCAGATTGTATGCCAATTTTATTTGCTGACAAAACGAAAAGACTTGTTGCTGCAGTACATTGTGGTAGAAAGGGGTTGGAAAATAAAATAATAAGAAATCTCATCAAAATTTTTTACGGTAAAGGTTGTTCAAAAGAAGATATCCTTGTAGCTATAGGCCCATCCATATCAAAAAAACATTATCTAATAGATAAAAAAACTTTACAAGATTTTTATAAAAAAGCTGTTTCTAATGAACCAATTTTGGACTATACGGGGAATTTATTAAATTTAAAAGAGTTAGTAAAATTAGAAGAAAAAGATTCAGTTTCTTTAAATCTAAAAAAATATGCTCATATTCAACTTTTAAAAGAAAATATATCAAATTCAAATATTGATATCTCTAACTTATGCACATATGAATCAAATCATAATTTTTATTCTTGGAGAAGATCTAAAACATATTCACGTCAATGGAATTTTATAAGTTCCTAGCAAATTTTAATTTTGACAGGTCTCCTTTGATAAATTTTTTGCAATTAATAAATCTGACATTTCTTTAGTTTCATTAATATCAAAAACCTTAGCTATTAATATATTTTCTTTGAAACCAATAGGTTTTATTTTGACTTTACTTCCTCTCGGAAATTCTTTCTTAAGAAGGTTTAAAGCAATTTTTTCATCATCTTCATTGTTAATTTCTACACAAAATAATTTGATTGCAAGATCTCTATTTTGATCTCCTACTAAAATACTACTTGAGTTATTTATCTGAAGAATTTCGGCTGAATAAGTTCTAATTGGATATAAAACAACCAGAAAAAAAATAATTAAAAAAGAAGTTATTTTTTTCAATTTAAGTATCTATATTAATGTAGTTAATAATTTCAATATTGTATATTTGTACAAAAATCAGCTTTCACTGTTCACGTAACCCACCATTTGAGCATTACTTTTACCTGGAGGAACCATTGGATAGCAATTTTCACCTCTCCTCACTCGTACATTAATTAAGGCTGGCCCATCAAAATCTAAAGCAGATTTAAACTCATTTAATAATTGCTTCCTCTCTGAAATTAAGAACCCTTTTACTCCAAACGATTCCGCGAGTTTAACGAAATCAGGTTCTCCACAACTCATATCAGAGGAGGAGTACCTTTCATCATAAAAGCTTTCTTGCCACTGTCTCACCATCCCCTGCCAGCGATTATTTATGATCACTAATTTAATATTTAAACCGTATTGAGATAAAGTACCCAGTTCTTGTATATTCATCAAAACACTTGCATCTCCAGCTATGCAGATAACTTCCTCGTTAGGCAGAGCAGCCTTCACTCCCATGGCTGCAGGTAATCCAAAGCCCATCGTTCCTAAACCAGCACTACTTATCCATCTTCTCGGAGCATTTCTTAGATACTGAGCAGCCCACATTTGATGTTGACCTACATCAGTTGTGATGAAGGCTTCAGGAGAAAAATCCCTTACTTTCAAAAGAACTTCTTGAGGATAAATTTCACCTTCTTCTGGAGGAACAAATAAAGGATGCTTATTTTTCCAAAAATTAATTTTTTCTAGCCAATTTTTTGTATTGCAGGAGGTTTTATTAATAAAAGATTTTTCATTAATTTTGGAAAGAGCTTTAGCTACATCCGAAACAATAGCAACATCAACACGTCTATTTTTATTAACTTCTGCAGGATCGATATCAATATGAATAACCTTTGCAGATGGGGCGAATGTATCTAATTTCCCTGTAACTCTATCATCAAATCTCGCACCTACAGCAATCAAAAGATCACATTCCGTAACTGCAAAGTTTGCATATGCGGTTCCATGCATTCCCAACATTCCAACTGATAAGTCAACCCTCTCGTCAAAGACCCCTTTCCCCATTAACGTAGTGGTTACTGGAATTTGATAATTATTAGCTAAGGTTTCTACTTCCTCATGAGCACCTGAAGATATTGCTCCACCTCCTACATATAACAAAGGTCTTGAAGATTCTTGAATCAATTCAATAGCCTGGTTGATATCAGAATCGTTAATTTCTCCATTCCTTTTAAAACCCTTAGGAATAATCTCACCAGGTAAAATTCTTTCATAATTAAAGAATTCTTGACCCACATCTTTTGGTATATCAATTAAAACTGGGCCAGGTCTTCCAGAAGAAGCAATAAAAAACGCCTCTGAAACTACTTTTGCTATATCAGACGGATCTCTTACAACCCATGAATGTTTAACGATAGGGAGTGTAATTCCAAAAATATCAGTCTCTTGAAAAGCATCCGTTCCTATAGCAGGCCTTGGAACTTGGCCAGTAACTACTACCAATGGAACTGAATCCATTTGAGCTGTTGCTATACCAGTTACTAAATTCGTAGCCCCTGGACCTGAAGTACCAAAACAAACCCCTACCTCACCTGTTGACCTGGCATATCCATCTGCAGCATGGGATCCTCCCTGCTCATGTCTTACCATGTAATGTTTTAACCATCCATCATTTTCTGCTTTATGTACCGCATCATAAATAGGAAGGATGGCGCCGCCTGGATATCCAAATATCACTTTTACATCATGAACTTTCAGTGAATCCATTAGTGCTTCAGCACCTGTAATCCATATGGGGTAATTTTTTTCTGAATCATCTTTTGATAAAGATGTCGAAGTAAGCGTCACTAAAGAAAATCAATCTATTTAAATAATAAACTTAATTAAAAAATAATGCCCATTTTGGAAATGTAATGTCAAAAATTTCTTAAAAATTTAATTGCTCTTGGTGAAGTTTTAGAAATTTTTTAATAATATATATTTATAAAATCCCTAGTTTATGAAGAGGCCCAGAACCTGAAATAAGTTCAATAAAAAGTATAAGGAAGACGATCATAGCAACCCTGCCGTTCCAAACTTCAGAACTATTATTCCAACCCCATTGCCATTTTTCCTGAGGGTATAGTTTAACTTTCTCAGGCAATTCAGAAGCCTTCTCTATATTAATTATCGGTCCTTCTAGGCAAGAAACAACTAGATCACTTAAGCCCTCAATAAAAGTAGGGTGTGTATTTAATGCTTTTACCCTTCTAAAATTAACAATGCCTGCTTTCTCAGCAATTTCTTTATATTCAATATCAATTTCCTGTAAAGTTTCAATATGTTCCCCAACGAAACTTATAGGAACAACTATTAAATCATTTACTTTAGCTTTACCAAGATCTGTCAAAACTTCCTCTGTGTAGGGTTTTAACCATTCAACTGGACCTACCCTACTTTGATAAGACAGAGTGTAAGGATTGGTATGACCTAAAAATTTTTCAAGTTCGTCAATAATTAGAAGGGAACAATCTTCTATTTGTTCTTTGTATGGATCTCCTGCTTCTTCCACATAACTTTTCGGGACTCCATGAGCTGTAAAAAAGATATGTGCACTATCAGGCGATTCACATAGCGAAATTTGTTCCGATATGAGCTCAACCATTGATTTTAAGTAACCTGATTGACTAAACCAACTTCTTACACATCTCATTGGTATTTTTTTAAACTCAGAATCAGAATCTCTTAATTTTTTTAATTCTCTAAAGCTCGAACCACTTGTACTTATAGAAAAGTGTGGGTACAGAGGCAATACGACAATTTGATCTACCCCATCTGCTTTCATATCAGCGATGGCTGATTCTGTGAAAGGATGCCAGTATCTCATAGCTATATAAGTTGTTACATTTAAACCTTTATCTCTTAGTTTGCTTTGTAATTCTCTAGCTTGTTGTTCCGTAATTCTTCTGATAGGAGATCCTCCTCCTATTGAAAGATATGCCTGTTGTGAAGTAGTACTTCTAAGTGTACTTATTAACCATGCTAAAGGTTTCTGAAATGCTGGGACGGGAAGCCTAATTATTTCAGGATCAGAAAATAGATTATATAAAAATGGGCCTACATCTGTAATCCTCTCAGGGCCGCCAAGATTCATTAATAAGACGCCTACTTTTTCCATTTAAATTTTATGGAGATTGAAAATAAACATTAAGAACGTCATTATAAAAATAATTATATAAGTTAATGAACGTAATTCAGGAAATAAATAAAGTCAATGATAAATTTGCTACTGAAGGAAGCAAACTTAGAATTGAAAAAAGAGGTGAGAAATTAAACATTAGAGGTTCACTACCTTCAAAAAATAATAAAAATGACTTTATGGTTCAACGAATATCTCTTGGACTCAAAGCTGATTTTAATGGCTTAGAAGAAGCCAAGAAAAAATTACAATTGATAAATTTGCAATTAGAGTTAAATCAATTTGATTGGATCAATTGGGTAAAAAATTCTGATAAAAAGGAAATAAAAGAAGAATTTAAATTTTTAACTAGACTTAATGATTTTGAGAAATATTTTTTTAGGGAGAATAAAAACGAATACTTAACAAGCACTCGAAAAACAACTTGGAGAAGCTCTTATAAGCCCTACATTAATAGAATGATATCCATCCAAAAGGATACGAATACTGAAAATTTAGATAATATTTTTACAACCACATTAAAAACTTATAAAGAAGGGAGCAGAAGCAGAAAACAATGTGCGACTTCCCTTAGTGTTTTGGCAAAATTTTTAGAACATAAACTTCCTGAAGATTGGAAATTAATGGCTAAAGGATATGGACTAAATAAAGCAAGCTTTAGGGATCTTCCTACTGACGAGATAATTGAAAATCTATGGGCAAACATCCCAAATAAATCATGGAAATATGTTTTCGGGCTTATGGCTACATATGGGTTAAGAAATCATGAAGTCTTTTTTTGTGACTTAAGCTCCTTAACTAATTCTGGAGACAAAATCATTAGAGTTTTGCCTACTACAAAAACAGGCGAACATCAGGTTTGGCCTTTTCATCCTAAATGGATAGATAAATTTGAACTTTGTAAATTAGGCAAAGATCCAGAATTACTTCCAAACATCAATAAAGATCTTAGAGTTACAACTTTGCAAAATATTGGAAAAAAAATAACTGATCAATTTAAACGATATTCAATTAAAATCAAACCTTATGACCTAAGACATGCTTGGGCAGTTAGGACGATTTTCTATGATCTACCTGATACAGTTGCCGCAAGAATGATGGGACATTCCGTCAGCCTACATACTCAAACGTACCATCACTGGATAACAAAACGAGATCAACAACAAGCTGTTAATAATGCACTTTCAAAATATAAAAAACGTGAAGTTTTTTAATCACTATAATCTGAGTAAAAGTTATTTTATGGCTGATGAGACACAACCCTCTTCAAAGAATTTAACTAGTCTTGATATTCAGGCTAAAGAACTTGGGATAGGGGGAAATTTATCTCCTGAAACAGATGAGAGTCTTTATAAAAAAAGAATGCAAAAAAGAAAAGAAGTGCAATCAAAGAGATTACGAGTAAGGAAAACAAAAAAAGGTTTATTAATTGTTTTTACAGGAAATGGGAAAGGGAAAACAACTGCCTCTTTAGGAATGGCGTTAAGAACTATTGGACATGGTCATAAAGTGGCAATTATTCAATTTATTAAAGGTGGTTGGACTACTGGTGAAGAAAAAGCTCTTAAAAATTTATCATCAAATATTTCATGGCATGCATTAGGTGAGGGATTTACTTGGGAAACACAAGATAGAGTAAGGGATGAAGAATTAGTTAAAGAAGCTTGGCAAGTTGCTAAGAGATTCATCAAAGATGAATCATATAAACTTATAATTCTTGATGAAATAAATATCGCAACTAAACTTGGATACCTTTCTCCAGAAGAAATAATTAAGTTTATAAAAAGTCTGAATAATAGAAAAAATCACATAGTTTTAACAGGAAGAGGAGCTTCCGAATCAATCATTAATCAAGCTGATCTGGTAACAGAGATGAAATTAATTAGGCATCCTTTTAAAGAACAGGGAATAAAAGCTCAAGAGTGTGTAGAGTATTAGAATTTTAGTGGAGTTTTAATTTGTTTTTCTGTTTTTCGATTGAGAATTGTTTAAAGACGCAAGCATTATTATCCTAAAAAAGAAATTCTGTATATTTACTTGCTAAGGTCATAAAAGTATGATTATTGAATGACTTACAAAAGAGTACTTTTAAAGCTTAGTGGTGAAGCACTAATGGGAGATAAACCGTACGGTATAGACCCTGCGATAGTTCAATCAATAGCTGAAGATGTTGAGAAAGTAATCGCAAATAAAGTTCAACTTGCAATAGTTGTTGGGGGCGGCAACATATTTAGAGGACTAAAAGGTTCTGCTGATGGTATGGACAGAGCTACAGCTGACTATGTAGGAATGTTAGCAACAGTGATGAATGCTATTTCCCTCCAAGATGGATTAGAAAGAGTTGGAGTTGAAACTAGAGTACAAACAGCGATAGAGATGCAAGAAATTGCCGAACCTTATATTAGAAGAAGAGCAATGAGACATTTAGAGAAAGGAAGAGTTGTAGTTTTTGGAGGTGGTTGTGGAAATCCATTTTTTACTACAGATACTACTGCTGCTTTGAGAGCCGCAGAAATAAATGCTGAAGTTGTTATGAAGGCGACAAAAGTTGACGGAGTTTATGATCGTGATCCCAATAAATTTAAAGAAGCAAAAAAGTACTCCTCTCTCACATATCAACAAGTTCTTAGTGATGAAATCGCTGTGATGGACAGCACTGCTATTGCTCTATGTAAAGATAATAATATTCCAATTATGGTTTTTGATATTTTTAAAAAAGGAAATATCTCCAGAGCTGTTGCCGGAGAGTCTATAGGCTCTTTAATAAGTTAAAACTTATTTAAGTTAATTATTTCTAATTATGAAAGAACAAGAAATTCAATCGAGCATGAACAAAAGTGTTGAAGCCACTCAAAGAAACTTTAATACTATTAGGACTGGGAGGGCTAACGCATCATTATTAGACAGAATTAGTGTTGAGTATTATGGAGCAGAAACCCCAATTAAATCACTTGCCTCAATATCAACTATAGATTCACAAACAATTTCAATACAACCATTTGATATTTCTTCCCTACAAACTATTGAAAAAGCAATCTCAGTTAGTGATTTAGGTATCACCCCCAACAATGATGGGAAGGTCATAAGAATAAATGTCCCACCATTAACTGAAGAAAGAAGAAAAGAGTTTTGCAAGTTAGCTTCTAAATACGCAGAGGAAGGTAAAGTAGCGCTAAGAAATATTAGAAGAGATGCTGTTGACAAAGAGAAAAAAGATGAGAAAGAAGGTTTAATATCAAAAGATGTATCAAGAGATAATCAATTAGAGATACAAAAATTTACTGACAAATATATTTCTTTAATAGAAACTAAATTATCTGAAAAGGAGAAAGAAATTCTAAAAGTTTGAAGGAATTCGACATTATAATTATTGGAGGAGGTCTCTCAGGATCTTCTACAGCACTTAACTTATCAAAAAAAGGCTATTCAGTTTTAATTATAGAGAAGGAGGCATCAGGAAATATAAAGCCCTGCGCAGGAGGGATGGCATCCTCAATGAAAAAATATCTCCCATTAGATATAGATGAATCAATAGAATCTAAAATTAGGAAGGTTGAATTCAGATGGGAGTCATCTGATAATGTTGTTGCCGACCTTAGTGGTGAATCACCTTTTTGGATAATTAGAAGAGAAAAATTAGATAAATTATTACTTGATGAAGCTATAAAATATGGAGGTGAGATACTAAGACCAGTACATGTCGAAAAAATAACGCAGCAAAATAAGACTTGGATAATAAAATGCAGCAATAAAGTTACATATAAATCTAAATTTCTTGTTATTGCCGACGGTTCACAATCTAAATGGGCTGAATATTTCAACTTAGGTCCAAGAAAGCCAAAATTTGCTAATACTATCGCCTTGAGGCTAAAAGGATTTGGGAATATTCCTAAAGATTCAGTTAGATTTGAGTTTGGATTTGTTAAGTATGGATTTGCTTGGGCATTTCCATTAAAAGACAGTGTTAATATTGGCTTAGGCACTTTTATAAATAATAAACTTCTAGAAAATAAAGATCTCAATAATAAAGTAATAAAAAGTTTCGGATTTGAAGATTTATCTTTTAAGGTGGTTCATAAAAAACTAAGAATTTGGAATGGTCTAAACAAGCTTAATGGAGATAGGGTGATTGCTGTAGGGGATGCAGCATCACTTTGCGATCCGTTTTTGGCCGAAGGTATTAGACCTTCACTAATTAGTAGTTATTTTGCTGCAGAAAGTATTGACCACTGTTTGTCCAGAAATAATAATGATTTAAATAATTATTCAACAAACATTAATAATGAATGGGGAAAATCAATGGCATGGGGAAAGAGAATTGCTCAAATCTTTTATAGATTCCCAAGAACTGGCTATCAATTAGGTATCAAAAGGAAAACAGCACCTCAACGTATTGCTCAAATATTATCTGGTCAAATGAATTATGAAGACATTGCAATGAGAGTTATAAAGAGACTTCTAACCAAAAGCAAAGATTAATTTTATGTTTTAATAAAAATTAAATCTAAGTTGTAGAAATTAATTTTTGATTATTAATTTCTGAAAGTCTTTTTAATAACAACTCTTCTAATTCTTCTATTGCTTTGCTGAAGCCTGTTATTCCTTCACTAAGCTTTTCACTTGCCATTTGATCCTCTAACATACTTAATCTAAAGTCTTTCTCATCAAAATAATAATCAATAGAACTATTGGATTGAGTATCTTCATCTAATTTTTTAATTAATTCACCTTCCTCTCTATTAAGTTCGTCTAAAAATTTTGGAGCAATCGTTAGAAGGTCACATCCTGCTAATTCTTTTATTTCATCTATATTTCTAAAGCTTGCACCCATTACTTCAGTTTTAAATCCTTTTTCTTTAAAATAATTATAGATTTTGGTTACGGATATAACTCCTGGATCTTCACACCCTGCAAAGTTATCTTTGCCAGTTTTTGCTTTATGCCAATCCAATATTCGCCCCACGAAAGGCGAGATTAAGGTTATTTTTGCATTAGCACAAGCTACAGCTTGGCAGAAGTTAAAAAGTAAAGTTAAATTGCATTTAATACCTTCTTTTTCCAATATTTCAGCTGCCTTAATTCCTTCCCAAGTTGAAGCGATCTTAATCAATATTCTTTCTTTATCTATTCCAAAACTTTTATAGTGATCTATTAACTTTCTGGCTTTTGTAACTGTTGCTTCAGTATCAAAACTTAGTCTTGCATCAACTTCTGTAGATACTCTTCCAGAAATAAGATTAAGAATCTCCTTGCCAAAAAATACTGAAACCTGATCTATAGTCTCTTTAATTAATTCACTTTCAGAAAAGCCATTAGGTAGGGATTTTCTTGAGCATTCCAAAGCTTGATCTATTAATTTTATGTACTCAGGATTCTTAGCCGCAGCCAATATTAGTGATGGATTTGTAGTAGCATCTCTAGGTTGAAACTTTTTAATCGCCTCTAAATCTCCAGTATCAGCAACAACAACAGTAATAGAAGATAATTGTTCTAAAATCGATTTCATTTCTAGATAACCATATATTTTATAAGATAGCTTCAATTTCAAATGAAATCATTAAATTAATGAACTAATTAACTAAAAACCAGAATAATTTCAGGGTTTTTTAACAATTTTGATATTTTCTTCAATTTGGGGCGGTATTTTTTCAATAACAATTAAACTTTCGATAATTTCTTTTGCGATTGGCACTGCAACCGTTGAACCATAAGCGTATGCTTTCGAGGGTTCGTCAATAACAACAAGCACAACATACTTTGGATTATTTACAGGAAAAGAAGCTACAAAACTACAAACCTTTTTATTAGTATATCTTCCATTAACTGCCTTTTGAGAAGTTCCAGTTTTCCCTCCAATTCTATATCCATCAATTTTCGCTCCTTTTCCACTGCCATTCTCAACAACACTTTCCATCCATTTAAGAACGGTTTTTGATACCTCTTTAGAAAAGATTTCTTTTGGCGAATTATTGTTAAGGTGAGCTTTAAAATTTAAAGTAACATGAGGGATTATTTCAATTCCCCCATTAGCTAGAACAGCGTGAAGTTGAGCTAATTTTAAAGGAGAAATAGAAAAACCCTTTCCAAAAGATGCTACTGCTGGCTCAATAGAATGATTAACAAATATATCTTTTGACTTTAATTGACCAGCAGTAGATTCAAATAAATCAGTCTCCAAACGTTTATTAATCCCTAGTTTATTCATCCAATTCCAATAAGTTTTAGGCGGCAAATTTTGCATTATTTTTACCATCCCCACATTACTTGAAACTTGTAAAACTTTTGGATAATCAATATAGCCATTTCCTTTTTTGTCCCAATTTGAAAGGCTCCATCCTCCAACCTTAACCTTCCCACTATCTTCAACTAAACCATCTTTTTGGATTACTTTTTCTTCTAATGCCAAGGCTAGATTTAATGGTTTGAAAGTCGAACCAGGCTCGAATAAATCTTGCGAATACCAACCTCTAAAGACTTCGGAATCATAATCCCAATATTTGTTTGGATCATAAGATGGGATTGATGCAAGTGATAAGATCTCTCCATTATTTACATTCATTACTATCGCAAAGCCTTTCTTAGCGTTCCACTTCATTACTTGTTTACTTAGAGCTTTAAAAGTAGTTTTTTGTAATCTTGAATCTATTGTTAAACCTAAACTCTCGTAGTCATTAATAAAATCTCTTGGACCCGAATTATCTGGGAGAGGTGTTCCATCTCCTCCTTTCTTAATCAAATTACTTTTGTTAAGTACTTTAATTTGATTATCTAAATGCAGTTCTAAACCAGCTGAACCTTTATTCTCATAATTAACAAAACCAATAAGATTTGAATACAAATTACGTTGAGGATAATATCTTTGAGAATATTTAATGAGATCCAAACCACTAATATGAAGGTTCTTGATCTTTTTTGCTTGATTCTCTGTTATTTCATCCAGCAATTCAATTCCTAACATTTTATTTTCAAACTTTGATAGAAGAAATTC
This sequence comes from Prochlorococcus sp. AG-388-A04, assembly GCA_003279935.1. Taxonomy (GTDB): domain Bacteria; phylum Cyanobacteriota; class Cyanobacteriia; order PCC-6307; family Cyanobiaceae; genus Prochlorococcus_A. The sequence continues at coordinate 45,671 of QCGL01000001.1, forward strand.
ATCTTTTACGTTTAAAATTGGAATCAATTTATTAACAACTTCATCAATAGTTCTTACTCTACTAGTTGAATCTCCAGGGAAGTTAAAGTATTTAGGATGAGCCCATAATCTGTAGAGAGGTTTATCATAGGCAATCAATCTATTATTTCTATCTACTATTGATCTTCTCTTATTTAAAGAACTAATCTTGGTGAATTGTATTAATCTCGCTTTTTTTTGTAAGTCAGAGGCACTAAAAACTTGTAAATTTACCAGCCTTCCATATAGTCCAAAAATTAATAGCAAACAAAAAATATAAGTGACTTTAAACCTTCGAGCTTTGAGAGGTACCAAATGAATAATTTTCTTATTTTTTTTCATTAATATCCTTTTTTATATTTACTGTCTTTTAATCCATCTTTAATAAATTTTATTTTTTTATTTAAATTATTTCTCTTATTTTGAGTAATTTGCTTATCAAGATAAATTAAATCTTTTGGAGTTGTTTTTTTTAAAGTATTAAGAGACTCAATTTCATTAATAAAAAATTCTTCAGTCTTAGAAATATAATCAATAAGATTATTATTATTTGCTCTTGTTTTGATTAAATTTATATATATGCTTGTCCATTTTCTTTGACTATTGAAAGAAAGAAAAGATAATATAAAAATCAAAATTAATAAAGATATATTTACGCTGTCAAATATTCTATGAATAAATTTTAGATTAAATAATTTTATTTTTTTTAAAGTTATTTTATTACCATCATGAAGGTTATACTTTAAAGAATTTTCATTCTTATTTATATTCATCTCTTAGTAATATTATAAATATAAAAAGTGTTATAAATCAAATAAACATTTTTTAAATTAATTCGCAAGCAATATAGCTAAATCTTTATGTTCTCAACAGAAACAAATTCAAAAAAGTCATCCCATTCCACAAAGAATGCATAATAACAGAAGAGGCTAATCTACCTGATATAAGCCTAGTAGTTCCCAGTCCTATACCCAAGGTAAACAATGGGATCATTTCACCGATACTCAAATGCGCCAGGGCAAAAATAAAAGCAGAGATAGTGATACCTAAAATTATTCCAAATTCTCTTGATAAAATTGGTAGTAAAACGCCTCTAAAAATAACCTCCTCAAATATTGGAGCTAAAAATGTAGTTGTTAAAAATAAAAGAACAAATGAAACATAATTATTACTATTTAAAACGATCTCAAGTAGAGGATTACTCCCATTTTGATTATCAACTAAAAGATTCATAATTAATGACACCAGCAAAACAAAAGGGATTATCATTAAAAACCCTTTGAATCCCTGAAAAAAAGAATCTTTTATCGGTAAGAAATTGAATTGAAAATAATCTTTTTTTAAAATAATTTTTTTTTCAAAAGATTTTATTTGATAATAAATTATCAATAGAGGGGGTAATGCCATAAATAGATAGCCAAAAAATATTTTTAATGATTGTGTCAATTCGATTGATAAATTAGAGGCTACTGATTCAACTAAGGTGATTGAAAATAATGGCGAAATGACTTCTCCTAAAACGACAAATCCTCCCGATATCAACAAAACCATATCTAACAAATCTAAATTTAAGGGTTTAAATTCTTTCCATTCAATTTTTCTTGAAGCTAAAACACTCCATAATGTCCTCAGAACTAGTAAAGAGCCAAAGACTATTGTTAAAAGAGGTAATAATCTAATAGCTATTATTTTTAAAAACATTTTTTTTGAAAGTGTATTTGTTATTAATTGACTCTCATCAAAAGAAAATCTTTTGCTCAACAAATGGTAAAGAAATCTATCCTCGTTAAATAACTCTAGTAAATTAACATTAGGTTTATATGAATTATCTAGATTACTTTTACTTAAATTTTCTACTACCAATTTATAATTTTTATTATCAAAGTTATTAAGATACTCTTTATTATTGTTTATCTGATTATTCGTGGAAGAAATTAGCCATATAAATTGATTCCTTTCTGTTAATTCATCAAAAGAAATCTCAGAAAGAGAATTATTAATATCCTCAATGGGATCGTTAATAATAAGGAGGTTTCTTAAATTAATTGGTATTGCAGGCAAAGCTAATTCTGCAATTTCTTTTTCTTTTTGACTAATATCAAAGCTAACCGATGGTCGACTGAGACTATCTCGAAGCCCTTGTTGCCACACAAAAAAAGTTATAATTAGAGAAATAAAAGCTAAAAATAGTTTTGTCTTAGAAATATTTTTATTCATGTAATTAATAATAAAATATAAAACTTAATTTAGTTTTCATTGAAATTCCTAATAATCATATATCTATTTTTATCACGCCATGAGATGATTAAATTACTATAATTTAAAATTTATATAATGAGCATTAGATTAGTTTTAGTAAGACATGGGCTTAGCAGTTTTAATGAAAAAGGTTTAGTTCAAGGTAGGACAGATGATTCATATTTAACCGATAAAGGATACGAGCAGGCACTAAAATCTGGGGAGGTTTTATCAGGGATTAATTTCGACAAGATATATTCATCTCCACTTGTAAGAGCAGCAGAGACTGCAAAAACAATTCAGAAAAACTTAAAAGGAGAAAATAATATTATTTATGATAAAAATTTATTAGAGGTTGATCTTGGTTCATGGTCTGGTTTAACTATTAATGAAATAAAAAACAAGTATCCAAAAGACTATCTTCTTTGGAAAAATGATCCTGAGAATTTAATTTTAGAGAGTATTCATAATTCAACTTATCAACCAATTAAAGAATTATATGTACAGGCAGATGTATTTATTAAAAGTATTTTTAAAATCTATTTAGAAAAAGAAGAAGCAAATATTTTAGTAATTGGTCATAATGCAATCCTTAGATGCTTAATTTTATTACTAATTGGGAAACCTAAAAAAGGTTTTAGAAAAATAAAGTTAGATAATGCCTCTCTTTCAATCCTTAATATTGTGAAGAAAAGAAATTCATATAATACACAAATTGAATGTTTAAACCAAACTTCTCATCTAGATAAAAGAATTCCTGATCAGATTGGAGACTCAAGAATATTTTTAGTTAGGCATGGTGAAACCAACTGGAATAAAGAGGGTCGATTCCAAGGGCAAATCAATATTCCTTTAAATAATAATGGGAAAGATCAGGCGGGAAAGGCCTCTAAATATTTAGAAGAAGTTAACTTCAACAAAGCTTTTTCAAGTTCAATGGATAGACCATATGAAACCGCACAAATAATTCTTCAAAACAAATCAGATTTAGAAATAAAAAAGATTGAAAATTTAGTAGAAATAAGCCATGGATTATGGGAAGGCAAATTAGAAAATCAAATTAAGCAACAATGGCCAGAATTACTTAAAAATTGGCATGAAAAACCTGAAGAAGTGCTTATGCCCGAGGGTGAGAGTATCAAAGAAGTCTCTGAAAGATCAGTTAAGGCTTGGGGAGAAATATGTTTAGCTCAAAAGAATAAAGATTTGACCTTATTAGTCGCACATGATGCAGTAAATAAAACCCTTATTTGTAATTTATTAGGAATTGATTTTTCTAATATCTGGATGATAAAGCAAGGTAATGGAGGTATAACTATTATTGATCTTTTTAAGGATCCTCAAAAAGATAATGTAATTAGTGCTTTGAATATTACGACACATCTTGGTGGAATACTGGACTCAACGGTATCCGGGGCTCTTTAAAATGGGGAAAAGCTTTTTTTTTGAAAATATAAATATTTTGATGGGTTCCAATGCGACAGTTATTAAAGATAATTTATTAATTATCGATGGCAAAATAAAAGCATTTGGTAAAAAGGCTAAAGAGGAGGCGTTCAAGAAGAATATTAAAATTTCTAAATCTGGTAATAAAATATTGGCTCCAATGCTTGTTGATAGTCACTCATTTTTAGAAGATCCCTTAACAGGAGTTAATGATAACCTAGAAAATTTAAAGTTTAGAGCAAAGAAATCAGGTTTTGGTACAATCGCCTTTCTTCCAAATAGTAAAAACTGGAGAGATAATCCTGAAAAAATACCCTTTCAGAAAAATTATGATTTTGATTTAAATATTTATTTTTGGGGAAGTTTAAGTTTGGAAGATGAAGGCAAAAAACTATCTCCCCATAGTGAACTTTTGAAATCAGGTGCAATAGGTCTCTCTACTAAAAACTTTTTGGATAACTCAATCATTTTGAAAAGTCTTTCTTTAGATGCAATCAAGACATCACCAATATTATTTTCGTTAACAAAAAAAAATTCACTACAGAAAGGAATTATAAATAAGGACATAAAATCACTACAATCAGGATTTTATATTATTGAAAATAATAATGAGATTGCAGAAGTTAAAAATATTTTAGGAATCAAGAATATTTTTCCAGATAAAAATATAGTAATTAAAAATATCTCAGATTTAAATTCTCTGAAAGAAATAGAAAAATATACTATTCCAATTTTAACAACAATAAGTTGGTGGAGCTTAATCGCCGATACAAACAATCTCGAGTTTGATGATCTTGGCTGGAAAGTAGATCCCCCTTTGGGCTCTCAGGAAAATAGAGAATTTTTAATAAAAGGTTTAGAAAATGATTTAATTCAAGCTATTGCAGTAAACTCAAAGGCATTAAGTGATGAAGATACATTTATTCCCATAAATGATAGACCCGCAGGGATAAGCTCTTTTGAATTAGTTTTACCGTTATTGTGGAAAGAATTAGTAGTAAAAAGAGATTGGCCAATCCCAATGCTTTGGAAATATTTAAGTTTTAATCCCTCTAATTTATTAGGAATAATGCAAGAGAAATTGTCTATCGGCAGTAAAAGATGGCTTATATTTGACCCTGATCAAAAATGGCTAAATAATCAAATCAATTTAGGTTATGATTCCCCTTCAAATTTTCCCAAGAAAAATAAATTAATTAAAGGGAAAGTGATTCATGTAGGGCTTGATTTTTAAAAAGCCCAAAATTCTTTAGAGGCCAAAACCTAAAATAAGCTTTCCCAATTATTTCTTTTTTATGAAGAAATTTACTACCAGGCCAATATCTTCCATCCCAGCTATTTGATCTATTGTCACCTAAAACCAAAAAATGATCCTCCGGTACTTTCAAACTTTTAAATTCTCCGCAATTATTAAAAAAGGATTCTGAACAGAAATTAATAACATATGGCTCAAAAATCTTTTTATTATTAACTATCACTTCGCCTTTAATATTGACACTCACTAATTCTCCAGGCAATGCTACTACTCTTTTTATATAAGCATCACAAGCCTGATCTCTTAATCCAGGGATGAATGACATTGGAGGAAAACCCATAAAAAAACAATAACTTTTATTTGGTAAGGGGTTAGATCTTGATGCAATAAGTTTTTCATCAAAAGAAAAAGGGGATTTAAAAACAATAATGTCTCCTCTTTGAGGTGATGAATTTTTTAAGGAAATTTTTTCAATAATTAATCTATCGTTTATTTGTAATTCAGGAAGCATTGAACCAGAGGGAATATAACGAGGTTCGGCTAAAAAAGATCTGCAAGAAGAGACAAAAAAAGCTAAGAGAAGTAATGGTCCCCACTCAAAAAGTATATTTTTAAAAGAGAAATTCATAAAATTTACAAACCTATAAAATTAAATACCTATTTGAGGTTTGCGATATATTCAGACTCATTGAATCCAAGTATTAATTTACTTTCATTAATAATTAGAAATGGTCTTTTGATTAATTTTCCATCATTTGACAATAGTTCAATAATTTTTGTTTTGGTTAAGTCAAGAATATCAATCCCGATTAACTTATAACTCTTACCTCTTGTATTAAATATCTTCTTAATGTCTAAAGAAAATTGTATTAAAGCCAGTTCCAAAAATTTTTTTGAAGGTGGTTCTTTAACAATATCTATTAATTGATAATTAATATTATTTTGATCAAGCCACTTGGACGCTTTTCTACATGTAGAGCATTTTGGATAGCTATAAAAAATTACTCTTTTCAATTTATTTAACTATTGATGATTTTTTTAAAACTTTAAAGGATTTCTTTTTTTTTGGTGTACATTTTCTTAAAAGTTCTTCAACTACTTCAAAATCTCTCCAACCATCTATTTGAACCGTCCTTCCATCTAAACCTTTGCTTGTTCTAAAAAATTCTGCAACATCTTCTAATTGATTAGATGCTATTTGATTAATGCTAATTATATTTTCTTGCCTAGGATTAGATATAGGAACACATAAAAGTTTCCCATCATATTGCCCACAGTCATGCATATCTAAGACACCTATAGGTCTTGCTTTTATTAAACAACCTGCGAATGTTGGCTCATCCATAATTACCATTGCATCTAGTGGAGCACCATCATCAGCTAGGGTATTTGGGACAAAGCCATAGTCAAATGGGTAGCGGACTGAAGAATGCAAAATCCTATCAAGTGCCATAATTCCAGCTTGAGAACAATATTCATATTTATTCCTGCTACCAGCTGGTATTTCAACAACTAAATTAACTATGCCCTTCATAGGAGATGGAGGTATCAAACTAAGATCCATCTTTTTTAATTAAGTGAAAAGAAGTAATCTCATTTCCTTGAGATAAAGGTCTACCAAGTAAAATACAAATTGAGGGCAATAGAATTGTTAGGGAGGCTATAATAATCCCAAGAAACGAAATTGATAAACTCTTCATACTTAAGGGGTCATCATCATCATCTCTTTCCAATTCACTTGAAATAGTAATAAAAGAAGATTTTTTGCTTAAATTACTTTTGACAAACCGCTTTGAATTTGTGTATCTCAAGAGATTTACTTGTTAAAAGTTTAGTAATATACTTAACAAAATTATTTTACAATTAAAAAGTACATAAATCAAAATATAGTTTAAGATTAATTTTTTTCTAGTAAAGATCTAATACTTTTTAATTCTTCAAGGATTTGAGAGAGCGTGTTTTGTGCAGCTGAAGATGGAGAATTAAAAACTTCGACAGTAACTTCTTTAATTCTTAAAATATCCTTAGCAAATCTTGCAACTTCATTAGGGTGAAAACGTAATGGTTCTTTCTGATCAGTTCTATATTCAGGATTTAATTTTCTCGGGTTAAAGCTAGGATTTAAATTTCTTAGATCTGTATTTGTGTACCTGTAAACAGAAGCTCTTGATCGGTTAAGGAATTTCTGAACTTCATCAATACCAACTAATTCTTCTGAACTAGAAATATTAGAATCTATATTTTCCATAACTTTATTAAAAATTTCATTCAGGTTATTGAATTCACTTAAAAATTTTAAGTTTTATTATTGCAGAAATTAGCAGAAAGGGTAAATCTAAACTACCTGCCTTCAGGGACTCAAGACACTTTAAAATTTTTTTACACCTGAATTGATAAAATTGATTAAATTTATAAGTTTCTTTTTATGCGTGTCACTACCTCATTTCCTCTGGGGACGCTTCGCGACACTCCTTCTGAAGCAGAAATTATTTCTCATCAATTACTTTTAAAAGGGGGTTATATTCGCAGACTTAATAGTGGCATTTATGCATACATGCCAATAATGCTTAGAGTTATCGAAAAAATATCTGCCATAATTGAAAAAGAACTTAATAATATTTATTGTTCGAAATTACTTTTACCCCAACTCCACCCAGCAGAATTATGGAAAAAAAGTGAAAGATGGGAAGGTTACACCGCAGGAGAAGGGATAATGTTCAATTTAAAGGATAGACAAGGAAAAGAATTTGGCTTGGCACCTACACATGAAGAAGTCATTACAAGTATTGCATCAGAAATGATAAATTCATATAAACAGCTTCCTATATGTTTTTACCAAATACAAACAAAATTTAGGGATGAGATTAGACCTAGATTTGGATTAATGAGAAGTAGGGAATTTATAATGAAGGATGCTTATTCTTTTCACTCTTCAAAAGAAGATTTATCTTCTTTTTACGAAAAAATGGAAATAGCTTATGAAAATATTTTTAAAAATTGTGGATTAGATACAGTCGGCGTGGATGCCGATAGTGGAGCAATTGGAGGAGCAGCATCTAAAGAGTTTATGGTAACAGCAGATGCAGGGGAGGATTCTATTTTATTTACTGAGAGTGGTTCATATGCGGCCAACATTGAAAAAGCCGTTTCTTTACCATCTAAAGAGATTCCTTTAATAATGTCCCAAGAAGAATGGATAGAAACCCCTAATCAAAAATCGATTGTTGATATTTGTCAAAATAATAATTTAGATGCAAGTCAAATAATTAAGGTCGTTATATTCCTTGCAAAATTTGAAGACAAATCTGAAGTCCCAATCCTCGCATGTATTAGAGGAGATCAGAATATTAATGAAGTCAAGCTTTTTAATTTGATCAACAAAAAATATATTTCAAACTTGATACACCTAAAAATAGTTGAAGATAATGCCATTATTAATAAAAATCTAACTAATTTTCCATTAGGTTTTATTGGGCCAGATATAAACGATGAAACAATAAAAATTAATTCCAGTTGGGATAAAAGTTGGATAAGAATCGCTGACTACTCTGCCAGTAATCTTTCCAGTTTTGTGAGTGGTGGTAACAAAGTTGATTTTCACAAAGTATTCCGTGCATTTTCATTTATTGAGAAAAAGTTTTTAATATCAGATATAAGGAATGCAAAAAAAGGAGATTACATCAGCCATGAAAGTAATGAAGAGTTAAAAGAAAAAAGAGGTATTGAAATTGGACATATTTTTCAATTGGGCCAAAAATATAGTGAGAAATTAAATGCAAAGTTTTCTGATAGGGATGGTCAATTGAAAAATTTATGGATGGGTTGTTATGGAATAGGGGTAACAAGAATAGCACAAGCGGCAATTGAACAGAATCATGATGAAAATGGTATTTCTTGGCCAATTCAAATTTCTCCATTTGAGATTTTAATTATTCCGACTAATTTGAAAGATCCCATTCAAAAAGCACTTACTGAAGAGATTTATGAAGACTTTAGAAGCAACCAAATCGATGTTCTCCTTGACGACCGAGATGATAGAGCAGGAGTGAAATTTAAAGATGCAGATTTAATTGGAATTCCTTTTCAAATAATTATTGGCAGAGACTCAATTAATAAAGAAGTAGAATTCTTCTCTAGATCAAGCAAAAGTAAAATTAAGATAGCATCTAAAAATTTATTAGAGAAATTTATTTCCGAATCAAAAGTAATGTACAATAAAAATTCTTAAAGCTAAATTTTATTCGGAGTTAAGTTATGTTAGTTAAAAAGATGACTGAATTATTTTCTAGATTTTTTGTAAAAGCTTTATCTTTTGCTATTTGTATATCTGTTTTTTTTACACTATTTAATTCTCCATCATATGCAGCAAAGACTTCTATGACAGGTGATTATGCAAAAGACACAATATCAGTTGTTAAAACCCTACAAATTGCCGTTGAAACTCCAAAAGATTCTCCTGATAAGGATAAGGTTAGAGATGAATCACTTGCTCTAATAACTGATTATATTTCTAGATACAGAAACAGAGGCATGGTTAATAAAACTCAATCATTTACTACAATGCAGACAGCATTAAACGCCATGGCAGGTCATTACAAAAACTTTGCAACTAGGCCTCTACCAGATAAGCTTAAAGAGCGTTTAACTAAAGAATTCACTCTTGCCGAAAAAATGGTTCTCAGAGAAAGTTAATACAAATGATTTACTTTTTTAAAGTTATTCAATAATTTTGAATATATTATATATTCGTACAAAAATAATGCTCTTCTAAAATTGGCTAATGTTGTTGTAATCGGAGCCCAATGGGGTGACGAAGGAAAAGGTAAAATAACCGATTTATTAAGTCGTTCGGCAGATGTTGTTGTTCGTTATCAAGGTGGTGTAAATGCAGGACATACTATAGTTGTCGATGATAAGGTTTTAAAATTACATTTAATTCCATCTGGAATACTTTATAGAGAAACAATTTGCCTAATTGGATCGGGAACAGTTGTAGACCCAAAGATATTACTCAAAGAAATAGATATGTTGATTGATAATGGAATAGATATATCAGGATTAAAAATTTCATCAACCTCACATGTCACCATGCCCTATCATCGTTTATTAGATGAAGCTATGGAAGCTGATAGAGGTTCCAATAAAATTGGGACAACAGGGAGAGGGATTGGCCCAACATATGCTGATAAATCACAAAGAAATGGGATAAGAATAAGAGATTTGCTTAATGAAGATAGATTAAGAGATGTGATTGAGATCCCTCTTAAAGAAAAGAATGGACTTCTAGAAAAAATATATGGAATTGCTCCCCTTAATAAAGATGAAATAATTGAAGAATATCTTGATTATGGACAAAGACTATCAAAGCATGTAGTTGACTGTACAAGAACTATTCATGCTGCTGCAAAAAATAAAAAAAATATTCTTTTTGAAGGGGCACAGGGTACATTACTTGACTTGGATCATGGGACATATCCCTATGTGACTTCATCAAATCCGATATCAGGAGGTGCTTGTATTGGTGCTGGAGTTGGGCCAACTTTAATAGATAGGGTGATAGGAGTAGCGAAAGCATACACTACGAGAGTAGGAGAGGGGCCATTCCCAACAGAATTACAAGGAAGTATTAACGATCAACTTTGTGATAGAGGGAGTGAATTTGGAACCACAACTGGAAGAAGAAGAAGATGTGGTTGGTTTGATGGAATTATTGGCAAATACGCTGTTTATGTAAATGGTCTTGATTGTTTGGCAGTAACAAAATTAGATGTGCTAGATGAGTTAGATGAAATTCAAGTCTGTATTGCATATGAATTAGATGGTAAAGAAATAGATTATTTCCCCACAAATTCTGATGACCTAAAAAAATGTAAACCAATTTTTAAAAAATTAAAAGGATGGCAATGCTCGACTGCTAATTGCAGAAAACTATCTGATCTCCCTGAAAATGCTATGAATTACCTCAGATTTCTTGCTGAATTAATGGAAGTACCAATTGCGATTGTTTCATTAGGCGCAAACAGAGATCAAACTATAGTAATTGAAGACCCAATCCATGGTCCTAAAAGAGCTCTTCTAAGATAATCAAGAAATCTGACCTCAATGATAGAAAAAAACAACCTTTTTGATCTAAAAAAAGATATAGACCTTATTGGATTAGGAAATGCAATAGTTGATATTATTGTTAATGTGGATGATGAATTTTTAGAGATAAATACCCTCAAAAAGGGATCTATGAATCTTATCAACTCTAATGAATCTGAAGCTTTATTAAAAAATTGCACAGTAATTAAAAAAATATCAGGGGGGTCTTCTGCTAATACTGTCGTATGCTTAGCTGAATTAGATAATAATGTTCAATTTATTGGAAGAGTAAAGAATGACAATTTTGGAAATTTCTTCTCTACTGATATTAAAAGAAGTAATACTATTTTTAACACCCCGCCAATAGATAAAGGGCCCTCAAGTGCACATTCAATAATTTTTATAACTCCAGATGCGCAAAGAACAATGTGCACATATTTGGGGGCTTCAATTGAATTTGAACCTAAAGATGTAAATTATAACTTAATAGCAAATAGCAAATATTTATACTTGGAAGGATACTTATGGGATAGTGATTTAGCCAAAAATGCCTTTCTTCAAGCTGCAAAGCTTGCCAAAGAATCCGATACAAAAATAATACTTTCATTATCGGACTCTTTTTGTGTAGATAGGCATCGAGAAAGTTTCTTAGAATTAATTGAAAACTACATTGATATAGTTTTTTGTAATGAATCAGAAGTTTTGAGTCTATTTCAAGAGAATGATTTACAAAGATGCCAAGAATCTATTTCTTCAATATGTGAATTAGTAATAATCACTTTAGGAAGTAAAGGTTCTTTAATTGTCAATAAAGGCAAGTCTGAAGAAATAAAACCAAAACTATTAGGAAAAATTATTGATACAACCGGCGCAGGAGATCTTTATGCTGGTGGATTTATACATGGACTAATTAATAATTATTCTTTAAAAAAGTGCGGAGAAATAGGCTCAATATGCGCTGGTCATATAATTACTCAGTTAGGTTCTAGATCTAATATTAATCTTCAAAAGTTATTACGGACACACCTGATTTGAACAAGATTTATTTACCCAATTAGAATATTCTTTTGCAGAATTAAACTTTTTATAAATAATTTGTGGAATATCATAAGATATCTGCTTTTGTAAGAAAACTACCAAAGCATTTTTCAACTCTGGTTTACTTTTTATTATAATTTCACACTCATTAACATCCTCAATTTTTCCTTTCCACTCATAAATGGAATTAATCTCTTTTAATGAGACACACGCTGCAAGCTTTTTTTCGAGTAATAATTTAGCTATTTTTTTAGCTGCTTTTTTATTGCATTCAGTTGCTACCAAAAGTAAAACTTTCTTCATCCTAAAGTGATGTTTTTACCAGTTAATTGATTTATCAACTTATCATAATCAAAAAATATAAGCGAGTTTCTAAATTTTAGGTTTGGCCTTTTTACTAAAAATAACTTCATATCACTTTTATAAACAATTTCCTCCCAATTCATTTGTGCATAACTTCCAGAATCTCTGCAAAGTATATAATCTATCTTCCAATGATCACATAGTTTTTTTTCTAAAATGTTTCCTTTGTTTTTACTAGGTTCGAGTATTGCTATGTTTGAATTCTTTATACATGAGGCAAAAGCTTTGGATATGCTTTCATATGTTGGAATTACTCTTGTAAATACATTTGCACCACATTTTAAATAATAACTTGCCGTCTCATTTAGTAGTCTAGATCCTATTGCTAAAAGAATATTTTTATTGACTAAAACTTCCTTGTTTATATTTTTTAGACCCTTTATGTAATAAAAGTTTTTAAATGGTTTTATTTCCGATTTCCTTTCAAAAGCCAAAAGAGGCTTTTTGATTTTTTTACATGCTTCATCTAGATTTTGAGAAATAATTAAAGCAAATGGATGAGTTGCATCTATTACATAATTAATTTTATTTTTTTCAATAAAGTTGATGATTTCACTTGAATCATTTAATTTTCCTGTAATGATGTGTAACTTTGAATTTTCAACGTAAGAGTTACTTGCTTTATGCGTGACAACACTTACGAATACTACATAATTAAGTTTTAATAGTTTGTTAACTATGACTGGTCCATCTGAAGTTCCTGAAAGGATCCAAACATTTTCGTGGCAATTTTCTGAATTGTGCATCAAGATATTTGTAATTAAATAGAAAGTTAATGAATCATTGTTTAATTCAAGCAGTAATAAATAGCGCTCCTCAGATGAGATATACCAAAGAGAATAAAACACCCATTGCTGAAATGACCGTTAATTTCAAAGGATTACGCGATGAAGATCCATTTAGAGAATTAAAAGTTTTAGGTTGGGGTACTATTGCTCAAGAAATGGTGGGAGAATTAAAAGAAGGTCAAAACATAGTTATTGAGGGACGTCTAAGAATGAACTCAGTAACCAGAAAAGATGGCACTAAGGAAAAGCAGCCTGAACTGACAGCTTCAAGAATTCATAATATAAGTCCTGGAGTACAAATAACCTCAGAGAAAAAAGAAACTAACATCTCTCATAGCAACAATAGCAATTCTTCTGAAGAAAAATCGGGAAATACCGAAAATTCACAATGGAACACCTCTCCTCTAGTCCCTGAAGTTGACGAAATACCCTTTTAAAATCAAGTCTCAATATTTGATTCTTGAACACGTATAATAAGTTTGCTTATTTTTCTTTCAAGATCAGCCAGTTCACTCCTAATCTCTGACCATTTACCTTTATCAAGATTCTCTAACAACCATGCTCTATCTTGATCAAGTTTTAAAATTAAATCTTCTTGATTTGTAGAATTATGATCTTGCATAATATAAAATAACTTTTCTAATAAAATAAAATGAAGAAATACCTATCTCCTGCAAACATAATAACAGTCGCAGGAGGTGTTTTGGCTTTTATTGGGATGACAGCTTATTTTACTGAGTCAGTAAATCTAAGCGTGCCTACGTTTTTTTATGGAGTCCCTATTTTACTAATTGGACTTGGTTTGAAAACTTCTGAAATACCTCCAGTTAAATTAGTAAATAGAAATGATTTTAAGAAAAATAAATTTAATAGACCCAAAGAATTAACCGCATTAGTTAGAGATGTAACCAGATGGAGGTATGGAATAAAAGCGCATCTTGAATCTTCATTAGAGGCCTTAAATTTATGGAATGAAGATAATCCTCCCCAACTTAAAGAGATTGAAGAAATTACAAAAGAAGAAAAGAATGGTTTTAAGATGCATTTTGAAATCAATGATGTCCCCTTTGAACAATGGATTGAAAAACAAGAGAGATTAAACAGGTTTTTCGTCAAAGGTCTTGAATCAGAATTTATTATCAACGATAATGAAAAGGAATTCGATTTGATTTTCTTTTATTAAATATTCTTTTCATGATGGACGATTCCCTAAGAGTATCAATATTAAGCGAGGCACTTCCATACATACAAAGTTTTTCAGGTAGAAAAATTGTTGTTAAGTATGGTGGTTCTATTATGGAAGATGAAAAATTAAAAGAAGCTTTCTTCAGAGATATTGCTCTATTATCAAGTGTTGGTGTATGCCCAGTCGTTATACATGGAGGTGGCCCCGAAATCAATCGTTGGCTAAACAAATTAGAAATATCACCAAAATTTGAAAATGGGTTAAGAGTTACCGATGAGAAAACAATGGAAATAGTTGAGATGGTGCTTATGGGAAGAGTAAATAAACAGATTGTTAGGGGGATCAATAAAACAGGTTCATTAGCCGTAGGAATTTCAGGACTCGATGGCAACTTAATTCAGTCAAGAGAATTAGGAGATGGAAGTCATGGATTAGTTGGAGAGGTCACACAAATCAACTCTGAGTTATTAGATCCTCTTATTTCGAAAGGATATATTCCTGTTATATCAAGTATTGGATCTACAGCAGATGGCATTTCTCATAACATCAATGCTGATTTCGTAGCTGGCGAAGTTGCTGCTGCAATAAATGCAGAAAAACTTATTCTTCTAACTGATACTCCAGGGATACTAAAAGAAAAAGATAACCCAAATAGTCTCGCAAAACAAATCAATCTAAAAGAGGCCAGAAAATTTATTGAAAAAAATATTGTTTCTAATGGCATGCTACCAAAAACGGAATGTTGTATTAGAGCCCTAGCTCAAGGAGTAAAAGCTGCCCATATAATTGATGGAAGGATTGAACATTCATTACTTCTAGAAATTTTCACAAATTTAGGTATTGGAACAATGATTAATGCTTGAGAATGGATTCATACAAGCAAGTTGTTGAAAAGGCAGAGTTAGCTCTTATTAAAGGTGAATATAATTTCTGTATTGAATATTTATACCCAATAATCGAATCTTACCCTCCCTCTAGTAAAGAAGGGGCAAATTTACGAACCATACTAATTACAGCCCTATCGGGCATTAATAAAAAGGAAGAGGCAAAAATATTTTGCAAAGAACTTTTAAAATCTCTTGATTATAAAGTGCGTGAAAATGCAAAGTATTTAATGGAAATTATCGATTCTCCTGAAATTAAAAAACCTGAGAATTGGAATATTACTTTTGAAAGTAATCCTGCCTTAGACAAAACATCCTTTTCCTCTCTAAAACCTAATAATCAGAAGAAAGAAAAAAAGTTTATAGATACATCAAATATTCCAACTGGTCAAACAAAGCCATTTCAGAAAGGATTTATATTTATCATTTCTTTATTATTATTATTACTAATTCCACTGTTAAGCGGGTGCGTTAAAGTTGAAGACACTATAGATATTAGTGAGATTGACTCAATTACTAATAATTTCGAAATTGAAAGCAAATATATTAAAAAATTTCCTTGGCAAATAAATTTCGAACAAAAAATCAAAGAAATTTTTCCTGATGGAGAAATATCAACAGGAGAATTGGATTTTTCATTTAAAAATAAAAATCTAAGTATGGAAAGTGCTCAAGAAACTCTTTATAAAATACAAAAAATAGCCGGTGAAGTTTTAGGAGAGTCAACTGATCTACAAATTGACAGTATTGAAAATAATTTTTTCTTTTTAAAAAAATATAACTTCAAAGTAGATTTTGATCTTCAAAATCTTTTATATGTAGAAGATTTAGAACTAACTCTCAATATTGTTAACCCAAATAAAGTTAGAGTGAGAGACATAGGAAATTCTAATGTAGAAGTATCTAATAATTTTATAAAGTGGGAATTAATCCCTGGAGAACTAAATAGTCTGGAGTTCTCATTTTGGAATTGGAACAAATTATTATTAGGATTTTTAATTATTTTATTGTTAATATCAATTGCTTATTTTTTAAGGTTTTATAGATACCAAATAGGATCTAATTTTCCAGAACTTCCATCTAGTTAGCTATAACTCTACCGGATTCAAATCAATTGATAAAAACACATTTTTAGGAATTTTTTGCCAAAGACTAGACCTATCAGGCAAAGGGAATTCCGAATTTTCTGGGCCATGTATTAATATTTGCCACCTAAATTTATTACCAACCTTTGCAATTAAACTTGGAGCAGGACCAATTACCGTCCATTTATTATCTTTACAAAAACTTATCATATATTTCGCTAGCTTAGCCGCAGTTATTTCCGTAAGTTCGAAGTTTTCCCCAGAAACTTTTAAAAGACATACCTTACAAAAAGGGAATAATTTTGCATCTTTTCTTAATTTCGAGCTTTCGGATAAAAATCCCTCATAATTTCTATTTTTGAGATATGAAAGTACAGGATGACTCGGTTTATACGTTTGAAAGATAACCTTTCCTGATTTTTTAGCTCTGCCTGCTCTACCTGCTAATTGTAGAAATAATTGTAATGATTTTTCTTCTGCTGAAATATCTGGTCGGTGAAGTAATCCATCTGCGGCAATAACCACTGAAAGAGTAACATTGGGGATATCAATACCTTTTGCTAACATTTGAGTCCCTACAAGAATATCTGCATTCCCATTAGAAAACTTTGAAAGAATATTTCTATGACCATCTTTACCTGAGGTGGTGTCTCTATCAAAACGAAGTACCCTCAGTTCAGGAAATTCATTATTCAAGAACTCAATAACCCTTTGAGTCCCAATACCAAAAGGCTTAAAGGCATTTGATTCGCAATCTGGACAAGTGTTGATAAGTTTTGCTTTATGATCACACCAGTGACAGCTAAGCCACTTTTTACCTTTTGAGCCCACATGAACAGATAAAGGTACATCACAATTAGGGCAACTTACTATAAATCCACAATTTCTACAACTTAGAAAACCGTTATAACCTCTTCTAGGAATCAAAACTATTGCTTGTTCCTGATTCGCTTTAAGCTGAGAAATTAATTCTAATAATTCGCCACAAAAGATTTTTGTATTTCCCTTTTTAAATTCACAACGCATATCAACAACTTTAATTTCCGGTATTTCAGTAAGAGATATTCTTTCTTTCATTCTCAGCATCTTTAACTTTTTTTCAAAAACAACTCTTTTCCAAGTTCTCATTGATGGAGTTGCACTTCCGAAAATTAGCTTTGCTGGATTTCTTTTTACTCTTTCAAGAGCGACATCCCTCGCATCGTAACAAGGCATTGGGCTGTCTTGCTTATATGAAACGTCATGTTCTTCATCCAAAATTATTAAGCCTAAATTCTGAATAGGAAGGAATACTGCGGACCTTGTCCCGATAACTATAAGAGGTTCATCTTCATCTATTATCTTTTTCCAAACTAAAGTTCTATGCCTCGCAGAACAATTACTGTGATATTCAAAAACGTCATTTTGAAATCTTGTACTGAATCTATCAATAAGTTGAGGAATTAAGCCAATTTCTGGAGCCAGTATTAAACAGCTGTTTTTATTAAGTAGTTGATCTTCCGCCATTCTCATATAAATTTCAGTTTTTCCTGAACCTGTTTCTCCCCATAGCAAACAGACATCTCCCGGTTGCATCTCTTGCATTTCCTTATATATTTTTTTTTGTTCCTGAGTAAGATTTGGTCTTTTTAATTTAATACAATCATTTTTAAAGGAACTTAATTTAGTACTAACTATTTTTTTTCTTTTAGTCTTTATTAGTAGTTTTTTACTAACCATTGAATTTATAATTGTGGAATTAAAACCAATTCTTAATAATTCGCTTTGCCATTTCCCTTTAAGACGCAAAATATCTATTAGTGAAAGTTCTCTCTTTGTTAAGTCATCATTATTGAATCCCAAATCTATTTGAGATTCAATCCATATTTGATATTTAAAGTTTTGAGATAATTTTTTATGTTTACCAATCCATCCAGGGGGGAAAGCTGTTTTAAACATTTTTAAACTACTTACCCTATAAAACAAAGCTAGATCCTCCAACCATTCTCTCCACCAATCTTGAATCACTTTTTTTTGGACAATACTTTCTATAGATAAATATTCAAAATTAGATTCTTCATCAAAATCTTTTTTATTTTTATCTGTCTTTAAAAAAAGACTTTTAGAAATAGTTAGTCCGTTCAAGAGTCTTCCCTTGAGTCTTACTGAAACAATATCTCCAATTTCTACTCCGAGATTATCACCATCTAAATAAGAAAAAGTATTGGTATGACTACCTATATCAAGCAAGACGTCAAACTTATAAAAGGTATTTGATAAATTATTACTTGCCGGCATCAAAACTTTTTCTTAGTATTGGATTGTTGAACATTACACAAAGTGCTTTTGCACATTTTAAGTATTCTGTTTTTAAGGGAGACATGAAGCTTTGATCATTGAATTAAAATTCAAAAATTGATCTGCCAGTCTGAGAAATCCTAAGACTTTTTACTTTAGGTAATCTATAACACTATTTAAATTTTTCAACAATTTAAAAAAAACTTTATCTAAACACAATTTTTGTGAGTTAGTTCTTCTAATCTTTAAGGCAAACTTTTACTACTAAGTGTATAAATTCGTCTTAATTAAATTTTTGCCTAGTTAAATTCACCGTAGAAAGGAGTCCACTATGTGTCCAGCCGCAACAGAATCAAAAAGTTCTAATCCTAGTTCCAAGAAAAAAATTAATAAAAAAATTGATTCAAATTTTAAAAACGATCGAGAAGAAGAAAGTATCAAGAATCAAGATCCTATTCAAAACTCGAAACAAAAGCCACTAAATGATGAAGGCAGTATTGAAAATAATGATGAATTTAATGGTTCTGATGAAGAGGCCAAAGCTATTGGTAACGTAAAGCTTGGACCAAAGGGAATATATACAGAAGATTCTATAAGGGTTTATCTTCAGGAAATTGGAAGAATTAGATTATTAAGACCTGATGAAGAAATTGAACTTGCTAGAAAAATAGCTGATCTCCTCCAACTTGAAGAGCTAGCTACACAATACGAGTCTGAGAAAGGACATTTCCCTTCAGTTAGAGAATGGGCTGAATTAATCGACATGCCTCTCTCTAAATTCAGAAGAAGACTTCTCTTAGGGAGAAGAGCTAAAGAGAAGATGGTTCAATCTAATTTAAGATTAGTTGTCTCTATTGCTAAGAAATATATGAATAGAGGGCTATCTTTTCAAGATTTAATACAAGAAGGAAGCTTAGGTTTAATCAGAGCTGCCGAAAAATTTGACCATGAAAAAGGTTATAAATTTTCTACTTATGCTACTTGGTGGATTCGTCAAGCGATAACACGAGCGATAGCAGATCAAAGTAGAACGATTAGATTGCCTGTTCACTTGTATGAAACAATTTCTAGAATAAAAAAAACAACAAAAGTTCTTAGTCAAGAGTTTGGAAGAAAGCCTAGTGAAGAAGAAATAGCTGAGAGTATGGAAATGACAATTGAAAAATTAAGGTTTATAGCTAAAAGTGCTCAGCTTCCAATCTCGTTAGAGACACCAATAGGTAAAGAAGAGGATTCAAGGCTTGGAGACTTTATAGAGGCTGATATTGAAAATCCAGAACAAGATGTATCTAAGACTTTATTGAGAGAAGATTTAGAAGGGGTTTTGGCTACTCTAAGCCCAAGAGAAAGGGATGTTCTAAGACTGCGATATGGAATAGATGATGGGAGGATGAAGACTCTTGAAGAGATAGGACAAATTTTTGATGTTACAAGAGAGAGAATTAGACAAATAGAAGCAAAAGCTCTGAGAAAGCTAAGACATCCAAACAGAAATGGTGTACTAAAAGAATATATTAAATAAAAAAGTTAAATATAATTTTTCGGCTTTGAAAAGTTAGCAACTATTATCTTAAAATAAATGCGACTTTATCTTAAACTAATCAAACCAATATTTAATGACTAAATTTAAATTAAAGATAGCTAGTAGAAGAAGTAAATTAGCTATGGTTCAAACATTATGGGTTAAAGAGCAACTAGAAAAAATTATTCCTGACTTGGAAGTATCAATAGAGGCCATGGCAACTCAAGGTGACAAAATTCTTGATGTCGCCTTAGCCAAAATAGGAGATAAAGGACTTTTCACAAAAGAACTAGAAGCTCAAATGCTTGTGGGACATGCAGATATTGCAGTGCATTCCTTGAAAGATTTGCCTACTAATTTACCTGATGGACTTACATTAGGATGTATTACAAAAAGAGAAGACCCTTCAGATGCTTTAGTAGTTAATAAAAAAAATAAAATTTATCAATTAGAAAGTTTACCTCCAGGTTCAATCGTTGGAACAAGCTCCTTAAGGAGACTAGCTCAATTAAGATATAAATTTCCGCATCTTGACTTCAAAGATATTAGGGGGAACGTTATTACAAGAATAGAAAAACTAGATTCAGGAGAATTTGACTGTATTATTCTGGCTGCAGCGGGTTTAAAAAGATTAGGATTTGAATCAAGAATTCACCAAATTATTCCTAATGAGATTTCCCTTCATGCCGTTGGCCAAGGTGCTTTAGGAATTGAATGTAAATCTGATGATAAAGAAGTTCTTAAAATAATAAGTGTCCTAGAAGATAAGGTCTCGAGCCAAAGATGCTTAGCAGAAAGATCTTTTTTAAGAGAACTTGAAGGGGGATGTCAAGTTCCTATAGGAGTTAATAGTAGTATTCAAAATGATGAAATAGCCCTAATAGGAATGGTCGCATCTATTGATGGGAAAAGACTTATAAAAGATGAATCGATAGGAAATATTAAATATCCAGAGGAAGTTGGTAAGAAATTAGCTGAAAAGCTAAAACTTCAGGGGGCTGATAAAATTCTTTCGGAAATATTTGAACAATTTAGAGAGAAGTAATTTTTGTTAATCAACTAATTTAGGTTCAATTTCTTTTTGGTATCTAGATTCACAATCTTGAATTACTTTTACAGCTTCTTCAATTCCATAAAAGCCATTAACAGAACATGTCCCTGGTTTTTTTAGATCTTTATAGTGTTCCCAATAATACTTGGTCTCATTAAGCCAATGTTCCCCAAGATCCTCAAAAGTATGAATATGATCCATTCTCTTATCATCTGATAGTACAGCAATTACTTTGTCATCAACTTCTCCTCCATCATCAAATTTCATCACTCCAATTATCCTTGACTCCACTATTGAACCTGGCACTAGTGGTTCTGTAACACTAACTATTTCAATATCAAGAGGATCACCATCCTCATCCCAAGTTCTTGGAATACATCCATAAGCAAAAGGGTATGCGAGTGATGAATAACCAACTCTATCAAGTTTCAAATGTCCCGTTTCAGTAATTAACTCATACTTATTTATAGTATTAGAATTTAATTCGACAATTGTATTAACGATTGATTTTGTATTGTCTGTAAAAGCATCTAAAATATGCAATAAATTTGGGGTAACTCTACTTGGGGGTTGATTAAGGTTTGCCATCAAAAAATTATTTTTATTTATCCTACATCCTCACACTCAATCAAATTCTAAAAAGTAAATTTTTAGCAGAAATCTTTTATTTTCGATCTCAAATGATTAACAAAGTACTTTGATGTTAGTTCTTCTCCAGTTACATTTTTCACTAGTTTCTTAGAGTTAACAGATCTTCCATAGTTGTGAATATTATTTTTTAACCATAAAATTATTTTTTCATATTCTCCATCTTCAACTAAATTATCAATTAATCCTATTTCCTTTTCCATTTGCGAAGAAATTTGTGCACTTATAAGATGACCTAATAAGTACGAAGGGAAATATCCAAATGCTCCTTCACTCCAATGAACATCTTGCAAACAACCCTCAGCATCATTTGATGGTCTAATCCCTAAAAGTTCCTCATATCTTTTGTTCCATTCTGATGGTACATCTTTCGCTTCTAGACCTCCTTCAATTAAATCTATTTCAAGTTCAGTTCTAATTAAAATATGCAACCCATAGCTTAATTCATCTGCCTCAACTCTATTTAAACCTGGTTTCAAATGGTTAATAGATTTCCATAGTTCTAAATGATTATTTAAAGAACAACCCTCAGAAACAAAATGTTTGAAAAACCTTTTAGAAAAAGATTTTGATTTAACTATCCTATTTTCCCAAAATAAAGATTGGCTTTCATGAACACC
Organism: Prochlorococcus sp. AG-388-A04; assembly: GCA_003279935.1. Lineage (GTDB taxonomy): Bacteria > Cyanobacteriota > Cyanobacteriia > PCC-6307 > Cyanobiaceae > Prochlorococcus_A. Next base: position 68,174 of record QCGL01000001.1, read on the forward strand.
CATTGATGTTGCTTGACCCAAAGGCCACGCAAACCATTGATGACTCTGAGATGGCAAACCCTGCTCATAAATCGAATGTCCCCACTCATGCGCAGTAGCGAGAAAACTTGATAAGGGTTCCCCTTCTACAACTCTAGTAGTAATCCTATAGTCATTTGGTCCTAAAGTAATAGAAAAAGGATGGGGAGATTTTGCAACAACTACTAGATCTTCATCTCTCCCAAACTCATCAAGTAATTTAGAACATAAATTTTGCTGAGATTTAGGACTTAAATCCCAGTGGTACTTTTCTGATTTATTGAGATCACTTATTAGAGATGGGATAGCTTCTTTAAGTGGCTGGAAAATTTTATTTAACCACTCCAGAGTTAAATCCGGCTCAAAAGGCTGAGCTAAAGTTTCCCAAGGTGTATATTTATCTGATATTTGTTTTGTCTCTTCAATACGTAATTCGATCAAATTTTTAAAAATTGGTAAGAAAATCTCAAAATCGGATTTTCTTTTGGCTTCTTGCCAACTTTCATAACCTTTTGATTTAGCTTTAGCAAGTGCTTCAACTAGTTTAGGATCTAAATTTTTTTGCCTATTAAATTCCTTAATTAATAATTCAAGGTTTCTTTTTTTACTTCGAATAATTTCTTGATTAAATGATTTCTTTAAGCCAACTCTAAACTCATCCTGAGCAGCTTTAATTAAATCTGAAAACTCTTCAGAGGAATTTCTCTTATGCAGTATTTTTGCGATATACGTAAGTTGTTCAGATCTCCATGACGCTCCTTTATTGGGCATACCTGTATTTTGATCCCAATAAAGAGTACTCTGTATTGAGCCTAATATTTGAGTTTCTTTTAAATAAGCTCCAAGCTTATTCCATTCTTTTTCAGACAAAAATATTTAACTTAATTATCTATTATTTTAAGACAAAAATATTTTTCTAAGTATAAATTTTTCAAACTATATTCATAATAGGATATTGCTTATTAGGACTTTAAATATTTATGGAACAAATTTTCTCAAAATTAAACTTTATAACCAACGGGGAGGGTTTCACTGATATTACTGATGATTTAAATTTATTCATACAAAAAAGTAATTTTGATTCAGGAATTTTTTGCTTAACCTCACTACACACAAGTTGTAGTTTGACTATTAATGAAAATGCAGATCAAAATGTTCTTAAAGATTTAGAAAAGTTCATTAAATCTATAGTTCCGTACAACTGTTATACCTCGTTATCAAAAGAAAGAGAGAAGATATATTATGAACATTTTCAAGAAGGAGAGGACGATATGCCAGCTCATATTAAAACTGCTTTAACAAATACTAATTTATCTTTAAGCTTTCAAAAAGGGAGACTGATACTTGGCACTTGGCAAGCAATTTATTTATGGGAACATCGATTTAGTACAAAAAAAAGAAGTATAAGTGTTCATATTATTGGGGAAAAAAAATCAAGTCTCTATAATAGGTAACAGTCACAATAAATAGTTATGAAGCCATACCTTTTAGAAAATCAGGAATTAAAAGAACTATCTGCAAAAATAGGAGGATGGAGAATTATGACAAATCATATTGAAAGAGAATTTAATTTTAGTAATTTTATAGAAGCCTTCTCCTTTATGACAAAGATTGCTTTAATTTGCGAGAAACATAACCATCATCCAAATTGGGAAAATGTCTATTCAAAAGTAATAATTAAACTAAGTACTCATGATTTAGGCGGAATTACGAATTTAGATCAAACAATCGCTTCAGAAATTAATGATATTTTCGAAAAATAATTTACAATTCATAAAACTATATTTGTTTCAAAATAACCAATAAAATGGCAGAAAATTTACTCCCTATTACTATTATTAGCGGATTCTTGGGTTCAGGTAAAACTACACTTTTAAATCACATTTTAAAAAATCAAGTTGGAATTAAAACGGCTGTTTTAGTTAATGAATTTGGAGAGATAGGTATTGATAATGAATTAATTATAAAAACTGCTGAAGATATGATCGAATTAAATAACGGATGCATTTGTTGCACAATAAATGGAGAATTATTAAGCACTGTTTCTAAGATATTAGATAGACCTGAAAAAATAGATTATTTAATTGTTGAGACTACTGGACTTGCAGATCCACTACCTGTAGCAATGACTTTTGCAGGGGGTGATCTTAGAGAAAAAGTAAGATTAGATTCGATTATTACTATTATTGATGCAGATAACTTTGATTTTGATTTAAAAAACTCTAGTGTTGCCTACTCACAAATTTTATATGGTGATATTTTACTATTAAATAAATGTGATTTAGTAACTGATACACATTTAAAAAAGATAGAACAACACATTAATGGGATAAAAAAAGAACCAAGAATTTTGAGATCTATTAATAGTGAAGTTGGTTTGCAAACAATAATGAGTGTTGGACTTTTCGAAACAGATACTTTTCAATTTAAAGAGAAAATGATTAGTAATCAAGATTCGCATGATCACTCTTCCCATTCGCATGATCACTCTTCCCATTCGCATGATCACTCTTCCCATTCGCATGATTTAATAAATAATATAGAAGGATTTACATCTATTTCTTTTGAGACGAATGAACCATTTTCTTTAAGGAAGTTTCAAAACTTCTTGGATAATCAAATCTCACAAAATGTATTTAGGGCTAAAGGTATTTTATGGTTTATGGAAAGCGAAAGAAAACATATTTTTCATTTATCTGGTAAACGTTTTTCTCTTGATGACTGTGAATGGGAAAATGAAAAATCAAATAAAATTGTTCTAATAGGAAAAGATTTAGATCATCAAACTATTAAGAATCAGCTTGATTGTTGTAGATTTAGTTATATAGAAGAAGCATAATAAAGTACTATATTAATTTTAGAAAAATTTTTATTAAACAAACAAAGAATTTAATATCAGATTTAAAGCCTTTAAATATTGCTTCTTTAATAGTTGCATTTACACTTATAATACCGATTTTTAATTTCTTAATTGAAGGAATAGATTTTATTTTAGGTGGTAATTTTTCTTTAGGTATTTCTGGAAGAAAAGAAATATTTGGAACATTAAAACTTTTAGCACTTACTAGTTTTTTAGGAGGGGGTTTAGGGACCTTAAATGGCTGGTTACTATCAAATTGCGAATTTAGATTAAGGAAAACTCTTCGTATTTTTCAACTAATTCCACTAGCAACTCCTGCATATTTGTTAACTGCAGTATTACAGGATTTAGGAAGTATTTTAGGTTACCAAATAAGTGGTTTATGGTGGGGAGTTCTTATACTCTCAATTACTACTTACCCTTATGTTTTCTTACTCGCTAACGAAAGTTTTAATAAATTTGGAGTTAATCAAATTAATGCTAGTAGAGGATTAGGGGTTGGACCATGGGGCAGCTTTTTTAAAATTGCTCTTCCAATGGCATTCCCAGCATTAATAACTGGAATCAGCCTTATGTGTATGGAAGTTATGAATGATTTAGGGACAGTTGAGTTATTAAATATTCCAAGTATTTCTAAAGGTATTACTGAAAATTGGATCATTGAAGGGAATCCTAAGAGCGCCATTGGATTATCATTAGTTGCTTTAATAATAGTTTTTACTTTAATTTTGTTTGAAAAACTTTCAAGAAGGAAGACAAAGCGTTGGAGTGACAATCCTGCCTCATTAAGTTCTCTGGGATTTGAGTTAAAAGGAAATAGGTCTTACATAGCATATTTATTTACTTCATTACCACCATTATTTGCGATTGGAATTCCATTTTCTTGGTTTCTATTAAATATTGATCAGTTAAATAAAGGATTCACAACAGAATTAATATCTCTTACTTTTAGAACTATTAGCCTTGGAATAATTGCTGCATTAGTAGCGTTAATTTTCTCTTTAATATTAACGCTATCTAATCGTCAGAATAAGAATTTACTTATGAGATTAATAACATTCCCAGCAGGGATTGGATATGCAATCCCAGGAACTGTATTAGCTATATCATTAATAAGTATTTCCAATTCAAAGTTCTATTTTATTGCTATATTCCTTCTGATCTGGGGTTACGTAGTTCGATTTTTAACTATTTCAAAAGGTTCTCTTGATTCTGGATTTGAAAGAATATCTCCAACCCTTGATGAGGCTGCAAAGGGACTAGGCTCTAATTGGTTTGGTGTTATCAAGAAGATACATATTCCACTATTAAAAGGTCCAATCTTTGTTGGATCACTTTTAGTATTTGTAGACACAATTAAGGAGTTACCAATTACATTTATTCTTAGACCTTTCGACTTTGATACCTTATCTGTAAGGATATATCAATATGCTGGAGATGAGCGAATGGCAGAAGCCTTATTACCTGCATTCTTTATAACAGTCTTGGGGCTAATTGCATCAAGTACATTAATTCCAAGCTTAGAAAAAAAGAACTAAATTTTATTTAAAAATTTTCTTAATAAGAATGGAAGACCTAAAAATAAATCTGCCGAGGTAGATATCAATCTAAAATAAATTAAACTTGGAAGAATTATATTGTGTGGAATATTTTTTCCACAAAAAAAAAGAACACAAGCCTCAAATACCCCTACCCCTCCTGGGGCTGTAGGTACTATTAATCCAATAGCCCAGGACAAACAAAAAATTACCAATAAATAAAAAATACTATATTGATTGTCTAAATTAACTATATAAAAGCAAATAATAAATCCAATAAATTTTGATAATACAAAAAGGATCTCAATCAAAAAAGCTCTCGTAGGGAAGAAAGAAATTATTTTTATTCTTTCCTCAAATCGATACTTTTCATTCTTAATTTTTAAAGATTTAATGGTTTTACCTTTTAAGGTTTCTAACCTTTCCAAAATATAGAAAATTAATTTTCTATTCAGAAATATCAAAGGTATAAGTAATAAAAAATAAAATGGGAAAAAAATTATACCAACTGAAGCCAATAAGAAAGATGCACACAACATAAAATAAGGTTCAATTAGTGTCGAATAAAAAGCTAATTGAGGATTACTAATATCTTTTAGAAAGTTATATCTTTCAAAGAAATGCCAAATACCTCCTGGAACATATTTAAGAATATTCGTCAGAACATAAAAGGAAATTAAACTTTTTTTAATCTTGGTTTCACCAAACCAAGCAACTATATTTTTCCAAGCTAGTGCATTAAAATAAATACTAAATATACAAAATGAAAATGATAAAAATATATAATTTCCATTTCTAGCAAAATCAATATTTAATGAAATTTGATCAAAATTTTTAAAAAAATAAAAAGAGAAATAAGTTATACTCAAAAGAAAAAAAAGTTTCTTCAGGATTACAAAGTTAATATTCTTTAAAAGATTTATAAAATAAGTTTTTTTCATATTAAATCTTATTTCCAATCTTCAAAAGCTTTAAATTCCTTGCATGATTCTCTAATGATATTTCTTACTTCTTCAGCTGTTTTATTATTCTCAATTTGCAATCTTAAAATTTCATCATTCTCTGGTTTCATATAAATAGATCCGTTAGGTTTCATTGATTGTTTAAATTTAATTTTTCCAAAGGTTGTTAGACACTCCCCCTTTCTTCTCAGTAAAACCCACCTCGCTTGTTTTCTTTCTCTCAAACCTATAGTAGTAGAAAATTCAAACCATAATTTCCTAAAATACTCCTGCTTTTTAATAGGTAAGATAACTTGGATAGAAAAACCTATTCTGTTTTTTTTCATATTAATTGTCTGAGAAGAAACATCATAAGCTCCTCCTTTTCTAAATTTCTCAATTAAATTAGATAGTTCTTCAGACGTTTGATCATCAATCCATGCCTCTTGAACACAAATCTCCTCATATCTTGGACTAATTTTTTGATCTATCAAATTTTCATCACTAGAATTAATTTTTAAAATCCTAACCAAATTTGGGCATGGAAGATTTAAATTCCCAAGACCTACTCCATAGGAATCAATAGAATATTTATAAGGAATTTGGAAAGATTCAACTAAATTACAAAGTAAAGCTATTCCAGTTGGAGTGGATAATTCGCCCTCTATAGAATCAATACTTGAGATCACCTTAATATTTTTTTTTCTTAATAACTCTATTACCGCAGGAGATGGTATTGATAGTTTGCCATGATCAGCCTGAATAAAACCTTTCCCTAAAGTAGGTTCATTACAAAAAACCTTATTTGGCTTTAAATATTCAATTGAAGTACAGACTCCAATAATATCTACTAAGGAGTCGATTGCACCGATCTCATGAAAATGAACTTCTTCTGGGTTAATACCATGAACTCTTCCTTCTGCTTTAGCTAAAGACTCGAAAACTTCATAAATTCTTTTTTTTAATTGTTCTTCTAATTGTGCTTTCAGAATTAAATTTTTAATACTTTTCCAATCTCTTTTAGTACTTTGATCAACTTTCTCAACATCAACCTTTATTCCTCGAATTGAACAATTTTGAGATTCTCTAAAGTTTAAATAATATAAATTTTCTAATCCAAAACATGCGAGTTTTTTCTCAATTTCATCTTTTGGTACCCCCAAATCGTAAAAAGCCCCCAATAACATATCCCCAGAGACCCCTGGAGAACACTCAATTAAAATTTCTTCCATAATCCTTTATGATTTTTTGAATAATAAGAATTCAAGAGATAAAAAATTAACAATAGTAATCAATTCTATACTTTTTCAGATTTTATTTTTTCGATAATTTCGTACTTAACCATTCTCAGAGTATTTCCATCTTTAATCACATCGAGGCTTACAAAGTTATTCAGAAATTGAAGAGGTATATCTCCTTCAATAATAATTTTAAAAGTTGAATATTTTGATCTCTTTGAAGGTGGAGAAGAACAAATTTTTATAATAATCTCTTTCTTTTTTGTATTTACATAGACCAATTCTCCTCTTATTGAAAAATAATTATTATTTAAATTTAATTCTTCTAATAACTCATTAGGATCCTTTTCAGAATTATTTTTATCAAATTGATTTAACTGATAAGGGTCCCATATACCAGCTACCTGTAAATGTAGATTGTTAATATTTTTATTTCTTGGATAAACAATCCAAAAATAATCCTTCTCTAAATTGATATATTTTTTTATCAGCGCTATAGCTTTTCCAAGAATAACTGTTTCAAGTATTTTTCCTTCCTTATCAGTTAATGTTCCTCTATTTAATTGATCAATATTATTTGGCTTATAAATACCTTTAACAATACCTATTGCCCTGTACTGTAATTTATTTGTAACTTCTTGGATAGGATTTTTAATCATATTTAGTTATGTTTAAGAAATGTTTTAATACGATATTTACTGGATTAAAGACTTTCTTTTACTTCAATCTCATTAAATGATTTTAATGCATCATCAATAGCATCAGATGGATTTGTCGCATCATTCATACTATTAGCCCTTCTAAGCATCTCAACTATTTCGAATGGGTTAGTAGGTAAAGCTGAACTATTTGTCTCAATTTTTGTAGAGCTATTAATTTCACTTTCGTAAAGGTATGACTCTTCTGCATTTAATATAGTCGATTTGATATTAATGAATGAAACAAATAAAATGCAAATTTTCCCTAATCTTGATATCTTTTTATTTAATTTGAATTTCATTTTGTTTAATTTCAAAATAATTTAAGATTTATAATTATTTGCTATTTTAATTTTACATAATATGGTAATAAATTGTTAATAGCAACTTGGAATGTAAACTCTGTAAGAACAAGGCTTTCTCAAATTACTAATTGGATTAAGGAGGTAAATCCAGATATCCTTTGTCTACAAGAAACTAAAGTTGTAGACGATGCTTTCCCCTCATCGCATTTTGAAGAATTAGGTTATGAAGTTATTATTCATGGGCAAAAATCTTACAATGGGGTTGCAATAATAAGTAAGTTTAAAATTGAAAATGTAAATAAAGGATTTACTAATGAGAATAAACAGGAGAAATTATCTTTAGACATTAATGAGCAAAAAAGGTTAATTTCTGCAGATATCAATGGGTTAAAAATAATAAATGTTTATGTGCCAAACGGTTCTTCAATAAATTCTGACAAATTCGATTATAAGATTAAATGGTTAAATCATTTATCAGCATTCTTAGATGAGCAAGTGAAAGATGATGATTTAGTCTGTTTGGTAGGCGATTTTAATATAGCTCCAAGCGAAATAGATATTCATAACCCTCAAAAATTTGAAGGGGGAATAATGGCTTCAAAGATTGAAAGAGAATCACTCAATAATGTTCTTAAAGGAAGATTTTTTGATTCTTTTCGGATTTTTGAGAAGAATACTGGGCATTGGAGTTGGTGGGATTACCGTAATAATGCGTATGAGCTAAATAAAGGTTGGAGAATTGACCATATTTATATCAGTAAAAACCTTTCATCAAAACTTAAAAGTTGTGTAATAGAGAGGAATCAAAGAGAAAATTTACAACCTAGTGATCATGCTCCAGTATTAATTAATCTAGAGATCGATAATCAAAATGAAGATTACTTAGATGGTGATGATGATCTTTTCGAAATATAATTACAAAAGATCTTAATTTTTTATAAACGGCGAAACGCTTTATATTAAAGAGTAATGTAGAAATAAACCAACTTAATTCCAAATTTTCCTCAAAATTAATTATTTACATTCCAAAGTTTCGCAGTAAAAATATCATGATGTAGAATTTCTATCTAATTGACAAAATTTTTACTTATTTCTAAGTTAGAACATAATGAAAATTTCTCAAAACCACAATCATTTAAATTTTGACTGACATATTAAAAACTACTCATTCTGAAGAAGTTTTCTCTTCAGCTTTAGAATTAATGCCAGGAGGGGTTAGTTCCCCTGTGAGAGCATTTAAGTCTGTTGGTGGTCAGCCAATTGTTTTTGATAGAGTAAAAGGTCCCTATGCTTGGGATGTTGACGGGAATAGGTATATTGATTACATAGGTAGTTGGGGTCCAGCTATTTGTGGACACGCCCATCCAGAAGTGATTACAGCATTGCAAGAAGCAATTGAAAAAGGTACTAGTTTTGGAGCACCTTGTGTATTAGAAAATAAACTTGCAGAAATGGTAATAGATGCTGTTCCATCGGTTGAGATGGTTAGATTTGTAAACAGTGGCACGGAAGCCTGTATGGCGGTTTTAAGGCTAATGAGAGCATTTACAGGGAGAGATAAAGTAATAAAATTTGATGGGTGTTATCACGGTCATGCTGATATGTTTTTGGTAAAAGCTGGTTCTGGAGTAGCAACTTTAGGCTTACCAGATTCCCCAGGAGTTCCAAGAACTACAACAGCAAACACTCTAACTGCTCCTTACAACGATCTTGAAGCTGTAAAAAAATTATTTTCTGAGAATCCTGATGCAATATCAGGAGTAATTCTTGAGCCCATAGTGGGTAATGCCGGATTTATTACTCCTGAACCTGGTTTCCTTGAAGGATTGAGAGAGTTAACAACTGAAAATGGATCTTTACTAGTTTTTGATGAAGTTATGACTGGTTTCAGAATTAGCTACGGAGGAGCTCAAGAAAAATTTGGAGTTACGCCTGATTTAACAACTCTCGGTAAAGTAATTGGGGGAGGTTTACCTGTAGGAGCATATGGAGGAAAAAAAGAAATAATGTCAATGGTCGCCCCTTCTGGACCTGTATATCAAGCTGGGACTTTAAGTGGAAATCCTCTAGCAATGACAGCAGGTATTAAAACTCTTGAGTTACTTAAACAAGAATGTACGTACGAAAAACTTGAGTCAGCAACTTCTAGGTTAATTGAGGGTATTATTCAATCTGCTGAAAATAATGGTATTACAATAAATGGTGGGAGCGTAAGTGCAATGTTCGGATTTTTCTTATGTGAGGGACCGGTAAGAAATTTCGAAGAAGCTAAAACAAATAATTCAGAACTCTTTGGCAAACTACATAGGGAAATGCTCAAAAGAGGCGTGTACTTAGCTCCAAGTCCGTTTGAGGCTGGATTTACTTCATTAGCTCATAGTGAAGAAGAAATTGATCGAACACTAGAAGCATTCGATCAATCTTTTAGTGTTATAAAAAGCTAATAAATTATCTATTTTGTCCTCCTACGATAACTGGGGGCATTGATCCGCTAGTCCCAGGAAGGCCAGGAACCACTTGAGTACTTCCATCCCATTTATCTAAAAATAGTTTGAAGAGAACTTGATCATTTAATCCTTTGTTTAAAGTTTCGTATCTTAAAGCTTCTTGTCCAGCAATTTCAACTTCTGTTTTAGCTCTTAAAAGTAGCTGTCCTGCAATTTGTTTCTGTTCAATTGCTGCTCTATATTCCTCAGCAATTTCTAATCCAGTAAGATCTAAGCTTTTGACATCTACGTAATCAAAAGAATTCAATTCCTCAGCTACGGTAGAAGCGACTTTTTCAGAAATAACATTAAATTCAGTTGCTATTGTTTCTAATTCGTATTGTGAGAAAACAGATTTTAGAGCTTTAAGTAAAGAAGGCTGAACTATCTTTTGATAAACATCACTGTTCCTACTAGCAATTGTGGCAAAAATTCTGCCTGCTTCATCAGGCTTTACAGAATATTTGACAGTAGCTGTTGCTCTAATAACTTGAAGATCTTTTGTTAAGGTTTCAAATTTCTCAGGTTGAACTTGTGTTTTTATATCAAAGGGAAAAACCGACTGAACGAAGGGGACCTTAAAGTTTAATCCTGCTCTTCTTGAACCACCACTTACTTTCCCTAAAGTAGTCACTACTGCTACTTGTCCAGAAGGTACTACAAATAAAGATTGAGTGATCAAAAGAAATCCGGTAAAAGATAAAACAATTAGTAACGTAGCTGTTCCTCCTGGACCAGTTGGGGTGACATTTTTGAAAGATGTTGACATTTAAATATGCTTTTTAATAATCATATTTAAAGAAATTAATTAATGCATTGATTAAGTATTTAATTAAAATGTTTTTTTAATAATTAGTTTACGTAATTAACAAATAAATTTTATAAGTTACTTTGCTTTAAATTTCTGCAATAATTGTAAATAAAGATCCTCATCTATTTCTCTTATATCGTATTCAGAAGGTAAGACTCCATGCTTGTGCTCATGGGCAGCCATCCAACAAAATTTCTCAATTTCGTTTATTGAAAAACGTGGATAATCTTTTATTTTTAAGCACAATGAATCGAGAAGAGATTTTGAATAACCAGTCATTATAAGGCCTTAATCATTAACATCTTATCGATAATTATTAGCTTGCAGAGGAATTTTATATGTCTCCTCCAAATTTTCAAGTAACTTAATTGCTAATTGGAGATCATTCTTGCTTTTACTCATTACTCTTAATGTTTCTCCATTGATGCTTACATTAATCTTTTTAATTTCATCTCTAATATTTTTACTGATTTTTTTTGCAATTTCCTGATTAAGTCCTTTCTTTAAAGTAATGGTTTGCTTTACTTTATTTCCGCTTACAGCTTCAATATCATCGTAATCAAAGATTTTTAGAGAGAGTTTTCTTTTAATTGCCTTTTGTCTGATAATATCTATCACCGAATTTAGAGTTAATTCACTATTTGTAATTATAAAGATATGTTCTTTTTCCAAGTCCACAGATGTTTCAGTACCTTTAAGATCATATCTTTGAGAAATCTCTCTTTTAACTTGATCTAAAGCATTGACCAATTCTTGTCTATCAAAATCAGAAACTACATCAAATGAAAAATTTTCTGCCATTACTTAAATGTTAAATTAATTTAATTATCACCCTAAATAAACTTAAAAAAAAATAAGAGGAGTTAATTTAATCAAAAAATAACAAACTAACAACCTTACCCATTTCTTCAGCACATCTACAACTATTTAATAAAGTTTCACTATCGTGAAAAGCGAAACAAATTAATTGATCACATCTATTAATAATTTCTTGATTACAAAGACTACTTGCCATTGGCAAAGGTAACTCATCATTTTCGCTTTTCTCAACCAAATGAATAACGCTCTCTAATTGGTGTTTAATTTCAGGTAATTGCTTATCTAGGCTCTGTGGTAAAAGAACGGTCAGCAAAGACGGATTGATACCTAAAACAGCTCTTATTACTGCGGCATTAACTCCCTGAGATCCTGAGGTAAGGATAGTATGACCCTCTTCCGCTAATGATCTTGCGATTAGTTCGATCAAGTGAATGTCAACTACAGGTACATGTCTACTACCCAAAAAAGCAATCCTTCTTTTCCCATTATCCTGAAGTTTTGCAAGTTCCTGAGCTAAGGTATCAACACCTTCTGTTGAGGGTAGGTCTAAAGAACGACTCAAAATAAAATGGTTACTACATTTGAAATTAGCATTTATCTGAGAAATTGCAGGGAAAATCTATAGTTTCAAGAATATTTTTTAGATTTACATTCTCTTGAACTAATTGAACAGCATATGATGCCTTTATTGATTCATGTATCCTGACATGTCCAAAAGCTTGTTCAATAATTTCCACTGAAGCAAGAGTATCTAAATCTACTTTTAAAATTGGCACTTCTAACTCTTCTGCTCTGTGGATCAGTTGTAATAGAGGTTCACCCAAACCAGTAAGAATTAAACATTGGGTAGACGCTTCTAAAGCTGCAAGTTGAATATCAGTTCTTTCGGCTCCTGTTACAACAGCCATATTTCTCCTCCTTCTAAAAAATTCCATAGCAGAATTGACTCCCATAGCACCAATACTTAATGTTTCAACGAGTAATTGTTCTTTTTCTGGACAGCAAATTACTTTTGCATCTAACCTTCTTGTAAGTTCCCCTACAGTAACGCTTCTGAGTAAAGGAGATTTGGGCATCACCCCAAATACTTTTATGTTCATCTCATGGAGAGAGGGTATTATTTTATTTTTTATTTTTTCAACTTGCTCAGGAACAACAGCATTCAATATTGCTCCTGCAAAATGATCTCCTAATTGTTTCTTTGCGTCTAGTAAAGCATCTACACTTTTACTATCCTCCCATAGATTAACAATTAGGACTTTTGCGTTTAAATATTTTGCAAGTTGTGGAAGACTCAAACCATAAATCATTCCTTCATTGAGGCTACCTGCAGCTTCAAGAATATTTAACCCATCAAAATCGTCATTTACTAGTGCCTCTATTTGTTCAAACCCTCTACCTGGACTTAAGTCTTTATTCGTAATTCTTTTCTCAGCAGATATATTATCTAACAATCCTACTGATGGAATTAAGTTTTCTTCTGCAAGATTTAATGTAGAACCAATAAATTTAACGTCATCATCTATTAGTCCTTCATAAGTCATTGAAGGAAGATTAGTAAGTTCAATACAAGTTGCTAATGGTTTTCCTACACGTATTTTTTTTCCTTGTTCTAAAAGTTTTTTTGATATTCCCAGTACTAATGCTGACTTACCACTAAATGGCTCACAGGAACCAATTAACAATATCTGACTCATAATGAACGAATTAATTTATTCATAGATTTAAGATAATATTTTTTTAAGAACTACACAATATATTTATTTAATACTTTTAATCAAATAAATTTAAAAACATAGTGCAAAGTAAAATAATTTATATTATTTGGATCTATGAAAAGAGTCTTACAAAATTCAATTACATAATGAGAGAATTAAAAACTATTGGAATTACGGGCGCTTCAGGAGCATTAGCGAAAGAATTGATAAAAATATTTCGGAGAAAAGGATATAAAGTTGTGGGATTTACTCATAGTAAAAATAATTATGAAATAAACAACGACTCTCCCAATGAATGGATTGAATGGCAATGCGGGAAAGAATTCTTATTAAAAGAGCACCTAAAAAAAATTGATATCTTAATTTTGAACCATGGAATCTACGATATGAGTAAAGAAAATTCAAATTATGAAAATTCAATAGAAATAAATGCTTTAAGTAAATTAAAATTTCTAAATTTATTTGAAGAAATTACTTTCAAAAAGAACTCCCCAATTGCAAAGGAAATTTGGATAAATACCTCAGAAGCAGAAATATTCCCAGCTTTAAATCCCTCCTACGAAATAAGTAAATCGCTTATTGGTCAACTCGTTTCCTTTAAAAAAAACCTTTTAGATAAAAATAAGAAGAAAAAATTAAAAATTAAAAAAATAATTTTAGGTCCTTTCAAGTCAGAATTAAATCCTATCGGAATTATGAGTGCAAAATTTGTATCTAATAACATTTACAATTTTGCGAATTTAAATATTTTTTTAATAATCATTAGCCCTAACCCTCTTTCCTATATTCTATTTCCCATTAAAGAGTTATATTTTTTCTTATATTGTAAATTTTTAAAAATATCTAAGATTAGTAACTAAAACTCTCTATCTGTCAAAATTTCTATACCATCTTTCATTACAACGATTGTGTGTTCCCATTGTGCTGATAAATTTCCATCTTTTGTTATTACTGTCCATTTGTCATTTAAAGTTTTACAAAACTTAGTGCCTTGATTAACAATAGGCTCTACAGCTAATGTCATGCCTTCACGAAGAACAACATTAGGTAATTCGTTAGTTCGGAAATTAAAAACAGATGGTTCTTCATGAAGGTTTCGGCCTACACCATGACCTGTATAGTCCTCAACTACACTGAATCCATTTGATTTAACAATATCTTCAATTGCACCCGCGATATCAAGCAGAGTATTACCTGATTTAATTTTCGAAAGTCCGGCAAACAAAGCTTTAAGGGCTACATCACTAAGTTTTTGGGCTTGCTCACTTACTTCACCAACACAAATAGAAATACAACTATCTCCATGAAAGCCATCTACATAAGCCCCAGTATCAATTTTAACAAGATCTCCATCATTAATTATTTTATTTTTGTTTGGTATACCATGAACAACTTCATTATTAATGCTTGAACAAATACTTGATGGGAATCCATGATAACCCTTGAAACTTGGCACAGCACCCATCTCTCTTATCCTCTTTTCTGCAAAATCATCCAAATCTTTTGTACTCATTCCTGGTTTTATGAGATCATTTATTTCTCTCAAAACTGTTCCAACAATCCTGCTCGATTTCTTCATCAAATTTATTTCCCTTGAAGACTTTATTTCGATTCCTCTTCTTCTTTGGATAAAAGGAACTTGATCATTGGATTTAGAATTATTTTTATTTAATAAAAGATCTGCAAAATGTTTCATTGGAATAAATAATAGTATTAGGTAAACATGATCAAAATAGCCATTGTCTGCATGGCCACCTCAAATCTAACAGTAAGAAAAACAGAAAATGAAGTTTATTACCAATTCTAGGCAATTTCATAAATCATTGGCACCTTGGGTTTTCCTCCCATTATTCATTTCAGCTTTAACAGGCACATTCTATAGGATTTCTAAAGATTTATTAGGCTACTCTAGAGATCAAGTTCACTGGTTAATGTCTCTACACGAAGGGGAGTGGCTTGGTGAAAATGGAGAACTAATATACGTGATCTTGAATTCTTTAGGACTTATTTGGATGCTAATAACTGGGTTTCAAATGTTTTCAAAAAAAATTTCATTTCCTAAAAAGGTTACTAAAGGCGAGTCGAAAGGTTAAAATATTATTCTCGTAGAATTATTGAGCATAAAATGGCAAAAGAGAAACAAGAAACCGAGTCAGAAATCATTAATGAAACTGACACTACCACAGAATTGACTGTTGAGAATCAAGGTAAAGAGCTAATTGCTCAAACAAATTTAAGTTCATCAAATTTAATAAAGGAATTTGAAAGAGGCCAATTAAAAAAACAATTGCCCGAAATATATGTTGGAGATACGGTCAAAGTTGGAGTAAAAATTACAGAAGGTAACAAAGAGAGGGTTCAACCTTACGAAGGAGTTGTGATTGCGAAGAGACATGGTGGCCTCAATCAGACCATTACAGTAAGAAGGATTTTTCAAGGTATTGGGGTGGAAAGAGTATTTATGCTACATAGTCCTCAAGTAGCCTCTCTTAAAGTAGAACGTAGAGGTAAAGTGAGAAGAGCTAAGCTATTCTATCTAAGGGATAGAGTAGGAAAAGCTACTCGCGTAAAACAACGCTTTGATCGATAAGGTTGTAAAGTAATTTCAACCTAATGGTCATAAAGGCGCTTATAATCTTTTTATTGCGCCGTTAGTTCAGTTGGTAGAACGCAGGTCTCCAAAACCTGATGTCGGGGGTTCAAGTCCTCCACGGCGCGTTTGGATCAACATTCTGTAAATTATTTTTTTCATTTAGATGGAGTTAGATCTTCAACCTGGGGACGTGGTTAAAGTCCTCGAATCAGCTGCTCTAGGATGGGTTCGCGCAAGAGTCATCAGAGTAAAATCTGGTGGAAGAGTTGTTGTTCAAAGCGATCAAGGCAGAGAATTTACAGCTCGAGGTAATCAAGTTCGATTAATTCAACCAGCAGGATTTAGGCCTTGAAGAAAATTTAATAAGTTTCCTTCTTAAAAAAAGAAGCTAAATTATTTCTTTATATCCTCAAATTTATGAATTTTTTTTTATTACAACAACATTAATAAAGTATTATGATCTGATAATTTTAAACCCAGTTATCTAATTTTATTAGAACAAAAATTCTGGGACCGTAGTTCAACTGGTTAGAGCACCGCCCTGTCACGGCGGAAGTTGCGGGTTCGAATCCCGTCGGTCCCGTTCTTTTCTAAAGGAAATTGGAAAAACGTTTAAGGTTAGCACCAAGCCCAACTGGTTTGTTACACATAGGTACAGCAAGAACAGCTTTATTTAATTGGTTATATGCTAAAAAAACAAATGGTAAATTTCTTATTCGAATTGAAGATACAGATATTGTACGATCTAAGTCTGAATATACAACCAATATATTAAATGGATTAAATTGGCTAGGACTTAATTGGGATGAAGAACCTATTAAGCAAAGTAAACGAGTTTCTGTTCACAAAAATTATATTAAAAGACTTTTAGAAAGTGGAGCTGCATATAGATGTTTTACTTCAGAAAGTGAGATCCTTGACCTTAGAGATAAACAAAAATTAAGTGGTTTGCCACCCAAGCACGATAATAGACATAGAAATCTTACTAGTAAAGAGATTAAAGAATTTATATCTCAAGGAAGATCATCAGTAATAAGGTTTAAAATTGATGAGAAAACAGAGATCAAATGGGAAGATCAGATTAGAGGCGAAATAAAATGGCAAGGAAAGGATCTCGGTGGAGATTTAGTTTTATCAAGAAGAGCTTTAGGTAATGAGATAGGAGATCCTCTATATAATCTTGCTGTTGTAGTTGATGACAATTTTATGAATATTACTCATGTTGTAAGAGGGGAAGATCATATCTCAAATACTGCAAAACAAATATTGATTTATAAAGCTTTAGATTTTAAATTGCCAATTTTTTCTCATACTCCTCTCATTTTGAATAGCGAAGGTAAAAAGCTTTCTAAACGTGATTCTGTAACTTCCATCGATGAATTTAAAGAAATGGGTTACTTGCCTGAGGCTTTAGCCAATTACATGGCATTTTTAGGATGGTCTGTAAAATCGCCTGAGAGTGAAATTCTTTCCTTATCAGAGTTATCTAAAGTTTTTAATTTGTCAGATATAAACAAAGCTGGTGCCAAATTTAATTGGGATAAACTTAATTGGATTAATTCTCAATACATCAAGAAAATGGAACTGACACAATTAAGTAAATTTATTAAGAATTACTGGAATGAAATGGGTTGGGAATCTCCCTCTATAGAATGGGATTTGAAATTGACAAGTTTAATTCAAGATTCATTGATTCTATTAAAAGATGCAATTGATCAATCAAAACCCTTTTTTATCTTGTCCCAAATGAAAAAAGAGGGGGAAGAATTTCTGAAAAATAAGAAAGAGGCAAAAGAATCGTTAAAGTACATCCTTTTTTATTTAAAAGAAGAAAATATAATTAATATTAATAAGGATAAGGCTCGAGAAATAATCAACAAAATTACAGTAAACCACTCCATCAAAAAAGGGATTTTAATGAAATCATTGAGAGTATCTTTTTTTGGGTGTCTAAGTGGACCAGATTTAATTCAAAGTTGGGAATTATTCTCTGAGAACAAAATTGATATCCCTCTAATTGAAAGATGTTTTAATTAACTATATTTCCTTGTTAATTAAATTTAGAAAATTCGCCAGAGGTCTTGCCGTAAGTCCTTGAATACCAACTGTCATCAATATCGTTAAGAATACCAAGCCTTGGAGACGACCCGCACCAAGGACTCCTGCTTGCTCAAGTCTTATTGAAAAAAGAGAGGCAACAGCGGCAGTAACAATCCCCCTTGGCGCAAGCCACGATAAAAACACCCTTTGTTTTACATCTAATTCCCCTCCCATAGTTGCCAGCGATATGGAAATCGGACGCACAATTATCATCAACATTAATACGCAGATAATCCCCCCCCAACCTAATGGACTTAATTCTCCCCAAGAGACATCAGATGCCAGAAGAGGGAAAAGAACTGTTATTGATAGTTGAGCTAATTCTCCAATCAAATTATCTAATCTTTCTTTATCAATAATTTCTCTTTTACCTACAATAAATCCTGCAGCAACAGAGGCGGGTAAACCTGATTCAGGCAAAAGATATTCACAAATGCCATACACAAGAAAAATAAAACCTAATGTAACCTGAAGCTCAATTCCAAATGATGCCTCGTTTTTTATTTTCTTTAAAATTTCAGACAGCAACCATCCAGAACTTAAACCTATCAAAACCCCTCCACCTAATCTCTGCATTAAGGCAATAAAAACCTCCTTAATTCCATGTAGATCTCCCAATATTTGTTCTAATAGCAATAAAGCGAGAACTGCCCCTATGGGTTCAAGAACCAATCCTTCAGCTTTTAGGACCTCGGATAGTGGAGATACTAATTTTATTTGGTCTACTAAGGGTGAAACTACTGTCGGTCCAGTTGCAAGAACTATCGCACTATAAACTCCAGCAACTGGCCATGATAGTCCTGCTAACCAATGAGCTATGAATATTCCTGCTGATAATGAAATAAATAATCTTATTAACGAAATTCTTAAGACAGTATTTCTAATATTTCCTTCAGGTAATTTTAAATTTAACCCGCCTTCAAATAAAACTAAACAAACTAAAAGTCCAACTATAGTTTCAAGTCCCTGTCCAAGATCAAGTGGCTCAACAAGCCCGAACCCTGAGCGTCCAATGAATAATCCAGAAATTAATAAAATTACTACACTTGGAAATCCAGATACAGAAGAAATTAAACGTGCGCATGCACCTGCAAAAACAGTTATACCCCAAAGTAAGCCGAGCCTTTCAGGCGTCATAAATTTTTCTTTTTAATAAAATATTAATTAATTTGATTAAATCAATAATCCTATTTTAAGTCCACTATAAAAAATATTTATTAATTAAATCTAATTAAAGATTTAATTAATTAAAACCCTGTATGAAAAATGTGAACAAAATTTTTCCAATTTAATATTATATAGATGAAAATTTACTAATCAAAGCAATAACAATCAATATTATTCCGATTCCTATCGTCGCCATTCTTCCGTTCCAAATTTCTGCTTGAGGAGTAAAGCCTCTTTTCCATAAATTCAGCTCATGTTTATCAACAACCTTTTTTGGTTCTTTAAGATCCATTTTTGATTCTTTTTTCATTGGTACTAGAAAGGAGGTTTTTTTTCATAAAGAGTATTTGCTTGGTCAATAGGAAGTCTTCCTGAAATGCCCAATTTAAGAGAACTTTCATGTGCCTTAAATTTGAGTCTGAATAAGGCAGCGGCTCCAATCATCGCCGCATTATCTGTGCAAAGATTTGTTGGTGCTAAATGAACTTTAATAGATTTTTTACAAGCTTCACTAATCATCATTTTTCTTAATGTATCGTTAGCCGCGACTCCACCTACAACGACGATATTATCTAAACCATAATCATTTGCACATTTTATCGTCCTTTCTACCAACACCTCTGCTACTACCCTCTCAAAACTTGCAGCAATATCTGGAATTGGTATTTCATCCCCATATAAATTTATTTTTTCAACTAATCTTAATACAGCCGTTTTTAAACCACTAAAAGAGAAATCATATTTCAAATACCCCCCTTCCTTATCAGATATCTTGCATTTAGGTAAATTAAATTTTGAGGGATTACCCTTTTTGGCTATTTTCGCAATTGCAGGACCTCCAGGATAACTAAGTCCCAATAATCTTCCTACTTTATCGAACGCTTCACCAGCAGCGTCATCATAACTTCTTCCAAGTCTTTGCATCTTTCTTCTCTCGCCAACTTTTATTAATTCAGTATGTCCACCACTAACAAGTAAAGTTAAGAAAGGAGGCTTGGGATAATTTTTTGAAAATAATATTGACGACAGATGTCCCTCTAAGTGATGTATCCCCAAAAAAGGTTTTGAGTATAAAGCACATAGTGATCTTGCAGTTATTGAACCAACTCTTAAGCAACCAACTAATCCTGGTGTGACAGTTGAAGCTATAACATCAATTTCTTCAATGCGAATTTTAGATTCTTCTAAAGCTTGTTCGAGGACAAAAGGAAGTAACTCTAAATGTTTTCTCGCTGCGAGTTCTGGTACCACGCCTCCCCATTTAGAATGATCTTCAATTTGCGATGCAACAATATTTGAATGTATTTTATAAATATCACCACTATTAGAAACAATTGAGACGGACGTCTCATCACAACTTGTTTCAATAGCTAGAACTTTGTGCATATTTGATTCGATACTGTTTTATTTTAATAATAATTTCTTAATTAAAACATCAAAGAAATTAAAGATTGCAACTTATGAAATTCTTTTTTTCAATCATAACTTCGGTTTTTCTCTTTCTTGGAATAACCCCAATTGCTTTAGCAGCTAATGGCCCAGCATTAAATGCAGATAGAGCTAGCACAGAATATACAGCCTCAGCTCTAACAACATGTTCAGAAAATCCTAAATTTATTGAACGAGCAAGTACTGCTAAAACCCAAAAAGATATCACAAGATTTGAAAGATATGGTAAAGCAGCTTGTGGTGATGATGGATTGCCTCATTTAATAATAGGTCCACCACTTGAACCATGGGGAGCGCTCCTAAATAGAGGCCATGAAGGTGACTTACTTATTCCTGGTGTATTATTTATATATATTGCAGGAATTATAGGATGGTCTGGTAGAGAGTATTTGATTGAATCCAAAAAGACTAAGAACCCAGCAGACCTTGAAATTATTATTGATTTAGACTTAGCTAGAAAATGCCTTATTAAAGGTGCTCAATGGCCCTTATTAGCTAATAAGCAAGGAAGGAACGGTGATTTGCGAGAGAAAGATAATAATATTACACTTAACGGCCCTAGATAAAACATCATCCCACACATTCTAAAAATCAAATGCTTAAAATCTTTAACACAAAGTTCATCAGGTCAGCACCAGTAGTTGCAGCAGTTTGGCTAAGCCTAACCGCTGGAATAATTATTGAATTTAATAGATTTTTTCCTGATTTATTATTTCATCCGATGAGCTGAGATTTCAAAAAGAACTTTCAAGACTTAATTATTTTGAAAACTTTTTTTACTGTCTCAACAACATCATGATTTGTTAATACAAAATCAAATTCATCTGAGGATGAAATTTCATAGTCTGCTCTTCTAAGTCGTCTATCTATTGCCTCCTCTTTTTCAGTGCCTCTATTTCTTATTCTTTTTTCTAATTCTGCTTTGCTAGGAGGGAGAAGAAATATTGATAGGGCTTTTGGGAACTTTTCTTTAATTTGTTTTGCACCTTCAACCTCAATTTCAAGTAATACAATAAATCCTTTTTCAATCTTTTCATTAACAGTCGATAAGGGTGTTCCATAGTAGTTTCCTGCGAATTGGGCCCATTCAAGAAATTCTTTTTTATCGATCATATCTTTAAACCTTTCGTCACTTATAAAGTAATAATTCTCACCATCTTTCTCTCCAATTCTGGGATTTCTTGTTGTTGCAGAGATAGAAAGCCAAATATCTTTATTTCTATCTAAAAGTTCTTTAACAACAGTACCTTTTCCAACGCCACTAGGGCCTGTGATAATTATTAGTCTTTTTAAATTTTTCATATTAAAATTTTTACAGTAAAATGAATGCTGGTGAATAATTACAAGAAATAATGCAAAAGGGTGTACCTCAGATAATGGATATTACATCTATAAAATCTGTATTGCATGATTTATCAGAAGAAGTTTTACCATCAAGGTTTGAAACTGCTCAACAACCTGAACCCAATATAATTCAATTCTGTTTAAGAGGAATAAATAGCCAAACTTGGATAGAAGTATCTTGGAATAGTGATTCTGCACGAATACTTAAAATAAAAAGGCCTGAGAAAACAGGAACAGAAAGTACACTCTCCAAACAATTAAGATATGGATTAAAATATATGGCGCTAGTAACGATAGAACAAGATAAATTTGAGAGAGTTATTAAATTTGGATTTGCAAAAAAGCCTAGACACGAAATAAATAAATACTTAGTTTTTGAATTAATGGGCAAACATAGCAATATTTTTTATTTAGATAATAATCAAAAAATAATTGCAGTTGGCAAACAAATAAACTCTAATCAATCTAGCTTTCGTATTGTTTCTACAGGCTCTATCTATTCAGAGCCTCCCACAAACATGAAAAAGGAACCTAATTCAAACGAATCTTATGAAGCATGGAAGGAGTCTATTTCTTCAGTTCCAGAATCACTAAAGTACTGTCTAATAAATACTTATCAAGGTGTAAGTCCAATACTTACGAAGCAACTCGAGACTTTTAGTAATCTGGAAAGTTTAGAAATAATGAATAAAAATATTGATTTTATAAGTGAAACCAACTTAAAAAAGGTATACCAAAGTTGGAAAATATGGATTAACAGGTTTAATAGTAACAACTTTAATTTCTCTATTTTTGATAATTTTTTTTATTCAGTTTGGTTTTTAAAGAATGAAATAAATAATAAAAATAATGTCGATCAAATTGATGGATTAGAAAATTATTATAACTTTTATTTAAAACAAAGAAAAATTGACGCTTTAATAAAAAAAATCGATGGAATAATTTTTAAACAAAAAAATCTTGAGAAAAAGAATTTTAAATTACAATCTGATCTTTTAATTAACTCTGAAAATTATCAAATATACAAAGAAAAGGCTGACAAAATATTCACGACTCATGAGATACAAAAACAAGATATTATCAAAGGCCAAAAGCTTTATAAAAAGTCAAAAAAACTAAAACGAGCACAAAATTTAATTAAAGAAAGGATTGATATTTATAAAAACAAACTTGATAGATTAGAAGAATTTAGTGCTCTATTGGATAACTTAAATTCTCTAAAAAATGAAAATCCGACAATTAGAATCAATTTACTGGAAGAAATTAAAACTGAAATTTGTCGAGAGTTTAATGTGAGAATCAAAAATATGAGAGAACAAAAAAGAAACTCATCAGGATTAGAATCTTCCCCAATAGAAATAAATACCCCAAAAGGATTAACAGTTCAAATAGGAAGAAATATGAGGCAAAATGATCTAATAAGTTTTAAGTTTTCAAAAAAAGGGGATCTTTGGTTCCATGCACAAGAATCACCTGGAAGTCATGTTGTTTTAAAGTCTTCATGTCAAAACCCATCGGATGAAGACATTCAAATATCAGCAGATCTAGCAGCTTTATTTAGTAAAGCAAAAATGAATATTAAAGTCCCTATAAGTCTTGTAAAGATAAAAGACCTTCAAAAAATCACAAAAGGAGGACCTGGTTGCGTTTCGTTCAATAATGTAGAAATTCTTTGGGGTAATCCTACAAGAGGAAAAGATTACATTAAAAAAAATCTTAAAGGAGTAATTTAGCTTATAATAAGAAAAATTATTTTTGTTAAATGATAGATTTTCTACTTGGAACTCACGAATTTTTAGGTAATCATAGTTTCCCAGAATTTATTGTAGGATACTTATTTGGAGCAGCACTTATTATTGGAGCCCCAACTGTTTTTCTATTACTTGCTTTCGTAAGTGCTTTGATGAAAACAAATGGGAAAATGGGTGGTTATAGAGAATATGAAACATATGGAGAATCTTCTTTAAATGACGCTCCTCCATTTTTATTACCTGATCCGACGAATCCAAAATTAAGTAAATAGTTCCTAGCTTATAAATAATCAAAAATTAAGGTTTTATAAATAAAATAAATATCTATCTCAAACTATAAAATAAGCTCAATAATGAAGAGTAAAGAAGATATTAAGAATAATAATTATGATTCGATGAGTTTTACTGATCATTTGGAGGAACTGAGGCAAAGAGTATTAAATTCTATTTATTCGATATTAATTTGCATTTTTTTTAGTTTTTTAATAATTAAGCCTTTAATTTCTTTTTTAGAGATTCCTGCAAGTGACATTCATTTATTACAACTTGCTCCTGGAGAATTTTTATTTGTTGCCATAAAAGTAGCGGGATATAGCGGAATAATCGTCTCTATTCCATACATTTTTTATCAATTAATATTATTTATTTCTCCAGGTTTAACAAAAAAAGAAAAAAACCTAATATTACCAGCTGTTTTTGGATCAGGTTTATTATTTTTTCTTGGCTTGCTTTTTTCCTGGTGGATATTAGTTCCTGCGGCAATAAATTTCTTTATAAATTTTGGAGCTGATATAGTTGAACCAACATGGTCCATAGAGAGATATTTTGATTTTGTTTTATTGTTAATGTCAAGTACTGCAGTAGCATTTCAATTACCAGTTTTGCAATTTATTCTTGGTTCACTTGGAATTATTACTACAGAAAAAATGCTTTCAAATTGGAAAATAGTGGTAATTTCCTCTGCGATCTTATCCGCAGTAATTACACCTTCAACAGATCCTTTAACTATGTCATTGCTCTCAATTTCGATAATATTTCTATTTTTTGTTGGAGCTGGGCTAACTTACATATCAGAAAGCCTTAAATCAAAAACTCTTTCATCCTATCATTAATGTTTAGTTGAAGGCTTACAGCTCTTCCTAATCTCGGTTTTGAATTTACTTTTTTAAGCCATTCCCTCACTTCATCCGCATAGCCGCATCTATTTAATATTTCAATTTTATCAGCTATTGATTTTTTATATTCTACTTCACTTAATGGAAAAGATTCTTGACCTAAAAAACCCCACATCATTTGAAAATATAAATATTTTCCTCTTTTGAAAAGTCTAAAGTCATATTTTTTACCCCATCGATGAACCAAGTAATGGATAATCTCATCTACTACCAAAGGTTTCATAATTCAATAATAATCAAACTCATAAAAACTTATACTTTAAATTATTAAAAGTCCTATCTATTTGCAACAGAAATCATGCAATCTGATTCATAATAACTAATAAATAACAGTCTCAAGTATCGAATGACTCAATTAAGTTCCAATGACGTCCCCTCCATGGGTCGAAGGCAATTTATGAATCTTCTTACATTTGGTACAGCAACTGGTGTCGCATTAGGAGCTTTATATCCCGTAGCAAATTATTTTATGCCACTAAGAGCTGGTGGTGGTGGTGGTGGAACTTCTGCAAAAGATGAATTAGGTAATCCAGTCACGAAGACCGGTTGGCTAGCAAGTCATCAAGCAGGAGATAGGAGTTTAGTTCAGGGTCTCAAAGGAGATCCAACTTACTTAATTGTTAATAGTGAAGGAGATATAGGAGAATTCGGACTAAATGCAATTTGTACCCATTTAGGATGCGTTGTTCCATGGGATAGTGGTGCTAATAAATTTATATGTCCTTGTCATGGTAGTCAATATGACACAAATGGGAAAGTAGTAAGAGGACCTGCGCCATTATCTTTGGCATTGGCGCATGTAGATGTAGATGATGATGCTGTACTTGTAAAACAGTGGTCTGAGACGGATTTTAGAACCAATGAAAATCCTTGGTGGGCCTAATAGAATGATTACTTTTAAAAAACAAATAATGAAAACCCCAACCTTTTTTCTCTGCACACTGCTTTTGATTTCTAGCATTGTAATTTTCCCAAGATCCTCTTTTGCTTATCCATTTTGGGCGCAGCAAAATTACGAGTCTCCCAGAGAAGCTACAGGAAAAATAGTCTGCGCAAATTGCCATTTAGCACAAATGCCAACTATTGCAGAGGTCCCTCAAGCTGTTGGGGCTGATAGTGTTTTCAAAGCAGTAGTTAAAATTCCTTATAAAGATGACTTAAAGGAAATAGGTGCTGACGGTTCAGAGGTTCCTTTACAAGTTGGGGCTGTAGTTATGCTTCCTGATGGCTTTAAATTAGCTCCTCAGGAAAGATGGACTGATGAAATAAAAGAAGAAACTGAGGGAGTTTACTTTACTAATTACAGCGAAGAAAAAGACAATATAATTCTTGTCGGGCCATTACCAGGAGATACTAATAAAGAAATCGTTTTTCCAGTCCTTTCCCCTAATCCAGCTACCAATAAAGAGTATCACTATGGAAAGTACTCCTTGCATATAGGAGGGAATAGAGGCAGAGGGCAAGTTTATCCGACTGGTGACAAGAGTAACAATGTAATATTCACTTCTTCTTCTGCAGGCACTATCAATTCAATAGAGACTATTGAAGATGGTAGTTATCAAATTAGTATTGAGAATGAGAACGGGGGCATAGTTACCGAGGCTGTTCCTGTTGGTCCTGAACTGATTGTGAAAGAACAAGATCAAATAAGTGCTGGAGATCCTCTTACTAATGACCCTAACGTAGGAGGTTTTGGACAACTAGATGCTGAAGTAGTGCTACAAAGCCCTTATAGAATAATAGGCTTAATTGCATTTTTTATTGGTGTAGGCCTAACCCAAATACTATTAGTACTCAAGAAGAAGCAGGTTGAAAAAGTACAAGCTGCTGAGGGTGTTTAATTAACCTTTAAATGCTTACATATCAAGCTTTTATTCAATCGCCTGGAGACACATTTTTAAATTTAGGTTTTCTAACTATTAGATGGTATGGTCTGCTAATTTCCATATCAGTAGTAATAGGACTTTTTATTTCTAAAAAGCTTGCAAAATCAAGAAATATTAATCCTCAATTTATAAGTGATATTTTACCCTCTTTAATAATATCTTCAATAATTGGAGCTAGAGCATACTATGTAATTTTTGAATGGAGACAATATAGTGGTAGTAACTTTTTTACATCTTTTGACCTTTTTAATAACACAATTCAAATTCCCTCTTTTATTGCAATTTGGCAAGGGGGCATCGCAATCCATGGAGGCTTGATTGGAGGATTTTTATGTATTTTATATTTTTGTAAATCCAAAAATATTCATTTAAAGACCTTTATAGATATATTAATTCCATCTATTATTCTTGGCCAATCCATTGGAAGATGGGGTAATTTCTTCAATAATGAAGCTTTTGGAATACCTACGGATTTACCTTGGAAGTTATTTATACCGATACAAAATAGACCAATAGAATTTATAAATTACCAGTTTTTCCATCCAACATTTATCTATGAATCATTATGGAATTTTTTAATTTTTATATTATTAATTACTATTTTTTACAAACAGAACAACAAAAACTCAGTGAGGCCTGGCTTTATAAGTTGTCTTTATTTAATTGGCTATAGTTTTGGAAGATTCTGGATTGAAGGTTTAAGGACTGATCCTTTATGTATTGGGGGACTTCCACCCTTTTGTGATGGAGGATTACGCATGGCACAGTTTATTAGTATTTTTTTGTTTTCCTCTGGATTAATTGGAATATTTTTTTTAAGATTAAAATCATATAAAAACAAAACCAGAAATAATGGATAGAAAGATCTCATTTATTGGAGTTGGTCCAGGCGATCCTGATTTATTAACAATCAAAGCGTTAAAAAAAATAGAATCTGCAGACGTTATATTTTGGGCTGATTCTTTAATTCCTGAAAAAATTATAAATTTTTCACTTAAAGGTTCTGAAAAAATAAAAACCAGTACGCTTACTTTAGAAAAAATCACTTCAACAATGATAGAAAGATTCAATGAAGGTAAAACTGTAATTAGATTGCATGATGGAGATCCATGCCTGTATGGTGCAGTTAAAGAACAACTAGAAATATTAAGACAAGAAGATATCGAGACTGAAGTCATCCCAGGGGTAAGTGCTTTTCAGGTCGCAGCAGCCTATCACCAGGCAGAGCTTACAATTCCAGATATAACTCAAACTATAATTCTGACTAGAGCAGGAGGGCGAACTGGCATGCCTGAAAAAGAATCACTTCAAGATCTTGCTAAGCACAAATCATCTTTATGTCTTTATTTGAGTGCTAGACATATAAAAAGTTCTCAAAAAACATTATTAGAATTTTATCCTCCAGAAACTAAAGTAATTGTTGGTTATAGAGTATCTTGGGATGATGGTTGGACATCTTTAATTGAATTGAAGGATATGGAAAAATTTACCCTTGAGAAAGAACTTATCAGAACAACCATTTATATTGTTAGTCCTGCAATTAATTCTATTCCAAATAGGTCTAATCTTTATAGTCCATCTTACAAGCATCTCTTTAGGAGCAAATAATCGAATAAAGTTGATAGATATAGATAAATCAGTATAATTAGTGAAAAATTAACTGCTTTGGACGAAATAAAATCTAATAATTCAGACTACAATTCAAAAAATAATTCCTCTTTAAAAAGAATTGGCAATTTTATTAAAGAAGCAAGAGTCAGCAGAAATCAATCAATTGAAGAATTAGCCTCTGATTTAAAAATTGGATCTCACCAACTTCAGGCTATAGAAGAAGGTAATGAAGATCATTTACCAGAGAAAGTTTTTATAAAAGCAATGGTTCGCAGAATTTCTGAAAAGCTAAAAGTTGATACAGACTTTATAATGAGTGAATTTAAAACTGAACGGAAAGATGTAAATATCGAAGAAATTGCTCAAGATGTCTCAATAAAAGCTAAGAAAAAGAGAAAAGTTAAGAATCAGAATTCTACAGAGGTTATTTTCTTTATTTTAATTTCAGGAATATTAGGCCTCCTAACTTCATTTTTGATTTTTAATATTTTTTCAGAATCATTCCAAAATCAAGTTCCAAAACAAGAACTTATAAATAAAAATTAAACAACTTTCAACTCTAAGTTTTTTAATTCTTTAACCACGTTCTTACATAAATCTAAGCTCCATTTTTCAAGAAGAAGATCTTGATTCGATTCTAAAGGTATAAGTTCAACTGCAAGAATATTATTTAGCAATTTAATTTTTATCGACGATAGTACATTTTCAGGTCTTTGATCCAGAGAGGCCGCTAATCTTAAAATCAAGGACATTTCAAGTACTAATTTTTTATCTTCTTTTGAGATTAAACTTTGCCAAGATTCATGTCTTTTTTTAGGTAAAGTCTTTCTGTGATATCTAACAATTGAAGCAATAATATTTGTTTCGGATTGTGAATATCCTAATAATTCGCAGTTTTTAATTAAATACCAAGAATGTTTATGGTAAGAACTTATATTTACATATTTCCCACAATTATGCAGTTTACAGGCTGCCCAAAGGAGCTCTTTTGCTTTTGAATCAGTATCACCATGAAAGATATTTTTAGTTTGATCAAAGATTTGAAATGCGATATTAGTAACTTTCTCAGATCTTTCCTTATCAACTCCAAGCTTTCTAGCTTGATGAACTATGGTAGTTTTCCTGATATTACTTTGCATATTAAATTCGTTTTTTATTATTCCTTGGCGAAGCATCCAATCAACTACTAATCCTTCCCTTAGGGCCCTTTCACTTATTGTTAACTGATCAAAATTCAACATCTCCATTGAGGTATTTAGAATTAAGGCACCCGGAATTATTATTTCTGACCTTCTTTCACTTAGTGAGGGTATTTTCTTTATTTCAGAAGTTGGCATTTTAATTAATTTTTCTAAGACAATCTTTAAATTTTCTTTTTTAAATTTATAACCATGCATCTTTTGTTTTGGCTGCCCAAGATCAGATAAAATCAAATTTCCTAGTGAGATTGCAGTACCACTTGTAGCAATCATTGAGACCGCCTTTCCTTTTTCTAATCTCCTTTTAATTTTTTCAATAGATGGTTCTAAGGAGCCTTGAATAAAAGTTTTCAAAAACTTAGATCTTTCTCTATTCATTGGTTCTCTGTCAAGAAAAAAATCATTTTTAAGCCTAACAGCTCCAACTCTAGAACTTGTAAGAGCAATCGCATCTTTTACATCTGCAAGTATTATTTCTGTAGAACCTCCCCCTATATCAATAATTACGTAAGACTCATCTTCCAGAACCATTCCAGACAAAACGCCAAGATAAATTAATCTAGCCTCTTCAGATCCGCTTATAAGTTCTATTTGAATATCTACAACACTTTGAACCCTATTTAAAAAGTTTAGACCATTTGGAGCCTCCCTAACAGCACTTGTTGCGGCAGTTACTATTTGATTAACACCATTACTTTTGCAGTACTCTTTAAAACGCTTTAGGGTCTTTAAAACTCTAAGCATTGATTCCTCAGTAAGATTTCCATCTTCATCTCGTTCCCCTAGACGTGTTGTAGATTTATCAGTAAATTTTATTGAAAAGGATTTTAGGTCTAAATTAATGTCTGCGATTAAAAGATGAGTAGAGTTTGTGCCAATATCAATTGAGGCTACAGAAATATCTTTTTCTTGAAGATTGCTTAATTTTTTTTTCTGGATCATTTTTATTCTCTAAAAACTAGAGATTCTAAATACCGTCATTAATATACTTAAGATTGATTATTAAATTATAGATTTGCCTAATTTCTAGTTAGATTATTTAAAGTTATGAAATAAAGATCCAGTGATAAAGAAAGACCTAAATTCTAAAATAAATATCCTTTTTGAATTATTAAGATGGAATAAGCCTACAGGGAGACTTATTCTACTTATTCCTGCCGGATGGAGTTTATATCTTACGCCCGAATCAAATCCAAGCATTTACATGTTGTTAAAAATTACAATAGGTGGATTATTAGTTAGTGGCTTAGGTTGTGTTGCTAATGATATATGGGATAAAAGAATAGATCAAAAAGTCTTAAGGACCAAAAACAGACCTCTTGCTGCAAATAAAATCAGTACTAAAACAGCATACTTAATACTTATATTTTTGATTATATGTAGTTTCTTTTTAACTTTGTCGCTTCCAGAGAATGGAAGACTACTTTCTGTTTTTCTTGCTTTTTTTGCTTTACCTTTAATTTTAATTTACCCTTCTGCAAAGAGATGGTTTAAATATCCGCAATTCATCTTATCAATATGCTGGGGATTCTCAGTTGTAATACCTTGGGCTGCGAACGAAGGTAATATCAATAGTATTGTTTTATTATTTTGCTGGCTCGCTACGATTTTTTGGACTTTTGGTTTTGATACTGTATATGCTTTGGCTGATAAAAAATATGATATTCAAATTGGAGTAAACAGTTCCGCAGTTAACCTTGCTTCCAACACAAAAAAAACTATTCAAATTTGTTATTTTCTAACTTCCAGTTTTCTGGCAATATGTGCTTTTATCAATCAACTAACTTTTATTTTTTGGCCAATATGGTTATTAACAGGATTTTTAATGCAAAAAGATATTTTGAAAATATTTCCTGAAAGTAAACAATCCATTAAAAAAATTGGTGATCATTTTAAAAACCAATCTATATATGGAGGCTTAATATTGTTGGGATTCATAATCGCCTCATAACTTTTAAAAAGAATGCTAGTTAAATTAAAAAAAGGAGATGAGATTCACATTCTAGCTCCAAGCTCTTTTATAAAAAATAAAGAGGATTTTATAAAGGGCATAGATATTTTAAAAACATGGGGATTGAAGATTGTCCACAATAATATCCTCTCAAGAAAGTTTGGTTATTTTGCTGGAGATGATCAAACAAGATTTGAAGAACTTGAAAAAGCTCAAAATAAAAAAGTCATCATTTTCGCTAAAGGTGGATGGGGCGCTGCAAGACTTTTAGAAAAAAATCCAAATTGGGGTAATGGGTTGATGATTGGATTCTCTGATACCTGTTCACTGTTGTTATCAAAATATTCAAAAGGATCTTTTGGCTCGATTCATGGACCTATGATTACTACTCTTTTTAAAGAACCTGAATGGAGTTTAAGAAGACTAAGAAATTTACTTTTTGAGGGATATGTTGATGATATTAAGGGTTTACCTTTAAAAAAAGGCATCGCAAAAGGAGAAATTGTTGTTTCTAATCTAACTATTGCATCTTTTCTAATTGGTACTGATCATTTTCCTGAATTAAAAGGAAAAATACTAATATTTGAGGACATAAACGAAGACATTTATAAAATTGATCGAATGTTAACTTATTTGAGAATGACAAATAAATTGCATGGGATTTCAGGTATTGGATTCGGAAGTTTTTCAGATGAAGTGTGTACTCCTGAATGGAACCGCTTACTCAAAAAATTAATAATTGAGAGGTTTCAAGAATTTGATATTCCTATTGTTTTTGACCTCCCTATTGGACATCTTTCTGGTAATGCATGCATCCCTTTAGGTTGTAAAGCAACATTAAATGGGGAAGATGGAAAACTTATTATTAATATCCCTTCTTATTGAAAATCTTTTAAAAATAGTTTTGCTATTTTCAGATCTAGTGGCGATGTAATTTTTATATTTGCAGAATTTCCCTCAATTATTTTTACTTGCCAATTTAACATTTCAAATAGTGAGGCATCATCTGTAACCTTCCAATTTTTCTCAATTGCCATTTCATGAGCTTTTCTTAATCTCTTTACTAAAAAACCCTGAGGCGTTTGAGCTGCCCATAAATTTTCTCTATTTGGTGTTTCCTTTATATAACCTCTTTTATCAATAATCTTTATTGTGTCAGTAACCTTGGTAGCTAAAATAACTGCATCATTATGTTCTAATTCTGAAGCACATTTGTTTATTAAGTCTGGACCAATTAAGCATCTAGCACCATCATGAATTAAAACTTTCTCAGCAGTAGAAGGAAGAGAATTTAAACCATTAAAGACAGACTTTTGCCTCGTATCTCCGCCATTTATCCATTTAATCTTGTTAGAAAAATTTTTTACTGATTTTAATAATTCTTTTTTATCATTCGGCTGCCCAATTATTCCTACCCAGCTGACTAAACTTGCAGATAATACAGATTTTATAGTCCAAAAAATAAGAGATTCCCCTTCTAATTCAATAAGTAATTTATTTCTTCCAGCTTTCATTCTGCTACCACTGCCTGCCGCGGGTATTAGTACATGCACAATAATTTGAGTTTATATTTTCTAGACAATTATAAATAAAAGTAATATGTTTGCACAATTAGTACTACGATTTTAAATTATAAAAATTTCACAATGTCAAATACAGAATCTTTAACAGGTAAAGTTGCTTTAATTACAGGGGCTAGCAGGGGCATTGGTAAGGAAATTGCCTTAGAACTTAGTAATTTAGGAGCAGAAGTCATAATAAATTATTCTTCTTCTGATGAAAAAGCTGAAGAAGTTGTAAATTTAATTAAAGAGTCTGGGGGCAAAGTTCATAAATTAAAATTTGATGTTTCAAAAGAAGAATCTGTTAGTAGTGCTTTTGAAGAAATCATAAAGATAAATGGTGCTATAGATATTCTTGTAAATAATGCTGGCATAACAAGAGATGGGCTCTTAATGCGAATGAAATCAGAACAATGGGATGACGTTCTAAATACAAACTTAAAAGGAGTTTTTCTTTGTACAAAATATGCTTCAAAATTTATGATAAAAAAAAGAAGCGGAAAGATAATTAATATCTCATCTATTGTCGGAATAATTGGAAATCCTGGACAAGCAAATTATTCTGCAGCTAAAGCAGGTGTTATTGGCTTTACAAAAACCTGTGCAAAAGAATTTGCTTCAAGAGGGATAAATGTTAATGCCATAGCTCCAGGTTTTATAGAAACAGAAATGACTGAAAAACTAAATAACGAAGAGATTATCAAAGCCATACCATTAGGCAAACTAGGAAGTTGTTCACAAATAGCAAACTTAGTTTCATTCTTAGTCTCGAGTAATGCTGGCAGCTACATAACAGGACAAACAATAAGTATTGATGGGGGCATGAGCATTTAATTATGTACTTTCATATGGTTGAACCAACTCATCCCTTAATCTTCTAATCTTTTGGAGTAGTTTTAATCTGCGACTTCTAGCAGTTAAAGTCAAAAAAAATCTAAGAGGAAAATATATAAGAGTCATTGCAACTGCAAGTGTTGCAGTTAAAGTAAAAATAAGGTTCCCTGTTTTATCCATAACTTTAAGATACTCATAATTTAGTTAATTTGGATAGCTATTTAAGAGAAATTCGGCTTTCCCCACTTAATTAAGTATCCTTTAAATATAATTCCATGGGACATTAGAATAATAATATAAAGACTTCAATAAACATGCCAAAACAATTAAGCTTCTCGAACGAATCTAGAGAAGCGCTTGAAAAAGGAATAAATACTGTCGCAAATGCTGTTAAAGTTACTATTGGTCCAAAGGCTAAGAATGTTGTAATAGAGAAGAAATTCGGTTCTCCAGACATAGTAAGAGATGGATCCACGGTTGCTAAAGAAATCAACCTTGAGAATCCCATCTCTAATTTAGGGGCAAAATTAATAGAACAAGTAGCATCAAAAACTAAAGAGAGTGCTGGTGATGGAACAACAACAGCAACAATCTTGACTCAAATAATGGTTCAAGAAGGTTTAAAAAATATAGCTGCGGGAGCTAGTCCTATTGAGCTAAAAAAAGGTATGGAAAAAGGATTAGATTTTGTTTTAGAGAAATTAAAATCAAAGAGTATCAAAATAAAAGGCTCCGATATTAAAAAAGTTGCGACAGTAAGTGCAGGAGGAAATGAAGAAATTGGTTCAATAATTTCAAAAGCAATGGATATTGTAACTTCAGATGGGGTTATAACAGTAGAAGAATCACAATCCCTAGATACAGAGCTAGACATCACAGAAGGAATGTCTTTTGATAGAGGCTATAGCTCACCTTATTTCGTAACAGATCAAGAAAGACAAATTTGTGAACTTGAAAATCCTAAGATCTTAATCACTGACCAAAAGATATCAACACTAACCAACTTGGTACCTATCCTCGAAGAGGTTCAAAAATCTGCTTCTCCATTTTTAATTCTAGCTGAAGATATTGAGGGGGAAGCTCTAACAACTCTTGTATTAAATAAAAATAGTGGGGTATTAAATGTTTCGGCTGTTCGAGCTCCATCATTTGGAGAAAGGAGAAAAGCTGCTCTGGAAGATATCGCAATCCTTACTGGAGCTAAATTAATTAGCGAAGATCAATCAATGAAATTAGAAGAAGTTACTCTGAATGATCTTGGAAAAGCAAAAAAAATAACAATCTCAAAGGATAAAACAACAATCGTAGCTTTCGACGATACCAAAGACCTTGTCCAAGCAAGAGTTGAGAAATTAAAAAGGGAAGTAGAAATAACTGAATCAGAATACGATAAAGATAAGATCAACGAGAGAATAGCAAAACTTTCTGGAGGAGTAGCTCTTATTAAAGTTGGGGCTGCGACGGAAACAGAGATGAAGTATAAAAAATTAAGAATAGAAGATTCACTCAATGCTACAAAAGCTGCTATTGAGGAAGGAGTAGTTTCAGGAGGAGGACAAACGTTAATTGAAATATCAAATGAACTTTCTAAATCACGTAAAGAAATATCAGATGATTTGACTACAGGTATTGATATTATTACAAATGCACTTTTAGAACCTACGAAACAAATTGCAAAAAATGCTGGTTTTAATGGAGATGTTGTTATCGCTGATATAAAAAGACTTAATAAAGGTTTTAATGCTAATAATGGAGAATATGAGAACTTAAACGATTCAGGAATATTAGATCCTACTAAAGTTATTCGATTAGCTCTTCAAGATTCAGTATCAATCGCAGCAATGATTATTACTACGGAAGTTGCTGTTGCTGACATCCCAGAACCAGAGCCAGCACCAGGAGGTCCAGGGGCAGATCCAATGGGTGGAATGGGTGGAATGGGCGGTATGGGTATGCCAGGAATGGGCGGCATGGGTATGCCAGGAATGATGTAAAAACTTAACTGGCTTTTTTCTCGTTATTAATCCATTTTCTCAAGTTTTTTATATTAGGTAATGGTAATTCTTCTATATCTTTATATTCACTTTCATTTTTATAAGACCCATAAATATCTTTATCAATAATTTCAGTATTATTTAATTTTTTTGTTCCTTTAGGTTTAAATTCTACCTCTTCTTTGTATTGAATATTTTTTAATAATTCCAAATTGATTTGATTCTGATTTACCTCTGCTTGATACTCTTCTGTTAATTCTAAATTGATTTGATTCTGACTTGCCTCTAGCTGATCCTCTTCTATTAATTTAAATTGATCTTGATTTTTAACAATTAGTTCATTTAAAGATTCAGGTCCAAACCTATGTGCCCATACATTAATTATATTTTCTAAGATCGAATGATTTTTTTCAAAAGATGCTTTTTGGTAAGCATCTTTTAGATGATCTTTTAAAGACATAAATTTATTAATTTAATTTTCTATTTAACAGTGGTCTTATAATAATTAATGAAAAAACTGTTAAAGAAAATAAAATTGAGATACAACTCTTACAAGTTAAGTCACCATATGGTGCGTGTAAAGCCACCACATCTAAATTCATAGTTTGAGTATAAGCAATCCTGATAGGTTCAATCGCAAAAGTTAATGGATTTAAGGAGGCTAGCCACCCTAACCAATTTGGCATAAAAGAAATGGGTGCTAATGCAGTACTTGCAAAAAGAAGAGGCAAATTTATTACAAATATAAGAGCAATTAATTCAATATGACCAGGTAAAACAAAAGCCAAACAGAGGCTTATTGAAGTCACAAAGAGTACTAATAGTATTAATGTTGTAAAAACAATTCCTAACCCGTAAAAGTCAGGCCATCCATAACCCAAAACAAATGAAACAATCATTATCACAATACTTTGAACAAAACTCAGAATAGTTATGTAAAAGAATGAGGATAAAACAATAGACAATCTACTCGCTAGAGGTGCGACAAGTAACCTATTTAAAAAGCCAAACTCTCTATCAAACATTAAAGGCAAGCCTGAATTCAATGCTCCACTAAAAGCAGTAAAAACAATTAGTCCTGCCCCCAAAAAATTTCCATAAGAATCAACTCCTGGTAGAAAACCTTCAGGAGCTTTTGAGAAAAGAGCTCCAAATAAAAAGAGCCAAATTATAGGTTGCAATATGCCCGCTAAAAGAGTAGAAGGTCTTCTTTTTAATTGGATAAATAACCTTTTGGTTAAAGCAACAGTTTCTTGATATAAAAAAAATAAATTATATTGTTTTAATTCCATTATTTAAGAACTTTTAATCATTATTATAATTAGATATCAAAAAATTTATTATTTTTATCTCATTGATTGCTTCGATTCCTTTTTTAGATCTCTTTTACCAGTCATAGAAATTTCAGCATCTAATAATGTTTTGCCAGTCGCCTGTAGATATACATCATCCAAGCTAGGTTGACTTTGAGCAAGAGAAAAAATTTCAAACTTTGAAAAAGCTAATTCTACTTTAAGTTTTGTAAGCAAATCCTTTTCCTTATCTACTACAAAATTAATTGAATAACCTTGCGCCTTATTTATGATAATCTGACTTATTCCATTGATTGAGGATAAAATTTCACTTATTTTTTTAGACTCTTCATGAGTACTAAATTCTCTTACTTTTAAAGTTATCCTATCTCCTCCTAATTTATTTTTAAGTTGAGCAGGTGTTCCTTGAGCTATAACTTTCCCATCATCAATTATTACCAAACTATCGGCTAATTTATCTATTTCATCAAGATAATGACTACTTAAAATAATAGTCATGCCATCATTCTTCAAATCTTTCAAAAGGTGCCAAATTATATTTCTACTTTCAATATCCAAACCTACCGTTGGTTCATCTAATATTAAAACTTTGGGCAAATGTAAAAGGCCCGCAGCTAGATCTATCCTTCTTTTCATTCCTCCTGAATATGTTCCGCATTTTCTATCAATCCAATCATTCATCTCTAATTGATTTATTAATAATTTTATTCTTTCGTATTTTTCCTTTTTATTCATATGATATAAATCCGACTGAAAATCTAATAACTCTCGCCCTGTAAGGATTTTATCGAGAGCAATATCTTGAGCCACGTAACCAATTAATTCTCTAATTTTTCTTGGATTTTTAATTAAATTGATATTATTTACAAAAACCTCACCACCATCTGGTTCCACTAAGGTAGCTAGTATTTTTATGAGGGTAGACTTACCTGCACCATTTGGACCTAAGATTCCAAATAATGTACCAGCATTAATTTTCATTGATAAATCTTTTAATGCCTGGATATCAGAATATGATTTTGAAAGATCCGTAATTTGTATATAATTCATCAAACTAGAATTGATCCTCTAATATTTTACATCAATCTAATAATTAAAGTATGCCTTTAATGATAAGAACATTTGCATAGACTGATTTTCAAAATCCACAGAAAGTTGAGTTCTGGAAATCAATAGCAACAGACAAATACCAAACATATAAAGTATTGACCATCTGAAAAGTCCTTTAGCTTTTTCTAAATCGTCTGGTGAACTTTTCAATCTATTTATTAATTGTAAAAGTCTTCCATTAAAAGGTAAAAGCAATATCAAATAAAGAACTCCTCCCTCAGGTAAAGCAAAAACACCAAGAATACTCATAAAAACAGTTGCCCATCCGTAGCGAGAAATAGCTTTGACGGTAAACGCTGAACCCTTAACGGAAGGGAGCATAGGTATACCTACAGACGCATAATCATCTTTTAATAAAATTGCAAGAGCCCAAAAATGAGCTGGGGTCCAAAGCATTACCAAACTAAATAACCACCAACCACTAAGTCCTATATGACCCGTGGCTGCCGAAGCTCCTACTAAAGGAGGTATAGCTCCTGCAACACCACCAAAAACAATATTTTGAGTTGTTCTTGGTTTAAGAATTATCGTATATAAAATCACATAACTACATAATCCCAATAATGTTAAACCGGCAGCTAAATAATTTACGCCACTTATCAAAAGCATTGCAGCTGCCAGCGTACAAGATACTGCACCTAAAAAAACAGTATTAAATGATAACTTACCTGAGGGTAAAGCTCTATTACTTGTCCTTTTCATCCTCTTATCTAGGTCCATTTCCCACAAACAATTAAGTGCTCCTGCTGCCGCGGCGGCCAAGGCACCTCCTCCTAAAGTACATATAAGCTTAGGAGAGGATAAAGGCCATTCTTCCGTTAATGCCATACCTCCTAAAGTTGTAGCAAGTAATAATGGAATCAACCTAGGTTTGGCAACTTCAAGCCACGCAGGTAGTCTTACTTTTTTTCTTGAAGGTACAACTTGTTCACGAATTGAAGTCTGGAAATTTAAGTTTTCTAAATCACTTTTCATGAGTTTAAACCTACTATTACTGAATTAAATGGTTGATTGATTTTTTTATTTAGATAAGGATTTCTAAAAATCAATGATGTTAGGGTCGCAATTAATAAAGAAGCATTTAGTTGATGACCAATAACAAAAAGAGGTTCACTTAAATTAGTTCTAAGGCTTAATACTCCCAGAACAACCTGGGAAATTAAAAGCAAAAAAAGTGAGGAAAGGTATCTCCAATTATTAAAGAACAAATCTTGTTTATATATTGAGATCGCCAAAATCAATAAAATAGAAATAGAAATTGGGATAGCAAATAATTTATGAGTATCTAAAATTAAACATTGTTTATTAAAAGATAAGCAGAGATGTGCAGACCAAGTTGATGAAAGCCTTACTCCAATAAAAGATTGAACTAAAGTCAGTATTAGAGGGAAAAATAAAAATATCTTCCACCAAGTCAATGATTTATTAACCCAATTATTTTCTAGATTCTGATTGATAGTTATTGTTGTTATTAGAAGTAAAAAAGCTGTAAAAAGATGAGCAGTAACTGAGTAGGAATTAAGTAAATTAATTACTGTTAATGCTCCAATAGAGCCTTGAACAATTACTAAGAAGACTAATAATGAATAAGTTTTTGGTAACCAATTTGGAAGATCTTTTCTCCAAATAATTGAAAGTATGAATTTAGAAAGAATTAACAGTCCTACTAGGAAAGCATCCAAACGATGAAACCATTCTAGAAAAACTCTTAAATTCATATGATTAAGAGGTAGAAAAGTCCCATAACATAAAGGCCAATCAGGGCAAGCAAGACCGGCCTCCATAACCCTAGTAGCTCCTCCAATAACTATTAAAGCTATTAAGGCCAAAACGCAATGGTTTCCCAATTTAAGAAAAACTGACTTGTATTTTGATTGATATATTTCGTTTTTGAACAAATTACTCAAATTTCTTCTTTTTGCATATTAATTTAGATTCAAATATCAAACATTAATTAAAAGTAAATGTTTTATTTTTAAAATTTATTTGTTTTTTTAATCTTTTTTCCCTGACATAAACCTATGAAAAGTTATTGATAATACACCTTTTATTTTTTAAATCTTAAGAAGTTGTGAATTTCAATAATTTTCCATTAACAAACAATGCAAAATTATAAAAATTGAATATGTTGAAAATATAAATAACATTTTTTACATCAATTGTTAAATAAAAGCTTTTATTTAATACTTATAATTTCCGCTGTATTTGGTATATCTTTTTGGATCGGATTTAATGTTAACTTACTTCCTGTTGAAGCAAGCATAAATGCCCCTATATATGATGAGCTTTTTAAAATTCTTTTTATAATTGGATTAATAATTTTCATAGGAATGACCATAGCGGTTATATATAGTTTATTTAAATTTAGAAAAAGGAAAGATCAATATGGAGATGGGATAGCTTTAGAAGGTAATTTAAGCCTGGAAATTGTATGGACAATTATCCCATCTATTATTGTTCTAATAATAGGTTTATATAGCTACAACATTTACGATCGAATGGGAGGTATGAAAGAACTAAATCATAGCCATGAAATGATGACCTCCAACACAGAAAAGATATGGGCTGGAATCAGCCAAGCATCAAATAATGAGGTTGCTAACAATAATCTATCTGTTGAAGTTTCAGCTATGCAATTTGCATTTTTATTTAATTATCCGAAAGGGGAATTTATTTCTGGGGAGCTTCATGTTCCAGTTGATCATAAAGTTTCTATGAAGATGGAATCAAAAGATGTGATTCATGCTTTTTGGGTGCCAGAATTCAGAATAAAACAAGATATTATTCCTGGCCAACCTACGATATTAAATTTCACTCCTACTAAAGTTGGAAAATATCCAATAATATGTGCGGAATTATGTGGCCCTTACCACGGAGGGATGAGAGCTTTAATAATAGTTGAAGAAGAATCTGACTACAAAGATTGGTTTAACAAAAACACAAAAACTGAGGTTAGTTTATGACGATTTCAATTGATTCAAAGGATTCCAATACCAATAGTCTTCAACCTAAAGGATGGCTTAGATACTTTAGTTTTAGTCTCGACCATAAAGTAATTGGTATTCAATATCTTGTATGTGGGTTTCTTTTTTATTTAATTGGAGGCACTTTAGCAAGTGCGATAAGAATTGAATTAGCAAGCCCAATGTCGGACTTTATGCCTAGAGATGTATATAACCAAGTTTTAACATTGCACGGAACAATAATGATTTTCTTGTGGATTGTACCTGTAGTAAATGGTGCATTTGGGAATTATTTAATTCCTTTTTATGTTGGAGCTAGAGATATGGCATTCCCAAGATTGAATGCTGTAGCTTTTTGGCTTATACCTCCTTCCGGTTTAATGCTAGTAGCAAGTTATTTTGTTGAAGGAGCAGCACAGGCTGGATGGACTGCATATCCTCCTTTGAGCATAACCACCCCTCAATCAGGACAACTCATTTGGATAATGAGTGTTTTATTGCTAGGGGGTAGCTCTATCTTCGGCGGAATAAATTTCATTGCGACAATTATCAAACTAAGGCGACCAGGATTAAAGCTGATGCAACTACCTATGTATTGCTGGGCGATGCTAGGCACAAGTTTATTAGTAGTTTTGTCAACTCCAGTTTTAGCTGGAACATTAATATTACTAAGCTTTGATATAGTGGCTCATACCGGTTTCTTTAACCCTGTTTTAGGTGGAAATGTAGTCGTTTATCAACATTTATTTTGGTTTTATTCTCATCCCGCTGTTTACATAATGGTTCTTCCTGCTTTCGGCTTGGTTAGTGAAATTCTTCCAGTGCATTCACGAAAGCCACTTTTTGGATATACCACAATGGTTTTTTCAATAATGGGAATAGTAGTTCTTGGTCTAGTTGTTTGGGCTCATCATATGTTTACAAGTGGCACCCCTCCTTGGATGAGATTATTCTTTACTATTGCAACTGCATTCATAGCAGTGCCAACTGGAATTAAATTTTTTAATTGGGTTGCAACCTTATGGGGTGGAAAAATATCTATAAATAGTGCAATGTTATTCTCATGTGGATTTATTATAAATTTTGTATTTGGTGGCATTACAGGAGTTGCTCTCGCTCAGGTACCTTTTGATATACATGTGCATGATACATATTTCGTAGTTGCTCACTTCCATTACATAGTTTATGGGGGCACTGTTTTTATTATCTTCTCATCTATATATCATTGGTTCCCAAAGGTAACTGGTAAGTTAATGAGTGAAAAACTTGGGATACTACATTTTGCTATAACTTTTATTGGCTTTAACTTATGCTTCGCTCCTCAACATTGGCTCGGTCTAAATGGAATGCCTAGAAGAGTGGCGGAATATGATCCTCAATTTCAATTTGTTAATCAAATCAGTAGTATTGGAGCTCTCTTAATGGCTATAAGTACTATTCCATTTTTAATTAATATATTTTTAAGTATTAAAAATGGTAATGATTCTGGGGATAATCCGTGGAATGCTTTAACACCTGAATGGTTAACATCATCTCCTCCACCTGTTGAAAATTGGGTAGGTGAAGCACCTTTAGTTGAAGAACCTTATGGTTATGGAAAACCAAAATCTTAAGAAAATTAATACAAAAATCATGACAACTCTAGATAGTTCAAAAGAAATTAAAAAAAATGACAGTGAAGTAAGTGAACATCATGAAGACTTTAGGATGTTTGGATTAATAACTTTTTTGATAGCAGATGGGATGACTTTTGCTGGTTTCTTTGCTGCCTACCTTACATATAAAGCAGTTAATCCTTTACCAGATGGGGCTATTTATGAATTAGAACTTCCCATACCTACATTAAATACAATTTTATTGCTTGTAAGTAGCGCGACTTTCCATAAAGCAGGAAAAGCTCTTCTTAAAAATAAAAATTCTGATACTCAGAAATGGTTAATAGTTACTGCTCTTCTTGGAATTACCTTTTTAATATGTCAACTATTTGAATATTTCAATTTGCCGTTCGGATTAACGGATAATTTATTTGCAAGTACTTTTTATGCCCTAACAGGCTTTCATGGATTACATGTAACTTTAGGGACGTTAATGATATTAATTATTTCTTGGCAAACAAGACCAAAGGAAGGAAGAATTACTAATCAAAATATGTTCCCATTAGAAGCTGTTGAATTATATTGGCATTTCGTAGATGGAATTTGGGTTATTTTATTTATCATTTTGTACCTCTTGTAATAAAGAATTTATTCTTTGAAAATCTATTTTTTATTAACTTATATTGCCACAATTCTCATTATTAGTAAGAATATATATTAAGAAAAAGCTGATATAATGCTTGTAGGAAAAGAACTTCTCGAAAAATCTAAATTACTCAGCAAGAAATCTGAGGATGAAATAGCTAGAGGCTGCGGATATGTTGGTCCAAGTGGAAGAGTCTTAAGAAAAAGTTTTTATAGAGCACTAATTGAAGCGAAGGGTTATAAGTTAAGCAATAGTGGGCCTGGCAGGTCTGGGAACAGATCTTCAAGAGGGAGGCAAGCAGAATTTAAAACAAAAGTTCATGGCAACGGCAACTTATTGATAGGTCATGCATATACAAAGAAATTAGGATTAGAGCCTGGTCAAGAATATAAAATTGATCTTAAAAAAGATTCTAAAATCATCTCCCTTACTCCATTAAATTAAAATTATTATTTATTCCAGCCGTTCTCTTTAAGCCAATTTGAGGAGATTTCTTGAGAAGAGTTTTTTGAATCTATATTCTGATTAAATTCAAGTAGTTTTTCTACATATTTAATTAATGCATCTCCTTCTAGGTTTACACCATCGCCAATTGCTAAATTTTTGAGATTAGTGTTTTCCCAAGTATGTGGAATAATTGCGATTGTAAAAATTTCCCCTTGATTTTCAGATTTTGCAATTGTAAGGCTAATGCCGTTAACGCATATACTTCCCTTATCTACAACATATTTAGAAAATTTTTTATTTTGCCATTTAATTGATAAAAGCCAAGATTTTTCAAGTTTTTCTATATTTTCAACTTTTCCCAAA
Source organism: Prochlorococcus sp. AG-388-A04 (assembly GCA_003279935.1). Taxonomy (GTDB): domain Bacteria; phylum Cyanobacteriota; class Cyanobacteriia; order PCC-6307; family Cyanobiaceae; genus Prochlorococcus_A. The sequence goes on from QCGL01000001.1 coordinate 112,659, forward strand.
CCATCAATATGTCCACTAACTATATGGCCGCCAAGACGATCCGAGATCCGGAGAGCAGGTTCTAAATTAACTATTTGATTAATACTAGATTTTTCTCCTAAAGTAGTTTTTTTTAAAGTTTCTTCACTTACATCTACTTTAAATTGATTATTAGAAATCTCTTTTACTGTTAAGCAAATTCCATCAACTGCGATACTATCACCTATTTGCATATCAAAAGGCTGCTCCAGAATTTCAATAATTAAGAAGTTTTTTTCTTTTTTAAGTTTTCCTATTGACTGAACTATTCCTGTAAACATAACTTTAAATAAAGATTATTTGAGAAACTATTATTAACTTTGATTTACTTTAAAACATTTTCTACTATAAATAAATTAAAAACTTATTAAATAGGGTATTAATCATATAAAGATGATAATTCATTCTAAGAAAAGATCATTTGGGAAAGCATGCCATGTAAGTTTGTTTACTTTAGGCACAATGAGAGCGACAGAAAATCTTGATAAAATGAATTACCTTATTAAGAGTGCTCATGAAGCGGGCATTAATCATTTAGAAACTGCTGCTGCTTACGGTAACGCTGAAAAACTGATCGGGGAGTCATTAAAGGAATTAGAAACTTCCGAAAATATATTTAGGAAAGAATGGATAATTACTACCAAAGTATTACCTAAAGGAGATTTTAATTATCTAAAAGTTAATTTCGAAAATTCGCTCAAAAATTTAAGGTTAAAGAAAATAAATAATCTTGCGATCCACGGAATAAACTTAGAGGAGCATTTAGATTGGGTTCTAAATGGAGAGGGGGGGGAGTTTATAAAATGGGTAATTAAAAAAGGCTTGGTTGATCAAGTGGGGTTCAGTTCGCACGGTAATTATAAACTTATTGAAAATGCAATTAACTGTGAAGTATTTAGTTTTTGCAATCTTCATTTACATTTTTTAGATCAATCAAAAATAAGCCTTGCCCAACTAGCTTTAAAAAAGAAAATGGGTGTGTTAGCAATATCTCCTGCTGATAAGGGTGGGAGATTATATGCTCCAAGCGAAATTTTATTAAGAGCATCTGCACCATACCATCCTTTGGAGCTAGCTTATAGATTTTTACTTTCGAAAGGTATAACAACTCTATCTTTAGGGGCTACAAAATTTGAAGATTTTAATATTGCAAAAAAGCTTATAAACTCAAGTCAAAAACTTACATCTTCTGAAATTAGTGCATTAGAAAATATCGAACATTTTGCGAATGAAGAGTTAAAGTCTTCAAAATGTGAGCAATGCAGATCTTGCCTACCATGTCCAAGTGAAATACCTATTCCTGAAATACTTCGTTTAAGAAATATATCTATGGGGTATGGTCAATTAGAATTTGCTAAAGAAAGATATAATTTAATAGGAAGGGCAGGCCACTGGTGGGAAGAAAAAGATGCCTCTTTTTGCTTAGATTGCAATGAATGCATTCCAAAATGTCCTAGCAAATTAAATATACCAGCTTTATTAAAAGAAACTCACAACTTATTAAGTGAAAAGCCTAAAAAAAGATTATGGGGTTAATGATTGATTCCACAAATTTTCTAGACTTAATTTCTGTTCTTTATTAAGAGGTGAAAAAGACCAACTATTTGCCCAACAATTTTTAGATGGACCATAATTATTTTTTTCAATTTTGATATTGTATTTATCCTGAGAGTATTGATTTTTAAAAGGTAAATACCAACCTTGATTAGCTAACTCATCGATAGTAGCCCTTTTTTGTAAAGACTTAATCCAATCATTTAATACAATATTCTTAATTTTTGATTTAGCTAGAAGAAAATTCCACATCAAAGGAACACCTTTATTTGGGAAAACCATCGAAAGTCTTGAATCAACCCTAAGATATTTTTGGCATAGTGAAAAGGGGATAATCGCAACAGATGCATGAGAATTAACTAACCAATTTATTGAATTTTTATCCTCAAATAACATTGCTTGTTCTTTCAGTTTGCTAAGTGAATTTTTTACACTAATTTTTTTTGAAATTGAAATTAATATTCTCGGACTTTGAGGGAATATAATTTTTCCTTTCAAACTCTCATCAAGAAGAAAATCCCAAGAATTACTAGCGTCATATATTAGATCTTTATTATTTTTTATAATTACTGCATATGGAACAACACCTATCGGAAATAATTTATCGCGTTGATATTCTTTAAAACTTTTTAAAAAATCTCGCGATCTATTATCTAATAGATCATTTGAAAATAAATTATTTATGTTTTGAAAACTTGTAAAATTAATACTATTTAGCCATCCATCATTAATCAAAATTAAATCTGATTTAGATAATTTTATTTTATTTTTTTCTAATTTAAGCTTACTAAAATTAATATTTTCTTTGTGCCAAATCGCAGGGAACGTATCTTTTAAAGATTTTGGATAAATCGAACTTTGAAAACCAATTTTAAATTTTTTTAAAGAATTACTACATGAATTCAAAAAGAAAAGGAGAGATAGTTTGCCATAATTAAGGAATTGCCTTCTTGTAGGATATTTTTTAAGCATTTAACAATCCTTATTTAAAGAAATTTGACCGAACTCCTTCATTCTTTCAATATTAGTTTGACACCTTGAAACTATTTCTTCATTACTAAAACCCTTAAGAAATGCAAGAATTGACATCCCGCCAGCACCAACCCCTTCTTTGACATAACCTATTTCATAATCACTCAATTCTTTAAATTTAGATGATTTGAAATTCAGAGGGCTTGCAAATCCTAATAAGTTTACGTTGTATTTTTCACTTATTAAATCTAATAAATCACCCAATGAATTATCTCTAACCAACCATCCAGTAGTAGCTATAAAAACGAAATCAACGAATTCCTGTTTTTCTTTAGAATCAATAAATTCCAACGCAAGTAATATTACAGCTAACATTTGGCTCCCTCCAGATAATACAACAGATTGATTAGCTAATCTTGCCCCAATCAATAATCCCATAGAGAATGCTTGAAATGGATCTCCGACTGAAGAAATAACATCTAAAGAGTCAAAATTATTTTGTAAATTTGCTTTTAAAAGACCAGCTTTAATTACTTTTGTTTTTAAGTTCCTAGGAGCATTAATCAAACTGCTTCCTATTAAATTATTTACATTTAAGCCAAAAGCTTCCATTACTGCCTGAGCAGTTGTAGTTCCTCCTGGCACAGATTCTGAAATGAATATTGGTTGTTTCGTAGATTTTCCAATCTCTAGTCCTTTTTTGTAAAGATTCAAAACTCTCTCTTTATTCATAGATTTTCCAGTAGTCAAGCATTTAGCTGGCCCTACTAAATAATTTTCCACAGTTAAGTGACTAAAGTAAGGCTTTTCTTTTATTCCTATAGGAACAACTATTGGACTTGCGAGTATAAGTTTCCTACATACATAGCTTATTAATGCAGGAGTAACTCCTGCATTTAAAAAGGGTAATTTATATTTATGATCTATTGAAGCTCCAATAAGAAAAAACTCAGCATCTGCTAAGGGGGTTCTCCTTCTGGCTTTTGAATTAATTCCTGCTGCAGATATACCTTGAATTTGAGATGTTTCTGTTCCAGCAATCACAAGATAGAAAATAAAATTATTAATTTCTTTTTTAAGAAGATCTACCCTTTCAGAAAATAATTTTTGATTACCTTTACTTCCAAATAACTTTATCCCTAAATACGATATATGCATTATTTAATATTATATTAAATACCTAAATCAACAAATCCATTAATTATTTTTGGAGGATCAGGAATATTTGAATTTAATCTAGGGAAAAGAGAATATGCGAGTATATGTATAGTTAGAACATATACCATTTCTTGAAAAATTATTAATAATATTGCAACAAATTGGATCATTCGGATCGAAGGAGAGAATGGCATATTAAATAGTTCAATAAATTTATCTATGAGGCCATAACTTGCTCTTGTAATTATTATCCAAAGATTATCCCCAACTAAAGTTGATAATGCAAGCACCCTTATAAAAAAACCAAGTGTCCCCAGAACAAAGCCTACAAACCAACTAAGCCACCAATTTTTTTCCATAAACCAAGACCAGCCTAGCCAAAAAGCTAATATCCCATATGGGAATAAAAATAAAGTTCCTCTTAATGGGCCCATAAGTATCAATAACAAAAGAAATTGTATTATGAGACCTTCAAAAGCAGTTTTAGTTCCTCTTCTCAAATGCAACAAGATGATAGGGAGAGGTAATATTAATCTCAACAAAGCTCCTCCTATTGGTAAATAGTATAAAGCGATCCAAAGTAATGAAGAGAGAGAGGCTAAATATGCAGGTTCAATTATATTAAGTGCCTCATTTTTATTTGAAAGTTTCATATGAAATTTTTATATAAATATTTAATTACTTTTTATAGTTTTTGGATCAAAATAACGTTCAATCTTTTCTATTTCAAAATTTACATCAGAATTTCTTAAAATGGTCCTTAAATCTTCAGTGGGATCTTTTGGATTTACATCTTTTAAAATAAAAATAATTTTGTACGATTTAGGCTGATATATTTTATTTTGCAAAAATATATTTTTATTAGAAATTTTTTTGTTGTTTTTTGATTTCTTCTCAGACTTTTTTAAAACCTTATTTTTTAAATTATTTTTAATATCTTCTTTTATTTTTACTTCTTCAATATTTTTGTTTTTTTCAGGAATTCCCACAGATTTAATATCAATATTATTCTCAAAATTATTTTTGACATCTTCTTTTATTTTTACCTCTTCAATATTTTTGTTTTTTTCTGCAATTACCTCAGATTCAATAACAATCTTTTTCTTTAAATTATTTTTAACATCTTCTTTTATTTTTGTCTCTTCAATAATTTTAAAACTGGATTCAAAAAAATTTCCAATTCTTCCTCCAGAACAAGACTGTAAAAAAATTAAAATAATAAAAATAAATAATTTACTTTTTGTAAAACCCATATTTATTTTTTACTTTTTTTATTCTTTGAGGTCTTTTTACTAATTACTTTATTTTTTTTGAAACCAGAGCCCTTTTTATCTTTCATTTTCTCTTCTATTAAAACTAAAGCATTATCAAGTGTAAATTTTTCTAAATCAGTATCTTTAGGCAAAGAGACGTTTGTTTTTCCACACTTTATATATAATCCATATCGTCCATTTAAAATCTGAATTTTATCTTTTAATTCTTTAGGTTTTCCAAAATCCTTTATTACTTCTTGTCCTCCTCTTCCTAATTTTGGCATCGCGAGGATTTCTAATGCGCGCTTAAGATCAACCTTAAAAACATCATCTTCTTTTTTTAATGATCTATTTTCAGAATCATCTTCATTTTTTATCCATTTAATATATGGACCAAATCTTCCCCTATCTGCCTCAACAATTCCACCTTCGGGATGTTCTCCTAACAATTTTGGTAAGCTTAATAGTTCTAGAGCTTCCAATAAAGTTAAGTCATCTGTTTTTAACTCTTTTGGTAAAGAGGCCCTTCTTGGCTTCGCTTTGTCTTCTTCAGTATTTCCTAACTGAACGTAAGGACCATAAGGGCCGAATCTTAAAAATACTTGCTCACCAGTTTTTGGATCAGTTCCAAGATCTGAGGGGCCACTAAGAATTTGGTCAACTTTCTTTTTATCTAAATCTCCAGGAGTAATATCCATAGGGAGATTACCTTTTGCCTGTATTTCATTTCCTGATTCATCTATTTTTACCCCTTCAAGCCATGGCCCATTAGAACCAATTCTGACTACGCAAGGTAAGTCATCAAAATCAACTTGTCTGTATGCTTTCCCATCAATATCACCTTCAGTTTTCTGGACTTTTACCTCAAGACCATTTTTACCTTTATAAAAAGTTTCTAAATATGGAAGCCACTCAAGATTACCTGAAGAAATTTCGTCCAATGAAGATTCCATTTTTGCCGTAAATGTAGTATCGACTAGATCAGGAAAGTGTTCCTCTAACAATGCCGTAACAGCAAAAGCTGTGAATGTAGGCGACAAGGAGTTTGAAGAAATATTTGCATAGCCCCTATCTACAATTGTTCCAATAATACTTGCATAAGTAGAAGGTCTTCCTATTCCCTCTTTTTCTAAAACTTTGACTAATGCAGCCTCAGTATATCTAGCTGGTGATTTAGTTTCATGATAAGTAGCCTCTTTGCTATTAACTTCTAGAACAGAACCTTGAGTTAAATTAGGAAGAATGACTTCTTGCTGTTCAAGTGATGCGCTTGGATCATCACTACCTTCCACATAAGCTCTAAAAAAACCTGCAAAATCTATACTTTTTCCGCTTGACTTAAATAATCCTTCCCCAACTTCTATTTCAGCATTAATCATTGTTAATTTTGCTTCCGCCATTTGGCTGGCAACAGTTCTTTTCCAAATTAATTCATATAAAGATAGATCTCTTCCTGTCAGGTCTGTATCATTTGGAGTTTTAAAAACTTCTCCAGCAGGCCTGATCGCTTCATGTGCTTCTTGAGCATTCCTAGCATTTGAATTAAATTGACGAGCTGAGCTTGATAAATATTCTTTCCCATATTTTGAGTTTACACATTCTCTCGCCGCTCTAATCGCTTGTTCAGAGAGATGTACTGAATCAGTTCTCATATATGTAATAAAACCTTTCTCATATAAGCCTTGAGCGCATCTCATTGTTTCTCTTGCAGATAGTCGAAGTTTTCGATTAGCTTCCTGCTGCAAAGTACTAGTAGTAAAAGGTGGAACAGGCTTCCTAATTGTGGGTTTTTTTTCTACTTTTAAGACTTTCCACTTTTCCTTAGATAAAGTTTTGAGAAGACTCTTTGCCCTGTCTTCGTTCAAAATTAAAGATTTATTACCTTTTTTTAAGTTACCTGTCTTTTCATCAAAATCAGAACCGTTGGAGATTTTCTGGGCATTTAGACTAAATAACTTAGATTCAAAAGAAATATTATCTTTAAGCAAAGAGGCTTTTAATCCCCAGTAGGAGGCTTTTTTAAACGCTCTCCTTTCTCTTTCCTTGTTAACAAGCAATCTTACTGAAACAGACTGAACACGACCAGCAGATAGTCTGGGAGCTACTTTTTTCCAAAGTAATGGAGAAAGTTCATATCCAAAAAGCCTATCAAGAATTCTTCTAGTTTCTTGAGCCTGAACTAATTCCATATCAATTTCTCTGGTCTCATCTAGTGCCTTATTAATTGCCTTTTTAGTAATTTCATGAAAAACCATTCGCTTAGTTGGGATTTTCGGTTTAAGAATTTGCATTAAGTGCCAACTTATACTCTCACCTTCCCTATCTTCGTCAGTTGCTAATAGCAATTGAGTAGCATCTTTTAAAGCATTTTTTAAATCTTTAACGACCTTCTTCTTTTCCTTTGGGATAATATAAAGTGGTTCAAAATCTTCTGTAGTGTTTACACCTATCCTTGACCATTTTTCTTTTTTAACTGATGCAGGAATTTCAGCTGCTCCTTTTGGAAGATCTCTTACATGTCCCATGGAAGCTAGAACTTCATAATTAGGAGGCAAAAACCTTCTTATAGTTTTTGCCTTTGTGGGACTTTCAACAATAACAAGTGTGTGATCCAAGGTCTATTTCGATAAAATTAGTGTTTTTTTAATCAATTAGGGCATATTATGATGTATTGAAACCCTTTAAGCAATATTGCTCGAAGATTTCAAAACTTATACCCACAAATTATAATCAAGTAAGTTTAACTCTTACATCCTTACAATCAAACATTCAATTTAATTAAGTGCAGAACGAAATCTTTACAATTAATTTAAATGCTCAAGCAATTATTCCAGAAGCTTTCATTTTGCTTGGTATTGTTGGAACTCTTCTTGTGGATCTTGCTGGCGAAAAAACTGCCTCAAGGTGGGCACCAGTTATTTGTTACATTTCATTAGGCAGTTCTCTTATAAGTCTTGCTTTACAGTGGAGTAACCCTGTAAATAGTGCATTCCTTGGCTCTTTTAATTCAGATAATTTAGCTATTGCATTTAGATCAATTATTGCACTATCAACTCTAATTTCCTTACTTATTAGTTGGCGTTACACAGAGCAAAGTGGAAGTCCAATTGGGGAATTCGCTGCAATAGTCTTATCAGCAACTTTAGGAGCTATGCTTTTGTGTGGATCTACGGACCTTGTTAGTGTATTTATATCTTTAGAGACTTTATCAGTAGCTAGTTATTGTCTTTCTGGTTATCTCAAGAGAGACCCTAGGAGTTCAGAGGCCGCTTTAAAATATCTCCTAGTTGGATCAGCTGCTGCTGCTGTTTATTTATATGGATCCTCATTCCTTTATGGTCTTAGTGGTTCCACAAACTTATCAACCATTGGGGTAGAGATAATAAATAAACCATCATTTATTACATCCTTATCACTAGTATTTGTCTTATCAACTGTTGCTTTTAAGATTGCTGCAGTTCCTTTTCATCAATGGACACCTGATGTTTATGAGGGATCCCCAACGCCTGTAGTAGCTTTTTTATCTGTAGGATCTAAGACTGCCGGATTTGCTTTTGCAATAAGAATTTTAAGCACTACTTTTTCTTCATTCGATGAACAATGGAAACTATTATTTACAATTTTAGCAATCTTGAGTATGGCACTAGGAAATATTGTGGCATTGGCCCAAACCTCAATGAAAAGAATGTTGGCTTACAGTTCAATTGGTCAAGCGGGATTTGTAATGATTGGAATAGTATCTGGAACACAAGATGGTCTTTCATCAGCTGTTTTATATTTAGCTGCATATTTGTTTATGAATCTAGGGGCTTTTTCATGTGTAATACTCTTTTCACTCCGAACTGGATCAGATAGAATTACAGATTATTCAGGCCTTTATCAAAAAGATCCTTTAATTACTTTAGGTCTGAGCCTATGTCTTCTTTCTCTTGGTGGGCTTCCGCCTATGTTAGGTTTTTTCGGGAAAATATATTTGTTTTTTGCGGGTTGGGCTAACCATCAATACCTTTTAGTAGTGGTCGGATTAATAACTTCAGTAATTTCAATTTATTACTACATCTCGGTTATAAAAATGATGGTAGTAAAAGAACCACAAGAAGCTTCTGAAATAGTTAAATCTTATCCAGAGATCAAATGGAATATTATTGGATTACCACCACTTAGAATTGCATTATATACTTGCATAGCTGTTACAGCTTTAGGAGGAATACTTTCTAACCCTCTTTTCAAATTAGCTAATTCAGCAGTATCAGAAACTCCTTTTTTACAGGATATATTAGCGACAACAAATAATGTTCTTTAAAAGAGTATTAATAAATGACTAAAAAAGTTGCGACCTTAGAAAAAGTATCAAAAATGTATGGCAAAGATGAACTTATCGTAAAAGCCTTAGATAATGTGAATTTAGAAATTTATAAAGGGGACTATTTGGCTGTTATGGGCGCAAGTGGTTCAGGTAAAAGTACTGCAATGAACATTATTGGCTGTCTAGACAGACCATCTCAAGGCGTTTATAAATTAAATGGAACTCCTGTTGAAAATTTATCTGATGATGAATTAGCTGAGTTAAGAAACCAAAAATTAGGATTTGTTTTCCAACAATTCCACCTTCTCTCAGACGCTACAGCACTAGAAAATGTTCTTTTACCGATGATTTATGCAGGAGTAGATCCTATAGAAAGAGAAAAAAGAGCAAAAAATGCACTAGACAAAGTTGGACTTTCTGAGAGAGTAAATAATCGTCCTAATCAATTGTCAGGAGGGCAACAACAACGTGTAGCTATTGCAAGAGCAATTATCAATAATCCTGCAATTTTATTAGCCGATGAACCCACTGGCGCTTTAGATTCAAAGACGACAGAAGATGTATTAGATCTTTTTGATAAACTTCATGAATCAGGTATAACTATAGTTTTAGTTACGCACGAAGATGAAGTTGCAAGTCGGGCAAAGAAAATAGCAAAGTTTAAAGATGGGAAAATAATTGAATTAAAAGTTAAATAAATTTAAAACCTCGTTAATATTTTCTCTTGGATTCCATTATAAATTCTCAAATTCCCATTTTTATCTACCTCTTTTATTAACCAATCATTTGAGTTATAACCTCTAGGTAAATGTTTTTTTGTAAGATATTTATTTGCATTTTTAATAATACATTCTTTTCTATCATTACATTCGACTGACTCATGAATAGTTTTAAGGATTTTTGCAGTCCAAACATGTTCACATATATTTTTAGTATTAAGTATTTCAGATAAAGCAATGCCCTCTAATGGAGTTTTATTTAAAAAATTCATGCCGATACCTATCCTTAAATAGATAATTTCTTTCCCTCTTGTTATCACTCTGGGTAAAAATCCAATTAATTTTTTTGAATTAAAAAAAATATCATTTGGCCATTTTAAATCGACTTTTATAGATTCCTTATTCAACATTTCACATAACTTAATTGCAAATGAAAGACTAAATATCTCACTTGAAAATTTTGAGGTAAAAATTGGATAAGCCGCACTTAGCCATATTCCTCCTTTAGGCGAAATCCATCGTCTTGAATTCTGACCTGTTCCTAAAAATTGTTCTTTAGCTACTATTGCTCTTGGTTTATATCTTTTGATTGGAGAATCTTGGAGCCAATTTGTTAGTTCGTATTCAGTACTTTTACATTTTAATTTGTATTGAAGTTTCCAATTAGGACAAGCTTCCTGGATTTTTTTGTAGTAATATGCAGTCTTAGCTACTGATCCTAAAACTTTCACAAATCCTTAATATAAAAAACAGGCAATCTTGACAAGATTAAATTATCTTAAATCTTATAACTTAAATTATATCAATTGAATAAAAGATATTTACCAATATTGAATAAAAGATATCCATCATCAATGCGCAATTGTATTGATAATTTCAAAAAATCATGGAAAGACTTAAATAAACTATCCAAACTAAATGAGAATTGGGAAAAATTAATTGGTCCGGAATTATCTAAAGCATGTAAGCCCTTAAAAATTGAACAGAAGACTCTTATTATTGCTGTAAATCATCCACAATGGAGGCAGGCACTAATTTATAACAAACATAGATTAAAGGAGAGTATTAGCGGATTTGGAATAAATTTAAATGAAATAAAGATAATTCAAAATTATGAAGTCAAAAGCTTAGATAAAAAAGAGATTAATGCAAAAACAGTCTGGGAAAATCATCCGAGCAGAATAAAGAATAATAATATGGTTAATTGCAAAATATGCAATAGTCCTGCACCGGAAGGTGAGATATCAAGATGGGGGAAATGTACTTTTTGTTGGAGAAAAAATATTTAAGATGAATTTTATTTTTCTAATATTAATATTCCCATTTGATTGAAAAAAATAGTCCTATATTCAACTTTCTTAAACCCTACTCCTTTTGCAATTAGCATAAGTTCGTTTCCCTTTGGAAAATTTTTTATACTTTTTTCAATATAAGAATATTCTTTACTTAATCTAAAAATTTTTGAAATTGGCACCACAACAAATCTTAAATATATTTTTTGAAATAAATCAGCTACAGAATTAAATTTAGAATGATTAAAGTCAAGAAAACCAGCTCTACCTGTATCACTTAAAAGATTAAATACTTTTTTTAGTCCTTCTTCTACATTGACCAGGTTTCTTAAACCGTAAGACATACAAATTCCATCATAATTTTTTAAATCTTCATCTATTTCTAAGATATCTTGCATCTCCCAACAGATAAATTTATTTTCAATCAATTTCGACTTTTCCATTGCAATATTTAAAATTTCTTTTGCACTATCTATTCCAGTAACACTTCCATTGGGCCTTACTTTTTTAAAAATTAAAAATGATAGATCCCCAGTTCCACAACATAAATCAGCCCAATTTTCCCCATCAATTGGCTTTAATAAATCAACTAATGTCTTTTTCCAATATTTGTGTAATCCCATACTAAGCAAACTATTTAAAAAGTCATAACTACAAGAAATTTTATTAAAAATAGTTTTAACCTCATTAGTTTTTTTATATCGCATATTTAAATATTTTTAATTAATGATAAATTTTTTTAATTAGGTCTTATTGGTAGTTTCTTTTCAATAAGAAAAGATTTTATTTCATCTATAGTAAGTTTTTTATCATGAAGTAAAGATGCTAAAAGTGCTGCAGAGGCTTTACCTTTGGTAAAAACATCATAAATATCTTCTACTGAGCCTGCACCCCCAGAAGCAATCACAGGGATATTAACCGCATTTGCAACTGTTTGAGTCAATAATAAGTCGTATCCATTTTGTGTCCCATCACCATCCATTGAAGTTAATAAAATTTCTCCAGCCCCTAATTCCTCAACTTTTTTTGCCCAACTTATTACATCTAAACCAGTATTCTCTCGTCCACCCTTAACATATACTTCCCATTCATTAGATTTATTAATTTTTTTTCTTGCATCAATAGCAATAACTATACATTGTGTTCCAAAATTTGCAGAGCTTTTGGAAATTATGTCTGGATTTGTTACTGCAGAAGAATTTAAACTTACTTTATCTGCTCCTGCTCTTAAAAGATCATTAATTGAGTTGATCGAATTTATTCCACCACCAACAGTAAATGGAATTTTAACTGATTTCGCTGTTCTAGAAACAAGATCAACTAATGTTTTTCTATTTTCCACACTAGCTCTTATATCTAAAAATACTAATTCATCCGCTCCTGCTTCTGAGTATTTACAAGCTAATTCGACAGGGTCACCAGAGTCTCTAAGGTTTACAAAATTAACACCTTTAACTACCCTTCCATTGGCTACATCTAAACAAGGAATTAAACGAAGAGCTACCATTTTAATAAAAATTGTCCAAAGGCTGTTAATCTTGCATAATAGCTTCCATTTTACCTCTTATGGCTGAAACAAAATTATTACCCAAAATTGGTAGTAAAGTTAAAATTAACATTAACAAAGTTAAAGATAGATTACCTGCAAAGCTAATTGATCAAATAGCATCAAACCCAAGAGTTGTAACAACTGGATATAAAATGACCGATGGTAGAAGTATTGGTATTACTGTTAAATTACAAAATGGAGAGGAAAATTGGTTCTTCCCTGAAGAAATTGAGAAAGGTTAAATATTAAAAGTGAATGATCCAAAACAATTATTAGGAATTAAAGGGGCTTCAGAGACTTCGAGTATTTGGAAACTACGTATACAATTAATGAAGCCAATCACATGGATCCCTTTGATATGGGGGGTAATCTGTGGAGCTGCCGCAAGCGGAAACTTTCAGTGGACAATAAGTAATGTTTTAGCCTCACTAGCATGCATGCTCATGAGCGGACCACTTCTAGCAGGTTATACCCAAACTATTAATGATTTTTTTGATAGAGAAATTGACGCTATTAATGAACCTAATAGACCAATACCTTCTGGAAAGATTTCGATTAAGGAAGTAAAAATTCAGATTTGGGTATTACTTATTGCTGGTTTAGTAGTCTCTTTTTTATTAGATTTATATGCAAAACATAGTTTTCCCTCTGTCTTTCTTCTGGCTTTAGGTGGGTCTTTAGTAAGTTATATCTATTCTGCTCCTCCTTTAAAATTGAAGCAAAATGGATGGCTAGGAAATTATGCTTTAGGAGCTTCATATATAGCTCTCCCATGGTGGGCGGGACAAGCCTTATTTGGGAAATTAACTATTATTACTGCATTACTAACTCTTGCTTATAGTCTTTCTGGACTCGGAATAGCAGTTATAAATGATTTCAAAAGTGTTGAAGGGGATTCAAAACTAGGATTGAATTCGTTACCTGTAATATTTGGAATTAAAAATGCTAGTAGAATAAGTGCTGGTCTCATTGACATTTTTCAATTAGCAATGGTTATCGTATTAATTGTTATTGGACAACATTTAGCATCAGTAATTTTAGTTTTACTGGTAATTCCTCAAATTACATTTCAAGATATGTGGTTACTAAGAGACCCGTTAAAATTTGATGTCAAATACCAGGCAAGTGCTCAGCCATTTCTTATAACTGGAATGTTAGTCACCGCTTTAGCAATAGGACATAGTTTTTTAGTAGCTTAAAGTGAATGGAATAAAATATAAATATTTTATTTTTAGCTCCTCAATATTTATTTTCTTTGTCATATTTTTCCCCATACTTAATTTAATTAGGATTACTTTAAATTTTGACCCACTTAAAATAAATACTTCAAAATCAATATCCTATTCTTATGAAATATTCTCTTCTGATAATAAAACATTAAGAAAATTAAGTCGAAAATTCGATGTTCTTGATAATACAAATGCGATACCCTTTTTTCTAAAGTATTCTTTTATCTCTGGTGAGGATAAAAGATTTTTTAACCATAATGGAATTGACTTAATAGGTTTATCCAGAGCCTTTATTAGTAATATTCAGAGCGGATACTTTAAAGAGGGTGGAAGCACTATTACTCAGCAAGTAGCAAGATTAATTTTCTTAAATAATGATTTAAGTTTTCAAAGAAAAATTAAAGAAATAATAATTTCCTTAGTATTAGAATTGAAATTCAGTAAAAATCAAATTTTAAAATTATATTTAAATAATATTTACTTAGGATCAGGAGCTTATGGTATTAATGAAGCCTCCCAAGTTTATTTTGGAAAATTTATAACGGAATTATCATTATCTGAGATTGCCTTAGTAGTTGGATTAGCACCTGCTCCCTCAATTTATTCGCCTTATGAAAATATCGATTTAGCTATTAAAAAAAGAAATAAAATTTTAAAAGATATGTATATTGATGGCTACATATCTTTAGACGAGAGAAATAAAGCCCTAAAGGAAAAAGTTAAATTAAATTATTCAATAAATAGTAAAGATTCTAAAGATAATTTATTAGTAAATTTCATTCTCAAGGAAACAAATAACAAAATCAAAAATCATAAAAAGTACAAATATTTAAGGATAAAATCGAGCATAAATAAAGATTGGCAGGAAATAGGACAAAAAATTTCTAGGTCTATAGGGCCTAATAATATTGAAACAGCATTGTTATCAATAGAATCCAATAGCGGTTTAATTAGAACAATGATAACTAGTAAGAATCCAAGAATAAACGAATTTAATAGAGTTACCTCAGCCATAAGGCCTTTAGGTTCAACTTTTAAAATTATTCCATATACTGCAGCATTAAAAGAAGGTATAAAATTAAGTGATAAATTCGAAGATTTACCTAAGTGCTGGAAAGATTATTGTCCCAAAAATTTTTCTGAAATTTATCGAGGTAAGATATCTTTAATAGATTCTTTTAAAACCTCTTCAAATATAGTTCCACTAAAAATTTCTAGTAATATAGGTCTTAAAAAAATTATAAATCAAGCTAATTTATTTGGCCTAGGGTATGAACAACCGCTTGAAGAATTTCTACCATTAGCTATCGGATCTTATGGAGATAGCCTCCTAAATATTACAAATGCCTATGCAACTCTGAATAGCAATGGGAATCTATATAAGCCAAGCATTATTGAAAAAATAGAATCAAATAATTATGAATTAATTTGGGAAAATAAATTTATTCATGAGAAGATATTAGATTCCGAAGTAAACAAAAGCCTAAATAATCTACTTGAAAAATCAGTTTCGGAAGGTACTTCGATAGCAGCCTCAATTAAAGGAGAAAGAGTATATGGCAAGACAGGAACTTCTGACGGAAACAGGGATCTTTGGTTTATTGGTTCAATTAATAATCTTACTACCGGAGTTTGGATAGGTTTTGATGAAAACAAAGAAACTAAGTTATCTAGCGGTAATGCAGCTTATTTTTGGAAAAAGTTCATAAGTAAAATATATGATTTAGAGATTTAATAATAAAATACTTTATTTTTTATTTATAAGAAATTTTTGCTGCATAAAATCCATCTCCTGGTTCATCAAATTTCGGTAAGATTTGTTTTTCACTATCTAATTTAATTTCCTTATTTTTTGTCAAAAATCTTTTAATTAGAAAATTATTTTCTTCAGGACATATTGTACAAGTTGAATAAACTAAAGTTCCATTTCTTTTTAAAAGAGGTAAAACGCTTTCTAATAATCTTTCCTGTAAAAGAATTAATTGATTTATTTTATCCTTACTTAAAGACCATCTTGAATCAGGATTTCTTGCTAAGGTTCCAATCCCTGAACATGGAGCATCAATTAAGATTTTATCAAAATAAGAGATAAGATTTGGTTGAATATCAACTAAATTAGTAGCATCAGCTTTCAAAGTTTTAACACTTTTTATATTTAATCTTTCCAAATTTGATTGAAGTATTTTCAATCTTTTTTCTGATCTATCAACAGCTAAGATTTCAGCATCATCATTAGCTAACTGAGCTAAATGAGTTGTTTTACTTCCTGGGGCAGAGCAGGCATCAAGAATCTTTTCCCCTTTCATTGGATTTAAAAGAGGAGCGACCCATTGAGAAGATCTATCTTGGACTACCCACAGCCCATCGCTGTAGCCAGGGAGTTTTTTAATAGACCTTGGATTAGAATTTAAGGCGATCCCATTTTTTAATTGACTGATTGCGGTAGCATTAATATTACATTCAGCAAGTTCATTCAAAAATTTATTTAAATCAGTTTTAAGAGAATTAATTCGCAAATCAATTGAAGGTTTTTTATTAAATGCCTTGGCGATATTTTTAGCTTCTTTTATTCCTACCCAATTAACAATTTCTTTTACAAGCCATATTGGTAATGACTCAAGAGAAGACAATCTCTCTATTTCATCTGAGGATATTTTTGGGACATGTTCTTTTTCTATATTTCTAACGGTATTTCGTAATATTGCGTTTACAGTTCCAGCCAAACCTTTTAAATCAGTTTTCTTTGCAACTTCTACAGTTGAAGAAATAGCTGCAGAAAATGGAATTTTATCCATTTTTAATAATTGATATAAACCTATATGTAAAAGCCATCTTAGTTTTGGTGGTTGCTTAGTATGAGAAAGTTTTGATGTATGGTCTATCCAAAGATCAAGGAATTTTCTATACCTAATACATCCAAAAGATAATTCCGTTATGAATGCTATATCTAATGAATTGAACTCATAATTTTTTAATACCTTTTCTAGAGCATGATCTGAATAAATTCCTGAACTTACTTTTAATAGAATTTCCCAAGATGCTTTTCTTTGAAGGTACCCTTTAATCAATGTATAAAATCTTGTTTAGTAATATATGCT
The DNA here is from genome assembly GCA_003279935.1 of Prochlorococcus sp. AG-388-A04. Classification (GTDB taxonomy): domain Bacteria; phylum Cyanobacteriota; class Cyanobacteriia; order PCC-6307; family Cyanobiaceae; genus Prochlorococcus_A. Next base: position 129,807 of record QCGL01000001.1, read on the forward strand.
AAATATACTATTAATTATGAATATTGTTCTTAGCTATTAATTGAAGTATTAAACCAAATAAAACCAAGAACACTAACTAAGGTTAAATTGAATCCCAAAAATATAAAGATGTTAAGAGAATGGACTTTTTCTCTTGAAAATAATTTATTTTTTTTATTTTTTTTCATTTGTAATTAGAACAAAAAGTTAAAGAGGTTAAAAGTGAGTCCCCATTTATTTTTTCTAAATCAATAACCTTTCTAGCTGCGAAAGGAATTAATTCTTTTAGATCACTTAATTTAAAATACAAATTAGTTATCCAATCTAAATTTCAAAAAAGTAAACAAAAGAGTGAAATTTGCACCAAGTTAGAGTTATTTTAGATTAATCAAAGATCAATATTACTATAAATCTAACACGTGTTTTTAATATTTATTAATATCATTAGATTCTCTTAAGTTTTAAAATTGACTATAAATTTAGTGTTTAATTTAATAAAGATTACTTATAAATTCCTCAGCTATTCTTAAATGACCATTTAGCTTTTCGTCACTCATTTTATCTAAATTTCTCGTTAACATAGCAAGTCTATATTGTTTTCTAAAATAAGTTTCATTATCTTTTATAAATTTCCAAAACAAACCATCCCAGATTGAACACCAAGGACCACTTTTATAATCAGACATTTTTTTCACATAATTTGAGCTAGAAATATAAGGTTTTGTTGAAAAGATTCCTCCATCGCTAAACTGACTCATTCCATAAACATTAGGGACCATTACCCAATCATAAGAATCTATAAACATTTCCATAAACCATTTATAAACATGATCAGGATGTATACGACATAAAAGCATAAAGTTACCTATTATCATAAGCCTCTCAATATGATGGCAATAACCGTATTTAATAATATTATTTATGACGATATCGACTGGATCGATTCCTGTGCTTCCCTTATAGAAACACTCAGGCATAGGCTTATTATCAAAATTCCAAAAATTAGTAGTACGCATTTGGGTACCATATTTTTCATAAACTAAGCAAATAAATTCTCTCCATCCAACTATTTGACGAATAAAACCTTCTAGAGAGTTAATAGGAACTTTATTTTTTTCACAATAAGTTAATGCCTTATCTATAACTTCTTTTGCAGTCAATAAACCGCTATTTAAAAGAGGGGAAAGTAAACTATGCCATAAAAAGACTTTTTCCTTACTAATTGCATCTTCATAATCGCCAAATAAAGAAAATCTATTTTCGAAAAAATCATGAAGCCAACTATCAGCTTCTTCGAAAGTAGTTGGATATATAAAATAATTACTTTCACCTATAAACTCAATCTGTAAATTAGAAATTATCTTTTCAGCATGAATTACAAACTGATTTTTTGGAAATTTTGGGATTTCAGGAATGTTTATATTCTTGGGTAATTTTTTTCTATTTAATTCATCAAAACTCCATTTACCTCCTTGAGGTGAGCCATCAGGATTCAATAATATATTTTGACTTCTTCTTTGATTCTCATAAAATCTACCCATCAAGGGTTTTTTGGAATTAGATTTAAAAGACTCTCGTAAGTCTTCATTAGTTACAAACATTGGGGATTGGAAAACTTGTAATTTAAGATTGTTGGCTTCAACAAATCTATTTATCCTCTTCATAATTAAAAAATCATGAGGATTTATAATATTTATCTTTTGATATTTTCCTTGCAAATATTTTGATAAATACTCTACGGTGGAAAGATTATTTTTATTCTCAATATAAATAACTTTAAATCCTGAATTTTGCAGATATTTTTTATATGCAAGCATTGAAGCTTTATGGAAAATTAATTTATTTTTGTGGTTAATTGACTTTTGAAATTTATCATTACCAAAAAATAATGAATCTTCAATAATCAAAATTTCACAACTTAACTCCAAGAGTGAGCTTTCTCTAAAAAGTTGATTTGGAAATATGATCGATATCTGATTCATACTAATGACTTTCTATTTCTACATCTATTAGAACAGTATTTAACTTCCTTCCAACAATCTTTCCATTTTTTGCGCCAATTAAATGGCCTGTTGCAAACGGGGCATATTTTGCTTGGTAGGATTTTCAAAATTTAAAATTTTCTTTTATGAGTAGATTTAAATCTAGTTGAATCTTTAAGTTCCATATGTTTTGTTTTTCTTCCAGAAACTCTTTTTCTCCAAACTTTAAATGATTTTGGCTTAAGATTGTTTCTCATTATTTTAATAGCATCTTCTTCTTTTAAACCAAATTGATACTCTATCGCTTCAAAAGGAGTTCTATCTTCCCAACACATCTCGATTAATCTATCTATGTCAATAATTTCCATTTTTATTGCTTACATTCAGAAGTACAGAGTTTTTCAATATTTGATCTGCCAGTAATTTTAAGTCTGTATTTTGCCCAATATTTGTAAAATAACCTCAAAACCGGAGCAAAGAATTCAATTTTTAAAGGATAGTAAACCCACCCTAACCCTATTAACTCATATGAATATGCTAATACGTCTAAACCTTTGATAATATTTCCATTATCTAAAATCCCATGAAGATTTGACATTGCTTCTACATATGAGATGTCCTTAAAAAGACTAGGATTATAATTAATATTGTTGATATCAACAAAGTCAATTTTATTTAACTCGTCTTTGCTTTTTAAGAAATTAGTTTCTCTAAGACATAATGGACAACCACCATCGAATAAAAAGATTAATTTATTTTGCATCTTACCTTTTTATTTAAATATAAAATTTAAATAACTTTTTTGTGGACAATTAAAAATTAAAAAATTTTTACGAACGTTACTGATAGATTTTCAAAAGAAGCTTTATAAATCCTTAATAATTTCTTTCTCTAATTCAATCAAAATTTTCCTAGTGTATAAATTAATAACCATTGATTAAGGGATACATCAATGGTTTAAATTTTTAATCGTCTAAAAGATGAACTCCTTCTCCAATATCTGGAGCGAATTTACAATATTTTTCGAACACAATTCCAACTCCTCTCATCTTCTCTCCAAGCTCATCGTTGAATTGTTTCCATTCTTTTGATTCATTCTCTGGTAACGTCCAGCCCTGGGCTTCCACCATACTCGTTATAACCGTGTAATCCCATTCAATGTAAGCCATTTAATCTCGTCTAAATTACTAAAATATTATAAACTAAATAACCGATTAATTAATCTATAGATTGAATTTGAAGTAATATAAAATTAATCATTTAAAACTTTAAAAAATTTATATTTTAAATTATATTTTTTGGAACGAATATAATTAAATTAACTTTAAACATTTTTAAGATGTCAATTTTGCCAAGAAGATTTGAGCGAATAAAAAATGTTTTAAATTGCAGAATGAAAAACTTAACGGTTCTGGTAGAGGCAGTAAATAAGCCACACAATTTATCTGCGATATTAAGAACATGTGATGCGGCGGGAGTTTTTGAAGCAAATTTTATTAGTGAAAAAGATAAAGTTAAAACTTTTAACAGTACAGCTCAAGGCAGTCAAAAATGGGTCAAATTAAATAATCATGAGACAACAATTTCTGCAGTATCTGAACTAAAAAAGAAAGGTTTTAAATTATATGGAACAACACTAAATAAGAGATCAACTGATTACAGGAATTTTGACTATTCAGAAAATACTTGTTTTGTTTTAGGAGCAGAAAAGTGGGGTTTAAGTGATCAACTAATTTCAAAAGTTGATGAATCAATCTTCATTCCAATGTCAGGAATGGTTCAATCTTTGAATGTTTCAGTAGCAGCTTCTATTTTACTTTTTGAAGCTATTCGACAAAGAAAAAGTAAGAGTTTACTTCCTCTTAAAGGAGAAGGTTTAAGTGCAGAGGAATACGAAAAAACATTATTTGAATGGAGTTATCCTGAGTTAGCTTCTATATACAGAAAGTCTGGAAATAAATATCCAAAGATGAATCAGTATGGAGAAATTAATGAAGTTGTTAATAACTAAAAAATATTAAAATTAACTTTCAATTCTCAAAAATATTTTCTAGTTCTTCTCCTATAAAAGAAAGACCTAAGACTAAAAAAAACATTGCTAATCCAGGGAATAATGCAGTCCACCAAATCCCAGTTGGTATAGCAGCAAGCGCAAGATTAAGATCACTTCCCCATTCTGGAACATTTGCAGGAACTCCTAACCCTAAAAAGCCCAAACTTCCTAATACCAAAACAGCATCAGCAGCATTTAAAGTAAGGAGAATAGGTAAAGGGGTTATTACATTTGGAAGTATATATTTAAAAATTATAGTTTTAACATCAGCCCCCGAAACCCTTGCAGCTTCAACATATGTCTCTGATTTTATTAACATTGTTTGATTTCTGATTAATCTAAAATATTGAGGAGAATAAACTATACATAGGGCTATAGAGGCATTAATAATCCCTTTACCAAGTACAAAAGCTACTACTACTGAGAGCAAAATAACAGGAATTGAAAAAATAGTATCCATTACAAGTGATAAGCATTTATCAAGGATCCCTCCAAAATATCCACTCAATAACCCTAAAGGAAGGCCTAAAATTAAAGCAAAGAAAATTGCAAGGAATACAACTTCAATAGCTATAGATGACCCTTGTAAAGTTCTTAAACAAACATCCCTTCCTAATCTATCTGTACCACATAAATGTTTTAAGGAAGGTGGTGCAAAAATATCATTACTAAATGATGATAAAGAATAACCAAAAAAGTTATTAGCCTCTAATACTTTCATAATTAATACTATTAATAGATATGAAAGTACAATTAAAAATCCAGTCCTTCTAATATTTTTACCAACTTGATTTGATGAGTTTGAATTCACAAATTTATGATTATTCGAATCAACTAAAATATACCTATTGTTTCATAGATTAAATAGCTTTTAGTTTTTAATTTGAAATTAATTACTGATTTAATTTCAGAACTGCCATAAAAGCTTCTTGAGGTACATCAACTTTACCCATTGCCTTCATCCTCTTTTTCCCTTTAGCTTGCTTCTTCAAAAGTTTCTTTTTTCTAGAGATATCTCCCCCGTAGCACTTAGAAAGGACATCTTTTCTTAATGCGCTAATACTTTCGCTTGCAATAATACGGCTGCCTATTGAAGCCTGAATTGGTATTTTAAATTGTTGTTTTGGTATTAGCTCCTTTAATTTCTCTACTAAGCCCCTACCAATTCCATAGGCCTTATCTTTATGAACAATAGAAGTTAAAGGATCAGCTCTTTCAGAATTTATAAGAACATCTAACCTAACGAGATCATTTTTTCTATATCCAATTAAATGGTATTCCATTGATGCATATCCTTGAGTTCTACTTTTCATTTGATCAAAAAAATCAGTAACGACTTCTGCTAATGGTATTTCGTAAATCAAAGTCACTCTATCTGTAGTGATATATTTCATATCAATAAAAACACCTCGTCTTTCTTGGCATAAACCCATTAGTGTCCCGTTAAATTCATTGGGAGAATAAATTTCCATTTTGACATAAGGTTCTTCTATTGATTCTCTTGATTGAGGATCTGGAATTGTAGAAGGATTATCAATTAATATGTCTTCCTGATCGTTCAAATTAACTTTATATATTACTGAAGGCGCTGTTACTATCAAATCCAAATCATATTCCCTCTCCAATCTTTCCTGAACAATTTCCATATGAAGAAGTCCTAAAAATCCACATCTAAAGCCGAATCCCATAGCACTACTTGTCTCGGGTTCGTATTTAAGCGCTGCATCAGATAATTGCAGTTTTTCTAAAGATTCTCTTAAATCTGGATATTGATCGGCATCAGTTGGAAACAATCCACAAAACACCATAGGATTGGCTGTTTTATATCCAGGAAGAGGATCTTTAGCAGGAGAATTAAATAGTGTGATTGTATCTCCCACTCTTGCATCAGCGACTGACTTAATAGATGCAGCCAGATAACCAACTTCTCCCGCATGTAGTTCATTAACTTGCTTCTCATCAGGAGCCATTATTCCAATTTCATCTAACTCATAGTTTTTCTTACTTGCCATAAGTAAGATCTTGTCCTTTTTATTGATTGACCCAGCTATCACTCTGAAGTAAACAATTACACCTCTATAGGGGTCATAATAAGAGTCAAAGATTAGCGCCTTAGTAAGAGATTTAACTTCATTTTGAGGATGAGGAATTCTACTCACAACTGCTTCTAATATATCTTCTATTCCTTCTCCAGTTTTAGCAGAACAATTTATTGCATTAGATGTGTCTAATCCAATAATCTCTTCAATTTCTTGCTTTATTCTTTCAGCATCAGCACCAGGTAAATCAACTTTATTTAAGACAGGAATTATTTCTAAATTATTTTCAAGGGCAAGATAAACATTGGCTAAAGTTTGAGCCTCTACACCTTGACTTGCATCAACAACTAATAAAGCACCTTCACAAGCCTGCAAAGATCTACTTACTTCATAAGAAAAATCAACATGTCCTGGTGTGTCAATTAAATTTAAAATATATTCTTGCGAATCTTTTGCTTTATATTTCATTCTTGCAGCCTGTAATTTGATTGTTATACCCCTTTCTCTTTCAAGATCCATACTATCCAAAAACTGATCTTGCATATCCCTTTGCTTCACAGTACCAGTATCTTGAAGCAACCTATCTGCGAGAGTAGATTTACCATGATCAATATGAGCTATTATGCAAAAATTTCTTATTTTTGAAACAGATATATCAGTCATATATTGAAGAACGATTCCTATATTTTTTCACTTAATTCATAATAGCTAATTAAGATTATGGATGGAAACCTAAAATAGAATTATTTCTTTTTTTAATAATTTCTAAAAAATTATTATCACTTTCATTTTTTATTTCAGATTCATAAAGAAGATTACTTAATTTCTTCTCAAGCTCAAATTTATCAGCATTAAAAAGGCAAGATTTTTTTAAAACCTCAATCATTATTGAAACTGCTGTACTAGCTCCAGGAGAAGCACCTAATAAAGCAGAAAGTGAACCATCTCCCGAGTTGACAATTTCCGTGCCAAATTGCAAAGAACCTCCATCTTTAGTTTTTTTGATTATTTGAACTCTTTGCCCAGCATTCTCTAAATACCAATTCGAAGGCTCAGCTGATGGCATCATATTCCTTAAATTTTCAACTCTAGAATTATGACTTTTAAAAGATTGTAAAAAAAGATAATTAATTAATTCGTTATTCTTAATCCCAACATCAAGCATAGAAAATAAATTACTTTTTTTAATTGAACTAAATAAATCTAAATAAGAGCCCTTTTTTAAGAATTTAGTCGTGAAACCAGCAAAAGGGCCATAGAGAAGAAATTTTTTGCCTTCAATCCATCTTGTATCTAAATGCGGCACTGACATTGGAGGTGATCCTATATCTGCTTTCCCATAAACTTTTGCATTATGTTTTTCCGTTAAAGACTTTTCCTCACATATAAGCCATTTTCCACTAACAGGAAAACCACCATATATTTTAGCTTCGGGAATTTTAGATTTTTGCAAAAAGTTTATTGTTTTGCCACCAGCTCCAAGGAAAACGTATGAAGTGTTCAGGGAAACGAATTTACCTAATGAACGAACTTTTAATTTCCATTGTTTTTTGCCTGTTTTCTTTAAATCTATTAATTCTGTGTTATAAAAAATTTCAACATTCTTATTCTTAGAAATGTAAGTTAGATATTCTCTTGTTAAAGCTTGAAAATTGATATCAGTTCCTCTTTTTATTCGAGTAGCTGCAACTTTATCTAATGGATCTCTACTAGTAGTAATAAGTGGTGCCCATGATTTTATTTGATTAAAAGATGATGAAAATTCCATGTCTGCAAACTCTGGATATTTAGACATTGCTTTAAATCTTTTTTTTAAAAAAGAAATATTTTCAGTCCCTGTGACAAAGCTTATATGAGGAATAAATTTTAAAAATTTTTTAATATCTATCTTCCCATTTGAGTACAATGAGGCCCATAAAGACATTGAATTTTCAAAGGAACGATTTATAGAAAGGGCTTTATCTATTTGTAAATCTCCATTTTCATCTACGGGGGTGTAATTTAATTCGCAATTTGCAGCGTGACCAGTTCCTGCATTGTTAAATGCACCCGTACTTTCACTACCTGGTTTATTTAACTTTTCTATAATTAATATTTTTATTGTAGGTAAAATCTCTGTAATCAATAACGCAAGTGTTCCACTCATTATTCCTGCCCCTACCAATATCGCATCATAACTATTATTTTTATTTAAGATGTTTTTAGAAGTCACAACAGAAAATTATTTTTTTTTGCAATTAATCGCATTTCTTTCTACGCTTATTATAAAGTTAATTCAAAATTATGAGTACTGAAACATTACCACTTACAAATGAAAATGTAGAAACGGTTTTAGATGAACTAAGACCTTTCTTAATATCAGATGGAGGTAATGTAGAAATAGCAGAAATTGATGGTCCCATTGTTAAAGTAAGACTTCAAGGAGCATGTGGAAGCTGCCCTAGCAGTACCATGACATTAAAAATGGGAATAGAAAGAAAGCTAAAAGAAATGATTCCTGAAATAAGTGAAGTAGTCCAAGTTTTGTAAGCTATTTTTTAAAAAATCTTTTTACGACTCTTTGCTTAATTCCTTAGTTAATGATGATTTATAATCTAAGCAATTTATTGGAAGGCCTTGACCTATAGCTATTAAAAGAGGAGCTAGAATTCCCAATGTAAATACTAAATTTGACTGATTAACTTCATTTTTACTTAATGTAAAAGTTATCAAATAAATAATAGTAAAGTAAGCATGTAAAGAAAAAAATTCTTTTGGTTTTAAAGCGGGCCATCTCAAAGTATTTCCCAAAAAATATAAAAACCCTGTCATAAATTTAAATTAATTAGTAAAGCGGAAATTAAATATAAACCTAATCCCTTTTAGATATAAATCACACCAAAATTTACTTAAGATAATAATTAAAAAAAAATTAAAAAATTATTTCTATCCGTAATATCTGGACAGCAAAACAAAAATACGTTTATAATTAAAAGGTAGCTATCGCTACATTTCGTTCACCTTCTTTAGAAGGCGCAGTTCGAGTCATACCAGGGAACGGGGGATGGCCGTTTTGTCACATCGAAACATGACTACTTTAACTTACAGAGGTAAAAACTACGTTCAAAACAAAAAGGCTGTCAATAAGCAACCTGTTGAACTTACCTACAGAAGAAACGTATACACCAACAGAATGGATGACGCTTCTTCTAGTAATGAAAAGGCAGAATTAAATTATAGGGGTGCTAACTACACTAAATAATTTAATTCCAAAAGATAAAACCCCTTCTTAGGGGTTTTTTTTTGGCTATATTAATAAAGATTTAGAATTATTTTTATGTCTAGCGATTGCTGCAATACTGACGAGTCAAATAAAAATTTAAAAGGTCTTGATCATAAAGATGCTATTCAAGAAAGATATGGTTCTGCTGCATTAGAAAAAGAAAGTTGTCTTTGTACACCTGTTGGTTTTAATCCTGTTTTACTTGAAGCAATTCCTGAAGAAGTTATTGAAAGAGATTATGGATGTGGTGATCCAACAAAATATGTACAGAAGAATGATATTGTTTTAGATCTTGGTAGTGGGAGCGGCAAAAATGCCTTTATTTGTTCTCAAATTGTTGGAGAAGATGGGAAAGTAATTGGGGTTGATCAAAATTCTGATATGCTTAAATTATCAAGATCTGCTTCCAGAAAATTTTCAGAAAAGATAGGTTTCAACAATACAGAATTTCTTGGAGGTTCTATTGAAAATCTCGATGAATTAGATAAAGATTTAAATCCATTAATCGCAAACAAATCAGTTGATATTATTTTAAGTAATTGTGTTTTAAATTTAGTAAATCATGAATCTAGAAATAATCTTTTAAGAAATATAAAAAGAGTTCTTAAAGATAAAGGAAGAATAGCCATTAGCGATATTGTCTCAAGTAAAAAAGTTCCTTTAAGATTACAAAATGATCATGATCTATGGACAGGATGCATTAGTGGAGCATGGTATGAGCCAGAATTCCTAAATGATTTTAAAAATCTAGGTTTTAAAAACTTAGAATTTGCGGAGAGAAGTAATGAACCTTGGAAAGTTATTGAAGATATTGAATTTAGAACAGTTACTTTAGTAGGAAATATTTAGCCCTTCTCAAGAACTTTAATTTTTAAAATTTGAATGACAATTAATTTAAGAGATCAAATACCCGCATTAAAAAACAAATATTACTTCAATTATGGAGGTCAAGGACCATTACCAAAATCTTCTCTAGAAGCAATAGTTAAAACTTGGGAAATCATTCAAGATTTAGGACCATTTACAAATGATATGTGGCCTTTTATTTATAAAGAAATATTGACCACAAAAAGAATTATTGCGCAAAAATTAGGTGTTAATTCAAAAAATATAGCTTTAACTGAGAATATCTCTTCTGGAATGATTTTGCCTTTTTGGGGTATAAAAGTAGAAGAGGGAGAAGAATTGTTAATAAGTGACTGTGAACATCCTGGAGTAGTAGCTGCAAGCAGAGAATTTTGCAGAAGAAATAAATTAATATTCAAAATTTTACCAATCCAAAAAATTAAAAATCTAAACGACGAAAATATAATTTTAGAGATTTCAAAAAACCTAAATAGTAAGACTAAGATCCTAATTATTTCTCATATTTTATGGAACTTTGGATATAAAATTCCTCTAAAACAAATTTCTATCGAATTAAAAAATAATCGAGAAAATTCTTATCTACTTATTGATGGTGCTCAAACCTTTGGTCATATAAAAATTGAAGATGAAGTTTTTTATTCTGATTTATATTCCATAACTTCTCATAAATGGGCATGTGGTCCTGAAGGACTTGGAGCTATTTATGTCTCAGATAGATTTATTCATGAAACAGATCCAACAATAATTGGTTGGAAATCATTAAAAAAAGAACAAGGAATTTACGAGCCGTCAGATAATCTTTTTCATGAAGATGCAAGGAAGTTTGAAGTAGCTACCTCTTGTATTCCTTTACTTACAGGTCTTCGTACTTCTTTAGATCTTCTGGATAAAGACTGCCCTGAAAAAGAAAAAATCAAAACTATCAAAAGATTAAGTGAAAAGCTTTGGGATAACTTAAATCAATTTGACGAAATTGAATTGGTTTTAGAAAAAAAATACTTAAATGGGATAGTTAGTTTTAATATTGAAAATATTGAAGATAAAGACAGATTTGTGAAGAAACTTGGAGAAAAGAAAATTTGGATTAGGGTTTTAGAAGACCCAAAATGGTTTAGGGCATGTGTGCATCAGATGACAACAGACGATGAAATTGATTTACTTACTGAAGAAATAAAAAAATTACCAGGGAATTTCTGAGCTATCCCATGCAACAAATTTTCCGGTATGTGCTGGTGATTGGTTTTTAATAATATTGATCAAGAATTGGGATGATTTTTCTTTACTAAATAATTTATGTTCTGGAACAAATTTATGAAAAGGTCTAGATAAATCAGTATCTACTGTCCCTGGATGAAGCAATGTAATAGTAGCTTTTGGAAAACGTCTAGCCCACTCAATACTTAAAGATTTAAAAAACTGATTTTGCGCAGATTTTGCAGCCCTATATGAATACCAACCTCCAGTTTGATTATCACCAATGCTACCAACTCTTGCACTTATACTCGCAAAATTAAAATCACTATCTTTTGGTATAAATTCTTCAATAGCTTTAGCTAATAAAATAGGAGAAAAGGCATTTATTGAAAAACTTTCCATCATATTTTCTTTATCAAGATGTTGTAATCTTTTTTCTGGTTGAAGAGAATCACTATGAAGCCTCCCTGTAGCGTTAATGACTAGTCTTAAATTTGAAGGATGGTTTGATATTTTATTTTTCAACTGCAAAAGAGATTGAGAATCCTCTATATCTAATTCCCAAAAAGATTTAAATTCACTTTTCCTTCCACACAAAATAACATCTAAGTCTTTTTCACTTTTACTCAAATCTTTAGCTATTTGCGTTCCAATTCCACCTGCGCCTACGATTAAGGCTAACCCTTTCATCTTATTAAAAATTACTTACTCAATCTTAAGACACTTTTCTTGTGATTTGTGTAAAGATCTTTCTGATTTGGTTAGCAAATTTTATTTAGATTTACTTTTTTCTTGTAATAATTTTTTAGCTATTTTTCTATCATCAAAATCAATCACTTTATCATTGAGAATTTGATAGTCTTCATGTCCTTTTCCTGCTATTAAAACAATATCTTCTTTATTAGCAAATTTGATAGATTCATTTATTGCTTTAAATCTATCAATATCAAATGTTATTTTTTCTCTTTTTTCTATACCCATTAAAATATCATTTACTATCTGCTGCGGTTCTTCTGATCTTGGATTATCTGAAGTTATAAACACATAATCAGAAAACTCTTCAGCTATTGATCCCATTAAAGGCCTTTTACTACGATCTCGATCTCCTCCACAGCCAAAAACAGTTATGAGTTTCCCTTTACAAAGTTTTCTAATTGTTTGCAAAACTTTTTTTAATCCATCAGGAGTGTGGGCATAATCTACAATTACTATTGGAAGTGATCTTGAAACGTCAATATTATCAATTTCTATTTTCTCCATTCTCCCAGGAGCACCAGGGAAAGATTGTATTAACTTTGATAAATCTTTTAAAGAGAAATTAAGTTTATACAAAATTGTTATTGCTTGAATCGCATTCATTAAATTAAATTCACCAACAAGTGGGACAAAAAGTTTAATTTTTTCCTTAGGTGTATGAAAAATACAGGTGGAGCCACTTTCAGTAAATTGTTTATCTGTTACGTAAAAAAAATCATCATTTTTAAATTCACTCTTAGTAATCTTTGTAGAGACTAATGACGATCCCTTTTCAAGATCAGATGATAATTTAGATATCCAAAGGTCATCATGATTTAATACGGAAAGTCCATCTATATCTTTTAAATAAGGTGGGAAAAATAATTTTCTTTTTGTTTGAAAATAAGATTCCATATCTGAGTGATAATCAAGATGATCTTGAGTTAAATTAGTAAAAATAGCCGCTTCAAATTCGCAGCCAGATATCCTGTTTTGAGCAATAGAATGAGAACTTACTTCTAATATCGCGAATTCAGATTCTGCCTCAACAGCAGCATTTAATTTTTTTTGAATTTTATCAGCGAAATCAGTTGTATGAGAAGCCACCTCAGAGAAGCCAGGCCATCTATTAAGTAAGGTCCCAAATAATGCAGTCTTTTTTCCTAATTTTTTTAAAAGATATTCCAGTAAAAAAGTAATTGTCGTTTTTCCATTTGTACCCGTAACACCAATAAGTTTAAGTTTTCTTGAAGGCCTATTCCAAAACTCAGCGACTATTTGACCAAAAATATAATCTAAATTATCCTCTATAACCAAAATCCTTTTTCGATCAATAGATCCAATTTTCTGTTTTGCAGCAGATCCAATAATGGCAGCCTCTGCACCATTTTCAATTGCCTCAAAACAATATTTTCCTCCATCAACATTTAAACCAGGCATACCTAAAAATAAAGTTCCTTTTTGTACTTCTTTAGAGTTAAAAGAAATATTATTGATTTCTTTATCAATTAGATCTAATGAGGGAATAATTCCTACCAAATCTAAAAGTCTATGTAATTTTATAGATCTCATATAACAAAAATTATTTCTTCAGAATGGTATTAATATTTTTTTGAAACCAATTCTTTAATTGATCATCTTTTAATCTTGGAGAAATACGAGGTAATTCTATAATTTCCTCAGACCTATTTCCTTCAATAGCAATAACAGGTACTTCATTATCATATTTTTTATATTTATCTTTATACAAATCGACCCTATCAATATCAATTTCTTTAAGCTCCTCTAGATTAGGGAATAACTCTTTAAGATTTATTTTTGCCAGTTTGTTTTTTAATGAATCACAAAGGCAACATCCCTGCCTAACAAAAATAAATATTTTCATTCATTCAATCAGGCACAGGGTCACATCCACAGGGAGTTAAAGGATGACATCGGCTTAATCTTCTTAAAGTTAACCACCCTCCCTTCCAAGGACCATGTCTAGTAATTGCCTCGTATCCATAAGAGCTGCAGCTTGGTATAAATCTACATCTTGGTCCGAAAAAAGGAGAAAACCACTTTTGATAAAAGGAAATCATAAAAAGAAGTATAGAAGTAATTGATTTATTAATAGTTTTGAACACTTTAATGTTGTAAAATAACAGTTCAGTAATAATTAGTTTAGTTGAATTTAATCAATTATCCAATTTATTGCAAATCTCAATCTTAATTTAAACTTATGTCAAGATACCGCGGCCCAAGATTAAGGGTTACGCGTCGCTTGGGAGAACTACCAGGTCTCACTAGGAAAGCTTCAAAGAAGTCTAATCCTCCAGGTCAGCACGGCCAAGCCCGTCGCAAGCGATCAGAATACGCAATTCGTCTAGAAGAAAAGCAGAAACTTAGATTCAACTATGGAGTTTCTGAAAGGCAACTTGTTCGTTATGTTAAAAAAGCTAGGGCTCAAGAAGGGTCTACAGGAACCAATCTCCTTAGACTTTTAGAAAACAGATTAGATAATGTTTGTTTTAGATTAGGTTTTGGTGGAACAATCCCAGGTTCAAGACAATTAGTAAATCATGGGCATGTTACCATAAATGGAAAAGTTCTTGATATTGCTGGTTACCAATGTAAACCAGGAGATGTAATTAGCATTAAGGAAAATAAAGCGAGTAAAAAACTTGTAGAAGGAAATATTGAATTTCCTGGTTTAGCTAATGTTCCACCTCACATAGAGTTAGACAAACCTAAGTTAACAGGAAAAATCAATGGAAAGTGTGATAGAGAATGGGTCGCTCTTGAAATAAACGAGTTATTAGTTGTTGAATACTATTCAAGAAAAGTATAAAAATCCTTTTCTTCAAATTATTAAATCTCTCACTTTATTGGTGAGAGGTTTAATTAATTCTTATTTTGAAAACAATGGAAAATAAGAAAAATATTTTCAAAAATCCAGGTGTTAAAACCTTGTCAATTCATCATGGAGAATCATTTTCGGAAGAAACTGGATGTGTCATGCCACCAATTTTTTCTAGCTCAACTTTTAAACATGGTAATAAGGGCAATTTTGATTACACCAGATCAGGTAATCCAAATTTTAAAATTCTAGAAAATATACTTAAATCCTTAGAAGAATCGAAATACTGTACAGTTTTTGGATCTGGCATAAGTGCAGTAACTGCAATTACATCTTCATTAAAATCAGGAGATAGAATACTTTGCGAGTCTAATCTATATGGTTGTACAGTAAGAATGTTCGAAAAAATTTTCAAAAAATTTGGAATAGAAGTTTTATATACAGATTTTACAGATAAAGAAAGCCTCAAAGAAATTAAAGACTTTCAGCCAACCTTGATATGGCTCGAAAGTCCAACTAATCCTCTTTTAAAAGTTCTTGATATTGAACTTATTTGCCATGAAGCTAATAAGTACAAAATACCTGTGGTTCTAGATAACACCTTTTCTACATCTCTCATTCAAAAACCTTTAGAACTAGGCGCAACACTATCTTTAATAAGTACAACAAAATTTATAAATGGCCATAGTGATGCACTTGGTGGTGCAGTACTTACAAATAATAAAGAATGGAATAATAAGATGCTTTTCTCTCAAAAAGCTTTAGGCCTTCAACCCTCGCCTTTTGATTCATGGTTAATTACAAGAGGAGTAAAAACTCTCCCTCTAAGAATCGAACAACAAACAAAAAGTGCAGAGATAATTTCTAAGGAAATTGAAAATCACAGAATAATTGGTAAAGTTTTTTATCCCTTTAATCAAAAACATCCACAATTCAATTTAGCAAAATCACAAATGAAATCTGGTGGTTCAATGATCACACTTAAATTAAACTTAAACAAATCGGACACTTTTAAATTTTGTAAATCACTCAGATATTTCTCATTAGCTGAGAGTCTTGGAGGCGTTGAAAGTTTAATTTGCCACCCTGCAACAATGACTCATGCATCTGTTGATGACAAAACAAAAAACCTTCTAGGTATTGATGATTCGCTTATAAGATTGTCGGTAGGTTGTGAAGATACAAATGATTTAATCTCAGATCTCTTATTTGCCTTAAATAAATTCTAAAAATTGAGAAATTTACTTAAAAATCCAATATGGAGAAGTTCAGAATTGGGATATTCGATTCCTGATAATGAACATGCTGTTTCTGTAGCTTTACCAACTTGGAATGATGTAATTAATTATGAGGAAAAAAATCCAAAATGCATGGAATTATTAAAATCAATCTATCCTCGTTTTGGTCATAATCCTTTGGTAAAAAGATTATGTGAAAAGGTAAAAAAAGAAAGTCACTTAAATGATCAAAGTATCTGGCCCTATCCAGATGAAAGAATAGCTTTAAAAGCAAAAAAATACTGTGATAGAAATACTTCTATAGGATCTTCATATATCGAAAGAGGGCATAATTTAGCTTTTTTAATTACTAGAGAATCAGCGTGCAAATATGCAAGATCTTTTTGGCAACATACCGGTCTCGGTATATCTTCAAGAGCGGCTGCAATTGAATTGGGCCTAGAGGATTGCCCTTCAAAATCTTTAGCCAATGAAAGTTGTCAAAGGATAAAAGATAGAATTTCTAAGTTTACAAAAATAAGCTCTAATGATGTTCACTTGACCTCATCTGGCATGTCAGCGTTATACACGGCATTAGAAATAATATATAAATTATTTCCAGATAGACCTACACTTCAAATTGGTTTCCCATATGTAGATGTACTTAAATTACCAATGCATATCTTTCATGGAGCCAACTTAATAACAGAAGAAAATTGCAAGGATATTGAATTAGAAATTATAAAAATAAATCCAGCAGCCTTGATTATTGAATTACCAAGTAATCCAATGCTCAAATGTGTGAACATAAAAAAAATTTCAGAAATAGCTAATAAATTAAATATACCTGTGATAACTGACGATACTATTGGTTCAAATTTAAATATAAATTCTCTAGAACATGCAGATATCGTTTTCACTTCACTAACAAAAATCTTTTCAGGTAGCGGGGATATTCTTGCTGGGTCGCTAATACTAAATCCAAAAAGCAGATGGATTGATCAATTTAGAAATGCTTTAAATGAAATCAACCTTCCAATGCTTTCAGATGGCGATATGGTTTCACTAGAAAAAGCTAGTAGAGATGTAAAACAAAGAGTTTTTAAGCAAAATAAAGCATGTTTAGAATTAAAAAAAAGATTAGAAACCCGCAAAGAGATCAAAAATATTTTCCATCCGGAAAATTGTCCTAATTTCAATTCCATACTGACTTCTGATGGGGGATATGGTTGCTTATTATCCTTTGAATTAAAAGGAGGTCTCGAGAAAGCTAAAAAGTTTTATGATTCTCTTCAAATATCAAAAGGACCTAGTTTAGGTACAAAATTTACCCTTGTATGTCCTTATGTTTTATTAGCTCATTATGACGAATTAGATTGGGTTGAAAGTTTTAACATTCCTTCGCACCTTATTAGAGTATCTGTGGGACTAGAAGATAAAGATCACTTATGGAGAATCTTTTCTGAAGCATTAAATAATTTTTAAATTCCTAGTATTTACCGTATAAAAACCTATGTACTCTTTTTTCTAAAAAATAGTTAGAATTAATATATATTTTCTCAACGTATAAATGGCAAAAATTTATGAGGACAACAGTTTTGCTATTGGAAACACTCCATTAGTAAAATTAAAATCAGTTACTAAAAACGCTAAAGCTACTGTATTGGCAAAAATTGAAGGTAGAAATCCTGCCTACAGTGTTAAATGCAGGATTGGTGCAAACATGATATGGGACGCGGAGAAAAGCGGAAAACTTACAAAAGATAAAACCATTGTTGAACCTACATCCGGAAATACTGGAATTGCCTTAGCTTTTACAGCTTCAGCAAGAGGTTACAAACTAATCCTTACAATGCCAGAATCCATGTCCATTGAAAGGAGAAGAGTGATGGCAGTGTTGGGGGCCGAAATTGTTTTAACAGAGGCTTCTAAAGGTATGCCAGGAGCAATTGCTAAAGCTAAAGAGATCGCAGAAAGTAATCCTTCTCAATATTTCATGCCAGGTCAGTTTGATAATCCAGCAAACCCGGAAATTCATTTCAAAACAACTGGGCCTGAAATTTGGGATGATTGCGATGGTGAAATTGATGTTTTTGTTGCAGGGGTTGGAACAGGTGGAACAATTACAGGAGTATCTAGATATATTAAACAAGAGAAGGGCAAGAATATTGTTTCTGTAGCAGTAGAACCATCACATAGCCCTGTTATTACACAGACAATGAATGGAGAAGAAGTTAAATCTGGACCACACAAAATACAAGGCATAGGAGCAGGATTTATTCCCAAAAATCTTGATTTATCAATTGTTGATAAAGTTGAACAAGTTACGAATGATGAATCAATCGAAATGGCTCTTAGATTGGCAAAAGAAGAAGGGCTTCTCGTGGGAATATCTTGTGGGGCTGCTGCTGCTGCTGCTGTAAGATTAGCTGAGCAAGATGAATATGCAGGAAAAACTATAGTGGTTGTTTTGCCAGATTTAGCTGAGAGGTATTTATCATCAATTATGTTTACTGAAGTTCCAAGTGGAATAATTCAGGAGCCAGTTAAAGCTTAAATTTATTATTTCTCCAGAAATGAATCTGGAGAAATATACATAGCATCGCCATAAGAGAAAAATCTAAATTTTTCTCTTATGGCGTTTTTATATAGATTTAATAATCTTTCTCTACCAATCATTGCGCTTACTAGAAGTAATAATGAACTCTTTGGAAGATGAAAATTAGTTAATAATCCATCAACTGCCTTGAATTTGTAGCCTGGCTTAATTACTAAATCAACATACTTAGCTATAGGAATTAAGTCTTCGATTTCATTCGAATAGCAACTTTCAAGAGCTCTTACGCTAGTTGTTCCTACAGCTATTACTCTTCTGTTGGTTTTTTTTACTCTTTTTATTTCTTCTACCACTTTCCTACTAACACTGACCCACTCTTTATGAAGTTTTAAATTAGATAAATCTTCTTGATCAATTGGCTTAAATGTTCCATAACCTACATGCAAAGTAATTGGCATAACTAATATGCCCTTTTTTTTTAAATTTGAAATAAGACTTTTACTTAAATGTAATCCTGCTGTTGGCGCAGCAACTGCTCCAGGATTACTTGCATATTCAGTTTGATAACTATTTTCATGAAAAGATTCTTCTTCGGCTCTTTTTATATATGGAGGTAGCGGGATTTCTCCGTATATATCAAGGAGATTATTCATTGAAATTAGATCATTTATATTTTCTGGAAACTTGATAAATCTTCCTCCAGTTTCTTTATCAATCCCAGAAATATGCAATTTTATATCTTTTGCCAAGGATGATTTTAAATTTAATTGTCTGTTTACTTTTAACTTTTTAGCAGGCTTTGCTAGACATAGCCAAGTAGATTCATCTGCTTTCTCCAAAACTAGTAATTCGACTAATCTCCCATTTTCTAATTCAACCTTTAACCTTGCTTTCATCACCTTCGTATCATTTACAACTACCAAATCACCCTTTCTAAGTTCGTCTAAGAGATTCTTTGTATATTTATTTGTTGTAAAGTCTTCTTCTAATGAACTATCTCTAACTATCATTAATCTAGATTCATGCCTTACTTTAGAAGGTTTATTAGCAATTAATGTTTCATCAAGAATATAATCATAAGCTTCTAGCTTATGATCTATTTCTTCATTATGAATTTCAAAATTCAATTAAAATTAGGCTACAAGTGTTTCTGGCTCGTTTTCAATCAACGAAGATAAGTCTTTTAAGAATGATGCACCATCAGCACCATAAATTACTCTATGATCAGCTGTTAAATTTACTTGCATTATTTTTTTTACAGATATTGAGCCATCATTATTAGCAACAACTGTTGGCTTCGATGATGCTATGGCTAAAATCGCACCTGTACCTGGTGGAAGTATTGCATCAAACCTATCAACACCAAACATTCCTAAATTTGACAAAGTAAATGTTCCTGTTGAGTATTCATCTGGTTCTAATTGTTTTGCTCTAGATCTTTTAACAAGATCTTTCCACTCTCTTGATAATTCAAATAAATCAGTGTTACAAGGTTCTTTTAATACTGGAGTTATCAATCCTCCATCTTCCATAGCAACAGCCACAGCAATATTTATATTTTCTGGATATGAAATTCCGTTTTCTGAAAAGCTTGAATTAACTTGGGGATGTTTTTTAAGTGTCTTTGCTACTGCCTTGACTAATAATGCAGTCATAGTAACTCCATTTTGCTTTACTTTCTTATAAAAATTATCCAATTTATCAGTATTGATTGAATAACCAACTCTAAAACATGGAACATTTAAACTTGATTCCATATTCTTATTGACAGCTTTTTGAAGAGTATTAAATTGAACAGTTTCCCCAGGGTTTCCAAAACTATTCCCTAATATCTCTGATTTACTTTCAGCTTGAATATGAGGACTGCCAATACTAGAGGAAGAACTCCCCTCTCCTATCCATGGAATAGACACAGGTTGGCCATTTGCCTTCAATACATCATCAGCCTGAATCCTTCCATGAGGGCCTGATCCACGCACTTTTGCTAATTCAACTCCCATTGTAGAAGCAAGCTTTTTTGCCCTTGGAGATGCTATTAATCTTGAAGAATTATTACTAGTAGAGGCGTTAAATTGAATCTCATTAGAGGTAATTAGCACTTTTTCCCTTTTAATCTCGACTTCCTGCTCATTATTTTGAGGCACGTCTTTTTGCATTTCTTCTTTTATTTCAGATTTATTATTTGGCAATTCGAGTTGGGCATCACTGGATACTTCAATCTGTTTAACTTTATTTTGTTCTTGTATAGAAGCTATCTCATCCTGATTCTCTACAATAAGTCCGATAGTTTCACCTACTGGAGCAGTGCTACCAGCTGGCATGAGTACTGCTGCAAGATATCCATCTTGGAAAGATTCAACATCCATATCAGCTTTATCTGATTCAACAACTAAAACAGATTCTCCTCTTTCAACTTTATCTCCAGGATTCTTTAACCATTCAACAATTTTGCCTTCAGTCATCGTAGAACTAAGAGCAGGCATAAATATTTCGTGAGACATCAGATAAATTTTTTAAAATTTTACTAGCTTTAAGAACTTACAAAACTCCTAAAGATCGTTATGTTTATATTTTACAAAAAAATAGCCCCAAAGAAACTATGATTTACATTCAAAAAGGAATTTAAACTTTTAAATTTATTCGTTGTTATTAATCGATTGAATTATCCCATCTTTAACTGTTATTGAAACTTGCATCTTCTTAATAAGATTATCTCCAACCGAAACATCACAAAAGCTATCAACCTGTCCTTGATCAACAATTTCATCCATTTTTAAATCACGAACTTGGCTTTGTTGTTGCAATAGATTTCTTTTTTGCTCTTCAAGTTCGTTTCTTTTCGCCCCAACTTGTTGCTGAACTTGGCCAACTTGTTCTTGAACTCTAGGATCTAATGGATTTACTGACTGAGATCTTATATTACTAACTATTTGTTGACCTTCTTGTTCAAGTTGTGATAACTGTTGGTCAACTGCGGAAATCGCATTACTTAATTCCTTCTCAGCATCTTCTTTCCAAGTAGGGGTAACAATAGCTTTTATTGCTATTGAACGTTTGATGGATATAGAGTTTTTAGTTTCCATAAAAAATTAATTTGCCCTTTCAATATAGAGTTATCAAAGAGAATTTTCTTTTTTAATTTGTTTTTTATACATTTCTTCTATTTGTGATGAATATAAATCAACTATTTCTCTTCTTTTCTGCTTGAGAGTTTGAGTCAATAAACCATTTTCTAAAGTAAAAGCATCAACAAAATAGCAATCTAATACCTGTTCCTCAAATCTTGCTCCTAATCTGTTTTTTAGCAAATTATTTATCTGCGACTTAAAAAACAAACCAATTTTTTTATTCGAATTTAATTTGGAAATATTATTTTCAAAGAATTTATTTTCTACTAATTCTATGTTTGGAGCGACAATTGCTGTTAAACATTTTTTATCTTGACCTACTAATTGAACTTGATTAATAAATTCAGAACTAAGAATCTCAGTTTCAAGGGGATTTGGCTCTATATTTTCTCCACTAGAAAGAACTATCGTATCCTTGGCTCGCCCTGTTATAACCAAAGATCCATTTGGAATAAGAAAACCTAAATCTCCAGTATCAAACCAACCATCTTTTGATAAAACATCTTTAGTAGCTGAAATATTATTCAAATAACCTTTCATAACTTGAGGTCCTTTAACAAGAATCTTGCCTATCTCTTTAAATTTCAAAATCTTATCTTTTTCTTCATTCATTATTTTAATTTCAGTAAATGCTAATGGCTGTCCAGAAGATCCCCTTACATTAAGTTCTCTTCTTCTACAAGTTAGTACTGGACTGGTTTCTGTTAATCCATAACCGACTAGAACATCTATACCTAAAGATTCAAAAAACAAATCTACATGCTCAGGTAAAGCACCTCCACCATTGATCGGAAATTTAAGTTTTTCTCCACATAATTGTTTCAAAATACTTGGCCATAAAAAAGTAGAAGATATCTTATGTATAAAAAATCTTCCTATTACAGATATTGTCAAAGATATTTTTGCTAAGGAACTTACTTGATTAATTTCTAAATTTCTGATCTTTCTTAAATTTCTTTTAAAAATAGAACTATTCTTTATCAAGATCTTTATAATTTTCTGTTTTTTAGGAGGCATTTTTTTTAAAGCCAAGAAAAAGCCATCATGAATCGCCTCCCATAGCCTAGGAACAGTAGCCATAACAACTGGCTTAACTTGTTTAATATCATCTTTCAGGAATTTTGGATTTGTATAAAATTGAGTACACCCGCATGAAAAAAAGAAATATTCTGCACTTCTTTCATACGAATGCCAGATAGGTAATACACTCAAGACAGAAGTTCCGGGTTCTGGATCGGCGATATGGGCCAGATTAATGATTTGATGTAAAAAGTTTGCATGTGTCAAAGGAACACCTTTTGGTTTGCCTGTTGTCCCTGATGTATAGAGAATGCTGGCAATATCGTTAATCTGATGATTATATTTTTCGAATCTATTATTTTTTAAAAGATTTTCCTCTCCTGCTTTTATAAATTCAGGCCAATTTATTAGATCTTCAAATTGTTCATCTTCCAGATTAACTATAAATTTGAATCTTTTTTTTAATTCATTTTTTTTGTTTAATTTTAACCAGACTTCCTTAGATTGAACAATTAGACCAACAGAATTAGAGTGCTCAATTATATACTCTAATTCTACTGAAGGTGAATTAATGCCTCTGACAGCATTAATAGCTCCTAATCGCATCAAACCTTGATCAGCTATTAACCATCTTGGTGAGTTTTCAGATATTAATGTGACAACATCACCTTTAACTAAACCATAATTTTTAAAAGAATTAGAGACTTTAGTGATTAAATTAGCTAACTCAAAATAGGAATATTTTTCTTTATTTTTTCCTCTTAAATCATTAATAGCTATAGTATCTCCACACTTTAATTTTAAGTATTCCCATATTTGATCAACATGATCAAGATTGTTTATATCTTTTCTTTTACTGGTAAATTTTTCATTTTTTGTAGGAGATTTTAGTGCGGGCCAATATGCTAAATCTTTCATATTGATAATCTTTCCAAATCTTTTTAATTTCTATTCTTATACAAAATTAAACTTAAACTCTTCGTGAATGATTTTTTTAACAATTTTCTTAACTTCTTTTATCTCTACATTTTTATTGTAATCAGACATATTTACCATTCGGCAGCCCTCAATACCGCAAGGAACAATCTTATTAAAATTTTCTAATTTACAGTTTACGTTTATTGAGAAGCCATGGATTGTTACCCACCTTTTGCATCCAATACCGATTGAAGCAATTTTCCTTTCTCCTATCCACACCCCTGTAAATCCATCTTTAGTAGAGCAATCAATATTAAAACTTCTTAGAGTTTTAATAATTATTTTTTCAATTTTTCTTAAATACCAATTTAAATCTTTATTAAAATTACTCAGATCTAAAACTAAATAAGTAACTAATTGTCCTGGCATATGGCATGTAACCTCACCACCTCTATCAATTTTAAATACATCTTGTTCATCTGCTGAGAAAAGCAAGTTACCCATATTCGAACCTCTTCCCAAGGTATAACAAAGTTGATGCTCGCCTAACCAAATAAAATTGATATTTGATTTACCTGATATTAATGAGTCTTGATATTTTTTTTGTAATTTATATACATCATAAAAAAATGAAATTTTATCAGGTTGTTTAATTATTGATGTTCTATTAATCATAGTTATGTAGATTTAGGAAGTATGAAAATATTTTTAGATTTATTATGAAAATTTTAATTCATGGAAGGAATCTCGAACTTACAGGGGCATTAAAGGAATATACTGAGGCAAAAATAGAAAAAGCAACTCATCACTATAAGGATATCGTTAAAGAAGTAGATATACACCTTTCAATCGAAAAGAACCCAAGAGTTTCATTCCAAACAGCTGAAGTTACAATTTTTGCTAATGGAACTATTATCAGAGCTGAAGAAAAAACAGAGAATCTATATTCTAGTATTGATTTGGTTTCAAATAAACTATGTAGAAAACTACGTAAATATAAAGAAAGACATAATAAAAAATTACATAATAATCTTGTAAAGAATAAAAATTCTTATTCCAATGCAATTGCAGAGTCCGATTCTATAGATAAAGATATATTCAAAGAGGGAAGAGAGGCAAGATTACCTGAACCATCTATTAAAAATAAATATTTTGAAATGATCCCTATAACTTTGGAAGAGGCTAGAAAACAATTGGATTTTATTGATCATGATTTTTATGTATTTAAAAATAAAGTAAATAATGAACTACAAGTTATTTATAAAAGGAATCATGGTGGTTATGGATTAATCCAGTCTAAATAATAAAAATGTTTGATATCAATTATGAACTAAATGAAAAGATACACGCAATAATAATTAATCCTTATTTATCTTTGGAAGAACTAAATGCGAACTGCGATTTAATTCAAAAATATAATATTAGAAATGTTTCTACATCTCTTAACTTTTTAAGTCCAATAAAAGATGCATTAAACAATCATAAAGTAAATATAAATACTCTGATTTCTTATCCATTTGCTGATTTACCAGTTGATTTTATTGATGAATTTGTTTGCTATGCAAAAGATAATGGTGCAAGAGGAATAGAATACACTCCTAATTTTCTAAAACTATCTAAAAATGATTTAAATAGTTTTGCCAGTGAAATTGAGAGTATTAATGCCTCAGAATTACCAGTTACTATAATCGTAAACAAAACAAAATTAGATAAAGAACTTTTTGAAAAAGCCATAGAAATTTCTCTTGAATTAGGAATAACAAATTTTCAATTTGGAGATGGTTTTGGACCTGCTATTTCTAAAGTTGATATAGTTGAAATATTAAAATTTATTGGCAACCAGAATTCAATAAAAGTGGTAGGAAGCATAAAAACACTATCACAGGTTGTTGATTTATTTGATTCAGGTATAGATTGTATTGGAACTTCAAATTTCAATGAGATTTTTAAAGAAATTAGACTCATTTAAATGTCAGGCGAAAGTAGAATAAAAGGTCTCTGTATTAAAGCTAGTCCGCTAGGTGAGAGTGGAAGATTAATAACTGTTTTAACAGATGAAAAAGGTATTATTAGGCTTGCAGCTCCAGGCGCTAGGCGTCCAAAAAGTAGTCTTGCAGCAGCTACTCCTTTAACATATTTAAGTTTTCAGATCTTTGGGAAAAGAAGTCTTAAGTCTGTTCGTCAGATTAAAATACTCAAAAGCTACAATGGGTTGGGGAAAAATATTGAATGTCTTGCTGCAGCCCAAGCAATAACTGAATTAACCTTTTTATTAGTTGGAAACAACGACAAGCAAAAAGATTACTTATCTAGCGTACTTATTCATTTAGATCGAATTTATGAATATAATCTTGAAAGTGAAGGGGACTTCAAAATGCTTTCAATGAGTATTCAATCTTTAATTCATTTATTAGCAATTGGAGGCATAAATATTCCTGTAAATTTTTGCTGCAAAACGGGATCGCCTATTATCCCACCCTTAGGTAACTGGGATTGGCAATGTTCCTATTTACCAAATGAGGGGTTTTCTACAGTAGAAGATGCAGAGAGTATTTTAAAAGTGAATGCTTCTGAAATTGCTCTTTTACAAAGACTTCTTTTTGCAGAATTACCAATTAAATCAAATGGAGAATTATTAGGACCTAAAAACGTTTGGCTTAAAATATTATCAATTATTGAAAATTGGATCTCTGCTCAACTAGAAAAAGAACTATCATCACTAAAAATGCTAAGAGAATTTTATCGATAATTAAGGGTTAAATTGTTATTAAATTAAATGATCTCGATGATTGTAACTTTGACTGTTAATTTATAAATAGTTGATTAATTTGATGTGGTTCATGTTGCCTGGTTAGGTAAAAAATCTCCATTTTGTGGAAATGTAAGTTATGGAAATTTAACTACTGAACAATTAAAAGTAAGAGGCCATAAAGTAAGTTTTATACATTTTGATAATCCCTCTAATGCAAACGAATCTAAACCCTTATTTTTAGCCAACGATCCTGAGGTCAGTCTTCCTTACTTAATTAAATCACAAGTTTATACGATCCCTTCTCCGAGGGCAGAAAAAGAACTAAGACATTCATTAGAGAGATTAAAGCCAGATATAGTTCATGCAAGTCTAACTTTATCTCCTCTCGACTTTAGATTGCCTGAACTTTGCAAACAAATAAACCTCCCACTTGTAGGAACATTTCATCCCGCATTTGATAAAAATAATAGGAACTTAACTGCAAGTACTCAACAACTAACTTATCAACTTTATGCGCCCTCTCTCGCTAAATTTCATAAAATAATTGTTTTTTCAGAACCCCAAAAAACACTTTTAGAAAACCTAGGCGTTAGTAAAGAAAAGCAAATAATTATTCCCAATGGAGTTGATGAAAGTATTTGGCAACCTATGAAAGTAAAAAGTAAAAAATATAATTTAGTTAAAAGTAAACTAGGGAAAGGAAGAATCTTTATATATATGGGAAGGATTGCTAACGAAAAAAATATTGAGGCTCTTTTAAAATCTTGGCGGCAAACAAAAACTAATAATTGCAAACTTGTAATTGTTGGAGACGGCCCAATGAAGCCGACCTTGGAAAATAGTTTTTCTAATCTAGGAAAAGATAAATTAGTTTGGTGGGGATCAGAAATTGATTTAGAAACAAGAGTAGCAATTATGCAAATCGCAGAGGTGTTTTTTTTACCAAGTTTAATAGAGGGACTATCTTTATCACTTTTAGAAGCAATGTCCACTGGTACAGCATGTGTCGCAACAGATGCTGGAGCTGATGGTGAAGTTTTAGATAATGGAGCAGGCATTGTGATCTCTACTGATAATGTTGTCACTCAATTAAAAACTATAATTCCAATTTTGGTAGATCATCCTTCATTCACAAAGGCTTTGGGGGAAAAAGGACGTGAAAGAGTAATTGAAAGATATACGATTAAAAAAAATATTGAAGTTCTGGAACAACTTTATTTAAATACTATAAAATTATCTAACCCTTAATGAAATTCTTTACTACGATTACTTGCAGAAACTACTGCTTCTATTAGAGCAGATCTTAAACTCCTATTCTCTAAAACCCTTAGTGCTGATATGGTGGTACCTCCAGGAGAAGTTACCATATTCTTAAGCTCAGCAGTTGATAAATTAGTTTCTTTTATTAAACTAACAGTGCCTAAAATCATCTCCAAAATAAGTTCTTCAGAAAGTTTTTTTTGCAATCCGCCGCTTAAACCTCCGTCACTTAAAGCTTCAATAATTAAGGCGATTATAGCTGGCCCAGAAGATGTTATTGATAAAAAAATATCAAGTAAATCTTCAGGAAATTCATAAATTTTACTAGAATTTTCAAATAATCTTTTTATGAATTGCTTCTGATCTTTCGTTATTTCATCTCCCCAGGAAATTCCAGTTAAACCTTTACCAATTGTTATTGGAATATTAGTCACTACCCTAACGCATTTATGATTTGGAAATTTTTTGATAAGTTTTTCTAAAGATACACCAGCTAAAATAGAGACCAATAAATTATTTTTATTTTTTTCTAATTCAATTATATTTTTAAGTTGCTGAGGCTTTACAGATAGAAGTTTAACTTTGCAATCCCATATAAGTTCAGAACCTTTAGAGTTTGCCTGAAAAATATTAATATCATATTTATAGTTTTTTATAATATTCTCTAAACTTTTTTTGGTATTAACTAAACAATAAACATCCTTGGGATTTAGTAACTTTTTTTCAAATAGCGGAGTTATGATAGCTTTTGCAATATTTCCAAACCCAATGATTGCAATTTTACTAGTCACAGATTAGCTAATTGTAAGCCGATAATTTAGATTCTCCCCAAGCTGGCTCTGGAGTTGTATTAGTTTCAAAATTATATTGAGAAGTCTTTTTGTTTGAAACATTAGAGGGAGAAGCCTCCTCTGGGAAAGAACTAGTTACATTTACACAACTAGGAGCAAAAAGAAAAATGCTTTCCCCAACTCTTTCTTGATGACCATCTATTGCATATGTCCCTCCTGCAACAAAATCAACAGCTCTTTGTGCTTGATCAGGGTCCATCATAGTCAAATTTAGAATTACAGTCTTTCTTTCTCTTAATGCCTGTATTGCTTGAGGCATTTCATCAAAACTTCTAGGCTCCATCAAGCTTACCTCAGAAGATGAATTAGCAATACCAGGCATTCCTATCACATTTGATGTCCTATTATTATTCATAAATTCGAATGGATTTGAATTTGAAAGTGCATTCGAGTTTTTATGATTTTGTTTAAAATCATTATTACCATTTAATTCATCCTCGGATGCATAATCCAACTCATCAAAATCATCATCCAGATAATCGTCCCCTGCAACAACTGCCTTTAATCGAGAAATAAGTGACACCTTTTAAATCCTCTTGAAATTGATAACTAAGGCTAAAAAACCTTTAGTAATATATCCATCTTTTATAAATGAATAAACTACCTATACTTAAATAACGTTACTTGTAGTTTACTGCAAGTTTAAAAACACGATTTTTATAAAATATAGTTAATTTCTGACTAATATGTTCTGTTACCAAAAATTGTTGATCCTAACCTTAACCAAGTAGAGCCTGCTTTAACAGCTTCCTCCCAGTCTCCTGACATTCCCATTGAACAGTCCTGAAGTTTGAGGGAATCTGCAAGGTACCGGCATTTTTTAAATAGTTTAATATTTTCTATTGAACTCAAACCCTTTGGGTTGATAGTCATTAGGCCTTTAATTTTGATACTTTTAAATTCCTTAATCTGATCCCATTTTTCTAACAATACGTCAGGATTAAATCCTCCTTTATTTGGATCATCACTTAATTTGACTTGCAACATTACTATTGGATTTCTCTTCTCCTCAAATGAAACATTAGAAATCTTTAATAATTTTTCATATGAATCTACAGAATGAATATATTCAAAATTTTGTACTATTTTTCTTATTTTATTTGTCTGCACTCTTCCAATGAAATGCCATTTTATATTTTTTAAATCATCTAATAAAAGTTTCTTCTCAATAGCTTCTTGAAATCTACTTTCCCCAAAATCATTTTGTCCTAAATTATTTATAATTTTGATTTCTTTACTACTAAACCCCTTACTCACAGCAAGTAAATTTACATTAAGAGGTAATTGTTTTTTAATTTGCAAGTAATTTGAAATTTCCAAATTTTATAAAAAAGTTTGTCTAAATAAATTCTCCCATTTTGAGAAATCTTCTGATCCTTGTCTTCTTGCTCTTTGCAAGTTTAATTCAGACTGATTTCTAGCATCTAAATAAGGTATAACTTCGAAAAAAACTTCTCGTTGTTTAACTTCGACTAAAAAAAACATTTTTTGTGCATACAAAGTCGCATAAACATCTTTACCCTCAATACCTAGAGAGACTTGATATAACATTCCAAATGTTGGGTGATTTAAATAACGCTCTGAACTCAAACTAAAAATTTATTTATTTACAATGCACCATACTGTTTTCTAAGAAAAATTGCTACGCATATAAAACATATCGATAATGAATTAAAAATAAAAGTTAGGGAATTTTTTTTATCAAAAGCTTTATATCTATGGGTTTTTATAGTTATTTTTTTTTTAGAAAGTAAAGAATCTGCCCCTTGATCAATTCTTAAGAATATATTTAAAAAAAGTCTTTCAACCATTGTTAATAAAACATTAATAGATTTCTTAAAACCCAAACTTCTAAGATTTATTGATCTAACCGATAATGATTTAATTATGTTTTGTAATTCTTCTTGAACTAAAGGAATAAAGCGCAAAGCTAACAGTAATTGAAAAAGCCATTTATCAATAGGCAACCCAACTTTTCTCAACGGTATCATAAACCAACTTAAGGCCCAAACTATATCCTCTTGTGATGTTGTTAGGAGCATCAAATTCACGCTATGAATTACAGTAAATATTAATGTTGAAGTTTTTATTCCTAACTCAAAAGCTTTTCTAGATAAGTTATAGGACCCAAGAGTTATAAATCCTATTTTCTTAGATGGAATTTCTAAAATATTCCAAGTTTCCTGACTTTCTAAAATCAAGTTCAATTCATTCGGATCTCTTAAAGAACTATCAAGAGATTGAATATTAGAAGATGCTATTAATGCTAATAATCCAATTATTAATGATAATCCTAAAAGAAAGAGGAGTGATCGCCACCAAACTCTAGAGGGTAACAAACTGATAAAAGTAATAAATATCAACAAAATAACTAAACTTAGTCTCCACAATGGGCCCGCCCAGATTGGAGTAATTAGAAAAATAAATACTGCAATTATTTTTAATCTACTGTCGACAATTCTTAACCAACTTCTATTACCATCAACATATTGTCCAATAGGAAATTTAGTAAGAATATTCATTAATCTTTTTGAATAATATTAATATTCTTTTTTGATGTCTCCTTTTCTAGGTCTCTTTGCTGTTTTCCTCTCCAAAGTAAAATTATTGGAGACCCTTCAAACCCAAGATTTAATCTTATTTGTTTTTCAATATATCTTCTATATGTAATTCCAAATAATTTAGGGTCATTTACAAAAAGAGTAAAAGTTGGAGGCTGATTTTTTACTTGAGTCCCATAGTAAAGTCTTCCTTGTTTTCCGCTTCTCTTTGTTGGTGGACTTTTCCATCCAAGAGCCTCCTTAAGAACTTCATTAACGACTGAAGTTGTAACTCTCCTTCTATGTTGGGTTACAGCATTAAAAGCATGCTCAAAAATATTTTGAACTCTTTGACCAGTCAAAGCTGAAATGAAAATCATTTTTGACCAATGCAAAAAATATAATTTTGCTCTAAGTTCTTTTTCTACTTCATAAATTGTGGAATTATTTTTCTCTACAAGATCCCATTTATTCACTACAATTACACATGCTCTACCTTGTTCTTCTATTCGCCCTGCCAATTTTTGATCTTGATCAGTCACTCCATCTATAGCATCTATAACTAGGACACAAACATCACTTCTATCAATAGATTTAAAAGCTCTATTAATTCCAAAAAATTCAGTGCCATATTTTACATTTTTTTTTCTTCTTATTCCTGCTGTATCCACTATTTTCCATAGATGGGTATCTTTCTTAATAAGAGTATCTATTGAATCAGTTGTAGTCCCACTTATATCACTAACTATTGCTCTTTTTTCTCCGCAAATAGCATTTAACAAACTGGATTTACCAACATTTGGTCTCCCAATAATTGACATCATTATTTTATCCTCTTTATCTTCTACATTTAAATCTTTAGGGAATCCATCAATAACAAGGTCTAATAGATCCCCCGTTCCAGAGCCATGAATAGCAGAGACAGGATAAGGTTCACCTAAACCCAATTTCCAGAACTCAGAGGCCAAAGAAACTCCTAAGGATGTAGATTCACATTTATTTACTGCAACAATTGTCTTACAAGCTGAATTCCTCAGCCATTTTGCTATGGATAAATCACCGTCAGTTACACCTTGATTTCCATCAACTACAAATAAAGCAAGCGAAGCCTCTTCTAATGCTAAAAATACTTGAGTACGAATCTCGGGGAGGAATTCACTATCATCTTCAAAAACTAATCCTCCCGTATCAACAACTTGAAATTCCCTCCCCCCCCAAGAAGCATTTTGATAAGTTCTATCTCTAGTAACTCCAGGTTTGTCGAAAACAATTGCGTCATTACTTTGGCATAACCTATTAACCAAAGTAGACTTCCCAACATTAGGTCTTCCGATTATTGCTATTGATGGAAGAGTCAATTATTCCCCTTAGAAAATTAGATCTATTACAACTATACCCTCAATACTATCTTTTACTCTATCCAGGAGTATTTATTTGATTTCAGGATCTCCAAAATGACCTTTTGCTGGATTAGGAGATGGGGGAGATATTTTAGGTAACTTAGAAAAATCATCTAAAGAAGAACTCGAGTCAATAGACCAATAGATCAGCCAATTGACAGCAGTTGCTCTTCTTGTTCTTCTAGGATAAAGTTCGTTAATTTTATAACCTTTAAAATTAAGAATTTTTTTTAAATTTTGTTTGTGATCTTTGGGTATAGATCGTGTCAAATGAACTGAAGCTGATCGTTCTGAAATAATTTGAGGAGCTTTTGAAAATTTTTCTGACCAATATGATGGAGTTAAGGAACTTGAAATCCATCCATCCATAGAAGGTTGATTGATGTAAAAAAGTCTTTCCCATACTAATTCACATACAAAAATATCACTTACTTTATCTTCAAGTATTAGAGACAATATTTGCCTACTTAAAGACCATTTAAAATCATTTCTTAGAAATTTATCCTTATTCATTAATTAGGTCTTATCAAAATTAAAGAAAAATAAGGCATTGTCTCCACATTATATTTTGAAACATGTTGGATAATTTGATCAGGCATCCCTACATTTAAAGCGATTAAAGCTTTATTAATGATTTTCTCTTTTTTTAAAACTTCTTTAACTGACCCCCATCTTTTCCCAACTTTCATTAGTACTAAAACTGTTTTATTTGCTTTAGTCTGAATTATTAGAGTTGTTAATTCGGATTTAGAAGAAGGACATTCTTTTACTATCAAAGTCTCGCCTTTCTTTACTAGATCAAAATTACTTAAAGCTGCGGCTGCCGAGATAGATGATATCCCTGGTATTGTCCTTGTGATTATTTCAGGATAATTATTATTTATTATTCTCAGAATATTAGATGAACTTGCATACAATGAAGGATCTCCAAGGCAAAGTAAAACAACAGATTTATTATTTCTAATAGATTTAACAATTATATCCACAGCACTAGACCAGATTTGATCTGGATCAAATTCTTGCCTTGCCATTGGAAAAATAATGGGTATTTTTTTCTTGAATTTGATATATTTTTTGACTATTTCTGCAGATGCACTCTTTCTATCATCACTTGAAATTGGGAAAACTATAAGTTTTGCTTTTTTAATTGCCTCTACTGCAGCAAAAGTTAGTAAAGAACTATCTCCAGGACCAACACCAACTACTGTTAATGATGAAAGATCACTTTTAAAACCAAGCAGATTTTTTAGAGTTTTTCTAATTCCCATAAATGAATAACAAAATTCAATTAACTATGAATTCTTGGCAAAGCAAACGTTTGGGATAAGATCTCCGATTCAATATTAGATAATTCCTCTAATCTTTTGTTAGTTTCATTTTTAGAGAATTTAGTCTGAGCTAGTTTCCAATAAATTCCAAAATGTCTTGCTTCACTTTCAAGTAAAGACTCATAAAGCAACTTGAAAGATTTGTGCTCAGAATTCAATGCTAGTAAACTTAATCTTTCATGACTTCTTGCTTCAATAAGTCCTGCCATTAAGAAACTATCTAACATTCTATATGGTTCCTCTTTTCTGACACATTTCGCCAATTCAGCTCCATATGGGGGAGGTTTAAGAGCTTTAAGCGAATGACCAAGATCCTTTAGTAAAACAAGTATTTTTTCAAAATGCTCTAACTCTTCCCTTGCTATGGGGCTCAAAACTTCTGCTAGGTCAGGTTCAGATGGATATCTAAACATTAATTGAATTGCAACTCCAGCAGCTTTTCTTTCACAATGAGCATGATCAATAAGTATCTCAATTGGATTCGATAAAGCTAGCTCTAGCCAACTTTCTGAGGATAATGAGGATAAATATTTAATATTAGAAGAGGGCCTTTTAAAATCTACTAACATTTACTAATTACTACTTAAAAATTCAATTATTCCCTCAAGAGCAAGAAAATAACTTGTAATACCAAATCCACTAATTATTCCTATTGCTTTGTCTGTAAGAAAAGATTCTTTTCGAAATTCTTCCCTGCTAAAGATATTTGATATATGTAGTTCTACAAATGGGATTTTTGATCCAATTAAAGCATCTCTTATAGAAATTGAAGTATGAGTAAAAGCTCCGGCATTAATAAGGATTCCGCTGATACTACTTACCGAGGATTGGATTTTATCAACGATTTCACCTTCATGATTACTTTGAAAGCATTCAAGATTAATACTTTTTTCTTTAGCAACTTTGATTAAATCTTTTTCAATATCATTCAAGGTTTTATTTCCATATATTTCAGGTTCTCTAGTACCCAACAAATTTAGGTTTGGCCCATTTATCAATAAAATATTCATCAGCTATTAAGTCTTTTCTTTTAAATGCTATCTAGAAAGAAACAAAAAAACCAAAACATTTTCACACAAAGTGACCATTAACTGATAAGTTCAAATAGTGGGGGTCGGTGCCCGAGTGGTTAAAGGGGGCGGACTGTAAATCCGCTGGCTCTGCCTACGTTGGTTCAAATCCAACCCGGCCCACTTTTTTCAGCCCTTGTAGCTCAGCGGTAGAGCACTCCCTTGGTAAGGGAGAGGTCTCGGGTTCAAGTCCCGACGAGGGCATACCTCGAGACACCTCTATCACTAGCTTTTAAGAATTTAGAAAGAATTAAATAATTTAAAGATCACTAAATATAGACGAAATAGAGCAGAAATTAGAGCATAATTTTTATTATTAAAATAATTTACTTCTCTTGGTAAGGGAGATACAAACAACGTACAAAGAAGTTAGATATGATTTAGAAATTAGGGTCATCTATGGG
This sequence comes from Prochlorococcus sp. AG-388-A04, assembly GCA_003279935.1. Taxonomy (GTDB): domain Bacteria; phylum Cyanobacteriota; class Cyanobacteriia; order PCC-6307; family Cyanobiaceae; genus Prochlorococcus_A. Next base: position 165,202 of record QCGL01000001.1, read on the forward strand.
ATTATCTTCATATCGAAAGCACAGAATATATCTTGCTGCAACAATGAAATATGGACTTGGTTCTAAGGACCCTGAAGAGCTAGCCTTTTACAACAAAATCAGAGAAGAGATGGATGATATGAAAAAAGACACCGTTAAAAAAGGAATACCACTTAGATAGAATAAATAAATGAGTTTGAATACTTTTTTATTGATAGATGGGGGTCTTATGATTTTTGGCTTGCCTTTATTGATGATTCTAAAGGGAAAAGCTCTCATAAAATTGGGTCATAAGACCCAAGTGATCGACCAATAATAATTAAAGTGTTACTTTAGGATAAATAATTCCATAACAGTTACATAGGGGTAACGATTATGATTAACTTTCCCTTATTTGTAGAAGGTTTATTATTTCCTTTATTAGGATTAGGTCTTTTTGTTATTTACAAGAGATCAAAAAGAAAAAAGAGAAAATTTCAAGCACCACCTACACACCAACTTCCTAGCTAATTGGGAAATAAAGGTTTTAATGTAACTCAAGGAATGGTTTTACTACTTTTAAAGCCTTTAGATTTACCTCCAAACTTTATTTTAAATTTGATTATTTACATATCAAACCCAAAGAGCAATATTGGTTACTAATGAAAAATTTTTTATTAAAATTTCAATTCAAATAATGATAAAACCTACGAATTAATATTTATCAAGATATCTCTTAAATAATAAATATTTTTATTTTATCTATTCAAGACTTGCATATTTTAACCATTTTGAAATTTAATTGTTGATCCTCTATCCGTATATTGGAGTAGCTCAAACCGAACATCTTTATTAATCGTATGACTCGTCTATTTAGTTAGAACATGTGTGTAGTTGTTATAAGAAAATGTCTACCACACCAACAAAAAAAGAAGTTTATAACTCTGAGATTCAAAAAAGATCAGAAGAAGAACTTTTAGAGGAAGAAATCAGAAATCAGCAAACTATAGATATTTTTATTGAATCTGATAAAAACTGGTGTTGATTAAAAATTATTTTAAAGGAGCTATTAATGAACTTAAAAACTTCACCATTCTCAATTTTAAATAAGGAGAGAAGAGAACTGGATTACATCAAAGGAGTTTATAAGAGAAGAGTTCAAGCTGAAATCGATTCTTATAAAGACTCTGAGGATGAAAGTAAGAGAGACACAATCCAAACCCAGGATGTATTGATGATTGACAGGATTTCTATCTAATTATTCATTTACATATTGATGCTGATTAATTCACTAATCACATAAAAAATTTTTTAAAAAAGGAAAAGTTGTATGAGCGGAGATTTCGAGACACATGAGATCAATCAACCAAAAATTTCATATTTAAAAGAAAGATCAGAAAATAATACAGAATGGTTAGATGAATTAATTAATAAAATTGAAGATATGAAGAACAAAATAACCGAATCTGCTTAATCTCCGAATATTGAATTTGCCTTTATATATTGACAACTGAGTACAAATACTCTATAAATAAAGTGTAGCTAAAGCTACTAAATCGTCCGATCTACCACTAGATAGACCGCAGTACGACTCAAGCCAAAGGACGGGGACTTGAGCATGTTCAGGAGCTGCATCATGGTAAACATGTATTTTAATGGCAAGTCATTTGTATATTGCAAGAGCCAAGAAGAGAAGACAATAAAGCTTACATATAGAGGATCTAGTTATTCGAGATAAAAAATCTCGTATCTAATAGATATTTAATAAACAATTATTTTAGGATTTACTATGAAATTTACTAATTCTCCTTTTGCCATACTCGACAAGAATATGAACGCATTAGATTATCAAAAAAGAAACCTTATATATGAAGATTATTGGAGAAGAGAAGGACTTTATCAGAAACTTCATAAAGAATCTGAATAAGTAGTCTTAGTATTTTAGTGATTCTTTCTTGATTCATATACCAATATTCTTGCTATTAATTAAGTAGATACTTTTTTTATTTAATGCCATTAGATATTTTTCTAATGAATATGTGTGTTGTAGTTTTAGGTTTACTTGTCAGAAGAGAAATCAAACTTAGGAAAGCCAGATAGATTATGAAGACACAAATTTTTAAAGAGCAGTACATTCCAAATGTCCATGCTATTTCTTTATTACTAATGCTTCTTCTATGTTTATGGTTGCCACTAGGACTAAGATTCTTTTTGATTCTTTAGTCAGGCAAATTAGAGATGAAATTTAATTCTCAAACTTTAAGCTTGCTGTTAAACATAGCTGTCTGTATTTTGGTATTCGTTATTTAACTTTCAATTTCCTTTTAAAAAATATTGTTCATAATTAGTTAACTAATCAATAAATGCTTTATGCAAACATACATAGTTCAATGGCAGTTCCCATCAATGGAAGCTTCAATGAAAGCAACCAAAACATTTACTGATTATGTAAAAGAGGGATCTCCCTATGATAGTTTCGAAGGATTCAAAGTTTTAAATAGAGTTTTAAATCCTCAGGGAGCTAATGGTTGGGCAATAGTTCAAGCTTCTGACCATTCAAAAATTTGGCAGTGGTGTCAGCCTTGGAGTGCTGGCTTTGGAAATGAAATAGAAGTCACACCTGTTCTTACTGATGAAGAGTTCGTTGCAGTTACAGATCAGATAGAAACAGCGGCGTAATCGCTATTTAGTTATCTCACTAATCTTAAACCCTGCTATAACCGAATTGTGTTTTGAAGACTTTAAAAGGAACCCCAGTTCCTTTCATAGCTTCAATCACTTTATCTCCCACAGTTCCGTAAAATTCAACAGAAAAATCAGTCCCTAACTCAGCATGAGCTTCAAGATATACACCTACTGCTGGATTAGCTAAATGAGCGAGTAAAGCATCATCGTTTTTATAAACTTCTGACCATACAAAACGAAGTGGATCATCTGGATCTTGATCAAAAGTATGATGAAGCATTCCTGGTTCGTCTGCTTCAACAGCCTTATCTGTCTTATCAGCAATTTCTAAATATTCGGCAACTTTATCTTCCTTAATCTTTAATTTTGCAAGAAGCATAAATGGAGTATCTGATCCAAAACTGGACATAAAAAAAAGACCCTTGCGAGCCTAGGTGATGGGGATCTCTATAATGGCAAATAAAATAGAAACAAACAACCCCATCTAAAGTAAGAAATATTACAGTCAAACACCATATGTAGTGCTATGATTTTATAAAAGCTGGGTGATGGGGATGATCTAGCTTTTAGTAAGGGCGTAATTGACGCCCTTTTTTTATGTAAATAACTTATTAATAGCTTCTTTTTGTTCTTGTTTTTTATTTCTTCAGCATAATACACAGTACAAGTATTCTGATTAAGTGATGAGAGAAAAGCACTCTTTTTAAAACGTTGGAATATAGGAGTAAGTAGTAAGCGTTTAATTTATTTATTCAACAATAATCGTCCCGCCCATTCCAAAAGATGCATGCGGAGAACAAACATAATAGTATTTACCTGCTGATACGCCCGTGGTATTCCATGATAGTTTCCCATTTTGCGTTCCAGGAGTCCCAGAAATTGTCCCTGTGGTTACCTGATCACCACCTCCACGAGAAAATTCAGTCTTTATATAGAACGGATGACGAGATGCATCAACATAAAAAATAATTGTGTCTCCTTTATTCAGGGTAACTGTAGGATCGTCCCCACTTATAGATCCATTCCTATCAGTTCCACTAAGAATATAGTTGCGATAACCCTCTGCTGATACATCTATTTTAAATACTTCTGAATCTGCAATAGCTGGTCCCGAGAAACCAAAAAGTAAAGGTAAGAATAAAAGAGATCTCATAAATTTGAATACTTTCCTAATTGAATATTAAGAAAAAAAAAAAAAACTAATTGTCCTTCAATTTAGATTGAATTTCAATTACTAATAATTAGCTTCGCAAGTGGTATGGGTTTCTTAAAAAATGCAGCTAATAAAGATAGATTTTTTTAGGATTAAATTTAATGAACTCCAGGGAGTGTTAAATGTCTATCATTACCGACAATACAGTACTAGTACATATTTATAGCGGTTTAGAATCCCAAAATAAAATAACTTTAGGTTTACTTGTTGCACTTACTGCAGAAAAAAACGATCATAAAGTAACTCTTTTTCTAGCAGGAGACGGAGTAGACATACTAAATTGCAAAAAAGCTGGAAAAATAGTTGGTCAAGGTACTGGAGATTTATACGAGCATCTTGAAAATTTAAAGAATTCAAAAATTACCATATATGTCTCAGGGAAGTCAGCCAAATCAAGAGGTTACGATGAGAAGCTTCTAAATGGATATAAAGCAGAGTTTGCTATGCCTGATGTACTAATTGAAGAATCAATTAAAGCAGATAGTGTTCTTTGCTATTAAAAAAAGAGGGTTTTATCCCTCTAAATAAAGAACGACTGTCAATCAATTAAACTATCTCATCTCAGCAACAGCATCCGTAACCTGCTTATTTCTTTGAATGACTTCTTCATCACTTAAAACAGCAGTGATATTCCATTCAAGGCCAAATTTTGCTCTCCATACTCCGAAATGTTCAGATATTGCCAAATGATTATCAGCTTTGAAAGTCACAAAAACTTCTCCGGTTTCAGGGGCATGAAGTCTACTTATCAATTGAAATCCTTCAAAGTTATCCATCGGTGCACCGGATGC
>QCGL01000002.1 GCA_003279935.1 Prochlorococcus sp. AG-388-A04
TATAGAAGTATTATCAAATTCATCATCTGGAAATGCCGATCCAATTTTGATTTTAATATCTTCTGCAGTTCTCTCACCGACGACTAGATTATGTACTTTTTTAAGATGAATTGCTATCGATTCATTAAGTTCATCACCTGCTATTCTTACAGATTCACTTAGGACCGTTCCGCCTAAACTTAAAACTGCAACTTCAGTAGTTCCACCTCCAATATCAACGATCATGGTTCCAATTGGTTCAGTTACTGGCAATGAAGCTCCTATAGCAGCAGCTACAGGTTCATCAATCAAATGAACCTCTCTAGCTCCAGCTAATCCAGCTTCTCTCACAGCTCTTCGTTCAACACTAGTAACCCCACTCGGAATACCAATAACTATTCTTGGAGCTAAAATTCCCCTCCCTTCATTACATTTTTGAATAAAAGTTTTTATCATTTGTTCTGCCGCATCAAAATCGGCAATAACTCCATCTCTCAAAGGTCTCACAGCTCTTATATTTCCTGGGGTTCTTCCAAGCATTAATTTTGCTTCTTCACCTACGGCCAAAGGAACTCCCTCTTCAAGGTCCATTGCTACTACAGAAGGTTCTTGTAAAACCACACCTTTACCTGATACATGAATAAGAGTATTGGCAGTACCCAAATCAATACCGATATCCCTAGAAAATTTAAATCTGTTAAAAATCACAATAAGAAATCTATATAAATAAATAATATATCTATTTTCTCAATACCTCTCAAAAATTTTAATTTAGTTATGAATAGCTTGCAAAACTTAAGCAAAAACAAAAAAATTGAGTAATATAAAAAAAAATACCTCATGGAAATTAACACTATTAATTTGGTTGGTAGAGCTGGCAGAGAACCTGATGTTAGATATTTCGAATCTGGAAGTACAGTTGCCAACTTCACTCTTGCAGTAAATAGAATAAGTAAAGGTGATGAGCCTGACTGGTTTAATTTAGAAATATGGGGCAAACAAGCACAAATAGCAGCTGATTATGTCAAAAAAGGTTCTTTAATTGGTATTACAGGAAGCTTTAAAATTGATAGTTGGAAAGACAAGAATACAGGTGAAGATAGATTTAAACCAGTTGTTAGAGTTGATAGATTAAATTTATTGAGCTCTAAGAAAGAAACAGATAATAGCAATTTTTCAAATAATAATAACTCTGGAGATATTCCTTTTTAAGATATATTTTTATTATAAAATCTCATAAAAAATTTTATTAAAAAATAAACAAATATCAGAATTAGTATAGGTTTGACAATATATTTAATTTGATCTAAATATGTTTCAATAATTAGATAATTTTCACCAAATGCAAATCCTGCATAAGTTAATAAGGCAACCCATATTAAACTTCCTAAACTAGTCCAAATTAAAAATTTCCTAAGTGGCATGAATTCCATTCCAGCAGGTATAGAAATTAATGTTCTTATACCAGGTACTAATCTACCCCAAAAAACTAACGAAACCCCATATTTATCAAACCATCGCCTGCTTTTAATAAGATCACTAGAAGTTATACCTATGTATTTGCCTCTTTTATCTAAAAAGTTTGATAATCTCTTTTCGTTTACTAATTTACCCAAATAATACCAAGGTATAGATCCTAGTATCGTTCCGAATACCCCCCAAAAAACCAAAATATAAAAATTTAATTTTTGTTGGTAAACAAAAAATCCACCTAAAGGCATTATTATTTCCGATGGAATCGGGGGGATGATGTTCTCTAAAAACATCGCTAAACATATCGTAAGGTAGGCTATTGTTGAATTTGTTTCAACAGCCTTACTAATATATTCGGGAATGGAAGTGAGTAAATTAATAAAAATTAAACTCAAATTTAATATCTATACTGTTCTGGTTTATAAGGTCCTTCAATAGAGACATTTATATAGTCTGCTTGATCTTTAGTTAGTTTTGTTAACTTAGCCCCAATTTTATCCAAATGTAATCTGGCTACCATTTCATCTAAATGTTTGGGTAAAACATAGACCTCTTTAGAGTATTCATCTGACTTATTGAAAAGTTCAATTTGAGCTAATACCTGATTAGTAAAAGAATTACTCATAACAAAACTTGGATGACCTGTTGCACAACCTAAATTAACAAGTCTTCCTTCTGCTAGAAGAATAATTTTATTTCCACTTGGCAAAGTAATATGATCAACTTGAGGCTTAATATTTTCCCATGGGTAATCTTTCAACGAAGCGACATCAATCTCGTTATCAAAATGTCCAATATTACAGACTATCGCCTCATCCTTCATTTTGATAAGGTTATCATTTGTTATGACTTGATAATTACCAGTAGCAGTAACAAATATATCTATATCTTGAACAACATCATTCAAAGTGACCACACTAAATCCTTCCATAGCTGCTTGAAGAGCGCATATAGGATCAACCTCGGCAACTTTGACTATTGCTCCGAGTCCTCTTAACGATTGAGCAGATCCTTTACCAACATCTCCGAATCCCATTACTAATGCAACCTTTCCTGCAATCATTACATCAGTCGCACGTTTGATACTGTCAACTAGAGATTCTCTACAACCATATAAGTTATCAAATTTACTTTTAGTAACTGAATCGTTTACGTTGATAGCAGGAAATGGTAGTGCATTTTGTTTTTGCAATTGATATAGTCTTGCAACTCCTGTTGTTGTTTCTTCAGTAACTCCAATAATATTTCCCTTAATACGAGAGTAGAAGGTGCTATCTTCTTGCAATTTAGACCTAATTGATTTGAATAATGCTATTTCTTCTTCGTTACTAGGATTACTTAAAACTGACAAATCCTTTTCTGCCTTACTACCAAGTATTAATAAACCTGTTGCATCCCCCCCATCATCAAGAATCATGTTTGGAGAATCTGTACCCCAATCTAGAATGTAATGAGTATATTGCCAATACTCATCTAAACTCTCGCCTTTTTTTGCATAGACAGAAATTCCTTGTTTTGCAATAGCAGCAGCCGCATGATCCTGAGTTGAGAAAATATTGCATGAAGCCCATTTAACTTGTGCACCAAGATCAACAAGAGTTTCAATCAAAACAGCAGTTTGGATAGTCATATGCAAACTACCAGCTATTTTTGCACCTTTTAGAGGTTTATCAGAATGATGCTTATCTCTAAGTGCCATTAATCCAGGCATTTCAGTTTCAGCAATTTTAATTTCTTTACGCCCGAAATCTGATAAAGATATATCAGTAATTACGTGATTTGGAATGGAGGTTTTAATCGAATTAGCAATAACCATTTCTAAAAATATCTTATACTTTTACTATAAGTGATTTTTATATAATTTTGTGTTTGTTGGGAATTTAAAAGAAACAATTCAATTAGGAAGTGATTTCGCTCGAGGATTAAATCCAAAATCGGTTATTTTACTACAAGGTCCTATTGGAGCTGGAAAAACTTCATTTGTCCAAGGAATTGCAATTGGCCTATCTATTTCAGAAGATATTACAAGTCCAACATTTGCTTTATCGCATCATTACCATTCTGGAACAATTCCACTCATTCATATGGATTTATACAGGCTAGAAAATAGTTTGATGGCAAAAGAATTCTTTATTTCTGAGGAAGAAGAGGCTACACAAAATGAAGCTATAATGGTTATTGAATGGCCGGAATTAATAAAGCCATGTTTGAATAATTTCTGGAAAATAGAAATAAGTTACGCTACAAATTTTGGGAGAAATTATAAAATCTGGGATCCCAAAAATTTATTAACCTTGGAATAATCTGGTTGTTGTTCAATCGCACCTTCACCAAGACAAGTGAGCAACCCACAAACACTTGCGAATCTTACACAATTTTGTATTTCTGATTCATGTGAAGGATAATCAAACGAAAGTAATTGTGAAATTAATCCAGCTAAAAAAGCATCACCTGCGCCAGTAGTATCAATAATTTTTGGCGACTTTAATACTTCGGTCATTCCCTGAACTCCATTTATAAACCACAAAATAGGATTTGCTCCATCTGTAATTATTACATCAGGACGGTTTAACAATGTTTCAGATATTGCCAAAGGATCTTCATTTTCAAAAAATAAAATTGCTTCTTCTTTGGCCAACTTTAAAATATGCGCTTCATTTAATAAATTCCTAATTAAATCAACTCTCTTATTTTTAGTAGTTTCTGATGAAGAAGTTGCAAAATCCCAAAAAACCTCTCTCCAATTTAAATCAATTATTATTTTTACATCAAATTTAATAGCTAAACTCAATAGAAATTTAATAGAATCTGCTGAAGTTTTAGAAGATAATATGATCGTTCCACAAACAAAATATTTTGTTTTTGAAAAGAGTTTTTTCAAACTGTTCAATTCTTTTTTCATTTCATTCTTATCAAGAGCCTCATCAGCAAAAAATGTATTTAAGCTTGTATCAAAACCAGAAAAATATCGATCTCCAGAATTATCTCTATTTACCTTAACGATACGAGTAGGAAGACAATCATCCAATTGCAAAAAATTTATATTTACCTCTAATTCTTTAAATTGATTAATAAATTTCTTACCAAATTCATCACTTCCTATACGTCCAATAAATGCTGAATCTATTTGCAACTTTCTCAATGCACAAGCTACATTTGCAGGAGCTCCTCCCAAAAAATCTGTAAATTCTTGATTTGATTTATTCTTGATTCTATCTATTAAAGCCTCTCCAATACAAACAACTTTTGTTTTTTTCATAGACTAAAAATTTTTCTAAACTAAGAATAATTAATCAAAAACGAATTTTTTTTTTTTGAATTAAAGTTTAATTAATATTTTTCTTATAATGCCTCGTAACAAATCCGAAAATTGGAAATGGAGAGATTGGGACATATCTTGGTCTTCATCAAAACAATCCTCTAATAATAGTGATTTAAATATTTTATTAATTCATGGTTTTGGAGCATCAAAACGACATTGGAGACATAATCAAGATTTTCTAGGAAATATTCATAATTGCTATTCAATTGACCTACTAGGTTTTGGAGAAAGTAGCCAACCTGGAGCTTTATTAGATTACGAGTCTTACAAAGATAATCATGTTAAATATTCCTTTGACTTATGGGGAAGTCAGGTCGCTACTTTTTGTAATGAGGTAATTAAATCTCCTGTTTATCTAGTAGGCAACTCAATCGGTGGCGTTGTATCTTTAAAAGCTGCTCAAATTCTCAAAGAAAATTGTAATGGCCTTGTTTTAATTGACTGTGCCCAAAGAACAATGGATGATAAGAGACTTAAAAGAAGCGATGTATTAATGAACTTATTGCGTCCGGTAATAAAAACATTAGTAAGTAAAAGAATTATTAGTAACAACCTGTTTGAAAGAGCTGCCAATCCAGCAGTTATTAAACAAATCCTAAAAAAAGCATATCCCTCAGGAAAAAATATTGATGAAGAATTAATAGAAATTTTATATCACCCTTCTCAAAGAAAAAATTCAAAAGAGGCTTTTCGTGGTTTTATTAATTTATTCGATGACTATCTCGCGACAGACCTATTTGATAAGGTTAATGCTCCAATTCAGTTGATTTGGGGAGAAAAAGATCCATGGGAATCTCTCGTCGAAGCTAAATTTTGGAAGGATAACTTTAAAAATATAAAAAGACTAGATGTTATTAAAGAGGCTGGACATTGTCCTCATGATGAAAAGCCAGAGGAGACTAACAACTTAATTTATCAATTTATTCAAGATACGAAATAAGCTTCTACGTTTTCGCTAAGTCTTCTTAAACCTCTAAGACCATCTCTTTCTAAATTTCTTACCCTATCTCTACTAATACCTAAAACACGTCCAATACCTGTAAGGGACATTGGTTCGTCTCCATCCATACCATACCTCATTCTTAAAACTCTACATTGCAAATCGGGTAACTGATGAAGAAGTGAATGTAAATCACCTCTCATACAGTCCATTTCGATTTGCTCATCTGGTAGATCTTCTCCTCCAGCTAACAAATCTAGTAAAACTGTATCTTCACCATCACCTACTTTTGTTTCTAAACTAACTGGCTGTCCAGCTTTGCACATTAAATCTTTTACGTCATCTTCTGGTAACTCAACATATTTGGCTAGTTCGCTTATTGTAGGTGTTCTTGACATTTCTTGACTCAACTCTCTTTGACCTTTTTTTAACTTATTAAGCATTTCTGTTATGTGGATTGGCAATCTAATAGCTCTACTTTTTTCCGCAATTGCTCTTGTAATACCCTGTCTAATCCACCAATATGCATATGTTGAAAATTTGTATCCTCTAGCAGGATCAAATTTTTCTACACCTCTTACTAATCCAATTGTTCCTTCTTGAATCAAATCAAGAAGTTCCATGTTCCTTTTTGTATATTTTTTCGCAACACTAACTACTAGTCTTAGATTTGCAGCAACCATTCTTTCCTTCGCTCGTTGACCAGCTCTAAGTCTTTTTTTGATTTGCGAAGTAGATAAATTTAACTTTTCAGCTAATTCTTCAGCGGAAGGTTTATTATCAGTCAATTCTATTATTTCAGTTTCCGCTCTCTCAACTTGCATATATTCTTGAACTTGCCTACCTAAAGTAATTTCTTGTTCGTGTGATAGTAATGGAACTCGTCCTATATCTCTCAAGTAAGATCTAACCAAATCTACATCGTTGCTGGATTTTAAAGATGAAATAGTAGCTAATTTATTCTCAACTAATGTTTCGGATGACATAAAAGTTAATGTTGTTTTGTAAACAATACCATTAAGAAATGTAAAGTTAAACAAAAAAATCCACAATTTAACAAAAATGAGAATAAATACCTAGTAATTTTTATAAAATTGAAGAACTAAGTAGCCAATTTGCAGTACTAAGATAGATAAACACTCCAGCAATATCTGTCACAGTTGTTATAAAAGGGGAAGACATCAAAGCAGGATCTAAACCCATCCTATCGAAAAGTAAGGGGAGAATAGCTCCCGCGGTTGCAGCTAGCGTTGTTATCGAAATCAAACTAATTCCAACTGCGAATGCAATTAATGGTCCCTCGCCTTGCCACCAAGCAAAGGGGAAAACTACCAGTATCATTAAAATTCCCAACAGAGCACCAGTTATGGCCTCTTTAACCACTACCTTAAATGCTCCTAATGATTTTAATTTCTGAGTACTTAAACCCCTTATGACGACTGTTGAGCTTTGAGCTCCAACGTTTCCTCCGGTGCCGATAAGCAATGGGATAAAAGCAGCTAGTAAAACTATTTCTTTTAAAATCTGATCATTCATTGCAATAACTTTTGTAGTTAATCCATTAGCTAAAACTAAAATTAATAACCAGAGAATTCTCCTTCGAGCAATAGTAAATAAACCACTTTGGAAATAATCATCCTCATCACCAAGCTGAACAGCACCCGCTGCATAAATATCTCTAGTGGCTTCTTGTTCAATAACATCAATCAAATCATCAACAGTAACAATGCCAACTAATCTTTTTTCTTTATCTACAACAGGAAGAGCTAAAAAATCATATCTTTGAATTGCTCTAGCCACATCTTCTTGATTAGTATTAGTAGAAATGTTAACGACATCTTTTGTCATGACCTCGCCAATAGGCCTGCTAGGATCTGCTGTAACAAGATCTCTTAGGGATAAAATTCCAGTTAGATGTCTCTCTTTATCCGTCACATATAAACTATAAATTGTCTCTGTAAAAGCAGCCCTTTTTCTTACTATAGACAAAGCCTCTTCAGCAGTTTGCATTTCTTTTAGATCTATGAATTCAGTAGTCATTAATCTACCGGCTGTTTCAGGCTCATAACCTAATAATTCTGCTGTTACTTTTCTTTCACCAGGACTTAGTGCTGATAGAAATTTTCTTACAACTTTTGCGGGTAATTCGTCAAAAAGTTGAACCCTATCATCAGGAGACATTTTTTCAACTATTTCCAAAACCTCTCCAGAACGAAGTCTATCTAGTAATGTTTGCTGAACTATTGGATCTAGATACTCATAAACCTCGATTGCCTCATTTTTTTTTAATAACCTAAATGCGAGAGCTTGCAGTATTAAGGGAAGACTACCAATTGCATCAGCGATATCAACAGGCTGGGAAGGTTCTAGTAATAATTTGGCTTCATCATAATTTCCTGCAACTAGTAATCCCTCAAGCTGTATTGTGATCTTTCCACGTGTAGTTAAATCCGAAGATAAAGAGGTTATTACATCGATATTATTATTTTCTTCCATGATATTGCTCTTAATCGAAGTAACATTAATACTATATAAAATTAAGGAAATTTTCTACTTAATTGAAAACCAATATACATTATTATTAAATTCAAAATAACAATTACATTCAAATAAAGAAATAACTTTAGATAGTAACCTTGGATAATAAATTGATATAAAAAATCAACAAAACCACTAAAAGATGTAAAGCAAGAACAGAATCCACTTAATACAATTTCTCTTTTTGACTTGCTAATTGACCTTGAAACAAAGAAGCCATATAAAAAAGAACCTATAATAGAAATAAAAAAATTATTATCAAAATAAAACCTTAAAAAGGTTGCGAAATATGCCGTTAATAATAAATTAAATAAATATTTTTTATTCATCTTATCCAGATCTTAGTAAAAAAGTGTCCTAAACAAAAAAATGAAAAAGATAATACAAAAACTTCAGTATAGTAAAGCATCAATTTAAAATATCTTCTTTCTTGAATCAAATAAAATAACTGATATATAAAAGAAGAAAATGTACTTAAACAACCTAAAAAACCGACATAAAAAAATAATATTAAATTCTTATTTGTTATATTTAAACTTACGAAAATACCCAAAAATAAAGATGCTAAAACATTTACTATTAATACATTATTAGAAGTAAATATTTTCTGTCTTCCAGAAATAGACTTTATAAACATCCTTACAATTAACCCTAAAGTACTTCCTGCTAAAATATGAATAACGCTATCTAATTCCAAACTCTATATTTTAATCCAACCCCTTTTAGTTCTATTAGGATTTTCAATAAATCTATTTGTTAGCAATTCTACTCGTGCCCAAGTATCGTTTTCATTGACTACCCATTTTTGTAAAACTGATAGTGAGGAACCGGTATTAAGAACCAACAATCTTTTAGCATTAATTTTAGGAAAAGTATAAAGTGAACAATTTGCATTTAGGATGATTTCCTTCGAATTATTAAGAATATAGTATTCATTCAAATTCCTTTGTATTCCTCCTGCCGGTAAGGTAATTGGACCAATCAAAGCGAATCCGATTAAACAAATATTTTTTATCACATTTTTCATCATATATCTAATGTCGCCATATCTAAATTTGCACTATGGGTTTCAATAAACTCTCTTCTTGGTGCGACTTTATCTCCCATCAAAATATTAAATATTCTATCTGCTTCTAAAGCATCTTCAATCTCTACTCTTTTCATCATTCTGGTCTGAGGATTCATTGTTGTATCCCATAATTGTTTCGGCATCATTTCACCTAAACCTTTAAATCTCTGGATATTATAATTAGCTTTTTCTCCAAAATCTTCTATAGTTTGCTTCAATTGATTTTCGTTATAGCAATATTTATGATTTTTCCCTCTTTCAACTTTATATAGAGGGGGGCATGCAATATATATGAAACCCTTTTCAACAAGATCTCTTTGATATCTATAAAAAAACGTTAAAAGTAATGTTCTAATATGGGCTCCATCTACGTCTGCATCAGTCATAATTACAACTCGATGATACCTTAGAGAATTAACATTAAACTCTTCACCCTTTATACCCAATCCCAAAGCAGTGATAAGTGATTGAATTTCTGTATTTTTATATATTTTTGCATCATCTGTTTTTTCAATATTTAATATTTTCCCTCTCAAAGGTAAAATTGCCTGAAATCTCCTGTCTCTTCCTTGTTTAGCGGAACCTCCAGCCGAATCTCCCTCAACAATATAAATTTCTGCCCCTGAAGGATCTCTTGAGCTGCAATCTGCCAATTTACCAGGCAAAGTTGAACTCTCAAGAACACTTTTTCTTCTTACTAAATCCCTTGCTCGTTTTGCTGCTTCTGCAGCATTAAAGGATTGAATTGCTTTTTCTAGAATTAAATCAAAAATATTTGGATTAAATTCCATATACTTTATTAATGATTCCCCTATGAGCGAATCAACAATACCTCTTACTTCAGTATTTCCTAATTTTGTCTTTGTTTGACCTTCAAATTCTGGGTCTGGAACTTTTACAGATAATACGACCGTCAAACCTTCTCTAATATTTTCTCCTGACAAATTTTTATCAACTTCTTTTCTTTTGCCTCTTTTTTTCGCGATGGCATTAAAAGTTCTTGTTAATACTGTTTTTAAACCATCTATATGTGTGCCTCCATCTATAGTTCTGATATTATTTGCAAATCCTAATATATTATCTGAATAAACATCCGAACACCATTGTAGAGCTGCTTCTACATAAACATTATCTTTTTGTGAATCGACATAAATAACTTCAGAATGAATAGATTCCTTTTCTTTATTAATGTATTCAACATATTCTTTAATGCCACCATTATATAAGTAAATTTCTTCTTTGAAAGAACCATCCGATAAATTTTGCCTCTCATCTCTAAATATAATTTTGACGCCGCCATTAAGATAAGCCAATTCTCTTAATCTTGAGGATAAAAGAGCATAATCAAATTCAATACCATCAGTAAATATCGATGTATCTGGCTTAAAACAAATTGTTGTACCTTTTCTTAATGGTTTATTTTGTTGTTTTTGGGATTTTAATTCACCTTTTGCAATGCCTTTCTCAAATCTTTGATTGAACTCATTACCATCTCTTAAAACAGTAACATTCACCCACTCACTTAGAGCATTTACAACAGATATTCCGACACCATGTAATCCACCAGAAACCTTATATCCACCACTTCCAAATTTCCCACCCGCATGAAGAACAGTCAGAACAGTTTCCAGAGCACTCTTACCAGTTCTTGGATGTATATCTGTAGGAATACCCCTACCATTATCTGAAATCAAAGCTGATCCATCTTCTTTAAGAACTATCTCAATATGATCACAATGACCAGCCAGGGCTTCATCTACAGAATTATCTACGACTTCATATACTAAATGATGAAGCCCTCTTGGGCCAGTAGAACCAATATACATTCCTGGTCTTTTACGAACAGGTTCTAAACCCTCTAATACCTGTATCTGATCAGCACCATAGTCATTAGAGATTTTATTAGATCTTTTTTCCTCACTCATTTAATATAAAAAATAAAATAAAACTTTTAAAATGTTATTTTTAAAAGGTGTTGCATTAAATTTACCATCGGTACAAGAGAAAGGCTTGAAGTAAATGCAAAATTTAATCACTTTAATCATATGAATCGAATATTTCTTCCAAAAAATCACATATGTTCCAACCAAAACCATTAGTAATAGTTTTAATCGGGCCTACAGCGAGTGGCAAAACTGAGCTAGGAATCGAAATTGCTAAATATTTTAATCTCAATATACATAATGTCGACTCAAGACAACTTTATCGATTTATGGACATAGGTACAGCAAAGCCAACTAAAGAACAACAAAATACAATAAAGCATTTTTTAATAGATCTTGAAGAACCTTCTAGCCAAGTAAATGCAAAACAATTTCAAGAAATTGCTACCAAATCAATAAATCGAGAATTAAATCAAAAAAGAATTCCTTTTCTGATAGGCGGAAGCGGGCTATATATGAATTCAATAATAAAGGGATTCTTTGCTCCGGATGTACCCCCTCAAAAAACTTTAAGATCACAATTCGACAAACTAGGTCAAGAAACATGTTGGGAACTTTTAAAAATTTGTGATCCTGTCGTAACAAAAAAAATCAATTGCGCTGATCAAGTTAGAACGATAAGAGCTTTAGAAGTTTTTTATGTAACAGGTAAACCAATATCATCTCAAAAATTCCAGAACCCTCCCCCATGGAAAATATTAGAATTAGGTCTATATAGAGAAGATTTAAAAGAACGAATTTTCAAAAGGACAAAAAATATGTTTGAATTTGGAATTATAGATGAGACTAAAGAGATTATTAATAAGTATGGATCAAATTTACCTTTACTAAAAACGATTGGATATAAGGAAGCCAAAGATGTAATAAAGGAAAATTTAAAAATTGAAAAAGCTATTGAACTAACTACAACAAAAACAATCCAATTTGCCAAGAGACAAAAAACATGGTTCCGTAATAAAAACAATCCAATATGGCTTAATAACAAAAACCTACTAAAAGATGCAATAATCAATATAAAGTATGCATTACGCTAACTTTATAAAATAAGTAGATCTTTTCATCATCAAAACAATCATTTCAAAAAACTGAATGCCACCACGTCCACGCTTTGATCGCCGCGCTCCTGTTAGAGAGCTCCCAAATATTAACGAAAGAATAAAATACCCTCAACTAAGAGTTGTTGATTCAGATGGGAAGCAACTAGGAGTTATTGATAGAATAAAAGCACTAGAAATTGCTGATCAAAGAGGACTTGACTTGGTTTTAGTAAGCGAGAAAGCTAATCCACCTGTTTGTAGGATTATGGATTACGGAAAATATAAATTTGAACAAGAAAAAAAAGCGAAAGAAACAAAGAAAAAATCTCACCAAACTGAAGTTAAAGAGGTGAAAATGAGATACAAAATTGATAAGCATGATTATGACGTAAGAATAGGTCAAGCTGTAAGATTTTTAAAATCAGGCGATAAAGTTAAATGTACAGTTTTTTTTAGAGGTAGAGAAATTCAGCATTCAAATTTAGCAGAAACACTCCTTTTAAAAATGGCTAATGATTTAGAAGAACAGTCAGAAGTTCAACAAAAGCCAAAAAGAGAAGGTAGAAATATGATTATGTTTTTAAGTCCCAGAAAAACACCTTTGATAAAAAAAGAAGAAGGGTAGATTAAGGCAATTTAACAACACGAAATTAATTCAAAAATTTTGATGGATGTTAAAGTATCTCTTATGAACATACAAAGAAATTAAGTAGGTTTTTTCTAAAGTGAGATTTCATATTCAACAAGAAATTGATATTCCGGCATCTACACAGTTATATAATCAAATTTGCTTTGCGATTGCAGCTAGATATTATCCTCCAGGTCATCGCTTACCTAGTACTAGACAATTAGCTATGCAAACAGGATTGCATCGCAATACTATAAGTAAAGTTTATAGACAACTCGAAACGGACGGAGTCGTTGAAGCAATAGCAGGATCAGGGATTTATGTGAGAGATAATCTTAAAAAAGGGGATATTAAAAAATCTTTTAATTCAAAAAACAATTTAAATACAACTCCTGATCTAGAGGCAAAAAAAGCAGTAGATAAATTAATCAAACTTGGATGCACTCTTCAAGAAACAAGAAATCTATTGACTAATGAAATTGATTGGCGTATTAAATGTGGATCAAGAATAATAGTTAGTACCCCTCGGGAAGATATAGGTGCTTCCATGTTAATTGCAGAAGACCTCTCTCCCAACATCAAAGTCCCAGTAGAAGTTGTCCCTATGGAAGAATTAGAAAAAGTTCTTTGCAACTCCAATATTGGGACAATTGTCACAAGTAGATATTTTTTACAACCTTTAGAAAAATTAGCAAAACAATATAGGGTTAGAGCTATTGCTGTAGATTTGAGCGACTTTCAGAAAGAATTAAAAATAATCAAAGAATTAGAACCTAGAAGTTGTGTAGGTATTGTAAGCATCAGTCCTGGTCTATTAAGAGCTGCAGAAATTATCATACATAGCATGAGAGGAAGTGATATAGTAATCATGACTACCATCTCAGATAACAGTAGTAGATTATTAGCCCTTTTAAAAGCTTCCAACTATATAGTATGCGATGGACCTAGTCTATCCCTTATTGAAAATACTCTACTAAAAAATCGTTCTCAATTGATGAGAGTACCACAAATTATATGTGCAAAAAATTATTTAAGCATAAAAACTATAAATCATTTAAAAACCGAGTTAGGAGTTATTAATTAATTCATCATGCTAAGAACTTTAAAGTCAGATATTGAAATAATAAGAGAGAGAGATCCTGCAGCAAGAGGAATTTTAGAAATTTTTCTTTGCTATCCTGGTTTCCAATCAATTATCGTTCATAGATTTACCCATAAATTATGGTTATTAAAGGTACCCTTAATTCCGAGATTATTAAGTCACATAAATAGATTATTGACAGGAATAGAAATACATCCAGGTGCCAAAATCGGGGAAAAAGTTTTTATAGATCATGGCATGGGTGTTGTCATCGGCGAAACAGCTGAAATTGGAAATAACTGCTTACTTTATCAAGGAGTTACATTAGGAGGAACTGGTAAAAGTCATGGCAAAAGGCATCCAACATTAATGGAGAATGTTGTAGTAGGGGCAGGAGCAAAAGTTCTAGGTTCAATAATAATTGGGCAAAATACTAGAATTGGTGCAGGATCAGTCGTTGTTCGTAATGTCGAAGAAAATAGTACTGTTGTTGGAATACCAGGAAGAGTAGTTCATCAAAGTGGTGTAAAAGTTAATCCTTTAGCACACTCTGCATTACCAGATGCTGAAGCTAATGTAATTAAAAATTTAATGGATAGAATTGATCAGCTTGAAAACCAAATTCTTAAACTACAAAACACCCTGCAATGTTTGGTAAATTCAGAATCTATTGATATTTCTAAAGTTGGTAGTGCACAAAATCTAAAAGACAAAGAAATAATAGAATTCTTAGGAGATGAGTAATTTCGAATTAATTATTAGTTTCTTTTTCACTTTTAGGTTGAAACATAAACATCGAATAAATAACATTTCTTCTCATATTAGTCATCATTTCAAGAAACATATCATAACCTTCATTTTTATATTCAATCAAGGGGTCCTTTTGACCATAACCTCTTAATCCTACTGATTCTCTTAAAGAATCCATTGATTGAAGATGTTCTCTCCATAAATTATCAATTTGCTGAAGTATAAAAAACCTTTCAGCTTCCCTCATTAAACCTGGACGAAATTTCTCTATTTGAGCCTCCTTCAAATCATATGCAATACGTAATTGCTCTTGAAGATAATTTTTTAATTCTTCAATAGATAAGACACTGATATCTTCTGATTTAAGATCATTTAATAAATAAATGAATTCTTTTACTTTAGAAATCAATTGATCAATATCCCATTCTTCTGGAGGTAAATCAGGATTGATATAAGCTTCTACAATTTCTTCCATTGTTCTTTCTCCGTATCCTATGACTTGTTTCTTCAAATCATTACCTTTGAGAACTCTTAATCTTTCATTATAAACCGCTTTTCTTTGATTATTCATTACCTCATCATATTCAAAAACTTGTTTTCTGATGTCATAATAATAAGTCTCCACTTTCTTCTGTGCACTTTCTAAAGATCTAGTAAGCATTCCTGACTCAATAGGCATATTTTCATCTACCCTAAAAGCGTTCATTAAGTTTGCTACCCTATCTCCTCCAAATATCCTTAATAGATTGTCTTCCAAAGATAAAAAGAATCTAGTACTTCCAAGATCTCCTTGTCTACCTGCTCTTCCTCTAAGTTGATTATCAACTCTTCTTGACTCATGCCTTTCAGTTCCAATAACATGAAGCCCCCCAGCATTCCTAACATTTTCTTCTTCATGAATTAATACCTTTTCATATTCATTTTTCACCTCTGATAAAGATTCTCTCAAAGATTGTATTAGCTTATCTTCAGTTGGAGCTTTTTCAGCAGCAGTAGCTATTTTATCGTCTAATTCCAGAATAGTTAAGCTTCTATCGCCCCAATTTTTTACAAGTTCATTGGATAATAAAGATAGTTTTCTTTTAATATCTTCGCCTAACTGACATGGGAAAAGACTGTCTACACCACTTTTAGTATTTTTATTTGAAATTGAGCCAACATTTGCAGAAAATCCTCCCCCAGATTTTGAATTTCTTTGTTGAGGTATTGGCGGTTTATGCTCATTATCTGGCTTAACGAGTAAAGGCATTAAAGTCTCTTTTAATTTTAACCTCGCCATATAGTCACTATTACCACCAAGAATAATATCAGTCCCTCTTCCCGCCATGTTTGTTGCAATAGTGACGGCTCCTGATCTTCCAGCCTGAGCAACGATTTCTGCCTCGCGTTCTACATTCTCTGGTTTTGCATTTAGCAAATTATGTGGAATTTGCTGCTCGAAAAGAAGCGTACTTAATAACTCACTTTTTTCGACACTTGTTGTGCCTACTAAAACAGGTCTACCGCTTCTATGTATTTCTGCTGTCTCATTAGCGACTGCTTTCCATTTTCCGAGCTCTGTTTTAAAAACTTGATCAGCCCAATCTTGTCTCTTCCTTATCTGATTAGTTGGAACAACTGTTGACTCTAATTTATAAGTTTTTTCAAATTCCACCTCTTCGGTCTTAGCAGTTCCTGTCATACCAGCCAATCCTGGATATAAAAGGAAAAAGTTCTGATATGTTATAGATGCTAATGTTTGGGTCTCAGGTTGAATTTTAAGACCTTCTTTTGCTTCGATTGCCTGATGTTGTCCATCACTCCATCTTCTTCCAGGCATAACCCTTCCTGTAAATTCATCAACTATTACTGCCTCATCTTTTTTAATAATATAGTTTACATCTTTAACGAATAATTCTTTAGCTTTTAAAGCATTAGTAATATAATGAGCCCATGGGTCTTGAGGATCATATAAATCATTAACCTTCAAGGACTCTTCACATTTAGCAAATCCTTGATCAGTTAATATACAACTACGTTGTTTTTCGTCAACTTCATAATCACCCTCTGGATCAATACCATCTTTACTCAACTCTTTCGCCTTAATGAGAGACAATGATAATTCTGCCGCTTTTTGATATTTTTCTTGTGGCCTTTCAATTTGACCAGAAATTATTAGAGGAGTTCTTGCTTCATCAATTAAAATTGAATCTACTTCATCTATAACGCAATAATTGAATTTTCTTTGAACTACTTCTTCGATTTCAGTAGCCATGTTATCTCTTAAATAATCAAAGCCTAATTCAGAATTAGTTGCATAGGTTATGTCACATGCATAGTTATTTTTCCTCTCAGAAGGACTCATATCTTGCTGAATTAGACCAACTGATAACCCCAAAAAACGATGCACTTGTCCCATCCACTCGGCATCTCTTCGAGCTAAGTAATCGTTAACAGTAACAACATGTACACCTTTACCAGTTAAAGCATTTAGATAACAAGGTAGAGTTGCGACGAGAGTTTTACCTTCTCCAGTTTTCATCTCAGCAATTTGTCCTTCATGGAGAACCATCCCACCAATTAATTGCACATCAAAATGACGCATTTCTAAAACTCTTTTACTTGCTTCTCTTACAATTGCAAAAGCTTTGGGTAAGATTTCTTCTAATAGTTCTTTCTGTTTTTTAATATTTAACTCTAAAGAGATTTTTGATTTAAGTTTATGAGTCTCGTTCCGTAATTCATCATCGGTTAATGTAGTTACTTCTTCTTCTAATAAGTTTATTTCTTCAACTATTGGTTGATATCGCTTTAACTTTCGTGTATTCGGATCTCCCAACAAAAGTTTGAGCATAATTGTTTTTCCTCTAAAAAATTAATCCTATTACAATCATTATAAATTAGTGCGTTACAACTAAATGAGTAAATAGTATATCTCTTTATTTTTTTAAAAGTTATCGATTAAGGTGTTAAATCAAAGTTACCAAAGAAAATATTACATTTCTCTCAAAATTCTAGAATTTCCAAACTTATGAACCCAGTATTTTTAATTAAACATTCAAAAGGTGCTCTTGGATTAAGATTATTTGGATTAGGTCCTAATCTCAAACCCACGAAAGGATTATTTAAACTTCAACAATTTCTACATCGCAATGCATTTTGGGCTAAGAATAGAACAATTAAAGATCTCAAAAAATGTCTTGCGAATAGCGATGTTGTTGTAAGTATTTGGTCTAAAAATGAACCAGTTGGTTTTGGGAGAGCCTTGTCAGATGGCGTTTATAGAGGCGTTTTATGGGATGTAGTAATTGATCAAGATCATCAAGGGAAAGGTTACGGCAAGATGATTGTGAAAAATATTTTAGAATCAAAGAAAATAAGAAATACTAAGAAAATATATTTAATGACGACGAGCAAAAAAATGTTTTATTCGCAAATTGATTTCAAAGAAGTTACTTCACAAAATCTTTTAGTACACGAAATATAAATCACTTCTTAAATAAAAAATATTTCGAACCTAAACAATTATTTAAAACGCCAATAAATGATCATATCAAACAAGCAATCTTATAATTATCTATTAATCGGCTCAAACAAATAATGACAAAAGACATTTCTAAACCTCCTAAAATTAATTAAACAAGAACTAAAAAATTAATTATTTTTTGAATTATCTCTAAAAACCCAAATCTTTGAAAAAGCAAATGATAATAAAAGTTCGGTCGATTAATCCAATCAGGAAGCAAATATTATATTTTTAAAAATTAAATAAAATGAATTAAATATTAAGGAATTTATAAATTTTGCAATTAAACCTGAGATAAAAAATCTTAATATTGGAGATTAATTTGCTTAAAATATTATTCAAAATTTTAAAGATCATACTAATATCTTTGATCTTTAAGATATAAATCTTGCATAAAGCCACCTTATAAAAGGACCTAAAATAGGAACGGGCCCAAAGGTAGGACCACAAAAATCAAAATAATCTCTGTGTTCTTGGATTAAGCCATTGTCAGAAAATATCAAACGTGTCGTGCCAGGATATATAAATTCTTTACCCATAATTTTTAAACCCATAGTCCATTCTACAAATCCATAGTTTCCACTGATTGATATTGCATGAGTTTCCAAATAAACATCATCGCATCTTTTAACCAGCTTTTCTTGGGCCTCTACATAAGAATCTAATCCTTTTGTTTCCTGTGTTGGATCAATAAAGGTAACATTCTCATTATAAAACTCTGCCCACTTTGCTTTTGTTGGTGCATCTTCCCCATAGGGCTTAGTAAATAATTCTCTTAAATCCTCAATAGAAACTTTTCGTGACATTTAAAAACTTATATTCATCAATTAATTATATTTCAAATTTTTTTATTTAAAAAAAAGGAATCATTCAAATAATCTGATTAAACAGAATAATAACCACAATACAATACTTTAGTAAGCGGATGAAGAGATTCGAACTCTCGACATTCTCCTTGGCAAGGAGATGCTCTACCACTGAGCTACATCCGCATAACTAATTTATTTTATCTCAAAAAAGGAATGAAATGAACAAAACCTTACTTTTTTTGAAACTAATTTAAATTTTTGATTAAAGAACCCATCTCAATTGCTTGTAAAGCATAATTCCAACCTAGGTTATTTTTTATCCCAGCTCTTTCTAAAGCCTGTTGCATACTATCAGTAGTTAAAACACCAAAAATAATTGGGACATTATTTTCATATGAAACTTGTGAAATTCCCTTACTAGCCTCAGAAATAACGACATCATAATGAGAAGTTTCTCCTCTAATAACAGCACCAAGAGCAATTACAACGTCATAGTTAGATTTTTTTAAAAGTGTTTTAGCTGCTATTGGCAGTTCAAATGATCCAGGAACCCACACAATATCAAGTTCTTTACTTGTTTCTGAAGTATCTAAACCATGCCTTTTAAGACAATCAAGACACCCAGATAATATTTTATTGGTAATTAAATCATTAAATCTTGCTACAACTATACCTACTTTTAAAGTAGAAGCATTGTTAAAAGATCCCTCAAAGATAGTCATTAAATTTTCTTTCTTATCTATCTACACTCTCATGAAAAGGGTACTAAGTTCAAACTAAGGCTGAAACAATCCCTGTAGCAAAAACTAAAACCACCCAAACTGCAGCGATAGAATATATTTTTCTTCTACTTTCTTTCTGTCCATCTTCAGTAGAAGGTTGAGTTACATATAAAACAGGAACTCCTACTACCGCGATAAGAGAAGCAAATAAAAGAGCATTTACGAAGAAAAAATTAACTGCCTGCATGATTCAAACTTATTTTTAAATAATTATAGTTACTATATTCCCATGAAAATGAATATTTTTGGAGAAAATTTACATACTTTTAGTTAGTTTTAAAATGCAAAATTAAAATTAGTTCCTAATATCTATTTAGAAATGATAAAAAGATGGAAGAAGATACAATAATTCAGAGGGATTTATTTGTAATTAATCATGAACTTAAACGCCCAAAAAACTCAAGTCAAATTCCTGAAGATCTATCTACTGAAGAATTAAAAAAAGAGTCGCAGAAAAGGCCTAGAAAAAGAAAAAATTCTACTAATTTAATAAACAAATTCAAAAATAATTCAAATTCCGAAAGAAAAAATGATTGTATTAATGAAAAATCTTACAGTTATAAAACTGTTGAAAAACAAAAACTAACTCCAATTCTCAAACATTATGTGACATTAAAAGAAGAAAACAGCAATAGATTGTTGTTATATAGATTAGGTGACTTTTTTGAATGTTTTTTTGAAGATGCTGTATTCATATCTAACCTCTTAGAAATAACTTTAACAAGCAAAGATGCAGGTAAAGATATTGGTAAAATTCCTATGGCAGGAGTCCCTCATCATGCAATGGAGAGATACTGCGCCGAATTGATTAAAAAAAACCATTCAGTAGTTATATGTGATCAGTTAGAAAAAAGTACTGGAAATTACGGAACACCACTGAAAAGAGGAATAACAAGAATAATTACGCCAGGGACTGTAATTGAAGAAGGGATGTTGGTTGCAAAAAAAAATAATTGGATAACTGCAATCCACTTATCAGAAAACATTTCAGAAGATTTATATGAATGGGGTATTTCAAGAGCTGATGTGAGTACAGGAGAATTATTAACAATGGAGGGACAATCAATCTCTAAATTATTCGATGAAATTATTAAATTAGATACATCAGAAATCATCATAGGAAGTAATGAAGAGAAAAAGTTATTAGAAAACCAAAATCAACAAATTACATATACTGTCACCCAAGAAACTTTTTTCAGTATTAATGAAGCATCTTCAACTATAAAAAATTATTTTCAAATTCTTAGTTTAGAGGGCCTAGGACTCAAGCATTTAAATAATGCGACTAAAGCACTTGGTGGATTACTAAATTATTTAGAGAAAATCAATCCTTCAAATTTAGAGAATGATTCTTCTTTAAAAATTTCTTTAGATTTTCCACAAATACAATTTCCAAAAGATCATTTAATTATTGATTATCAAACTCAAAAAAATTTAGAAATAAAAAATACACAAAGAGAAAATAATTATACTGGTTCACTTCTGTGGAGTATTGATAGAACGTATACCTGTATGGGTGCAAGATGTTTAAGAAGATGGATAGACTCTCCGTTATTAAATATTGATGAAATTAATAAAAGACAAAATATTATTTCAAACTTTTTAGAGTCTAAAAAGTTACGGACAGAAACCCAAAATATACTTAGAGCAATGGGTGATTTAGAGAGACTTTCAGGGAGAGCATGTGCGGGGCATGCCAGTCCAAGAGATTTAATTGCAATCTCAGAGGGGTTAAAAAAATTACCTAGATTAAAGTCAATTGTTGAATTATTTAAGTATGAAACCCCAGCCTGGACGAATCAATTAAAAAGTATTGATAATGAGCTTTTAGAGTTAGCCGATCTAATAAGCTTCAAGCTAGTAGAAAATCCACCTTTAAATACTAGTGAAGGAGGCATTATCCATGATGGGGTTGATAATGTGTTGGATGGCTTACGTAATTTAATAGACGACTACTCAGATTGGTTGAATCAAGAAGAATTAAAAGAAAGAAAAATGAGTAAAATATCAAATTTAAAAATTCAATTCCATAAAAACTTTGGTTATTACATATCAATTAATAAATCTAAAGTTAATTTAGCACCTGCTCATTGGATTAAAAGGCAAACTCTTACTAATGAGGAAAGATATGTAACCACAGAAATCAAGAATAGAGAAAGTAAAATATTTCAAGTCAAAAATCGCGCGGCTGCTAAAGAATATGAATTATTTTGCGAAGTAAGAAATCTTGTATCTTCCAAAACAAAAAGGATTAGATCCGTAGCAAAAGCTATTGCCTGTATAGATGCATTACTTGGTTTAGCAATTACATCATTAGAAAATAATTTCATAAAACCGACTATTTCACCCATTACTAATTCAACAGACCAACAAAGCACAAAGATTATTGGAGGAAGGAATCCTATAGTTGAACAACTATTAACAAATAGACAATTTATATCTAATGATATTTTGTTTAATAATAAGCAAAAATTAATAATATTAACTGGTCCAAATGCAAGTGGAAAGAGTTGCTTTATTAGACAAATAGGATTAATACAAATTCTGGCTCAAATTGGAAGCTTCGTCCCTGCAAGCAAAGCCGATATTCAAATTGTAGATCGAATATTTACAAGAATTGGAGCCGTAGATGATCAATCAACTGGACAATCGACATTCATGGTAGAAATGTCAGAGACAGCATCAATACTAAATCAAGCGACATCAAACTCTCTTGTCTTACTTGATGAGATAGGAAGAGGGACCTCTACTTTTGACGGGCTATCCATAGCATGGTCAGTAAGTGAATATCTTGCAAAAAAAATTGTATGTAATACAATCTTTGCTACTCATTATCATGAACTAAATTATCTTAAAAATACAAATACAAACGTAGAAAATTTTCAGGTATTAGTGAAGCAAAAGAAAGATCAACTATTTTTTTGTCATAAAATTGAAAAAGGTGGTGCGAACAAAAGTTATGGAATTGAAGCCGCTAAGTTAGCCGGGGTTCCTAAAGAAGTTATTAATAAAGCTATATTAGTTTTAGATTATTTAGAAAAAAATAATCGGTTGAATGCTCAAATTAAAATTAAATAGAATTTTAAACAGATTATATAAAAATTATTTTAAATAGTTTCTCTTAATAAGGCATTAACAGCTGCTGCGGCCATTGCAGCCCCTCCTCTCGTAGAGTTCATAACAATTCTAGGATAATTAGTGTTGAGTAATTTATTTTTACTTTGCCTAACACCAATAAAACCGACAGGCATTCCAATAATTAAACTAGGAATCTGTTGTGAATGCTGTATAGTCTCTAATAAATTGACTAATGCCGTTGGAGAACTTCCAATAACAATAATTGGCGATTGACTTCCTGAATTTTTAGCAGATAATTCAATCCAACCTTTTTCTATCCCATAAGCAGTTTTAGTCAACCCTGATAAATCTCTATCATCAAACCAATGTTTCGCCGAAACAACTGAGTTGCCGTTTGTATTTTTTGCCATTGATTTAATAGCTGCTGCAGCCATATCAGTATCAGTCAATATTGGTGCTCCAGCTTTAAGAGATTTAACACCTTTTTCGCACGCCCCTTCACTAAACTCCAAAAGCTTCTGAATATTAAAATCACCTGAAGTATGCACTAATCTTTCTAAAACTTTATTTTCCAAGTAATTAAAATTATTTTTAATCAAATTAGATTTAATAAACCTAATACTTTCTAAAAAAATAGGATGATCTTTTATCATTAAAATCTATTTTACTTTATCTTAAAGAAAGCATAATTATAATAAGATTCTTTTTTGCAAATATGCCAATTCAAATAATATGGGGAAATGATTTAAATGCAAGTAATAAGTTTATAAAAAAAATAATTGATGAAAAAGTATCCAAAACATGGGGAGAAATAAATATTAGTTACTTAAATGGTGATGATGATAATCAAATAAAACAAGCATTTGATGAAATACTAACACCTCCTTTGGGGGATGGATCTCGAGTAGTTGTATTAAAAAATAACCCATTATTCACAAATAAAAATGAGGAAATAAGACTCAAATTTGAAAAAATTTATCAAAACATTCCAAGTAACACTTACTTTCTTTTACAAAATACAAAAAAACCAGATTCAAGACTAAAGAGTACAAAATTTATTCAAAATTTAATAAAAAAAGATTTAGCAATTGAAACCTCATTTTCATTGCCCGATATCTGGGATTTTGAAGGCCAGAAAAGATACTTAGAATGCACAGCAAATTCGATGAATATTCATCTAGGTAAAGGGACCGCTGATTTAATTATTAATTCAGTAGGAAATGATAGTTTTAACTTAGTTAGCGAATTATCTAAAGCAAAGATATATCTATCTGCAATAAATAATAACGAAAACAAAGAACTTATTATAGAAAGTGATGATGTAAAAAAAATATTCAATGATCAACAGTCAAATATTTTTAAAATAATCGATCATCTATTACAAAATAGTATTAGTGATGGTCTTATAGAAATCTATTATTTATTAAAAAAAGGAGAACCTGCTTTAAGGCTCAATGCGGGATTAATAAGTCAAATCAGAATGCATACCATAGTAAAATTACTTCATAAATCTGGTGAGCAAGATTTATCAAAAATATGCAAACTTGCAAATATATCTAACCCAAAAAGAATTTTTTTTATCCGTAAAAAAGTAAACAATATATCCTCAGATTTCTTAATTAAATTGATGAGTACTTTATTAGATATTGAATCATCACTAAAAAAAGGCAATAATCCTATTAATGTATTTACGGAAAATCTCGTTAACTTAAGTTAATCAAATATTAAGTTTAATAATTTATATTATGATTTAATTATGGCTTTATTAATCAAAAAATTTGGTGGCACATCTGTTCAAGATATAACAAAAATTAAGGCGATTGCACAAAGTATTATTCAAAGTAAAGAAGCTGGTAATGATATCGTCGTAGTTGTATCTGCAATGGGTCATTCTACAGATCACTTAAATAAGTTAGCAGAATCAATCAGCAAAAATCCCAATAGTCGAGAATTAGATATGCTCCTCTCTACAGGGGAGCAAGTAACTATGGCACTTCTATCAATGTCATTAAATGAATATGGGATTCCTGCAATATCTTTGACAGGTAGCCAAGTGGGAATTGTTACTGAATCAATTCATGGAAAAGCAAGAATTCTGGATATCAAAACAGAACGAATACATAACTATATTAATCAAGGTTATGTAGTAGTAGTTGCAGGGTTTCAAGGCTCAACGCTTAGTCATACTGGATCAATGGAAATCACAACTTTGGGAAGAGGGGGTTCAGATACTTCAGCAGTAGCACTATCCACAGCATTAGGTGCAGAAACTTGCGAGATATATACAGATGTTCCTGGAGTTCTTACCACTGATCCAAGAATTGTACCCAATGCAAAATTATTAGATATTATTAGTTGTGAAGAGATGCTAGAACTTGCGAGTGTGGGTGCTTCAGTACTTCATCCAAGAGCTGTAGAAATTGCTCGCAATTATGGAATTAAATTATATGTGAAATCGAGTCAAACCCTCTCAAATGGCACTCTTCTACATAGCAAAATTAAACCATTAGCTCTAAAAAGAGGAGGGTTAGAATTAACAAAGACTGTTAATAGTCTTGAAGTATTAGAAAAGCAAACCGTATTTAGTATTTCCAAACTACCTGACAGACCTGGAATTGCAGCTCAAATATTTGAAACCTTGTCTGAAGCGAACATTAATGTTGATTTAATAATCCAAGCGACACATGATGGGAAGAGTAATGATATTGCATTTACAGTTAATGATTTTGAGTTAACCAAAACAATTGATCAATGTAAATTAATAACAAATCAATTAGGTGGCGAATATGATTTCAAAAAAAATATGACTAAATTAAGTATTCAAGGAGCTGGAATAATGGGGAGACCAAGTGTATCTGCTGATTTATTTGATACTTTATCCCAAGCAAACATAAATGTAAGATTAATAGCTACCAGCGAAATCAAAGTCAGCTGCGTAATTGATATTGACAATATTCCAAAAGCTATTAGATATGTCAGTGAAAAATTTAAATTATCTGATAAACAAATATTTATTAATCCAGTAATTGAGAGAGAAGATCAGCCTGAGGTAAGAGGAATTGCATTAGATAAAAATCAAGTTCAAGTAAGCATTCGTAACCTACCTGATAAACCCGGGGTGGCAGCTTCAATATGTTTAGCTCTCGCAGAGAATAATTTAATTTTTGATACTATTGTGCAATCTGAAAGGTTAACATCTTTAAAAACCAAAGACATAAGTTTTACCATGAGCAAGCAAGATAGAGAAAGAGCTAATACAATTTTCCACTCTTTAACAAAAAAATTGGCAGGATCATTTATCGAAGATGGACCAGCCATAGCAAAAGTAAGCACAGTTGGAGCTGGAATGGCATTTAAGGTTGGAACAGCTGGGAAAATTTTTAGAGCACTTGCTAATAAAAATATTAATATTGAAATGATTGCTACAAGTGAAATAAGAACTTCTTGTATTGTCTTAGAAAAAGATTGTGACCAATCAGTTAATGCAATTCATTCATATTTCCAATTAGATAAATAAATAATTATTTAAGTATTTCTAGATAATTTTTGCCTGAGTTTCTTAATTCTATCTCTAAGATTTGCAGCCTCTTCAAAATTTAGTTCTTTTGCTGCATCTTTCATTTTATTTTCTAACTTATCAATTAAGCTAGGCATTTCATCTAGTAAACATTGATTATCCTTAGCATTTAAAATATCGTCCGTTTTATTACTAACAATGTTTATCAGATCTTTAGATAATCCTCCAGTATCTAATTTTCTGGAAAGCTCTAAAAAAGATAATATTGAATTTTCAATTTTCTTACCTGCAGGTTTTGGAGTAATGCCATTGATTTGATTATATTTTTTTTGAATAGTTCTTCTTCTATCAGTTTCAGATATCGCTCTTTTCATTGATTCAGTAAAGTTATCTGCATAAAGTAAAGCAACCCCCTCAACATGTCTTGCCGCTCTTCCAATAGTTTGAATTAGGGATCGCTCTGCTCTCAAAAAGCCCTCTTTATCAGCATCTAAAATAGCAACCAAAGAAACTTCAGGGAGATCAAGACCTTCTCTTAGCAAATTTACTCCAACCAATACATCATATTCACCCAATCTAAGATCTTGAATAATCTCTATCCTTTCAATCGAATGAATTTCAGAATGCAAATATCTCACCCTTACTTTATTGTCAGATAAAAAATCCGTAAGATCTTCTGCCATCCTTTTTGTAAGAGTAGTAACCAATACTCTCTGGTTCTTTTTAGCTCTAACTCTTATTTCTGATAAAAGATCATCTATTTGTCCATCACTAGGCCTTACATCAATTATGGGATCTAAAACCCCTGTAGGTCTAATAACCTGTTCAATAAACTTGCCTTCGCATTGATCCAACTCCCATTGGCCAGGGGTTGCACTAATAAACAATGTCTGTCTGGATTTTTCCCAAAACTCTTCACACTTTAAAGGTCTATTATCTGCAGCACTCGGTAATCTAAAACCATGATCTATTAATACTTTTTTTCTAGCTTGATCTCCGTTATACATTGCATGTAATTGCGGACATGTTACGTGACTTTCATCAACTACTAATAACCAATCTTTTGGGAAATAATCTATTAGACATTCTGGAGGAGTTCCTTCTTCTCTACCAGCCAAATGACGTGCATAATTTTCAACACCATTACAATATCCAACTTCTCTTAGCATTTCCAAATCATATTTTGTGCGCTGCTCTAAACGCTGCGCCTCCAACAACTTGCCTTCATAAGCAAATTTATCGAGTTGTTCTTTTAATTCATTTCTAATAGCACTAATGGCAGAATCTAGTCTCTCTTTTGGAGTGACAAAATGCTTGGCTGGATAAACACTCACTTGATCAAGACTCTCAAGAATCTCTCCAGTTAATGGATCAACAAATCTAATAGCCTCAATCTCATCTCCAAATAATTCAATTCTTATCAATCTGTCTTCATAAGCTGGTCCAATTTCTAATACATCTCCCTTAATTCTAAATCTACCTCTCGTAATTTCTGTATCATTTCTTGTATATTGATTATCCACAAGCGCTCTTAGAGAAGAACGTAAATCTATAGATTCACCAACAGCAAATTTAACAGCAGCTTTTAAATATTCACTTGGTATTCCTAAACCATAAATACAACTAATAGATGCAACAACAATTACATCCTTCCTCTCAAATAATGATCTAGTAGCCGAATGCCTGAGCATATCAATCTCTTCATTAATTGAAGCAGTTTTTGCTATGTAAGTATCGCTTACTGGTACATAAGCTTCTGGCTGATAATAATCATAGTAAGAGATAAAGTATTCAACAGCATTCTTAGGAAAAAACTGCCTTAATTCATTACATAATTGAGCTGCTAAAGTTTTATTATGAGCCAGAATAAGTGCTGGTCTTCCAGTTTGCTGAATTACATTAGCAATAGTAAAAGTTTTTCCCGTTCCAGTTGCTCCCAAAAGGGTCTGAAACTCTTCGCCACTATTAACTCCTTGAACTAACTTCTTAATGGCTTTAGGTTGATCACCATTTGGTTGATAAGGTGCTTGAAGCTTATAGTTATTCATTCATCTAATAACTTAAGATTTTTTATATCTTAGGAAACTTTTTCTTTAATCATTGAATTTTTCAAAGATTCTTTTAGGCCTCTAACAACAGCAACCATTGATATTAAATCATCTAATTTATTTACTACAGATCCAACTCCCACTGCAGAAGCTCCACATGATACTGCTAAAGGACATGTTACCTCACTTAAACCTGAAGCACTCATGATAGGAATATTAATAGACTGTTTCTCAAATTCCTTGAATATTGCAAAAGTAGCCGCCAAAGTAGGTACTGACTTTTCTAATAATCCTTGAATTCCTGAGCTATATGGGTTAGAACTTTTGCCTCCTTCAGTTTGAATAATATCAGCGCCTTCAAGAACTAATTTAATTGCAAGATCTACTTGTTTATCAATAGGCATATTATGAGGAACTGTCACTGATAGAGGAATATTAGGTAAAAGATCTTTAGTTTCTTTTGTAAGATTTAAAATTTTCTCCTCCGAAAAAGTAATTCCTTGGTCATAAAAACTATCGTAATTGCCTATTTCTATTAAAGAAGCTCCTGCCTTAACTGAATTTATAAAAGACTTAGGCTCTACGGAACTTACGCAAATTGGTAATGGTGAAATCCCAATCGCGGATTCAACTAATTCAGGTTTACAAGCTATATCAATTAAATCGGCTCCGCCCATCGAGGCTGCTTCTACAATTTTATTAACAGTTTGGGTTTCAAAATTACTTAATCCTGAAATAACTTTGAGCAAAGATTTACTGCTAAGCTCTTCTTGAATTTTTTGTGGCAAAAGATTAATCAGACTCATAGATTTGATGAATTTATTACCTGATTGTGACATTGTTTTATTAAAACAGTGAATTTTTAAAAAAATATTATCTGAGTTAAACAATATGTCTGATAAAAATTCGTCGCAAAAAAATTGGACATCCTGGCATCATCTCCTGCACAAAGAAATTTTGGGCAATAAAACATTAATTCCTGATGGAGCAAATCTATTAATAGCAGTTTCTGGAGGACAAGATTCGATGGCTTTATTGAACCTAATCAACGATATGAAAACGCAACATAATTGGTTTGTGAATGTTTGGCATGGAGATCATCAATGGCATGAAAAATCAGCGAAATATGCACTTGAATTGAAAAGTTACTGTAATAAAAAAAATATTTCATTTTTTTTTGATCAAGCAAACAAAAATAATATTTCTTCTGAAGAAAAAGCAAGAGATTGGAGATACAAGAAATTAAGTGAAAGAGCAAATCAATTATTAATTGAGAACCAAAAGGAAATTGATATTTACTTATTAACGGGTCACACGAATACAGATAATGCAGAAACATTTTTATTAAATTTAGCTAGAGGAAGCAATTATGCAGGACTAAGCTATATCAACAAAAAAAGATTACTTAAACATCACATTTTTTTAATAAGACCATTATTGATATTTTCTAGAGAAGATACCAAAAAGTTTTGCCAACTTCAAAACATTCCCATTTGGGAAGACCCTACTAACTGCGATCTAACAATTAAGAGAAATATTGTAAGAAAAGAAATTATTCCTATTTTAGAAACTATGTATCCTGGTTGTTCTAAGAGGATAAATAGTTTTGCAGAAAAAATGAGCAATTATAAGAATGAGCAAAATGATCTCAGTAAGCTTGCATCCCTTTATTGTGAAGATGCAATTGGTGTAAAGAGGAAATTATTAAATAGCTTATGCATTGAAGCAAGATGTACTATTTTAAATACTTTTCTAAAGAAGGATTGTACAAAACAATTAAGCTCAAAAAATTTAACTCATTTAGCTTCTTCAATTCTTGAGAAAGATAGAGGCAAAATAGATTTACCAGATGGATTTGAGATTGTTTGGAATAAGGACTATATAAGTCTAGAAAAAAACTAGTTTGATACTGCTGATCTCCTTCTTCTAGTCCTACCTGCAGGTGCCTCCTCTGTCTTAGCTACTGGAGTTTTAACAGAATCTTTTACAGATTGATTATTCTTTACTTGATTTGTATTTCTTGCTGATGGATTATTTTTATAATTATTTTGATTACGGTTTATATTTTGATTATTAACATTTGGATAATGTTTATTTTTTGGATGCTGATTTTGCTCATTAACTATTTGAGGTTTATAAGCTCGGGTTCCGCTTGGTGCAGGTTGAGCTAAGCATAGAATTAATGGCTCTACTTGTAATTCTCTTCGCATTCTTCTAGTTAAACCATTTTCAATCTCTCTTTGGACCCCAATCCAATCAACTTCAAAACTATTGGGACTGGTTTGTCTTGATAATTGTTTCCAGCGGTTTTCTAGTACCCAATTTATCTCCCTTTCGGTCCACATTGACATTTTTCTTGGATCAGCTGATATTACTACCCCTCTTAAACTTACTCGTGGTGGGGCTACCATATTACCATCTGTACTTATAGGGGCTAAAACAGTAACTATTCCATCATCTGCTAACTGCTGTCTTTCTTTTAGAGCTCTTGCATCTACCACACAAGTCCTTGTATTATCCAGCATTTCAATTCCAGACTTTACTGGATCTCCTTGAATCATTGAATCAGCTCTAAGCTCAATTGTATCTCCATTATCAAGGATGAGTATATTATTGGGATCTACGCCCATCGATTCAGCGGTTTTACCATGCAAAACTTGCATTCTATATTCGCCATGTACTGGAACAAAAAACTTTGGTTTAATTAACGCTAGCATCAATCTTTGATCATCTCTACATCCATGACCAGAAACATGAATTCCATGTTCTTTACCATAGATAACATTAGCTCCCAATTTAATTAATCTATCAATACTGTGCACTACAGAAATTGTATTTCCTGGAATTGGACTGGAAGAAAAAATTACTGTATCAGTAGTTTTAAGTTTAACGTGTGGATGTTCATCTCTTCCTATCCTACTTAATGCAGCCATTACCTCTCCTTGACTACCTGTCATTAAGAGTAGGGTTTCTCTATCAGGTAAATCTCTTATGCTTTTAATTGGGAAAAAGAGATCGTCAGGACATTTTATATAGCCTAATTCACGACATTTACCAACAACATTTAGCATTGATCGTCCCATTAATCCAATTTTACGTCCATGCTTCATTGCTAATTGGATCACCATCGCAACTCTATGGGTTGAACTTGCAAAAGTGGTAAGCATCACTCTACCTTTGGCTTCAGATATTATTCGATCTAAATTTGGAAAAACAGAAATTTCTGAAGGAACAAAACCCTTTACTTCGGAATTTGTAGAGTCCGAAAGTAAGCAAAGAACACCCTTCTCTCCATAAAATGCCATTCTTTCAATATCAGCATGTTTGTTATCAGGTGGCAGATGATCAAATTTAAAGTCCCCAGTAAAGAAAACAACACCTACTGGAGTAGTTAGAGCTAACGAAAAACTATCGCCAATTGAGTGAGTATTACGTATAAATTCTAATGAAAAATGCTGGCCAAGTTTGACAACTTGCCTTGGTTCTATAGTCTGTGTTGTTGTCCTATCAGCCACGCCTGCTTCTTCCATTTTTCCTTTAAGCATTGATATCGCTAAAGGTGGGCCATAAATCACAGGAATATTAAATTTCTTTAAATGATGAGAAATTCCACCAATATGGTCTTCGTGACCATGGGTTACTATCATTCCACGAAATCTATTTAAGTTAGCTTGCAAATAGGATGTATCAGGCATAACAACATTCACCCCATGCATTCCATCACTTGGAAAAGCAAGTCCCCCATCTATTAAAATGATGTCATCTTGGTATTCAAAAACACATGTATTTTTACCTATTTCATGAAGACCCCCTAATGGAATAATTTTTAAAGCAGGTTCATTTGATCTTTTTGTTTGAGATAAGGTTTGAGTATTATTTGATTTGATTTGATTTGAATTCATAATAAAAGTATTTTAACAAGCAAAAAATGTGGTTATTAAAGTCAAAGTAACTTTATTAAAGCGTTAAAAAAAGTATTTACAAAGACAGATTTTGAATTATCTGAAGTAAGCTTTCTCTCTTTTCTTTAATAAGAGGCGTTAATGGATTCCTAGGAGAACCAACTGGCCAACCTTGTAGTTCTAAAGCTGCTTTGATGGGAATTGGATTTGTCGTTTCAAAGAGTGCTTTGAAAAGTGGTTGCAGTTTTTCATGAATATCAAGAGCAATAGATATTTCACCTTTTTGAAATGATTCAATCATAGTTTTAAGCTGCAACCCAACAATGTGGCTAGCTACGCTTACTACACCAACAGCACCAACAGATAACATAGGAAGCAACAATGAATCATCGCCACTATATATTGAAAGTTTAGAGCCGCACGCCACCCTTAACTCTGTCACTTCTTCTATTCTACCGCTTGCTGCTTTAATACTGAGAATATTTGGGAAATTCATAAGTTTATTTACAGTGGTGGGCAATAAATTACAACCAGTTCTTCCAGGGATGTTATACAACATTAAAGGTAAATCACTAGCTGCATTAGCTATAGAACTAAAGTGTTTATAAAGACCTTCTTGAGGGGGCTTATTGTAGTAAGGGACAACAACTAAAGCACCATCCGCACCAAATTCATAAGCTTTTTGGGTAGCTTTTATAGCCTCACTAGTACAGTTACTTCCTGTACCAACAATCACTTTAGATCTAGAATTTAAAGAACCTTTTACTGCAACAAACAAATTATGTTGTTCAGCCCATGTAAGAGTTGGAGACTCTCCTGTGGTCCCACAAAGCACAATTCCGTCAGAGCCATTATCACAAAGGTAATTAGAAAGTTTAATAGCTAATTCATAATCAACTGCACCATTTTTTTTAAATGGAGTAACCATAGCTGTCAAAATTCTTCCGAATAATGGATTAGAAAATTTAGTATTGTTGGGAGTCATTTTTTTGCAATTAATAATTCTGCTATTTGAACAGCATTAAGTGCTGCTCCTTTCCTTATTTGATCTCCACATAACCATAATTCTAATCCATTAGAATTACTAATATCAGTTCTTATTCTTCCTACCGCAATATTATCCCTTCCCATCACATCATTTGGCATCGGGAACCTATTTTTTTCATAATCTTCTATTATTTCTAAACCTTTAGCTTTTTTCAATTGATTAATAGCTTCAGAAGGTTTGATAACATCATTAAATTCAACATTAACTGATTCAGAATGAGCTCTAAGAACGGGAACTCGAACGCATGTTGAAGACAATTTTAAATCAGTAATATTTAGTATTTTGCGAGTTTCATTTGTCATTTTCATCTCTTCTTCGCAATAATTATTTGAAAGCATTGGTGAATTATGTAGAAAGAGATTAAATGCTAAGGAATATGGTAAGATTTCACTTTCTTTCGGATCTCCCTGCAAATATTTCTTAGTTAAAAACTGTAATTCCTCCATTGCTAATTGACCAGCTCCACTTACCGATTGATAAGTTGAAACGATTACTCTTTTAATCGGAGAAATTTTATTCAAAGGAGCTAAAACTAGAGTCAGTAATATTGTTGTGCAATTCGGATTAGCGATAACACCATTATGCTTTAAAGCTTCACAAGCATTTACTTCCGGAACAACAAGAGGAACATCATTTTCTAATCTGAATGCACTTGAATTATCAATTAGTACAGCATTTTGATCTTTAACTGTAGATAACCATTTTTTTGAAATACTTCCACCTGCGGAAGCAAGAACTAAATCAACATTCAAAAATTCTTCTTTTGAAGCTTTTTTAGTAATAATTTCTTCTCCTTTCCATTTGACTATTTTCCCTTCTGATCGCTGAGATGAAAGCAAAACTAATTCTGAAATAGGAAAATCTCTTTCTTCAAGAATTTTAAGTAGTTCAGATCCAACAGCACCTGAAGAACCTAAAACAGCTACTTTTAATGGTCTATTTGGCAAAAAAGGAGAATTTCTCACTATATAAATAAAAAAATTATAAGATTTAATATTTTTCTTACTGTATCAAAAAAGTTAACTTCAAGGAAATCACTTAATGTGGAATAATTAAGATTCTGCCTATTGTAATAATTTTCAAAACTCAAACATGATTAAAGAAGACTTAATAGTAAAAACTACCGCACTACCCCAAAGTAGAGTTGCACTTGAATTAGAAATACCATCTAATACATGCAAATCATGCGTAAATGAGACAATAAATTCAATTAGTCGTTCGGCCAAAATTCCTGGATTTAGGCTTGGTAAAATTCCAAAACAAGTATTAATACAACGAATCGGCATTACCCAACTACATGCCTCTGCCCTAGAAAAAATAATTGATAAATCTTGGAACCAAGCTTTAAAGATGGAATCAATAGAGCCACTGAGTGAACCAGAATTAGTTGATGGATTTGAATCAATACTAAAAATTTTTAATCCTGAAAAACCTTTAAAAATTACTCTACAAACTGATATTGCACCAGAATTAAAATTAAAAAAATCAAAAGGTCTATCAGTTGAGATTAAAAAAAGTAAATTTGACCCCAAATCCATAGATGAAGCTTTGGAAAAATCAAGAAATCAATTAGCAAATATTATTCCAGTTAATAACAGGCCTGCTAAGTTAGGAGATATCGCGGTAGTTAGTTTCAAAGGTATTTACAAAGATTCCAAAAAAGAAATCGACGGGGGATCTAGTGATTCAATGGATCTTGAATTAGAAAAGAACAAAATGATTCCAGGCTTCGTTGAGGGAATTGTTGGTATGAAAATTGATGATAATAAAACTCTTACTCTAAGATTTCCTGAGGACTATTCTCATGAAGATTCCAGAGGTAAAGAAGCAATTTTTGAAGTAAATCTTAAAGATCTTAAAGAAAAAGAATTACCCGAACTTAATGATGATTTTGCAAAACAATCTGGAAATAAAGATTCATTAAAAGAACTAAAAAAAGATATAGAAAAACAACTTAAGGAGAATTTTGATAATACTCAAAAAAATATAAAAGTTGAAGCTTTAATGGATGCACTATCCAAAGAGTTAGATGCCGAGATTCCAAAAGCAATGATTGATATTGAAGTTAGAAATAATATTGAACAAACAGCGCAAAGATTTGCTCAACAAGGTATGGATATTAAATCAACGTTTACTCCAGAATTGGTGAAATCTTTAGCAGAATCAACTCGTCCTCAAGCTGAAAAAAATGTTCAAAGAAATTTAGCTTTAAAAGCATTATCAGAAAGAGAAAAAATCACAGTCGATGATGAAGAAATAGATCAGAAAATGAAGGAATATGAAGATGAAATTTATAAATCACCAAAACAAATTGACATTCAGAAATTAAAAGATGTAGTACGCAACGATCTTCTACAAGAAAAGTTAATCACTTGGCTTGAAGAAAATTCAGCAATAAAAGAAATAAATGAAAAAGCAACAAAATCAACCACAAAATCAACCACAAAAACAACCACAAAAGCAACTACAAAAAAAGGAGTTCAAACTAAAAGTAAACCCAAGGTAAATAAAAAAGAAAAAAATTAATTTATAAAAAATTTAACTATTCAGCAAAAAAACCCTTAAATTAGATGAAGAAAGAGACTAACTAAGTGTATTCTGAAAAAAAACATTTAATCCAAAGCTCAATAAATTCTCGCGATGTTATTGATAAATCTAGATCTGCTGTGCCTACTGTAGTAGAACAATCTGGAAGAGGAGAAAGAGCATTTGATATTTATTCAAGATTATTAAGGGAAAGGATAATATTTTTAGGTACCGGGATTAATGATCAAGTATCAGATTCATTAGTTGCACAATTATTATTTCTAGAAGCAGAAGATCCTGACAAAGATATACAAATATATATTAATTCTCCCGGTGGCTCTGTTACTGCTGGATTAGCTATATACGATACAATGCAGCAAATCTCTCCAGATGTTGTAACAATCTGTTTTGGTGTAGCTGCAAGTATGGGGGCATTCCTCCTTAGTGGGGGGGCAAAAGGGAAAAGGTTAGCTTTACCTAATTCGAGAATAATGATTCACCAGCCACTTGGAGGTGCTCAAGGCCAAGCAGTTGAAATTGAGATACAAGCAAAAGAAATACTATTTCTCAAAAAAACATTAAATTCTCTTTTAGCAGAACATACTAATCAATCTTTAGAAAAAATTAATGAAGATACTGAAAGAGACTATTTTCTATCACCTGCAGAAGCAGTTGAATATGGACTAATTGATAAAGTCATAAAAAATGACAAGTAAAAGGAATATTTTAAGAATATGATGACGAATCCAATTTTATAAGCAATCCTAATAAGTAAGGGATATTTAACCTTTTTTTATTCTACACAAGCTTTGATAATCGATGGCTAAATTCGACGCCCATCTAAAATGTTCTTTTTGTGGTAAATCACAAGATCAAGTTAGAAAACTTATAGCTGGTCCAGGGGTTTACATTTGTGATGAATGCATAGACCTTTGTAATGAAATTCTTGATGAAGAATTAATTGATACTCAAGCAAAAATTAATAACTCACCTCAAGTAAAGAAAAAATTACCAGCTAATAATTCTGATAAATCTATTCCTTTAGAATTAACTTCTATCCCCAAACCACTTGAAATTAAAACTTTTCTTGATAACCAAGTTGTAGGTCAAGAATCTGCAAAAAAAATACTATCAGTAGCTGTTTATAATCACTATAAAAGACTAGCTTGGAGATTAAAAGAAGAAAATAAAGAAAATAACTCTAATGATTTACAAGCAACTAAACTACAAAAATCAAACATCTTACTAATTGGCCCAACTGGAAGTGGTAAAACGTTATTAGCACAAACTTTAGCTGAATTTCTTGATGTTCCTTTTGCAGTAGCTGATGCAACAAGTCTTACTGAAGCTGGATATGTCGGCGAAGATGTTGAAAATATCCTCTTGAGACTTCTACAAAAATCAGAAATGAATGTGGATTTAGCTCAAAAGGGGATCATATACATTGATGAAATAGACAAGATCGCTAGAAAGAGTGAAAACCCATCAATTACAAGAGATGTATCTGGAGAAGGAGTTCAACAAGCATTGTTAAAAATGCTTGAAGGAACAATTGCCAATGTTCCCCCACAAGGAGGAAGAAAACACCCCAACCATGACTGTATTCAAATCGATACAAGCCAGATTTTATTTATATGTGGAGGTGCATTTATAGGTTTAGAGGATATTGTTCAAAAACGTTTAGGGAAAAATTCAATTGGATTTACTACCAACCCTGACGAAAGAAAAATAAATGCAAAAAAAATAGTTGATTCCCGAGATGCTCTCAAAAATTTAGAACAAGATGATCTAGTCAAATATGGATTAATTCCAGAATTCATTGGAAGAATTCCTGTATGCGCGGTATTAGATCGTCTTACTAAAGAAACTCTTGAATCAATTTTGACAGAACCAAGAGACGCACTGGTAAAGCAATTTAAAACATTATTGAGTATGGATAACGTTGAATTAAATTTCGAACCAGAGTCTGTGGAAGCAATCGCTAATGAAGCCTTTAAAAGAAAAACGGGCGCTAGAGCTCTTAGATCAATAATTGAAGAATTAATGCTTGATTTAATGTATACACTTCCATCACAAGAAGAAGTTAAAGAGTTCACCATTACGAAAAAAATGGTAGACAAACTATTCTTGTCGAAAATTGTTAAACTTCCAGCAGGATCTCAAAGGATTATTAAAGAATCTGCATAAAAATTAAGGTTATCGTTTCCCATAATTCAACTTTAATCATGTAATTAAAAATAATAAATGCTTAATATACATAAACCTTTTCATCAAAAATATAGGCCTCTTAACCTTGATGAGCTGGTTGGTCAAGAATTTATATCAATCACACTTAAACAAGCATTAATATCTCAGAAAATTGCACCTGCTTATCTCTTTAATGGACCTAGAGGGACAGGAAAGACATCAAGTGCAAGAATATTTGCAAAATCATTAAATTGTCTATCATCTAAACAACCTACAACAAATCCATGTGGAAAATGCGAATTATGTATACAAATTGCGGAAGGTAATGCCCTAGATATTATTGAAATTGATGCCGCATCTAATACTGGAGTTGAAAATATACGAGAAATAATTGATAGAGCAAGATTTGCCCCGACTCAAGCTAGATGGAAAGTATATGTTATCGATGAATGTCATATGCTTTCAACAGCTGCATCAAATGCTTTACTCAAAACTATTGAAGAACCTCCTGAAAGAGTTGTTTTTATTCTTGCAACAACAAATCCTGAAAGAGTCATAAATACCATTCAAAGTAGATGTCAGAAATTTGATTTTAAAAGAATAAGCTCAAATACTATTTTCAACAACCTTTCTGCAATAGCAAATAAAGAATCAATTAAATTTGAAGATCAAGCTCTCAAACTAATTGCAAAAAGATCGAATGGTGGAATGCGCGATGCACAAAGTTTACTAGATCAATTAAGTCTTCTTCCTAATGGCGTAACTACTAAAAATGTTCAAAGCTTACTTGGAGAAGTATCCGAAAATGATTTGACTGATTTAATCAATGCATTAATTAATAATCAGCCTGAGTCGTTATTAATTAGTTGTAATAAATTATATGATGCAGGAAATGAACCAAATGAGATATTAGTTGGACTATTAAATATTACTAGAGACCTTTTACTTAAAACTTTAAATAATAATTATTCAGAAATATACTATACCTCTAGTGAATTTCAAAATGAATTAAATAAATTTTCTTACAAAATTAGTAAGAACAGAATTATTGAATGGCATAACAAACTTAAGAATGTTGATTATCAAATAAAGACAAGCGACAATCCGAGATTATGGTTAGAAATACACTTAACAAGTCTTCTTGAAGAAAATATCAACCAAACAATAATTGATAAAAAAGAATTAATTAATAAAAAAGTTATCTCAGAAGATAATAAAAACCAAAATGAATTAGAAGATTTCAATAAGAAAGAATTAATTAATAATCAGGTTATTAACCAAAATGAATCAGGAGATTTCAATAAGAAAGAATTAACTAATAATCAGGAT
Organism: Prochlorococcus sp. AG-388-A04; assembly: GCA_003279935.1. Classification (GTDB taxonomy): domain Bacteria; phylum Cyanobacteriota; class Cyanobacteriia; order PCC-6307; family Cyanobiaceae; genus Prochlorococcus_A. The sequence continues at coordinate 39,492 of QCGL01000002.1, forward strand.
ATTAACCAAAATTCTAAAAATGATAATAAAACTGATTATTTAAAAGAAAAATGGGAGCTGATTCTTTCCAAATTAGAATTGCCATCAACAAAAATGTTACTTTCTCAGCAAGCAGAACTTGCCAGTATTGATTCTAATGAAGTTTTAATAGCATTATCTCCCAACTGGGAAAATATGATCAAAAGTCGAAAAGTAATAATCGAAAATGCTATAAAAAAAGTATTTGGGGATAAAGCAAAACTTAACTTTTCTAGCAAAAAAATTAATATTACTAAGACTGCAAAATCACAAGAGAACGTAATTAAGAAATTAAATGAAAATAAGGAAAAGCAAAGCACTAATTTTCAAAATTCACCCTCCCCAACTAATAAACCTAAATCAGAATCCTATGATAATAGTTCCAAAAATTTAGCAAATTTTTTTAACGGGGAAATTATTGATTTAGATGAGTAACTTAAACACCAGTATGAAGTGTTTTCTTCCATAGAATCTTTTTAGGAAAAATAGACATTTTTATTGTTACCCATGGTATAACTAAAAACCAATGAGATAAATATATAAGAGAAACTAACATCATCATCAAATTGAGATTTTGTAAAACTGGACCTTCACTCTTGCATGAAGAGCCATACCAAACTGCAATTCCCGACAAAGTAAATGCTGTTATTGAGATTGGCCAATAGCTGGGTGATTCCATCAGAGCAATACTTAAAATCAAATCAATCAAAGAAATAATAGGCAAGGCATATTGCAAGATAAAGAAAAAGGTTAAATCAAACTTTTGAATAAGTTCAATTTTTTTTGAAAATAATTGCTCGCCATAATCAAAAAATCTTTGCAAACCTCCTTCAGCCCATCTTTGTCTCTGTGAAAATAGAGCAGATATATTTTCAACTGCTTCTTCCATAACAGGAGGATCCCATAGAATCCCAATTTTTGCTTTAGCAAGTAAAAGCCTAAGGCTTAAATCCAAGTCATCAGTTACTGTATCTTCATTAAACGAACCACATTTAAGTAGAACTTCTTTATTAATTAATTGACCATTACCTCTCAATTCAGATACTCCCGCAACAGATAATCTCCCATATTGAAAAATTGCATCCATTGCCATTTCCATAGACTGACAAGTGGTTAAAAAATTCTTACTTAAATTTATGACGGATTTTCTTAATTGCACTGCTGACCAAGATCCCTCATAAACGAAACGAAATAGTCTTGGTAGAGTATCATTTTTCAATTGAGCATCAGCATCTAATATTAATAGCCATTCTCCGTGTGTAAACTTTAAAGCATAATTTAATGCTCCTGATTTACCACCTCCAGCATTTGCGGATCTAGTAATAATTTTTAATTTATCAAACTCTTTAGATAACCTTTCCAAAATTAAAGGAGTCTTGTCAGAACTACCATCATCAATGATATAAATATTTAATTTATTAATTGGATAATCTAAATTAAATAATCTTTCAACTAATCTTTCAATCACATTTTCTTCATCTCTAGCAGCAACTAAAATATCGAGCGAAGGTAACTTATCATCACTAATTATCTTTTCGTTACTTTTTGAAAAAACACTTCTTTTGATATTTTTTGAAATTACATTTAATCCATAACAAGCAACTAAAAAAGAGATCGTTATTGTAAAAAATAAAAAATGTTTGAATTGAAAGATATGAGGAATAGTACTTACTAATAAACAAACAGCAAAAAATAAAAATGATTTTAATCTTCGATTTTTATAAAAACCGTTACTCATAAATACTAACTTATAATTTTTATTTTAATTATTGAGACGATATCTCAATTTTTTTAATTTTTGTTCCCTTATAATAATGTTTCAATATTTGTTCATAAGTAAAGCCTAATTCAGCCATTTCTATCGCTCCTGATTGAGATAAACCTACACCATGACCGAAGCCACCTCCTTTAAAAAGCCAAAGATTATTATTTAATTTATTAATAGTAAATAAATTACTCGGCAAAAAACTCAATATTCGACGGATATCATCTTTTACAAGAACTATTGGTTTCTTTAAATTTTTTAACTTAATTTCTAATTTTGTTACTCTTCCACTGAAGCCTCTATCAATAATATTTAGATCAACCAAATCTGATTTCTCCTCAATTAATTGATTATTTAATAGATTATTTTGGATCTTCTCATTAGATATTATTTTCTCCCATCGAAAAAGATAATGATTTGTACCATAAACTTTTTCATTTGCAAACTCGAGGAATTTATTTAATTCATCCCCACTTTTAATTGGAAGCTTAAAAACTTGATTTAAAGAATTTAAACCATCAATCATTGAATTGAGATAACGATAATCTTTTATTTGCCAAGATTCACTTGCAATAGCTGATATACCTCCATTAGATCCATGATAAAAGGAATTAATTGGTTTCTTTTTATAAGTGATTATTAAATTTGAAGTATCTTCTATCGCTTTATGTACATTTTTATATTTAATCACAGGAGGTTTATAAACTTGGCATTGAGTAGTTATACACAAATGATATTTATCAATTTTAAATCTATCGGAATTATAAAGTGCCCAAGTTCTTGCAATTACTGCTTGTGCTTTCAATGCTTCTAAAGGTGAATTAGAGCCAATTTCATGTGGCAGAACACCTTTTAAGTAATCATCAAATTTGATTTTCTGGATCAACGTCCAAGTTCCATATGAATCTTTAGCTAAATAAAACTTTTTACCAAAATTGATATCATTAATTTGTATCTCTTCAGATGAAGAAATATATATCGGGCCTTGTAGTTCATGTTGCGAGTATTCAGTAACAAGAAAAGGGGTGATTGTTGTCTTGTAGGATTTTTTAAAGAGTCTATAGTTTAGTTTTTTATCAGGAAGGTTTTTGCCAAATGGAACCCAAACTTCCCAATTGTTTGGAAAGGCAACTAGAGCTTGATAACCTTTTTCTTTTATTTTTTCAGCTTGCTTTTTTGCAGATTCATAGCTTGCAAATGGACCAAATACTAATCTTTCAACAGTGAAAGGGGTTTTCAAGGTTTTTTTCTTAAAAACAACATTGATTTTTTTGGATTTATGTCTTATACCATTAGTAGAATAGAGCTTTAAAAAATCATTTTTTGAAGTAAAAGTAATATCATTTTTTTCTGGAAAGTTATCATTTTTAGCTCCTAAGTATTGTTTTAATCCGATTAAAAAATTACCTTTTTTTAATTCTTGAGTAAGATTTATTGTTGAAGATTCTTCTGCAAAGCAACTTAATGACAATACTGGCAAAATTGAACAGAATAACCAACATCCATAAATCAGAAACTTTAAGTTCAATTTGCGCAGCATAAGTTCGACATTACCTTTTCAATTCAAAACTTTAATTTGCACCAATGCATATAAAGGTTTAGATTATCTAGATTAAACATTATCAAGGGAAATGTCTAAACTTAAAACTCGTAAATCAGCAGCTAAAAGATTTAAAGCTACTGCTACGGGTAAATTTACTAGAAGAAGAGCTTTCCATAATCATTTATTAGATCACAAAAGCTCAAAATTGAAGAGACATCTTAAAACAAAAGCTGTTGTTGATGAAAGAGATGCTGATAATGTAAAATTAATGATTCCTTACGCTTAAGAGCATTCAAATTACTTTTAAAATAAATTTATGGCACGCGTTAAAAGAGGCAACATAGCCCGAAAAAGAAGAAACAAAATCTTAAATCTCGCAAAAGGTTTCAGAGGAGGAAACAAAAATCTTTTTAGAACAGCAAATCAAAGAGTAATGAAAGCTCTCTGCAACGCTTATAGAGATAGAAGAAGAAGAAAAAGAGATTTTAGAAGACTTTGGATATCAAGAATAAATGCATCGGCCAGAATTAATGGCACAAATTACAGCAAATTAATTAATGGTATGAAGAGCTCTGACATAATTATCAATAGAAAAATGCTTGCACAATTAGCTTTGAGCGATCCACAATGTTTTGAAAAAATAGTTTCAACTGTAAGTAATTAAATTAAAAAAAAGCAAATTGTGAAAAATATACTGTAAGTAATGGAAATATCTTCCTTTCAATCCTATTTGATCATACTTTTTATAGTACTTATAATTATATCAATTTTTGTATTTCGACAATTTCTTAGAACAAGAAAGGAAGAATTAAATTTAGTAAAATTTGAGCAAAAAGGCTTAAACTCACTAACAAAAGCTTCTGAATTATACGAATTTGGCTCTATCCAAATTAAAAAAAGATTATATACAGAGGCCACTAAGACTTTTCTTAAAGCTGTTGAAACTTATGATAATGAACCTGACGAAGCAAAAGCTATAATTGAAAATGCTCTCGGTTTTTCTTATGCAGCACAAAATGAATTTAAAAAAGCAATCAAGCATTATAACTCTGCTATAAAATCACTCCCTGGATATACAGTCGCTTTAAATAATCTTGCATCCGCACAACAACGATTGCTGGAATATGATTTGGCATATACGACTTATAAGAAAGTTTTAGTAATAGATCCAAACAACAAAACAGCAATTAAAAAGAGTAAAGAACTTGAAAAAAGAATTAATTACACCCCTTACAAAGGAATAAAAGATAAAGGATTTTAAAATGAAAGAAGATTCATCTTTACAAATTGGAGGTAAAAGCTTCTCAAGTAGATTGATGGTTGGTACAGGAAAATATACGTCTTCAGAAGTAATGATAGAAAGTTTAACGAATACTGAATCTGAAATAGTCACTGTCGCAGTAAGAAGAATTCAAAAGAATCAAAATGGTGAAAATTTACTGGAAAAAATTGACTGGAAAAAATTCTGGATGCTTCCTAATACTGCTGGTTGCACTAATTCGGATGAAGCAATAAGAATAGCAATTTTAGGACGAGAACTTGCCAAATTATCAGGTCAAGAAGAAAATAATTTCGTCAAATTAGAAGTTATTCCTGACAAAAAATATTTATTGCCTGATCCTATTGAAACCCTTAAAGCAGCTGAAATATTGATAAATAAAGATTTTATTGTTCTTCCATATATAAACGCTGATCCAATATTAGCTAAAAAGTTAGAAGAGATAGGTTGTTCAACTGTGATGCCATTAGGTTCACCTATTGGCTCAGGACAAGGTCTTTTAAATTTATCTAATATATCCATAATTATTGAAAATTCTAATATTCCAGTAATAATTGATGCCGGCATAGGTGTACCTAGTGAAGCTTCTCAGGCTATGGAACTTGGAGCAGATGGAGTTTTAATCAATAGTGCTATCGCATTAGCTCAAAACCCTTTAAAAATGGCTAAAGCGATGAATTATGGTGTAAAAGCTGGAAGAGATGCTTTTTTAGCTGGAAGAATTGAAAAGCAGAAGTTAGCAAGCGCTAGCTCACCTGAAAAAAACATCTCAATAAAGTAATTTGATTCTTGAAAAAATAATTTTAATATTAAAAAAATTGCAACAATACCCAATTTATTAATTAAAGAGAAAAGATTTGAAACTTTTTACAATCTTTTTTCGCATTTTGGAAGCACTCTGTAGTAATTTAATAAATATAAAATGACATTTTTAATTCTGGAGTTCTGAGTGAAAGTAATTGTTCTTGGCGGAGATGGTTTTTGCGGTTGGCCTTGTGCGGTGAATTTAGCAGAACAAAATCACGAAGTTATTATAGTTGACAACCTAAGTCGCAGAAAAATAGATATAGATCTCGAAGTGGAATCCTTAACCCCAATTTCCTCAATCAATGAAAGACTTTCTGCATGGAAAGAGACAGGTGGAAAACCAATAAAATTTATCAATATTGATCTTTCGAAACAATATCAAAAATTACTAAATTTACTTATTGAGGAAAAACCTGATTCGATTGTACATTTTGCTGAACAAAGGGCTGCACCTTACTCAATGAAATCAAGTTATACCAAAAGATATACGGTTGATAATAATGTGAATGGTACACACAATTTACTTGCTGCAATTGTAGAAAGTAATTTAGATATTCATATTGTTCATTTAGGAACCATGGGAGTATATGGATATGGATCACATAGAGGCGCAACAATTCCTGAGGGTTATTTAAAAGTTGAAGTACCTCAACCGGATGGAAGTCGTTTTGAAGAAGAAATTCTTCATCCCGCCAGTCCTGGCAGTGTTTATCATATGACGAAAACATTAGATCAATTATTATTTCTTTATTACAACAAGAACGACTTGATTAGAATTACAGATTTACATCAAGGCATTGTGTGGGGCACAAATACAAAAACAACATTAAAAGATCCAAGGTTGACAAATAGATTCGATTACGACGGCGATTATGGTACTGTTCTGAATAGATTTCTCATGCAAGCAGCGATCGGATATCCCCTTACTGTTCATGGGACAGGAGGACAGACAAGAGCTTTTATACATATTAAAGATTCAGTAAAATGCGTCCAACTAGCTCTAGAAAATCCTCCACAATCTGGCGAACGCGTAAAAATTTTCAATCAAATGACAGAAAGTCACCAGGTTGGCGAATTAGCTAAAAAAGTTGCTTCTCTAACTGGTGCGGAAATCAATTATTTACCAAATCCTCGAAATGAAGCAGTCGAAAATGATTTAATAGTTGATAATAAGTGTTTCATAGAATTGGGGCTTAATCCCACCACTCTTGATAATGGCTTATTAGAAGAAGTTGTTGAAGTAGCTAAAAAATACTCTATGAGATGTGATAAAAAAAGAATTCCTTGTATTTCAACTTGGACGAAAAAACAAGCTAAAGCAATAAAAACTAATTAAAAATAGTTTTAATATCTAACTTAAAAAAGTGAAAATAGCATTCTTTACTGAGACTTTTCTACCTAAAGTTGACGGAATAGTAACAAGACTAACTAAGACCATCGAATTTTTAACAAAAAATGGCGATGAAGTTATAGTGTTTTGTCCTGAGGGATGTCCTGATGTTTATAAAGGAGCAACAATAGTAGGAGTTGCTGCAATGCCGCTACCTTTATATCCTGAATTAAAATTAGGCTTACCTGGTCCTGCAGTCTCTGATAAGTTAGAAGAATTCAAGCCAGACTTAGTACATGTAGTTAATCCAGCTGTACTTGGACTTGGAGGCATATGGCTAGCAAAAACAAATAATATCCCTCTAATTGCAAGTTACCATACACATCTTCCGAAATATCTTGAACATTACGGAATGGGAATGTTAGAACCCCTTTTATGGGAGATGTTAAAAGCAGCTCACAATCAAGCTTTATTAAATCTTTGTACCTCCACTGCAATGGTTAATGAACTCGAAGATAAAGGAATACAGAGGACTGCTTTATGGCAAAGAGGTGTCGACACTGAAAACTTCAGACCAGAATTAAGAAGCGAAAAAATGAGAGAAAAATTATTTGGAAAATATCAAAATACGGATTCACTTTTGATTTATGTAGGTAGATTATCGGCAGAAAAGCAAATTGAAAGAATTAAACCTGTATTAGATAATATACCCGGGGCATGTCTCGCTCTAGTGGGAGATGGTCCCTATAGAGGACAGTTGGAAAAGATTTTTGAAAACACAAAAACAAATTTCATAGGTTATCTATCTGGTGAAGAGCTTGCCAGTGCATACGCATCTGGAGATATATTCTTATTCCCATCAAGCACAGAAACTCTCGGGTTAGTATTGTTAGAAGCAATGGCTGCAGGATGCCCAGTAATAGGGGCTAATAAAGGTGGTATCCCAGATATTATTAATAATGGAATAAATGGTTGCTTATATAATCCAGATGAAAAAGACAATGGAGAAAGAAGTTTAATTGAGGCTACAAAAAAAATCCTAGAAGATAAGAATAAAAAAGAATCTATGAGAAAAGAAGCTAGGAAAGAAGCTGAACAATGGGATTGGAACCAAGCTACTCTTCAATTACAAAAATATTATTCAGAAACACTTGAAAAAATTTCCTAAATTTCTATAAATTAAGCCACATGTGGAGGTGGGGTAGGATTAATAAATGTATTGATTGGGAGTATTAAAGTAGCTATATTTTGATTCTTATCAGGCCTCTGTTTTTTTGGAAATCTTTTTCCAAATGGCACTCTAATTACATTAGTACCTTCAACTGAATTTACCTTTGTATTATTCCCCAAGGAATTATTAACAAAATTTGGTAAATTCAAATTATTAATTGGCAAGCGCTTAACCTTACCAGAATTAAAATCTTTGCTCATAGCTTCAAATACCCCAAATAAATTTGATGCTTGATAATAATAATGAAAAAATCTAAAAAAATTCTATAAGAAAATATTAAATTTTTTATTCAACTTGACCTTAACTAAAAAACCATAAGAATGCTAGTCTTTATGCACATTTTTTGTCATCTAAAAAATCTTTATCGTTGACATTACAAGAACAAATTAAATTTCTATCTCCATAAGCATTATCAATTCTTGATACAGAAGACCAGAATTTATGTTCGAATTTACCTTTATACGGATATGCAGCCTTTTCTTTTGAATAAGGATAATTCCAATTATCTGAAATTAACTCATTTATAGTATGAGGAGCATTACTAATTAAATTATTATTTCTGAGATTAATATTATTTTCAATTTCTTCAATTTCTTCGCTTATTAAGAGCATAGCTTCACAAAATCTATTTAACTCTGTCAAACTTTCACTTTCAGTCGGCTCTATCATTATGGTTTCAGGAACTGGCCAACTTATCGTTGGAGCATGAAAGCTATAATCTATTAATCTCTTAGCAATATCATTAACACTTAAGCCTGTTTTTGACTTCAACTCTCTAAAATCAAGAATACATTCATGTGCGACAAAATTATTTTGTCCTTTATATAAAATCTTAAATTTATTTTTTAATTTATTAGCAATATAATTTGCTGACAATATTGCATGACTACTAGCCCTTCTTAAACCACTTTGACCAACCATCTTTATATACATCCAGCTTATTGGAAGAATACTTGCACTTCCGTGCTGCGAAGATGATACAGAATAACCGAATGAATTAGAAATATTATCTTTAAACGAATGAGAAGGGAGGAAAGGACTTAAAGTTTCGGATGTTGCAACTGGACCAACTCCAGGACCACCGCCACCATGAGGGATACAAAATGTTTTATGTAAATTCAAATGGCAAACATCCACTCCATAATCTCCAGGCTTACACAATCCCACCTGAGCGTTAAGATTAGCTCCATCCAAATAAACAAACGCACCAACTGAATGAATTAAGTCACATATTTCTCTGATTTTTAATTCAAAAACTCCATGGGTAGAAGGATAAGTTAACATTAAAGCACCAATTTCATTGTCAAATTCCTGGACCTTAATTAATAAATCCTCATAAGAAATATTACCCTCAGAATCACATTTTATAGTTACAACATCAAAACCTGCCATAACCGCACTAGCAGGATTTGTTCCATGAGCACTTTGTGGAATTAGGCATTTTTTTCTTGATGAATCACCTTTTGATGCGAAATAAGAATTGATTGCCAATAATCCAGCAAACTCTCCTTGAGAGCCTGCATTTGGCTGAAATGAAACTGAATCCAAGCCAATAAGGTCACTAATCCATTTCTCAAGATCGCTTATTATTTTTGTATAACCTTTAGTTTGATTAGCTGGAGCGAAAGGATGAATTGAAGATAAATTAGCCCATGAAATAGGACTAAGCTCTGCTGCAGAATTTAATTTCATAGTACAACTTCCTAGTGGAATCATCCCATCAACCAGTGAAAAGTCTTTCTCAGCAAGTTTAAAAATATACCTCATTAAATCAGTCTCACTTTGATAATTCTCAAATATATTTTGTTGCATCCATTCTTTATTTCTTAGAGGAATGCCGTCAATCTGAAAACAATTATTAAATGTAATGTGCTTTAAATCTTCTTTTTTGCCTAGCCCATTTGCTATGAAAGTTACTATCTTATGAATTTCATTTTTATCAGTAAGCTCGTCTAGGGAAATTCCAAATCCTGTAGATTTCTCAATAGTAGAACCTAAAGGTAAAATTCTAAAGTTAAAACCGTTTTTTAAAGCTTCGTTATGAATCTTTTCAGATTCCTCACAATAAATATCAAGACTATCAAACCTAACCCCACTAGGTATTTTTACACCTAACTCAGAAAGAATAGATTCTAGATATTTTCTTAATATAACAATCCTCTTTGCCATTTTTGTTAATCCAGATGACCCATGATAAATAGCATAAAAAGAAGATATTATCGCTAAAAGAGATTGAGCTGTACAAATATTACTAGTGGCTTTTTCTCTCCTTATATGTTGTTCTCTTGTTTGCAATGCCAATCTCAGCGATTGTTCTCCATTTCTAGATAGAGTTTGTCCTACGATTCTTCCAGGTATAAGTCTTTTATATTTTTCACTACATGCAAAAAATGCTGCATGAGGACCACCAAAGCCCATTGGGACACCAAATCTTTGCAAACTACCAACAGCTATATCAACTCCAAATTGGGATATTGGTTTTATTAAAACTTGCGCAAGAGGATCAATAATTGATGTGACGACTATTTCTGCTTTATGAGCTTGGGAAATTAAAAATGTTGGATCAAATAAGTTTCCATTTTTACCAGGAAGCTGAATTAAGAGTCCAAAAACATCATCATGATTTTTAGGATACTTTTGATTAAAACGTTTTAAATTAATTCCTAATGGTTTAGCTCTTGTCAACAAAACATTATATGTATGATCAAAAACATTTTCATCTACTAAAAAAATATTTGAGGACTTTTTTTTCCTTGAAGAAAAACTCATTGTCATTGCTTCTGCGGCAGCTGTTCCCTCATCTAAAAGCGAGGCATTAGCTATGGAGAACCCTGTTAATTCACAAATTAAAGTTTGAAAATTAAATAAAGCTTCTAATCTACCTTGAGCAATTTCTGCTTGATAAGGGGTATAAGCTGTATACCATCTAGGATTTTCTAATACATGCCTTTGGACAACTTTAGGCGTATGAGTGCCATAATACCCAAGTCCAATTAATGATCTAAATTTATTATTTTTATTAGATATTTCTTCTAATTCATTCAACGCCTCAATTTCAGAACATCCTTTTGGCAAGACATCTGAATATTTTTCTTCTAACTGAATGTCTTCCGGAATAACTTTATTAATAAATTCATCTAAATTGTTAAAACCAAGTTTTTGAAGCATCTTCTTCTCATCATTATCCTTCAATCCAAGATGTCTATCAATAAATAAATCCGAGTTGATTGTGGGATTCATATTTAATATATTTTTCTTTAAAATAGCCGGTTTTTAGAAATTTGCTTTAATTCGGAACAACCTTTGATTTATATTCATCTGAATTCATTAATTCGTCTAATAAAACATTTGATTCTGATTTTATAATTAGCAGCCATCCATCACTAATTGGATCATTTTGCAAAAGTTCTGGATTATCAATAACCCCTTCATTTACAGAAATCACTTCTCCTGCAAAAGGAAGATAAACTTCTTCAACAGCCTTGACGGACTCAATTGTTCCAAAAGTTTCTCCTTTTTGCAAAATAGTTCCTTTCTCAACTAATTCAACAAAAACAATATCTCCTAATTGATCAATAGCAAACTCACTAACACCAATTTTAAACAATCCATTTTCTTCCTTCACATATTCATGTGTATCAGCATATTTGAGATAATTTGGAAACTTGTAGGACATAGTAAAATTTATGGAGAAATGAGAGATTCCTTTTCAATTAGATTTTCTTCTAATAACTCAAATACTAATTGAATTAAAGCAATTTTGATGTGAGCCATGTGAGAACCACCTTGCACAAAAACATTATATGGATTTCTTAAAGGAGCATCAGCTGAAAATTCACTTGTACTTCCTTCAATAAACGTACCTCCTGACATTAATAAATTTGAATCATAACCACTCATTGGAGAAGGAATAACATTTAAAAAAGAATCTATCGGTGAAGAATTTTGAAATGACTGACATACTTTTTGTATTAAGTGTGGATTATTTAATCTAACTGCTTGGATTATGTCTGATCTGTACGATTTAGGCTCGGGTAAAACCATAAAACCTAGTTTCTTAAATACTGCAGCTACCAAATCGGCACCTTTTAGAGCTTCGTGAACAATTTGAGGTGCTAAAAATAATCCCTGCAGAATTAATCTCCCTAAACCAAAGTTAATTCCTGCATCGGCACCAATTCCTGGTGCAGTTAATCTACAACATGCCATTTCAACTAATTCAGAGTCACCTGCAATATATCCGCCAGTAGGAACAATAGTCCCACCCAAATTTTTAATTAGCGATCCAGCGATTATATTTGCGCCATTAATAATTGGTTCACTATCTTCTACAAGTTCTCCATAACAATTATCCACAAAACAAATACACTTGGGATTAAGTGAATGAACAAGATTACAGATTTGTTTTATTTGATAATTATTTAAAGATTTTCTCCAACTATAACCACAACTTTTCTGGATAAATACTAATTTACATTTATTTTTTTTGAAAAAATCTACAATTTTATCTTCGTAGGAATTTATTTTTTCATCAATATTAATTTGACGATATTCAACTCCTAGATCTATTAAAGAGCCTTTGCCCTTACCTCTTATACCTATAACTTCCTCCAATGTATCGTAAGGAGTTCCAGTTACAGATAACATTAGATCCCCTGGCCGCAAAATACCAAAAAGAACGGAGCTTATAGCATGAGTTCCACTTACAAATTGCATCCTTACAGCTGATTTTTCTGCAAGAAAAAATTTAGCAAATACCTTATCAATCTTTTGTCTAGATAAATCATCATGTCCACTACCTGTAGATTGATTGAAGTGACTTGTTGAAACTCTTTCTTCCTTAAAAATTTTTAAAATATTATCTAATTTGTAATAAATTTGATTTGATCTTTCATGAAAAATACCATTTAAACCTTGCTCAACTGAAACAACAAATTCCTTGGCTAATCTAAAATTATAATTTGTATTATTCATTCTTTAAAACTTTCTTTTTTTCTGAAGCTATATCTCTTAAGTACATAAGAAAAGCATTGGGTCCACCTCCATTAAAATAAGAAAGTTTTTTTGAAGTCTCATAAAGATCTAACAATTCACCATCTAATTCTTCTGCGGTAAAATCTTTTATTCCAGCTATTACTTCTGCAAAACGATCCCTTCTTAGTGACTTAGACACTGTGTACGCATCCATAATGATTGTTTTACAAGATCTCCAAGGCCTATTTTGACAAAAATGATCAGAAAGAGCATCACTTAACGCAGACGCTTCATAATCCTCTATGTACCAATCAAATGATAATGGGAGAGGTTTTAATCCAGAAAAAATTTCAAATAATTCTCCAGCTGACAAAGGATTATCAGCATCATTTTTTAATGGAAGGGCAGAATCTTGTAATGACCTCCATAATTCTGGATGATTCTTTTCTAATTGATCCCTTATTGATTCTATTCCTTGATCAAGAATCGTATTAACCTGTGCTAATGCAAGAAAAACTTCCGGACCAGGCGATGATAACTTTCCATTTCTAAGATTTGAAATCTGAGAATTATGTACTCTTCCTAAATCAAGTATTTCAGACAGCAAAGGTAAAACCCTGTGAGACCAACCATTCCTCTCGTGCCAAAGATGAATCAAATGAGCCATTGCTCTTCGACCCTTCAATAATTTATCGCGATATCCTAAGCTCACGGATAATTAAAATAATCAATAGTATAGTATGATAATATTACATATCGGTCTTTTTGAAAATAGTTTTTCCAATATTATGAAATCAGTTATCTTCCAAGAAACAGCCAAATTAAAAAAACCTGTCCCTGCAGAAAAAGTTATAGAACTCTCGGATAAATTACTTGAACCATCTAGTCACTCTAAAAGATATCCTCCTAGATTACACAAAACATGGGGAACAATCTTTTTTATGATTGCCATACATTTATTATCCTTAGTAGCATTACAACCTCAGTTTTGGAGCATGCCTGCATTAACGACATTATTTTTCTTTTACTGGTTAACTGCTTGTCTTGGTGTCACTTTGGGTTATCATCGTTTACTTTCCCATAGATCGTTTGTTGTTCCAACATGGTTGGAGAGATTTTTTGCAACATGTGGAGCGATCAGCTGTCAACATGGACCAATAGATTGGGTTGGATTGCATAGACATCATCATTCATTTTCAGATACAGAAGTAGACCATCACAATAGTAAGAGGGGATTTTGGTGGAGTCATATGGGTTGGATGTTTAAGGATGTAGAGGCATTAAAAGCTGTACCAAAATTAAGTGCAGATTTAATTAAAGACCCATATTATAGATTCCTTAATAAATATTTTCTCTTTTTACAAATTCCTATTGGCTTATGTTTATATGCGATAGGGCAAAAATTAGGAGTTGGAGGATGGGCATTAGTATTATGGGGAATACCTCTAAGACTTGTAGTGGTTTATCACATTACTTGGTTAGTAAACTCAGCTACCCATTGTTGGGGTAAAGCTCCTTTTGACAGTGGTGATGGATCGAAAAATAATGTTTGGGTTGCAGCTTTAACCTTTGGAGAAGGATGGCATAACAATCATCATGCATTTCCTAATTCAGCTAGACAGGGATTATTTAGAGGCCAAATCGATTTAACTTGGGAACATATTAAGATTCTTGCCAAATTAGGATTCGCAAAAAAAGTAAAATTACCCTCCAGGTCTTATTATTAAATATATAAATAAATATTTTCATGGCTAAAAGAGTAAAAGTCGTTTTAACAGAATCAGTTGCCACTCTTGGTAGAGATGGTGACGTTGTAGAAGTTGCACCTGGTTACGCAAGGAATTTCTTATTACCATTTGGTAAAGCAGCTAATGTAACTCCTTCAATTCTGAAACAAATTGAACGAAAAAGAGCAAAAGAAAAAATTGCTGCAGAGAAAGTAAAACAAGAAGCTATTGACTTTAAAACCGCATTAGCAACTATTGGTAGATTTACAATCAAGAAACAAGTTGGTGAAGATGGTGTCCTTTTTGGAACTGTTACTAATGGAGATGTTGCTGAAGCTATAGAGGCAGCTACGAAAAAAGATATTGATAGAAGAGACATAACTGTCCCAGATATTCATAATTTAGGTTCTTTCGTTGCAAAAATAAAACTACATCAAGAAGTAAGTGCGGAAGTAAACATTGAAGTAACAAGTTAATAACTTTGTTGCATTATTTGGAAAAGTAGTCAGAGTATATATCTAAGTCTTTAAGTACATGGTTTCAGTTCCTTTTTCAAATAATGGGTCTAATAAAAATTTTAAAAAAGACTTTAATAATGATAACGCTGGTTTAGTTCCTCCCCAAAATATTCAAGCAGAAGAAGCTGTTTTAGGGGGAATTTTACTTGATCCTGATGCGATAGGAAGGATTGCAGACTTGATTAAACCAGAAGCCTTTTATATAAATGCTCATCAAGAGATATATAAAACCGCCTTAATGTTACATACACAAGGCAAACCTACAGATCTAACTTCAATGAGTGCATGGCTTGCTGACAATGGATCACTTGAAAAGATTGGAGGCAATTCAAAATTAGTAGAACTTGTAGAAAATGTTTCTTCAACAGCTTCAATAGAACAAGTTGCGAATTTAATTAGTGATAAATTTATAAGAAGGCAACTCATCCGATCTGGGAATGAGGTTATTCAACTTGGCTTTGATCAAACACAAGAAACTAATGAAGTTTTAGATAAAGCAGAACAGAAAATTTTTGAAATTAGTCAAGAAAAACCTACAAAAGGTCTGACCCAAGCGGCAGAAATTCTTACAAGTACTTTTAATGAAATAGAGTCTAGATCATTAGGAACATCTGTAGCTGGTATTCCAGTAAATTTTTATGACCTTGACGCAATGACTCAAGGCTTTCAAAGAAGTGATCTAATAATTGTGGCAGGAAGACCCTCAATGGGAAAAACTTCTATGGTTTTAAACCTGGCAAAAAATGTAGCTCAATCTCAGGATCTTCCTGTTTGTGTATTTAGCCTTGAGATGAGCAAAGAACAACTTACATATAGATTACTTTCTATGGAAGTGGGTATAGAAAGCGGCAGATTAAGAACCGGAAGATTACAACAAGAAGAATGGCCTTTACTTGGTGAAGGAATTAACTCTTTAGGTCAACTTCCAATTTTTATTGATGATAAGCCTAATTTAAGTGTTTTAGAAATGAGGTCTCTATGCAGAAGATTGATAGCTGAGCAGAAAAAAGAACTTGGTCTAATAGTTATTGACTATTTACAACTAATGGAGGGTACAACACCTGATAACAGAGTTCAAGAGCTATCTCGTATTACTAGAGGTCTCAAAAGTATGGCAAGAGAGCTAAAAGTACCAGTAGTTGCTTTATCTCAATTAAGTAGAGGAGTTGAATCAAGAACCAATAAAAGACCTATGTTAAGTGACCTTAGAGAATCCGGATCTATAGAACAAGATGCCGACTTAGTATTAATGATTTATAGAGATGAGTATTACAATCCAGAAACTGAAGATAGAGGAATAACTGAAATTATTGTCACGAAACACAGAAACGGTCCTGTTGGAACTGTTAAATTATTATTCGAACCCCAATTTACAAGATTTAGAAACTTAGCCAACTAATCATCACGATAATGAAAGATCCACAATCCCCAAATGAGTCTTTTGACATTATTGTTATTGGAGGCGGACATGCAGGTTGTGAGGCTGCAATTACAACAGCAAAATTAGGATTTTCTACTGCGTTATTTACAATAAATTTAGATAGGATTGCTTGGCAACCATGTAATCCAGCTGTAGGTGGGCCAGCAAAAAGTCAATTAGTCCATGAAGTTGATGCTTTAGGAGGAATCATTGGACAATTAGCTGATGAAACTGCAATCCAAAAAAGAATTTTAAATGCGAGCAGGGGGCCAGCCGTTTGGGCATTAAGGGCTCAAACAGACAAAAGAGAATACTCAAAACGAATGATAGAAATACTCCAAAACACAGATAATCTTTCGTTAAAGGAGGCTATGATTACCGAATTAGTGATAAAAGAAGCAGAAACTTTTACCCATAACTCAAAGAATACGACTAAACAAATCAAAGGTGTAAAAACTTATTTTGGAACCTACTATTCTGCAAAATCAATAATAATTACTGCAGGAACTTTTTTGGAGGGAAGAATCTGGATAGGTAATAAATCAATGTCTGCAGGGAGATCTGGAGAGCAGGCGGCACAAGGATTAACGCAAAGCCTACATAATCTTGGAATAAAAACTGAGCGATTAAAAACTGGAACTCCTGCAAGAGTGGATAAAAAAAGTATTTCTTTTGATGAATTAGATATTCAACCAAGTACAGCTGCAGATAAATATTTTTCGTTTGATCCCAAAATCAAAAACAATATGCCACAAGTAAGTTGTCACATAACAAGAACAACTCTAAAAACTCATGAATTAATTCGTAATAATTTGCATTTAACTCCAATCTATGGAGGATTTATAGATAGTAAAGGTCCTAGATATTGCCCTTCAATCGAAGACAAGATTGTAAAATTTGCAGACAAAAATTCACATCAAATTTTCTTAGAACCTGAAGGGATAAATACACCAGAAATATACATACAAGGATTCTCTACTGGATTACCTGAAAATATTCAATTACAACTTTTAAGAACATTACCAGGATTAAATAAATGTAAAATGCTTAGGCCTGCTTATGCTGTTGAATATGAATATATCCCTGCGACCCAACTTAGGTCATCATTGGAAACAATTGAGATAGAAAATTTATTTAGTGCTGGACAAATCAATGGAACAACTGGCTATGAAGAAGCTGCTGCTCAAGGATTAGTTGCAGGAATTAATGCAACTAGAAAACTAAATATGAAAGATCCAATAATATTTTCAAGAGAAAGCAGCTATATAGGTACTATGATCGATGACTTAATTACGAGAGATCTTAAAGAACCATATAGAGTCCTTACAAGTAGAAGTGAATATAGACTTACCTTGCGAGGAGATAATGCTGATAGGAGATTAACTCCTTTAGGTTTTGAAATAGGCTTAATAGATGAAAGAAGATGGTTAGCTCATAAGAAAAAAATGAAATCACTTAAAGAAGAAAATTCAAGATTAGAAAATACGCGTTTAAAATGTAATGATGAGATCGCTAAAAAAATAGAGTTAGATAGTGGATTAAAAATTAAAGGATCAACAACATTAAAAGAACTTTTAAAAAGACCAAATCTTCACTATTCTGATTTAATAAAATATGATTTGGTAGACAAAACTCTCCCAATATCAATAATTGAAGGAGTTGAAATAGATATTAAATACGAAGGCTACCTGAAAAGGCAAAAAAATAATATTGATCAGATAAATCGTCAAAGTCTTAAATCACTTTCATCAGAAATTAATTATGACCAAATAGATACTTTATCTTTAGAGGCCCGTGAAAAATTAAATAAGATAAAACCTACTAATTTTGGTGATGCATCCAAGATACCCGGGGTCAGTAAAGCTGATTTAACAGCATTACTAGTTTGGCTCAAAATCAAGGAACTAAAAAAAGAAAAGACAACTGGTTTTGTTGAAAAAAAGTTATCATCTTAAAAGATACTTGTAACAGCACTGAATAATAAACTCTTCAACTCACCAAAAATTTTATGGGAAGAGAAAGCTACTGCTTTTTTAGTTGCAAATGCTTTACCTAAAATATCTGGAGCATGGAAATTAATGTTACTAGGGGATGGCAGTCCAACAAGACATTTACAGCTTTTAACTAATCACGAAACAAAAATCAGATTAATATCTATGCAGATAGATCCTCTATCTAAAAAAGAAGGTCCAAGAGAAATCGATCAATTAAAAGAACCTTTAATTAGAAGACAAGTTTGGATAAGAAATCAAAACAAAAATTTTGCCTGGGCTGAAAGTTGGTGGAATTCAGAACAAGTCAGTAAAAATTTAAAAGCTAAAGAAGAACCAATCTGGAAAAACTTAACTCAAGATAGATCAGAATTATTTAGAGAAGTGGACAGCATTTCAATAGTTAATTCAAATTGGTTAGAGGAGGAATTTTGTTGTGAAGGTCCATTTTGGTCAAGAAATTACAGATTTTTTCGTAATAAAAAACCTCTAACTATTATTCGCGAAGTCTTCAATCCTCTTTTAGAAACTTGGTTAGGTTCATCAGGAATTCAAAATTTCTCTAATCTATATTCTTCTTCGTCTAGACCTCGGAATCCTTCTTCCATTATTTGAAACGGTTTTTAGATTATCTTGATTTACATTAATCTTATTGATTTTTTCAGAAGATCTTTGCCATCTATCAACTTTTAAATCTGAATCATCCGGCCATTCATCAAAAGAGTTTGATTTTCCATAAGGCAACTTCTTTTGTTCGTCCATCTGAATACTTTTAGGTTGCCTTAAAGATAAAGCCTCTAATGGACGCTTAGAAAATGGTTTCTCAACATCAATAAATTTAGATTCTCTTGAAAAAGATTTAATATCTTGTGCCTCTTCATAACTATTTTCCTGATCAGACCAATCATCGTCTTCTTCTTCAAAAAACATATCCATCTTATCGGATACCCATCTTCCGACATTTTTAACATTCCTGCGAGATATTCCTTGAAAATCAGTACTTCTTTTTTTACCGGGTCTAGAACCTGATACACCATCAACAAATTGTCTGCCTGTTTCAAAAATTTTATCAACTTGTTTATCAAGTATTGTTCTATCAAAATTATTTCTAAAGTTTCTAGGTCTGCGAGAAATCATAAATTATCTTTGTTTTTAAATATCAAGTTACAACAACATAATAGGAAATTCTAAATAAAGAAACAAAATCACATTTTTCAAATTATCAATCAAACAAAATTAGACAGTTTTTATTCCAGGATCCATTAAAGAACAAATTACAACATTTCTTACAAGCAATATTTTTAATTCTTTTTCTATACATATATTTCTCCCCACAATTTAAACATTTGCCAGTATATTTTAATGCCTTTCTTTCAACAGGAAAATTATGTCTAATACTTATCTGAAAATTATTTTCTGATTTGTTAATTTCATTCATTTTACTCAAAAAATTTGGTCCATGTATCTCATTAATATTCAAAATCCTATCTACCCATGCATGAATCATTTCATGACATAAAGTACTGTGAATTTCATTACTCGATAATTTACTTAAAATTGGCTTTGACAAAATTATTTCAGAATCAATTACTCCTTTAAGTTTTTTACGCTTATAAAAACCTGCTGTTGTCTTTAATCTATTATCGCTCCATCTAACCTTTACTAAAGGTTCTCTATTAGTTGTTAAAGATTGATCAAAAAATTGCCTATTAAACTTATGAAATACTGGTAAAAGAGGAATTAGAGACATTATCAATTAAATTTAGTATTATTTTGACAAAAAAAGTCATCAAAGACGATTTATTTTCTTAAAATTAAAAAAAACTAATTACAAAATGGATGCATTACTAGTTAAAGATATTGGTGTAAAAGCTTTATTGATTGGTGGAGCAGTGCTTGTTTCTTTTTGGACCTTCAATGCTGTTAAGCTTGTTATAAGCGCTAGAGGAATTAATCCATTAGTTCGGAAATTTTTTGATCAAGTAGCAGCAGGTAGAATTGACGCTGCATATGGACTAACTACTAAAACTTACAAAACACATGTAAAACGTCAGGACTTTCTAAAATTTTTAGCTGGCTTAAATTTAAATAAGTATAGAAATCTAAAGTCAGGTAGACCAAGAGTTCAAGAAGATCAAATCATAATTACTTTAAATTTAAAATCTGAGGATAAAAAGGATGAGCTTCCCTTAGATTTTACTTTTTCAAAAAGTGATAAAGATTGGAAGATAGACAGAATAGCTAAAGTAAATTAAGAAAGGTTCAAAAACTTGTGAAACATGAAGAATTTCGGAAAGAAGAAATAATAAAAAAATTAGAATTACACCCAAGCAGACTAGATAAAGAAAAAATCATCTTTGAAGCAATGGAAAATGGGCTGAATGATTTTTTTGAGGGAATAACTATGGCCTTAGATCCTTTAGTAACTTTTGGTGTAAAGCAAGTACCTGAAAAAAAAGAAGAGACATCTAGTCAAGGATGTAATTGGAGTATTTTTAAAGTGTTAACAAATCAATTAATCAAAAGAGAACTAACTGGGCATGCTGCTAGAGATGCGATCAATTTAGTTATGAAATCTGCAACTAAAGAAGAATGGAACGGATTTTATAGACGCGTATTGATTAAAGATCTTCGTTGTGGGGTTTCTGAAAAAACAATAAACAAAGTTGCAAAAAAATTTCCAAAGTATGCTATACCTATCTTCTCATGTCCCCTTGCACATGACAGCGCAAACCATGAAAAGAAAATGATAGGTAAGAAACAAATTGAGATTAAATTAGACGGCGTCAGAGTATTAACAATTATTAGAAAAAATAAAGTAGAAATGTTTTCTCGAAACGGAAAACAATTTAATAACTTTGGTCATATCATTACAGAAATAGAAAAAGTATTAGAGAAACATCCTGCCCCCTACGATTTAGTCTTAGACGGTGAAGTAATGAGTGCTAATTTTCAAGACCTAATGAAGCAAGTACATAGAAAAGATGGCAAACAATCCAAAGATGCAGTTTTACACTTATTTGATTTATGTCCAATTAAAGATTTCAAGAAGGGTTTATGGGAAAAAGATCAAACTACTAGAAGTATGTTAGTAAAAGATTGGGTAGCAAAAAATGCAACTCTTTTAAAACATGTCCAGACACTTGAATGGGAAAATGTGGATTTAGATACTCCTGAAGGCCAAAGTAGATTTGTAGAACTTAACAAATCAGCAGTAGAGGGAGGATATGAAGGCGTGATGATTAAAAATCCTCATGGTTGGTATGAATGCAAAAGAACACATAATTGGTTAAAAGCAAAACCATTCATAGAAGTTACCTTAAGAGTTGTAGCAATAGAAGAAGGGACAGGCAGAAACGAAGGGAGACTTGGAGCAATCCTGGTTGAAGGTAAAGATGATCAATATAATTATCGTCTTAATTGCGGGAGTGGATTTAGTGATTCTCAACGTGAAGAATATTGGAGTGGAAGAGATAAACTTATCGGCCAATTGGTAGAAATCAGAGCTGATGCAAGAACTCAATCTCAAGATGCTGAAACATTCAGTCTCAGGTTCCCAAGATTCAAGTGCTTTAGAGGTTTCGGACCAGGTGAAAAAATATAATTTTAAGGGAATTAGTTTCGTAGAAGTCAATCTTTAAGCCAGCAGTAAATTATGAAAAACTAAAAAAGTAGATAATGAAATACACTATTAATGATTAATAAATTACTACTTAAAGATATTAATTTTTATGGATAACAAAAATCTTTTCAAATATATTAAAACCCCTTGCGGTCAAGCAAAATATATGGAATTACAATCTAATAAAAGTTTGCTTGGAAAATTAAGACTTTTTTGGTTTGTAATTATTGCTTCTATAAGAGATTGGAATATTAGAGATTAATTTCTTTTGATTCATTAATATATTCTTTAGCGTACTTTGCTGAAAAATAAACAACCATAAAAGTAGAAACCACACTTATAATTGTTATTAATAAGTTATTTGATGGCTGTAAGTTTTTTAAATCCTGCAAACTTTTTGCCAAGCTGCCTATCGAACAATAAAGAAATGTTCCAGGAATGATTCCTAAAAGACCAAGAGCAAAGTTTCTAAATTTAATATTATTTAAGCCATAAAAATAATTAAGAATACTAAAAGGAAAGAGAGGCGAAAGTCGAGCTAAAAGGATTAATTTGAGACCACCTTTCTGAACTACTTGTTCCATAAGACTTAATCTGGGGAAACGATTAATAACTTTTTTAAGCTTTATTGATAAAAAACTTTTTGAAATAAAAAATGCTACTGAAGCGCCAATAACTGCCGCAAAAAAAACTATTATTGAACCGAAATAAGAACCATATAAAAAACCAGATAATAAAGATAACCAAGAGGCAGGAAGAATTAATAAAACAATTAAAATATATAAAAGGATAAAAGCAAAAATACCAATGTTTGTATTAAAAAAAAAGGCTAAGTCATAGATATTTTCAAAAAAAGGATTCATATCAGTTTAATAATTTAAGTTTTTTATTTATTTTTTCCGACTGCAAATTTCCTTCTTTCAACTTGGCAAAACATTCCTCAACAATATCTTTAGGAGCTTTGTCTATAAAGTTTTTGTTAGATATTCTCTTATTTAATGTATCTATATCAGAATTAACTTTTTGCAGGTCCTTAGTAAGCCTATCCTTTAAAGCTTCTAGATTTACAAAATCATTAAAGGGTAAATAGACTTCTATATCACCAATAATTCCAGAAAAAGACTTAGCAAATTTGTTTTTATCGATATCCTTAGAATTACAAATAAAAACTTCAGATGACTTAGTAAAAGTTTTAATATCTACCATTAAAGTTTTCAAAAAGTTAGTTAATTCAAGATTATCTGAAATTAAGTAAACAGGAACCAGTTGAGATGGCTTAAGTCCTAACTCAACCCTAAGATTTCTAATCAATCTAATTATCTTAAAGAGCTCTTGAAAGGATTTATCTATTTGAGAATTTATATATTTTTTTTCTAATACAGGCCATTTCTGGAGAGATAATAAAATTTGTTCAGGTTTTATTTGTAATTTATGCCAAAGTTCTTCAGTGATATGTGGCATAAAGGGATGCATCATAACCAACACATCAGTAAGTACTTTGATTAATATTTTTTCAGAAATTTTTCTGTTATGGGATTTTTTATTATTAAATTTTTGTTTTGCAAATTCAACATACCAATCACAAAAATCATTCCATGCAAATTCATATAATAATTTTGCAGATTCGCCTAATTTATATTCAATTAAAAGATTAGATACTTTTGTATTCAACTGATTTAATTTTGATAAAATCCACTTATCAGATAATTCTAAATATTTTTCATCACTCTCATTTAAAGAATAATTTTCAGAAAAAGATTTATTTATTAAAACGAATTTAGTAGCATTCCACAGTTTATTTGCAAAATTCCTTGATGCTTCAACTGTTGAAGAAGTATTTTCTTTCCTATCAAAATCAAGCCTTATATCCTGACCAGCGCCAGCGACTTCACGAAGTAAAGCAAATCGCAAAGCATCAGAACCATATTTATCAATCAACAGCAAAGGATCAATTCCGTTACCTGAACTTTTACTCATTTTTTTATTATTTTCATCTCGAACTAAACCATGAATATAAACATCTTTGAATGGAATATTATTAGTAAAAGTTTTCCCCATCATTGTCATTCTTGCTACCCAAAAGAAAATAATATCGAAACCAGTAACTAAAACACTATTTGGATACCATTTTTTAAAATCTGCATCATTAGTATTAGGCCACCCCAATGTAGAAAAAGGCCATAAACCACTTGAAAACCAAGTATCTAAAACATCCTTATCACGAATAAGTTGTAAATTAGGCCCAAATTCTTTAGTAGCTTTGCTTAATGCTTCTTTCTCATTTCTGGCAACAACATATGGAGTATTTTGATCTATTGAGTTTTCTGATTGTTTTAATACGTACCATGCAGGAATTTGATGACCCCACCATAATTGTCTACTAATACACCAATCATTGATATTATCTAACCAATCTTTATAAACTTTCTCCCAACGCTGAGGAATAAAAGAAGGCTTTTTAGAATCAAGTTCTTTTAGACAACTTGAAGAAATATTGTCCATTTTCAAAAACCACTGGGTTGACAATAATGGCTCAATTGGCACTTTTCCTCTATCAGAAAAAGGGACTGTATTTTTATAGTTTTCTATTTTAGTTAATAAACCTAAAGTATCTAATTCTTTTATGATTTGTTTTCTAGCATCAAATCTATCTAAATCCTGAAACTTTCCTGCATTAATATTAAGAGTTCCATCTTTATTCATTATATTAATCTGCTTTAAATTATTCCTTTTGCCGATAGCGAAATCATTAGGATCATGAGCTGGGGTAACCTTTACACAACCTGTACCAAAATCCTTATCAACATGTATATCAGAAATAACAGGTATTTCTCTATCAACAAAAGGTACTTTCACTTTTTTATCTATATATTTTTTATATCTTTCATCGTTTGGATTTACAGCTAAAGCGGTATCTCCCAATAAGGTTTCAGGTCGAGTTGTTGCGACCTCTAAATATTCATCTAAGATTTGACCCTGATCAGAAATTAGTGGATATTTAAAATGCCATAAGTATCCACTAACCTCCTGCATTTCAACTTCAAGATCACTAACTGCTGATTGAGATGCTGGACACCAATTAACTAAATATTCACCTCTATAAATTAGTTTTTTCTCATGCAAAATATTAAATGCTTCAACAACTGCTTCATTCAATTTTTCATCTAAAGTAAATCGTTCCCTTTCCCAGTCTACGGAATACCCAATCCTCTTTAATTGGGATATTATTTTACCCCCACTTTGCTCTTTCCAAATCCAGGCTCTTTTTAAAAATTCCTCTCTGCCAATATCTTCGCTATTTTTACCCTCAGTTTTTAATTGTTTTTCAAGAATAGTTTGAACGGCTATTGAAGCATGATCGGTACCAGGTAAACATAAAACATTTTTACCAAGAAGTCTTTGAAAACGAATAATCACGTCTATTAATGCAGTATTAAAAGCATGGCCCATATGTAAAGACCCTGTGACATTTGGAGGCGGAATAACTATACAAAAAGGATCACCGTTATCACTAGGATTAGGACTAAATGCTCTTAAACTATCCCATTGCTTTTGCCATTTTTGTTCTACCTGTGAAGGCAAATAATTATTTAATGTAAGTTCATCATTCGACTCATTCATTTGCAATAGTTATTTCATTAGCTTTTTACTTATTTTATATTGATAGAAGCAAATAATTAAAAAAAATATCAGTTTGCAAAATATATGTAAAACTACAAGAGTTTAAAACCAGAACCGCAAGCACACCTCTTGGCATTTTTAGGAGTTGAGATAAGAAAACCTCCACCACTTAAATCACTGTAATAATCAAGTTTTAAATCTTTTAACAAGGAGAACTTTTTAGTATCAGCATATAAAGTTATGCCTTCAGTTCTCGATATTGGAGATCCATTAAATGTACCTGGTTTTAATTTAATATGCATCCAACCTTCTTCATCACTAATTAAATCAATGGACATTTCACCCGGCGATCCACCAAAAGATGCTTGCCTTGAAAGCTCTGATGCTGCAGTTTGACTGATTGAAAGATTAACGATCTCAGTCATTGTTATAAAAAGAAAATGGGCGATCCAGGGTTCGAACCAGGGACATCCTGCTTGTAAGGCAGGCGCTCTACCGCTGAGCTAATCGCCCTATAATTATCCATTCTAGTAGATGAAGTTGAAAATTTTATACTTAGTCTTTAAAAATTTCATGATTAAGTCAAAATTGAATAAATAAGATACAGTTTTATGAACTTAAACAATGGATATAACAATCAGAAAGATAGTGATCAAAACACTTTAGAGAGTTTCAAGATTTTAATATCAAATATTAAATATTTAAAAGATAAAACGTGGGGCTGTCCATGGCAAAAAATACAATCACATAAATCCTTGATCCCATTTTTGAATGAAGAAAGTAGTGAATTGATTGATGCAATATATGAAAAAAACGCGAATAATATTTGTGAAGAATTAGGGGATCTCCTATTACAAATAATGCTTCATTCGGAAATTGCCTTTGAAGAAAAACAATTTGAATTAAAAGATGTTATTGAAAATTTAAATAAAAAAATTATTAATAGACATCCCTATATTTTTAAAAAAAAAGAAAAAGTATCATTAAAAAAGTCACAAGAAATTTGGAGAAATATTAAAAATTCTGAAAATAAGACGTTCTATAAGAAATCATCAATTAGTAGACAATTGCATTCAAAAGTAAAAAGTTTACCTGCAACTATAGGATCAAACAAGATTACTAATACTGTTAAAGAATACGGTTTTAAGTGGGAAAGTAGTAAAAAGATTTTTGATAAATTAGATGAAGAAATATGCGAATTAAAAGAAGCAATAAAAAGCAAAAAAGCACATGAAATTAAAGATGAATTTGGAGATGTTTACTTTACTTTGATAAGTCTTTCAAACTTTCTAAAAATAAATCCAGAATCATCTCTTCAAAAAACTAATAAAAAATTTTTAGACAGATTTGCAATAATGGAAGATCAGGTAGGAGATAATATTAAAAAACAAAACCCAAAAGATTTTCAGCGGCTTTGGGAAGTTGCTAAAAAAACACTAATGAGAGAAAAATTGAAAAAAAAATGAAAGATATGCAAACTTGGATAGATGAGAACCACAAAAGCTCAAGATTTGGACTCAATGGGAAAGTATTACTTAAAAAAAATTCTAAATATCAAGAAATTCTCATTATAGAGAATGATTTTTATGGTAAAGCTTTAATGTTAGATGGATGTTGGATGACGTCAGTGAGAGACGAAAAATATTATCATGAATGTCTTGTCCATCCAGCGTTAAGTAGCATTGATAAGGAATCTCACATACTGATTATTGGAGGAGGTGATGGTGGAACTGCAAGAGAATGCTTAAAATACTCTCAAGTTTCAAAAATTGATTTGGTAGAAATTGATGAAGAAGTCATCAAAGTATCTAAAACATTTTTAAAAGAAATTGGAGGTGGAGCGTGGAGTGATAAAAGATTAGCTATTCATATTGATGATGGAGTTAAATGGGTGGAAAAAACTAAAGATAATTCTTATGATGTTATTTTTATAGATTGTTCAGATCCATCAGAATTTTCTAATTTATTATTCACAGATTCCTTTTATAAAGAATGTAAAAGAATACTCACGAAAAAGGGAATATTAGCGACTCAAAGCGAATCACCTGAATCATTCAAAAATATTCATATACATATTTTGAAATCACTCAATAAAATATTCAAATTATCTGAAACTATGTATTCATTTGTGCCAATATATCCAAGTGGTATTTGGAGTTGGACATTCGCTTCAGATGAAGAATTAAATTTATCAAAAGTCAATTACAAAGAAGTCATAGAAATAGAAAGTAATTGTGATGTGTGGAATTTAAATTTTCAAAATGCTGCATTCAAAATGATGCCAAATAAAATTGTCAAAGAACTCAATTCGTAAAATGATCAATAAGAATTTATTTGATAACGAAAGTGCAATTTTTATGGGGGCTAAAAGAAATCCAGATGATTGTTCAATTGGAATATTTGGAGTAAATTATGACGGTACATGCTCTTATAAGTCAGGGACTAGATTTGGTCCAAATGCCATAAGGCTAGTAAGCACATGCTTAGAAACATTTTGTCCAAGATTAGGAAAAGATTTAGAAGATTTTAATTATGTTGATTTTGGTTCACTAGAAATAGATAAAAATGACTCAAAGTCTGTCATTAAATCAGTCAAATCAGCAACAGATTTCATTATAAATAGAAAGCTTACTCCTATTATGCTTGGAGGTGAGCACTCTATTACTAGTGGTGCTATTGAGGCGTTAGTAAATAAATATCCAGATCTGATTTTAATTCAACTAGATGCTCATGCAGATCTAAGAACCTCATATATGGGGAATGAACATAGTCATGCTTGTGCAATGCAAAGATGCTTAGATATTTTACCTGAAAAAAAGATTTTGCAAGTCGGAATAAGAAGTGGTACCAAAGAAGAGTTTAAATTTATGAGTCAAAAAAAGCAATTAGTAAAATTCTTGCCAGGAGGGAATACTCAAGAATTTAAAAAAGCCCTTCTTCCTTACTCTAATTCGCCAATATATTTAACAATAGATTTGGATTGGTTTGATCCAAGTTTATTACCTGGTACGGGAACTCCAGAACCAGGAGGTTTTTTTTGGAATGACTTTGAAGTAATTCTTGAAACTCTAAAAGAATTTAGAATTGTCGCTTCAGATATTGTGGAATTATCTCCAGAAATTGATAATAGTGGAGTTAGTAGTATAGTTGCCGCAAAAGTACTGAGAAGCTTAATTATGTCAGTACAAAATATGCAATAAAAAATTTCTAAACTAGAGTATGAAAAGCTAAATAACTCATTAAATGTTTCATGGATTTGCTTAAAAGTCCACTTTATTCAAAATATATTGAGTCAAATGCAAAGTTAGTCAATTTTGCAGGTTGGGAAATGCCTATATCCTTTTCGGGATTAATAAACGAACATGAATCAGTAAGAACATCAGCAGGGTTCTTTGATATTTCCCACATGGGTGTAATTTCTCTTAGAGGAATTAATCCAAAAGAATATATTCAAAAATTTTTTCCTACTAATTTATATTCCTTTTCAGAAGGACAAGGGCTTTATACATTAATGCTGAATGAAAAGGGAGGAATAATAGATGACCTAATAATTTATGACCTTGGTCAACAAGAAGAGGATATCTCAGAAATTTTTTTAATAGTAAATGCGAGCAGATACCAAATTGATTTCTCTTGGATTAAAAATAATTTAAATACCAATAATATTTCAATATCAAATGCTAAAAAAGATAAGGTACTCTTTGCACTACAAGGCAAAAATTCCTTTAAATTATTCGAAGAATGGATTAAATCATCGATTTCATATATCCCTTACTTTGGTTGTGAATATAAAATCTTTAAACATATTTCGTCCAAAGAAAAGATTTTCTTTTCGAAAACGGGCTATACAGGTGAAAACGGTTTAGAAATCCTATTATCCGCAAAAGCAGCAATTAATTTATGGGATTTCTTAGTTTCAAAAAATATTAAGCCTTGTGGTTTAGGTGCTAGAGATACTTTAAGACTTGAAGCAGGAATGCACTTGTATGGACAAGATTTAGATGAAACAACTACACCATATGAAGCAGGATTAGGTTGGCTAGTACATTTAGAAAATAATCATGACTTTTTTGGAAGAGAGTTTCTTGAAAAACAATCAAGATTTGGTATTAATAAAAAGTTAGTTGGTCTAAATATTGAAGGGAGAGCTATTGGAAGAAAAGGATGCGAAGTATTTAAAGATGGAAAAAATATTGGAACTATAACTAGCGGTAGTTGGTCCCCTACTAAGCAAAAGGCAATAGCTTTTGCTTATATTCAAAATTCTTACGCTACTTTAAATAATGTTGTTGAAATTTTAATCAGAGGTAAAACTTTCAAAGGGACCATAACGAAAAGAGCTTTTTATAAAAAAGATATTTAACTAAATTTACCCTTGAAGAATTATTATTGTTAATTATTGCTCAATAAATCATTTCTAGATGCGAAACAAAATTTGTGAAGAACTCAATAAGTCAGATATTGGGAAAGTAGTTAATTTATGTGGATGGGTTGATCGAAGAAGAGATCATGGTGGAGTAATTTTTATAGATTTGCGTGATCATAGTGGATTTATGCAAATTACTATTAATCCTGAAGATGGTGAGACTCTTTTTAAACAGGCTGAGATTTTAAGAAATGAAACTGTGATAATGGTTAATGGAATTGTTAATAAAAGGCCAAAGGATTCGATAAATAAAAATATTCTCACTGGAGAGTTAGAACTAAAAGTTAAAGATCTACAAATTCTTAATCAAATAAAAAATAATTTACCATTTCCTATCTCAATACATGATTATGAAAATACAAAAGAAGAGCTTAGACTAAAATATAGATATTTAGATCTTAGAAGAGGAAAATTACTCAAAAATTTAAAAACAAGGCATAAAATTATTAAAGCAGTAAGAGAATATCTTGATAATTCTGGATTTACAGAGGTAGAAACACCATTACTGACAAAATCGACTCCAGAAGGAGCTAGAGATTTTTTAGTTCCAGCGAGGCTTTCAAACGGTGAGTTTTTTGCTTTACCACAATCTCCACAATTATTTAAACAACTTTTAATGGTAGGAGGGTTAGACAAGTACTATCAAATCGCAAAATGTTTCCGTGATGAAGATCTAAGAGCTGATAGACAACCAGAATTTACTCAGCTTGATATTGAAATGAGTTTTATAAGTGAAGAAGAAATCATTTCTTTTAATGAAAAACTAATAAAAAATGTATGGAAAAATGTACTAAATATAAACTTCAATGAGGAGTTTCCAAGAATGACTTGGCAGGAGGCCATGGACAACTATGGAACAGACAGACCAGATACAAGATATGAAATGTTACTTAAAAATTTAGGTGGGATTCTCGGCAATATTGGTTTTAACATTTTCACTAAAGCAATTCAGAATGGGGGAGCAATAAAATCCATAACTATTAAAGATGGAAACACAAGTATTAGTAACGTTCGAATCAAACCTGGTGGAGATATTTTTAAAGTTGCCCAAGATGCAGGAGCTGGAGGTTTAGCGTTTATAAGAGTTAAAGGAGATGAACTTGAAACAATTGGGGCAATAAAAAATAATTTAAATAAAGATCATATCTCTAATATTTTAAAAATAACAGAAGCAAAAGATGGGGACTTAATTCTTTTAGGGGCTGGAAATACTCAAATTGTAAATCAATCATTAGATAGAGTCAGGCAATATATTGCAAAAGATTTAAAGCTAATAGAGAAGGATAAATGGAACTTTTTATGGGTCACAGATTTCCCTATGTTTGAAATGAATGAAGAAGAAAAAAGATTTGAAGCTTTACACCATCCGTTTTGTTCTCCTAAAAATATTAAGCTTGAAGATTCAAAAGAATTAAAAGAAAAAATAGAGAGCTCTACAGCACATGCTTATGACTTAGTACTAAATGGATTAGAGTTAGGTGGTGGTTCTCTGCGTATCCATCAAGCTGAAATGCAAAGAGAAGTTCTTAGAAAAGTTGGATTAACAGATTATCAAATTAATGAAAAATTTGGTTTTTTAATTGAAGCTCTCGAAATGGGTGCTCCACCTCATGGGGGAATAGCATTTGGGGTAGATCGGATAACAATGCTTATTTTGGGGGAAGATTCAATTAGGGAAACAATCGCTTTTCCAAAAAATCAACAAGCAAAATGTCTTCTTACAAATGCACCTTCAAATGTCTCCAAATCCCAACTAAAAGAATTAGATATTGAAATAACAATTGATGAATAAACTATTTATGGATGATCAATAAATTTTTTGTTTAAATAAAGTATAAGGAGGTTGTGCTTAACTAAAAATATTGCATGTCAAAGTTTGTTTTTGTGACTGGAGGAGTTGTTTCTAGCATAGGTAAAGGTATAGTTGCCGCAAGCTTAGGAAGATTATTAAAATCAAGAGGGTATAGCGTTTCAATACTTAAACTAGATCCCTATCTAAATGTTGACCCAGGGACAATGAGCCCGTTTCAACATGGCGAAGTTTTCGTTACCGAAGATGGAGCTGAAACAGATTTAGATTTAGGTCACTATGAGAGATTTACTGACACTGCAATGACTCGTTTAAATAGTGTCACTACAGGATCCATCTACCAAGCAGTCATTAATAAAGAAAGAAGAGGGAGTTACAACGGAGGTACAGTTCAAGTTATTCCTCACATCACAAGAGAAATAAGAGAAAGGATTCATAGAGTAGCAGCTAACAGCAATGCTGATATCGTTATAACTGAGATTGGTGGAACAGTAGGAGATATTGAATCTTTACCATTTTTAGAGGCGATAAGAGAATTTAAAAATGATGTTAATAAAAATGATGTCGCTTATATTCACGTAACTTTACTTCCTTATATCAAAACATCTGGTGAAATAAAAACTAAACCTACTCAACATTCTGTTAAGGAGTTACGATCCATTGGTATACAACCAGATTTACTTGTATGCAGAAGTGATAAAGAAATTAATGAAGGGCTAAAAAGAAAACTCAGTGGTTTCTGCGGAGTTAATCTTAATTGTGTAATTGAAGCATTAGATGCTGATAGTATTTATTCAGTTCCTCTTTCTTTAAAGAATGAAGGTTTATGTAAACAGACTTTAAATTGTCTAGAACTCGAAGATAAAGAATGTGATTTAGAGAATTGGGAAAAAATAATTCATAATCTTAGAAATCCTGGTAACCCTATAAAGGTTGCTTTAGTTGGAAAATATATAGAACTTGGTGATGCATATCTTTCAGTAGTGGAGGCATTAAGGCATGCTTGCATTGAACAAAAAGCTTTATTAGATTTGTATTGGGTAAGTGCTGAAATGATCGAAGAGAAATCAGCCGAAGAGTATTTAAATGATGTTGATGCAATTGTAGTTCCAGGAGGATTTGGAAATAGAGGAGTGAATGGAAAAATTGAAGCAATAAAATTTGCAAGAGAAAAGAAGATTCCTTTCCTAGGTTTATGTTTAGGTATGCAATGCGCAGTAATAGAATGGGCGAGAAATCTAGCCCAATTACCTGATGCATCTAGCTCAGAATTAAATCCAGATTCCGAAAACCCGGTTATTCATTTATTACCTGAACAAGAAGACATTGTTGATCTTGGAGGGACTATGAGATTAGGAGTTTATCCTTGTAGACTTCAAAAAAATACAACTGGTAAAGAGTTGTATGACGAAGATGTTATATATGAAAGACATCGACATAGATATGAATTTAATAATTACTACAAACAAAGTTTTTTAGATTCTGGATACAAAATCAGTGGTACATCACCAGATGGAAGATTAGTAGAATTAATTGAATTAGTTGATCATCCATATTTTTTAGCATGCCAATACCATCCTGAATTCTTATCAAGGCCAGGGAAGCCACATCCATTATTTAAAGGGTTGATCAAAGCATCGCAGGAAAAATTAGAGCAATCAAATTAATATTATTTATTTTTCTTGAATGCAATAATGACAAATTTCTTACCATTAGTAGAAAAATTTCATTCATTACAAGGAGAGGGTTTTCATACAGGCCAAAGTGCCTTTTTTATAAGACTGGCTGGATGTAGCGTTGGATGCTCATGGTGCGATACTAAACATTCTTGGGATAAAGAAAAATACCCTTTAATACCAATCAAAAAAATCATTGATGAAATAAAAAAGGCTCGAAAAAAAGGCGCATCTTTTTTAGTTATCACTGGTGGTGAGCCTTTACATCATAATTTAGATAATTTGTGCCAAGCTATCAATAAAGAAACTTCTGAAAAAGATCAAAACCCAATCAAGATTCATATTGAAACAAGTGGCGTAAACAAAATTTCAGGTAATTATGATTGGATTACTTTATCTCCAAAAAGACATTTACCCCCCAGAACTTATTTTTTAGAAAACTTTAATGAATTAAAAATAATTATCAATGATAAAAAAGATATTGATTTTGCAATTGATATAAAGAAAGAAATAATGAACAAATATCAGCACCTATCATCAAAAGACAATTTTTATAAGTTAGATAAAAAATATTATGTACAGCCCGCTTGGGAAAACGCAAGTGGGTTTTCACTTACGATTGATTTTGTTAAAAATAACCCTGAATGGAACTTAAGTCTTCAGACACATAAATACTTAAAGATTAAATAATTTATATGGATTTAAAAAATAAATCTGCAGTAATTTTATTATCAGGAGGCTTAGATTCTTCAACTGTTACAGGCTTAGCAAAAGCGTCCAAAGCTAAAATATTTGGCTTATCTTTTGATTACGGACAAAGACATAAAAAAGAATTAGATTCCGCATTCACAATAGCCAATCACTTTGAAATAGAGGAATTCAAAATAGTAAAGCTTGACTTATCTTTGTGGGGCGGGTCATCTCTTACAGATATAAAAAAAGATTTACCTATTGATGGCATACAGCAAAATACAATTCCAAACACCTATGTGCCTGGAAGAAATACGATCTTTATTTCTGTTGCGTTAAGCTATGCTGAAGCAATAAATGCTGATTTAATAGGCCTAGGAGTTAATGCACTAGATTATTCTGGTTATCCTGATTGCAGACCTGATTACATTAAAAAGTTTCAAGAACTAGCTAATCTTGCTAACAAACGTGGAAGAGAAGAAAATCCAATTAAACTTTGGACACCTTTACTCGATCTAAATAAAGAAGATATTATTCAATTAGCTTTTGATAATAATGTTCCTTTAGAAAAAACATGGAGTTGTTATTCAGGAAATTTAGAACCCTGTGGAAAATGTGATAGTTGCCGAATTAGACAAACAGCCTACAAAAAATGGCAAATAAAAAAGAATGAGAATTAAGACAAAAAAATTATCTAAGTGGCTTGATCCAGAATTGATAGCTAACCATTTTGCATTGAAATTTGGAGACCATGGATTGTCTTGGTTAGATAGTGATGGGAAAGATAATGGAGAATGGTCTATTTTAGGAGTTAACCCAAAGAAAATTATTTGCTCTAGAGATATCAATAATTTGAATATTGATAATAATCCATTTTTTAAATTAGAAAAAATTGATAGAGGATTTTGGATGGGCTGGTTAAACTTTGAGGCGGGCGCATATATCGAGCCAAAAAATCCATGGAAGAATAATGAAATATCAACTTTGTGGATTGCATCTTATGATCCAATTATTAAATTTGATCTCGTTTCTAATGAAATAATTCTTGAAGGAACTAGTTCTAGTGAAATAAATAAATTTGAAAAAATAATTTTAAATATTAATGCTGAAACAGAAAAAAATTCTATTAAAAATAATCTGAAATTTGATTTTTCAAAAATTAATTTAAAAGAAATAACCAACGAATTTGAAACAAATATTTTAAAAGTTAAGAAATTAATATCTATAGGAGATATTTTTCAAGCAAATCTAACAACTCAATGTGAGGTTGAAGCTTTAGAAAATTATAGTTCTTTAAACATATATTCAAAAATAAGAAGAAAATTGAAAGCCCCTTTTGGAGGAATAATAATAAATAATTCAAAGGGAATCAACGAATCAGTATTATCAACTTCACCTGAAAGATTTTTGAAAATAGACAAAGAAGGATATGTCGAATCAAGACCTATCAAAGGCACAAGATCCAGACACCAAGATGAAACTCAGGATGCCTTAAATGCCATAGATTTGATAACAAATGAAAAAGATAGAGCTGAAAATATTATGATTGTGGACCTCTTAAGAAACGATTTAAGCAAAGTCTGCGAAATAGGAAGTATTGAGGTTCCAGAAATATTAAAACTTGAGAGTTACTTGAAAGTACATCACCTTACATCAGTAATTAGAGGGAAACTAAAAAAGGATAAAAGCTGGGTTGACTTACTAATTGCTTGCTGGCCAGGAGGCTCAATAACTGGGGCTCCAAAATTACGTTCATGCCAAAGGCTATTTGAAATAGAAAAAAATGGAAGAGGACCTTACTGTGGATCCTTCATAAAAGTTGACTGGAATGGAGAGTTTGATAGCAACATACTAATAAGATCATTTATAGTAAAAGGCAAAAAAATTAATATATCTGCTGGTTGCGGAATAGTTAGTGATTCTGATCCTCAAAATGAAACAGAAGAACTAAAGTGGAAACTTTTGCCTTTAATAGATTCGTTAAAATGAAACAGAGTATAGGTTGGCATAAAGATAAATGGCTAGATATTGAAAATATTTATATATCAGCAAATGATAGAGGTCTAAAGTTTGGAGATGGAATATTCGAAACTGTTTTAATAAAAAAGAATAATGCTGTTTTGCTAGACGAACATATTCAAAGACTAGAAAATAGCAATAGAGTTTTAAATATGAATTGGAATATTAATAAATCACATTTAAAAAACATTATTAGTCTAGGTATTAAAAAATTATCTCTTAAAAACGAGCAATTAGGATCAATTAGAATTAACTACAGCAGAGGCTTGAATAAAGGCAGATCAATTAGAATTAATAAAGATCAACAGGAAGATTATAAAAATAATTTATGGATTGAATTTTATATTATAAAACCTAGTTTTTCTCCAATAAGTACATTTATTAGTCAAACAGAAAAAAGAAATCAATATAGTTTAATTAATCAATGTAAAACTTTCTCATATAATCAATCAATACAAGTACTAATAGAAGCTAATAAAAAATTATTTGATGATTGTTTAATATTAAATACTGCTGATGAACTATGTTGTGGTAGTACTTTTAATATCTTACTGAAAAGAGATAATGTATGGATGACACCAAGAAAAGAAAGTGGATGTCTTCAGGGAATTATGGTTAAAAAAGCTATAAAATTAAAAATAATTAAGGAAGAATTGATCTTACCTAAATTTTACAATAATGATATTTTAATTGCAATTAATAGTTTATCTTGTAGGCAAATTAAGAGAGTAAATGATATAAAATTTACAAGAACTTTTGATCCAAAGTATTTCTGGGAATTGTTGTATAAGTAAGATTATTTCTTTTCTGGTAAAAAAGCATCAGATAGGTTATTTATATAGTTATTAACTTTAAACCCAACAATACTTCCAATAACGATAATCGATGGTGAAGAGAAACCTTTGTTACTTATTGTCTCTGCTAAATTCTTTAATTCTGAAATTAAACATTTTTGATTATTTAAAGTTGCTTCTTGAATAACAGCACATTTAGTATTTTCATCCAAACCGCCTATCAGTAATTCTTTAACAATAAATCCTATATTTCTCATGCCCATATAAATTACTAAACCATCAGATGATTTAGCTAATAATCTCCAATTAACAGTCTTTTTATCTTTATTGATATCTTCATGTCCAGTGACAAAAGTTATAGAGCTTCCTGCTTCTCGATGAGTTAATGGGATCCCAAAATTTGAAGGAGCAGCTATTCCAGAAGTTATCCCAGGAACAATTTCAACTGAAATCCCATTTTTTTCTAAAAAAGATACTTCTTCACCGCCTCGTGAAAAAACAAAGGGATCACCCCCTTTAAGCCTTACAACATTCTTTCCTTCTTTTGCTAATTTCACAATAAGTAAATTAGTATCAGCCTGAGGGACAGAACACAACCCAGCCCTTTTACCTACATTAAATATTTCAGTTTTCTTATTAGTCTCCTTTATGATTTGGGGAGAAACTAACGCATCATGGACCAAAGCATCACAACTTTTAATAAGTCGTAAGGCTTTTAAAGTTAGCAGCTCAGGGTCACCAGGACCTGCTCCAACTAAATAAACTATGCCGGGCACATTAATCTCCATTAACAAGTATGGTAGTAAAAGAAAATTGTATTGTAGATAAATATCGTGAAAAAAAGTTTATTCAAGCCAAGTAGAAAATTTACTTTATTCAGTGCTTTTGTAACTCTCCTAAATGATAGATTAAGCGAAAGTATTCTTTTACCAATTTTACCTTCTTTTGTTTTACTCTTTGACTCAAAAGCTAGTACTTATGGTTTACTCTCTTGTACTTATCAATTAGCACAATTTACGGCTTCGCCTTTTATTGGGCTTATGAGCGATAGATATGGAAGAAGACCTGTAACTTTGTTTTGTATAACGGGCTCAATCATAGGAATATCAATATTATCATTTACAGTTTTATTTGATTGGTCAACTTCACTAGCGACTATCCCCTTATTTTTATTATTTATAGCAAGACTTATTGACGGTCTAAGTGGTGGAACTGCTGCAACAGCGACTACTATTCTTGCAGATATTTCTAGTCCTGAAAAAAGAGCAAAAACATTTGGACTTATTGGAGTCGCATTTGGATTAAGTTTCTTCTTGGGTAATATATTTGTTGTTATTTTTGCTAAAAATACAAATAATAATTTCATTATTCCAGTTATAATAGCTTCAATAATTCCAATTATTAACTTCATACTAGTTTTCTTTTATTTACCAGAAACCAAGCCTCAAAACGAATTAAATAAATCCACTCAAATTTTAAAAAATCCTCTAAAACAATTATTTAAAGTATTTAAAGAAGAAAAAATTAGAAAATTATCTCTAGCTTTTTTTATATATTTCATAGCTTTTACTGGACTAACAAATATTTTAATTTTTTTCCTTCAAGAGTCCCTGAATTGGACAACTAAGGCATCCAGTGGAACTCTTGTAGTTGTGGGGGTGATAGCAATTATTGTACAAGGTGGGCTAATTGGTCCTCTAGTAAAAAAATTTGGAGAAATGAGACTTACTTTAATTGGTTCAGGTTTTATTCTCTTAGCATGTTTTCTTTTGATAACTACCCCTCAAGAAAATGCGGTAGTAAATATTTATTCTGCAGTTTCATTCTTAGCCGTGGGTGCGGGTTTAATTACACCTACATTAAGAGCATTAATATCAAAGAAATTAGATGGGGATAACCAGGGCTCTATATTAAGTAATTTGCAAGGTCTTCAAAGTCTTGGCGGGGTTTTAGGTATCGGAATGGCTGGAAGAGTTTATGATGATTTTGGTCCAAAAGCACCATTTATTGCAGGATCAATTATTTTACTTTTTATGATTTACCTTATTGCTGAAGGAAAAAATAAGAATATTTCTTATAATTAACAAATATAATCCCTTTAATGAAATACGAAGCTAACAATTTTATTAATAGAGAATTAAGTTGGATCGACTTTAATAAAAGAGTTCTTCTTACAGGGATGGAGAAAGATTATAAAATACTAGATAAAATTAAATTTTTTTCAATTTTCAGTAATAATCTTGATGAATTTTTTATGGTTAGAGTTGCATCATTAAAAGCTCAAGTTGAAGCCGGAATTAGAAAAAAAAGTATTGATGGACATACTCCTAAAGAACAATTAAAAAAAATTAACAAGGAAGTAAAAAAACTCACAATCCTTCAAGAAAAATATTTTAATAATGAATTAAATGATGAGCTTAAAAATGAAGGCATTTTCATAAAAAAGTATTGTGAACTCAATCAAAATCAGAAAAATTGGTGTAATAGCTATTTCCTATCTTCAATTTTTCCTTTATTAACGCCATTAGTAGTTGATCCTGCGCACCCATTCCCTTTTATAAGTAATTTAAGTCTTAATTTGGCTGCTCTCATTAATGATGGAGAAGAATCAAAAAATCAATTTGTAAGAATTAAAATACCGACAAAAAATATTGGCAGATTTATACTAATTCCCAATGAAATTATTGAAACTGAAGATGAAAGAGATCATTTTTTTATAACTGTTGAAGACTTAATTGGAAACAACATCAATGCCTTATTTAATGGAATGGAATGCTTAAATTATTCTTTTTTCCGAGTAACAAGAGATGCAGATTTAGAATTAAAAGAACTTGAAGCTGACGACTTACTTCTTGCGGTAGAGCAAAGCTTGCAAAAAAGAAGATTAGGGGGAGATGTAGTTAGATTAGAAGTAAATGAAAATATCCCACAAAATATTTTAAAGTTACTCATTGAAAGTATTGCAATACCAGAAGAATATATCTACTTTTGCAAAAGCTTATTAGGACTTGACGATTTAAATTACCTCTTAAAAATTAATCGAGAAGACTTAAAAGAAAATTTATTAATTGGAGATACACATCCATTATTAAAATCGTTAGATTCTTCTAAAGACAAAAATTTTAACTCTATTTTTAGCATTCTTAGAAAACAGAGTATACTTCTACATCATCCATACGACTTATTCAAAACCTCTGTAGAAGAATTTATCAACAAAGCTGCTGACGACCCACTTGTACTAGCTATTAAAATTACTCTTTATAGAGTTTCAAAAGATTCTCCAATTATTGAAGCCTTAATGAGAGCGGCTGAGAATGGGAAAGAGGTAATGACTCTTGTTGAGCTAAAAGCAAGATTTGATGAAGATAACAACATCCAATGGGCAAAACAGCTTGAGCAAGCTGGAATTCATGTTGTTTATGGAATAATAGGCTTTAAAACACATACAAAGATTGCTTTAGTGGTTAGAAAAGAGAAAGGAAGACTAAGGAATTATTTTCATATTGGAACGGGAAATTACAATTCGAACACTTCTCGCTATTACACAGACATAGGATTTCTTTCAACAGATCCTGATATCTCCTCAGATTTAATTGAACTCTTTAATTACTTATCAGGTTTCTCAAAACAAAAGGCATATCAGAAATTATTAGTATCTCCAACATCATTAAGAAAAAAATTCATCTTTTTAATAAATAGAGAGATTGAAAATATCGAAGAGGGCAAGAAAGGTGAAATTATTGCAAAAATGAATTCATTAGTAGATCCAGAAATTATTCAATTACTTTATTTAGCTTCACAAAAAGGAGTAAAAATTCACCTGATAATAAGAGGAATATGTTGTTTATATCCTCAAAGAGAGAATTTGAGTGAAAATATTAAGGTTACAAGTATTATTGGGCATTTTCTTGAACATTCTAGAATTTTTTGGTTTTACAATAACAATAATCCAGAAGTTTTTATAGGCAGCGCAGACTGGATGAGAAGAAATTTAGACAGAAGAATAGAAGCTGTTACACCTATAGAAGACCTAAAATTAAAATCTCAACTATATGATCTTTTACAAACTTATATTGATGATAATTATTACTCCTGGATAATGAATAAAGATGGAATATACGAAAAAAAAGAGAGGGATTCAAACTCAAATCGTTGTCAAATTGATCTAATAAAAAGATTAAAAAAATAAATTTTTTTATAACATTTTAAAAAACTTCTTAATATTGATAAAAATTTTATATTTATAAGAAATCAAGTCATATCAGTTATTTTGAAGTAATTTTAATAGAAATCAATTTTCTTGTCTTTAAAGTTTCAACGCAAAAGTATTTTTTTTCTTGATTTCAGTGCTAGCTTTTTAAAAAATCCACTTAAAGAGGCCAGGGTGATGGGGATCCTTCTGGAATCTGGAAATAGTTCTTCAAAAAAGAAAACTGAAGAACCTAGATTACCAAACACTGCGGGCAAGACTCGCAAAACAAAACCAAGCTTAACTGCTAAACAAAACCAAAAAAAATCTGCAAGACTCGCTTCAGATTCAATAGGTTATTACTTAAGCAGTATAGGAAGAGTTCCTCTTCTTACTGCAGCAGAAGAAATAGAGCTAGCTCATCATGTTCAAAACATGAAGAAGATGCTAGAAATTCCTGAGATAGAAAGATCATCAAAACATCTTCGCCTAATTAAAATTGGGAAAAGAGCCAGAGATAGAATGATGTCAGCCAATTTAAGACTTGTAGTATCTGTTGCCAAGAAGTATCAAAATCAAGGTTTAGAATTATTAGACTTGGTACAAGAAGGCGCTATAGGCTTAGAAAGAGCGGTTGATAAATTTGATCCTGCGATGGGATATAAATTTTCTACTTATGCTTATTGGTGGATTAGACAAGGAATGACAAGAGCTATTGATAATAGCGCTAGGACAATTCGATTACCAATTCATATTAGTGAAAAACTTTCCAAAATGAGAAGAGTTTCCAGAGAATTATCTCAAAAATCTGGAAGGCAACCAACTAGATTAGAAATGGCAACAGCGATGGGAATTGAGCAAAAAGATTTAGAAGACTTAATCTCTCAAAGTGCTCCATGCGCATCTCTTGATGCTCACGCAAGAGGGGAAGAAGATCGTAGTACCTTAGGTGAACTTATTCCCGATCCAAATGGAGAAGAGCCTATGGAAGGGATGGATAGAACAATCCAAAAAGAACATTTAGGAACTTGGCTGACTCAACTAAATGAAAGAGAACAAAAAATTATGAAACTTAGATTCGGCTTAGACGGAGAGGAACCTCTTACACTGGCAGAAATAGGAAGACAAATAAATGTATCCAGAGAAAGAGTTAGGCAACTAGAAGCTAAGGCAATATTAAAACTTAGAGTAATGACCACTCATCAAAAAGCAGCCTAGTTAAGTTGTTGAATTTTGTTTTTATTTTAATTTATATATTTATTATCTTTTTTATATCGATAATATATAAAAAATTTAATCCAAATAATAAAGAAGTACTGAGAAAAATTATTCATATTGGAATAGGACCTTTAATTCCTCTCGCAAAATTCTTAGATATAGATCAAACTTTTGCTCTTTGTTTTACAGGGCTTGTTACGTTGTTAACTTTCATAAATTACCAATCTAAATTATTTCCAACTATTGAGGATGTAGATAGAAAAAGTTATGGAACCTTATTTTATTGTTTAAGTTTATTTATTTTAATTTACCTTTATTGGGAAAAAGATCCTACTTCACTGATTGCTGGTTTTTTTATAATGACATTTGGTGATGGCTTTGCAGCATTAATAGGAAAGAACTTTAAATCCAAAAGTTGGATTTTTTTAAACCAAAAAAAATCTTTGTTTGGAACAACCACTATGTTTATTACAAGCTTGATAGTAGTTTTTGGTTTAAGTTATTTCCAAAAATACACTTTTAATATAAATTTTTTTACTGTTGCTTCTATTTCTACAATACTCGAACAATTTAGTATTTTTGGAATAGATAATTTTATAGTGCCAATTTCAGCAGCATTTTGTTTTAACTTTTTTATTACAGGTTTATAAATTACAAAATTGAATCGTATAGAATCTGAAGCAATTTTTTCGTTGTTTCTATATTTATGCAAGCATCAGTAATACTCGTACCATATTCAAGATCTTTCCTATTTGAAAGTTTTTGATTGCCCTCCTTCAGATGACTTTCAAGCATTACTCCTAAAATATTTTTTTCACCATTCTTAATCTGATTTGCTACGTTTTTAAGGACATCAGATTGCTTCCTGTAGTCTTTATTAGAATTTCCATGGCTACAATCAATCATAACTTTGTATGGAAGATTACCTTCTCTTAATTCGGAAGAAATACTTTTTACATGTTGATTTTCAAAATTAACTCCTTTAGAACCTCCCCTTAAAACTATATGTCCATCTGGATTGCCGGTTGTATTTACAATAGAAGCATAACCTTGATCATTAACACCTAAGAAATGATGAGATTTTGAAGCCGACTGCATCGCATTAATAGCAGTACTAAAAGAACCATCAGTACCATTTTTAAAACCAATAGGCATGGATAATCCTGAAGCCATTTCTCTATGAGTTTGACTTTCGGTAGTTCTTGCACCAATTGCTGTCCAACTGATTAAATCAGCAATATATTGAGGAACAATTGGATCTAATAACTCAGTAGCAGAGGGTATCCCACGCGTTGCCAAATCAGATAGTAAATTTCTCGCTCTTCGTAAACCTGTATTAATGTCATATGAACCATCTAAATGAGGGTCATTTATTAATCCTTTCCAACCAATTGTAGTTCTGGGTTTTTCAAAATATACTCGCATTACAATTTCTAATTTATCTTTATAAATTTTTCTAAATTCCTGAATATATTCTGAATAATCTTTAGCAGCCTTAATATCATGGATTGAACATGGTCCCACTATGACTAGAATCCTAGGATCATTATTGTGCAAAATATTTTGTATTGATCTTCTAGTATTAGAGACAGTTTCTGCAGAGGTATAATCTAAAGGTATATCATTATGAAGTTTGCTTGGAGGTATTAATGGACGTGTTTCAACAACATGCAAATCAGATGTTTTTTCTAAAGATTGATTATTGGATGAAGTCGTCATTGATTAATTAAGAAGTTTGAATATTTAAAAAAGCATTTATGAATACTCTCCTTATCAATATTAAAAATAACAATAGATTAGGCATTAAACCTTACAAATGAAGA
This sequence comes from Prochlorococcus sp. AG-388-A04, assembly GCA_003279935.1. Lineage (GTDB taxonomy): Bacteria > Cyanobacteriota > Cyanobacteriia > PCC-6307 > Cyanobiaceae > Prochlorococcus_A. The sequence goes on from QCGL01000002.1 coordinate 83,983, forward strand.
AATTGGAAACATTGCTCAAAGATTATGCAAATCATGTAGCTGAGAGAGCTACTAAAGGCATACCTCCATTACCACTAAATGCAGAACAGACTAACTGTATTACTAACCTCTTGGAGCAAAACACTAATTACGATAGTGAATATTTACTAGATTTGCTCATAAATAGAGTGCCGCCAGGGGTAGACGAGGCCGCATATGTAAAAGCAAGCTGGCTTACGGCAATTGCTCAAGGCGAAAAACATTGTAGATACATTAACCCTGAGAGAGCAATTGAGATACTAGGCACAATGATAGGTGGATATAATGTTAATTCTCTGGTTGAAATACTTAAAGGGGAAAATAGTTTACTAGCTAAAAAAGCAGCAGAGGTTTTAAAAAATATCATTCTTGTTTACGATTCGGCGAATGATATTTATGAATTATCTCAAAATAATATTTATGCACAAGAAGTAGTAAATAGTTGGGCAAATGCAGAATGGTTCAAAAGTAAAAAAGTTCTACAGGAAGAAATTACTTGTCTAGTATTCAAAATTGATGGTGAGACAAATACAGATGACTTATCTCCTGCAGTTCATGCGACAACTCGTCCTGATATACCATTGCACGCTTTGGCTATGCTCGAATTTAAAAAGCAAGATGGATTAGAAATTCTTGATAATCTTAAAAAACAAGAGATCCCAATCGCTTATGTTGGAGATGTAGTAGGCACAGGTAGTTCAAGAAAATCAGCTATAAATTCACTGATTTGGCATATTGGCGAAGATATACCTTTTGTACCAAATAAAAGAACCGGAGGAATAATAATTGGCAGCAAAATAGCTCCTATTTTCTTTAATACCGCACAAGATTCAGGAGCACTTCCGATAGAGGCTGATGTATCTCAAATGAACACAGGAGATTTAATAAAAATATTTCCTTATGAAGGCGTTATTAAAAAAATTGAAAAAAATACTAATTATGAAATAGTAATAAGTCAATTCGACTTGTGTCCATCAACTATTACTGATGAAATTCAAGCTGGAGGGAGAATAAATCTCATGATTGGACGGTCACTCACAGACAAGATTAGAAACAAATTAGATTATCAACCTAGTGAAATATTTATCAGGCCAAAAAATCCAAAAGAATTTAATTCTGGTTTTACTCAAGCACAAAAAATAGTAGGTAAAGCATGCGGTTTAAAGGGGGTTCGACCTGGAATGACCTGTGAACCAATTATGACGACAGTTGGGAGTCAAGATACTACTGGGCCTATGACGAGAGATGAACTTAAAGAATTAGCTTGTTTAGGATTCACTGCAGATTTAGTTATGCAAAGTTTTTGTCACACAGCTGCATATCCTAAACCAGTAGATTTGCTTACACATAAAGAATTACCTGACTTTATATCTCAAAGAGGTGGAGTAGCTCTAAAACCCGGGGATGGAATAATTCACAGCTGGCTTAACAGAATGCTCCTTCCTGATACTGTTGGTACAGGTGGAGATAGTCATACAAGATTCCCTCTTGGAATTTCATTTCCTGGAGGCTCAGGCATTGTTGCCTTTGCTGCTGCAATAGGATCAATGCCATTAAATATGCCAGAATCAGTACTCGTAAAATTTAAGGGCGATTTATTACCAGGCATAACCTTACGAGATTTAGTTAATGCAATCCCACTCTTTGCGATTAAAAAGGGACTTTTGACTGTTGAGAAAGCAAATAAAAAAAATATATTTAACGGAAAAATTATGGAAATTGAAGGATTGCCTAACTTAAAACTTGAACAAGCTTTCGAACTAACTGATGCTACTGCTGAACGCTCATGCGCTGGAAGCACAATACTTTTATCACAGGAAACTGTTCAAGAATACATAAGAAGCAATATTTGCCTTTTAAAAAAAATGATTGAGAGCAATTATGAAGATTCAAAGTCAATATCAAGAAGAATTAATGAGATGAAAAATTGGTTAAAGAAACCTGAATTAATTCAGCCAGATCTGAATGCCAGTTACGAAGAAATAATTGAAATTGACTTATCTCAAGTTAAACAACCTATAGTTGCTTGCCCCAACGATCCAGACAATGTGAAGGAAATTGTTGATGTTGCAAATACAAATATTGATGAAGTTTTTATAGGTTCTTGTATGACAAACATTGGTCACTACAGGGCTGCCGCAAAAGTTCTTGAAGGTGTGAAAAATTTAAAGGCAAAACTATGGATTTGTCCACCCACAAAAATGGATGAGGAAACTCTGAAACAAGAAGGTTACTATGAAATATTTGAAAATTGTGGTGCGAGATTAGAATTGCCTGGCTGTTCTTTATGCATGGGAAATCAAGCCAGAGTAGATGAAGGATCAGTTGTATTTTCTACTAGTACAAGAAATTTTGACAATAGGCTTGGGAAAAATGCTCAAGTATTTTTAGGGAGTGCAGAATTAGCAGCAGTTTGTGCACTTCTTGGAAAAATTCCTGAAATAGAAGAATATCAGGATATTACTAAAAATAAAATCAATCCATATTCTGATGAACTTTATCGCTATCTTCAATTTGATGAAATACACGATTTCAGCTTGTCAAAGTAATCATGGACTATGCGAAACCTCATAAAAGAAAATATTAAAAAAACAGGAAATAACTCTTCTCGAAGCATTAAAAAATTACTTAAACAAAGATCTTTTGTTGTTTTCATATCAATTCTATTAACAGGTTTAGGGGCATCAATTACTAGTATTTCTTTTAAAACTGGAATTTATTTTATAAATAATTGGAGATTAGAACTTTTAAATCATTTTCCGTCTGTTGCAGTCTTACCACTATTTGGTGCAGTTGGTGGAGCTATTGCAGGATTTTTGATTAAAAATTTTGCTCCTGCAGCGAAAGGTTCAGGTGTAAGTCAAATCATGGGATTTTTAAGACATAAAAAAGTACCCATGAATCTTAAAGTTGGATTAGTCAAATTAATATCTGGAATCATTGCAATCGGAAGCGGGTTCCCTTTGGGTCCTGAAGGTCCATCAGTTCAAATGGGGGGTTCAGTTGCTTGGCAAATGGCAAGATGGCTAAAAGCTCCTCTAGCATTTAGAAGAGTAATAGTTGCTGCTGGAGGTGGAGCTGGAATAGCAGCAGTATTTAGTGCTCCTTTGGGTGGCTTCATTTACGCAATTGAAGAATTATTAAATTCTGCAAGACCAGTAATCTTATTATTAGTCGTAATTACAACTTTCATAGCAGATTCATCTGCAGATATTATTCAAGCCTTGGGTTTAGATCCAAAAGCCGGGGGGTTTGATTTCAATCTAGGCTTTTTAATCCAAAAAGAATATGATCCATCTGTCTTTTTCTTGCCTATTGATTTTATTTACCTTGTGTTACTTGGAATAATTATTGGATTATTCGCAGAACTTTATAGTAAGTATGTTCTTTTTATGCAAAAGCTTGGAAAAAAATGGTATAAAAATAAATTTGTTCTAAAAATGAGTATTTGCGGACTTTTACTTGGAAGCATTTATTCTTTTTTGCCTAGCTCTTTCCATAATTTAGATGAATTGCAAAAAATAATAGTCGAAAAGAATACGAATATTGAAATAGCCTTTTTAGCTGTATTTATACTTTTTATAACAACAGGATTAGCCGCTGCATCTGGAGCCCCTGGAGGGTTATTCTATCCGATGCTCACTTTAGGAGGAGCTATTGGATTAATCATGGGAACCTGGGTAGAAATTGCTACAGGTCATGCCCCAAGTACATATATATTTGCTGGAATGGGGGCATTTGTAGCTGGATGTTCAAGAACACCAATAACTGCAATGTTCTTAGCTTTTGCTTTAACAAAAAATTTATTAATTATGAAGCCCGTTCTCATTAGCTGTATTGCAAGTTTCCTAATAGCAAGAGCGTTTAATGAAGAATCAATTTATGAAAGACAAATTCAAATTGAATTAGAGGATTAAAAATTATTTTCAATCAAAAACAGCGGTTTTGCTCTTATAAACAAATACTTGGTGATTTAGATGTAATCTAACAGCCCTTGCTAAAGCAACTCTCTCTATGTCCCTGCCTTTTCGAATCAAATCATCAACTTCATCTCTATGACTTACATTGACAGTACATTGTTCAATAATTGGGCCCTCATCAAGATCTTTAGTTACATAATGTGCTGTAGCACCTATTAATTTTACACCCCTTTTCCATGCACGATGATATGGTTGAGCGCCCTTAAAAGCAGGTAAGAAAGAATGATGAATATTTATTATTGAAGAAAACTTTTGCAAAAAAGAATCACTCAAAATTTGCATATATTTAGCTAATACAACAAAATCGATATCAAATTGGTCGATTAATTTTAAAATCTGATCTTCAACATCAGATTTCGAGGAATTAACAGTATCAAAATAAACAAATTGTGAATTAAAGTCATTAGCAATACTTTCAAGATCAGGATGATTAGAAATTATTAATGGGACATTCATTTTGAGTTCGCCATTTCTTACTCGCCAAAGTAAATCAATTAAACAATGATTTTGTTTACTCACAAAAATAGCAACATTCGGAATCTCATCTGAATAATTAATATTAAATTTTCCATTTATATCAACTGCAATTTTTTGAAACTTATCATAAATATCCTTTCTATTAATTGTTGTATGGATACTATTCCACTCAATCCTACTAAGAAATAGTCCCGCATCTTGATCTGTATGATGATCTGAATGCTTGATATTGCCACCATAATTAGATATCCAACTTGTAAGCTTGCTTACTAAGCCTGGACGATCAGGACAAACAATTTTGAATATAATTGAGGGATGTTCCAAAGAAAATTTAATTCTTTAATCAAATAAGTAAGTACACCTAATATATCAATGAAAGGATTAAAAGAAAATTTTCAAAAACCACATATACTGATTATAGGTGCTGGCATAATAGGAAAGTTTAACGCATTAGAACTGTCTGAATTAGGTTATCAAATAACAATTGCAGATCCAACTTTAGACAAAAATAGTAGTAGTGCTGCATTAGGTCTTTTAATGGGGTACATATATCAAAAGAGGAATGGCAGAAGTTGGATACTTAGAAAACAAAGCCTTGAATTGTGGCCAAAATGGATCAAATTATTACAAGAGTTTAATCCTGAATTACATATAGAAAAACGATTAATACAGTTGACGACAAATGATGAAAAATTTGAGAAGCTAAAGAAATTTGTTAACGACAATACAAACCAAGGACTTGAAATTTTAGAGAAAGACTCAATCATTATTAAAAATATCAATAAGATTTTCAAGACAAAAAATATTAAAGGAGTTATTTCCCACAAAGATGGGAGAATAGATCCTCAATCATTATTAGATACATTAAATGTTTACCTAAAAAACAAAAAAATTAATTTTTTAAAAGATGAAATAATAAAAATTAAAAGATTTAACAAACAATGGGTTGCGGCTTCAAGAAGTAATAACGAAATCAAAACTGATGCAATTATCTTATGTAATTCTCTGAATTCAATAAATTTAATAATAGACAAGCCTCATAAAATCAAATTAAAACCCGTCTTGGGTCAAGCTTTAGAAATTTGTACAAACTTACATGAAGTTAATTCATTATCCCTGCCAAAACATTTCAACATTAATGGCAAAAACATAATTCCTTTAACAAAAAATAAAATTATCATTGGTTCTACTGATGAATATCATGCAAAACCAGAAGAAAATGTCTTCGAAAAACTTACTGATTTTATTGAGAACAAACCTAGCTGGCTATCTAAAGAAAGAGTAACGAGAAAATGGTTTGGCATTAGATCAAGACCGGAAGGGGAACCATCCCCTATTCAGAAAAATCTGGGAAATGGATTAATTATATGTACTGGTTTCTATAAAAATGGATTTTTACTTGCTCCTTCATGTTCTCATTGGGTAGCAAATGAACTAAATAAATATTTTATTTAATCTTTTGTCTCTGTAAAGTCTGCATCAATTACATCATCATCGCCACCTTTATCATTTGATTCATTTGAATCCGGAGTCCCTGGTGCTGGAGGTTGGTTACCTGGCTGTTGATATACAGAAGAACCAATTGCATAAAGTTCTTGTTGTAGCTCTTCTAATAATTTTTTCATAGCTTCATAATCTTCTTTTGAAGTTGCTTCTTTTAATGCCTTGCTTTTTTCTTCAACTTTAGTTTTAGCTGAAGCATCAACTTTGTCCCCCAGTTCTCCTAACTGTTTTTCTGTTTGATAAACAAGCGTTTCAGCTTGATTCTTTAGATCAATTTTTTCTCTTTTTTCTTTATCGACAGATGCATTAGATTCAGCATCTTTGACCATTTTTTCAACTTCATTATCTGAAAGGGTTGAGGCACCTGTAATAGAAATAGATTGTTCCTTGCCGCTTCCTTTATCTTTAGCAGTGACACTTAATATACCATTTGCATCAATGTCAAAGGTTACTTCAATTTGAGGAACACCTCGTGGAGCAGATGGAATTCCATCTAATCTGAAGGTTCCTAAACTTTTGTTATCTGAAGCCATTTCTCTTTCACCCTGCAAGACATGAATCTCAACATTAGTTTGTCCGTCAACAGCAGTTGAATAAGTTTCAGCTTTTTTTGTTGGGACAGTGGTATTTCGAGTAATCATTTTTGTCATTACCCCTCCCAATGTCTCTACACCAAGAGATAACGGGGTAACATCTAGCAGCAGTATGTCTTTAACTTCACCTGCCAAAACTCCTCCTTGAATAGCTGCACCCACAGCTACAACCTCATCTGGGTTTACAGTTTGGTTAGGGTCTTTACCAGTGACACGCTTAACTAACTCTTGAACAGCAGGCATTCTAGTTGAACCGCCAACCATTACTATTTCATCAATCTCACCTGTAGATAGTTTGGCATCCTTAAGAGCTTGTTCTACAGGAACTCTACATCTATCAATTAATTTAGAAGCAAGCTCTTCAAAATTAGCCCTAGTCAAATTTAGATCAAGATGTTTTGGACCCTCTGGAGTGGCAGTTATGAAAGGTAAGTTAATTTCACTTTGAGTAGCATTTGAAAGTTCAATTTTTGCTTTTTCAGCCGCTTCAGTAAGACGTTGCAAAGCTTGTTTATCCTGTCTTAAATCAATACCTTCATTGCTTTTGAAAATACTTGCTAAGTGGTCAACAATACATCTATCAAAATCATCACCCCCTAAATGAGTATCTCCAGAAGTTGATAAAACTTCAAAAACACCATCTCCAACTTCTAAAACCGAGACATCAAAAGTTCCTCCGCCTAAATCAAAAACAAGTATTCTTTCATTATTTTTTTTGTCTAATCCATAAGCTAATGCAGCAGCTGTAGGTTCATTTATTATCCTTAAAACTTCAAGCCCTGCTATCTTACCTGCATCTTTTGTAGCTTGTCTTTGAGAATCATTAAAATAAGCCGGAACAGTTATAACAGCTTGAGTGATATTTTCTCCTAGATATTTACCTGCATCTTCAGAAAGTTTTCTTAAAACCTGAGCACTTACTTCTTCTGGAGAAAATTGTTTATCTAAGACTGGACATTTTAATTTTACATTTGAACCAGCCTTTTCAATACCATAACTGACATCTTTTGATTCTTCATTAACTTCATCAACTCTTCTACCAACAAAACGCTTGGCCGAGTAAAAAGTATTTTCAGGATTCATTACAGCTTGTCGTTTTGCTATTTGGCCAACAAGCTGATCTTGATTCTTTGTATATGCAACAACAGATGGAGTTGTTCTGAAACCCTCTGCATTTGCTATTACAGTGGGTTTACCACCTTCCATAACAGCAACACAACTATTAGTTGTCCCTAAATCGATTCCAACAACCTTCCCCATGGATAGATACTCTATTTGATATCTTCCATAATCGGTCATTAACGACATTATTGTTACTCTAAAATGAGGTGTGGTTCCCGAACAGATCACAGTATTTCTGCAACATTTCTTTTAATAATGATTACGAGTAAAACATCATTTCTTGCTTTGATTGGAAATCCAGTAAGTCACTCTTTATCTCCAGTTATGCAGAATGCAGCTATTCAATATTTAGAGCTTGATTTAATTTATATAGCTATTCCTTGTAAAAATGAAGACTTAGAAATAGTTGTTAATTCTCTAAAAAAAATGAATTGTAGAGGTCTAAACATTACAATTCCCTTTAAACAAAAAGTATTTGATATTTGCAGTGAAATATCTCCAGTTGCAAAAAAAGTAAAGGCCATAAATACCCTTAAATTAACCGAGAATAAAAATTGGCTCGGAACAAATACCGATATTGATGGATTTATTTATCCTTTAAAAAAACTTAATTTAGTTAAAAAAAATTCATTAATTTTAGGGTCTGGGGGAGCAGCAAGATCAGTAATCCAAGGCCTAATAGAATTAAAATTATCAAAAATTACAATCATTTCACGGAAAAAAAATTCTTTAGATGAATTAATTAGCAACTTTAAAAATGACATCAAAATAGAAATTTTACTGAATACTAATCCCGAAATTGATAATTTAATTAAAGAAGCTGATTTAATAATCAATACAACACCAGTAGGGATGATTAATACTTCAAGTGATGTTGACATACCATTTGGTGAAAATTTTTGGAATTCTATAAACTCAAAAACAATCGTCTATGACCTTATTTACAATCCTTCTCCTACTCCATTCTTGAAATTTTGCGATAAAAAAGGATGCATGACTATAGACGGATTACAAATGCTAATTGCTCAAGGGGCAAAATCATTATCATATTGGACAAACGGATTAGAAGTACCTTTTGAGGTTATGCATGATGCATTAAAAAAATATCTTTAATCAAATAAATTATTTATAGTTACAAATAATTTGACCTTGATAATGTATCGTAAGTAGTGAACAGACGCTCATAAAAAAATTTTGAGCCAAAGACCTTGTCTGAAATTATGACCGATCAAATTTTTTACGAAACAATGTACATTCTTCGTCCTGATATAGCGGAGGATGAAGTTACTAATCACATAGATAAATATAATAAGCTTCTTGAAGAAGTAGGGGGTAAAATCCTCGATAGTCAAATGAGAGGTAAAAGGAGATTAGCTTATCAAATTGCAAAACACAGAGAAGGTATTTATGTACAATTAAGTCATCAAGGAGATGGTCAACATATTTACAAAATAGAAAAAGCGATGCGTTTAAGTGAAGATGTTATTAGATATTTGACAGTAAAACAAGAAGGACCTTTACCAACACCAAAGTCTTCCAGTAAAGGATCTACCCAACAAGAAAAAAAAGAAATTGAGAATATTAACTCAACTAATAAATCAGAACCTAAAGAAGACGAAACTAATGATAAAAAGACTGTAGCTTCTGAATCTCAATCTCCTCAAGAAAAAGAGTCTCAAGAGGCTTGAACTCTAATTATTCATTTTTGAATTTAATTCTGCCCATATTTTATTAGACATCCCCCACATATAAATAAATCCCTCTGCTTGCTTGTGATTAAAAATATCATCTTTACTATAAGTTGCGAGATCTTCTCTATAGAGAGAATTATTTTCAGAAGAACGACCAATTACTATTGCATTTGCCTTATGTAATCTTATTTTGACCTTCCCATTAACAGATGATTGAGTGGAATCAATAAAACCATCTAATGCTTGCTTGAGAGGACCAAACCAAAATCCCTGATAAACTAATTGACCCCATTTTTTTTCTACTAAATGTTTGAAATCTAATACATCTGGATTTAATGTTATGCTTTCCAATTCTTTGTGAGCTTTTATAAGAAGTAAAAGGCCGGGAGCCTCATATATTTCTCTACTCTTAATACCGACAACTCTATCTTCGATCATATCTATTCTCCCAAAGCCATGTTCTCCTGCTAAAGAATTAGCCTTTTGAATAATATCTACAGGACTTAAAAATTCATTATCTATTGCAATAGGCAATCCATTTTGAAATACAATTTCTATATCTCTTGGAGAATTTGGTGCGTCATAAATAGATGAAGTCATATCAAAAACGTCTTCATTAGGTTCTTGCATAGGATCCTCCAATAAACCAGCCTCGATACTACGACCAAGAAGATTTACGTCAATCGAATATGGTGACTTCTTAGAAACAGGAGCAGGAATTCCAAATTTTTCTCCATACAAAATAGCTTCTTCTCGACTCATCTTCCATTCTCTAGCAGGTGTAATTATCTTTAAATCAGGTCCTAAAGCATGAATAGCCAAATCAAATCTTACTTGATCATTTCCTTTTCCTGTACAACCATGCGCCACGGCATCAGCATTTAGTTCTCTTGCCAAATTTACAAGATTTTCCGCTATCAGGGGTCTTGCCAAGGCGGTTGATAAAGGATACTTTTCACCATAAAGTGCATTCGCTCTAATTGCAGGAAAAGCATACTTTTCTACAAAATTATCTATTAAATTACCAATCACAGATTTTGTCGCACCTGAGTTTAACGCTTTTTGTCTAACAATCTCTAAATCTTCTCCTTGACCAAGATCAGCTACAAAAGTTACGACTTCTGCAATACCATATTCATTTTTTAAAAATGGAATGCAGACACTAGTATCAACCCCTCCAGAATATGCAAGAACGACTTTTTTTACCTGCTGCATTAAAATTACCTCCAAGGAGAAAGCTGAAATCCTAATTACTTTCAGCTTTCAAAATTTTATTAAAAACTAATAGTATTGTAACTACAAGTGCTGGACCAAAAACTAGTAAAAGTACAAGATAATTATTAATTAATAAAGTATCTGGCTTTAAAAAGCCATAGTATTTAAAAAAAATGGCTAAGAGGAGTGAAATTGGCCAAATTAGAAAATATTTTAAATTTTCTTTATTAAACAAAATTCTTCAAGTACATGTTTATGTATTATGGTATAAAAAGACAGATTTTTTAAATGGATTCTAATAAACTCAAAATTAGATTAAGTGAAATTAGTGAAGTTAATCCAGCCTTAACTTGTTATCACAGAGAAGAACCTGCTCCTGTATTGCCATTAAGGGAAGAACCTGATTTGCTATCTTGGCTAGAAGAAACAGGCAGACTTGTAAATGAAAAGGATGGAGATTCTCAAGAGATAAGTACAATTGAAGAAGAAGAACTTTCAGCTTTAATGGGAGAAAAAGAAGATTATAAAACGGAAGAAGACGTTTCGAATGATGATTGGGAAGACTAGATCACTAACTTTTACTTCTTTATTTTTTTTACTTGTAATTTCATTAATAGTAAATTCTTACATTTTCAATAATTTACTAATAATTAATATTTTTCTGATATTTAGTTTAATTTCATTCGTAATAACAAAATATGGTTTAAAAATAATTAAACAATTAAATTTATTGCAAAATATAAGAAAAGAAGGCCCCTCTTTTCATTTTAATAAAGCAAAGACACCTACGATGGGCGGAATATTTATTATTTTGCCGTTTTTATTACTACTTTTAATAGTTAGTAATAGCTTTGATTCTATTGGTATATTATTATTATTTTTTTGTACTATAAGTTTTTTCATTATAGGATTTGTAGACGATTATTTAAGTATTGCAAACAAAAAAAATACGGGTTTAAAATCTAATGAAAAATTTACATTACAAGCTTTAATTTCAGTATTGTTTATCATATTTGCAAGTCAAAGCGATTATATTAATCCATTGATCACTATATCTAATAATTGGATTATAAATACAAATATAGTAATTTTTCCAATCTGTTTTTTAACCTTAGTAGGTTTAAGTAATGCAGTAAATTTGACTGATGGCCTAGACGGATTAGCTGCTGGATGTAGCGCAATAGTTTTTTTTGGACTTGGTACAGAAATATTTATTAAAGGTCAAAAAGATTTAATAATTTATGGTCTTATTTCCTATGCAATGTCAGGTTTATGTATAGGTTTTCTAAAATACAACAAATATCCTGCAAAGATATTTATGGGAGATACTGGATCATTAACAATTGGTGCGGCGTTAGGATCTATTTCAATATTAACAAATAGTTTTTTTACGTTATTTATTATCTCAGGAATATTTATTATTGAAGTTATATCAGTAATGATTCAGGTAAGTTTTTTTAAAATTACCAAAAAGTTATTTAAAAAAGGGAAAAGAGTTTTTTTGATGACACCAATTCATCATCATTTTGAACTAAAGGGTATCAAAGAAGAAAAAATAGTTGAAAACTTCTGGAAAGTCAACATATTACTTGTTGTTTTAGGTATAGTTTTAAAAATAAATCTTTGAATTATTAAGTATGAGTTTCTTTACTTGGAAGGATGATGGCTTAACAAATGACTGTGTAAGTCTTGATGCAATGGCTTCTCGGTTTGAAGAAACAGCTAAGCTAATAAAAAAATTATCTAAAAAAGGCTTTAAATTAAAAAAAACGCAAAAAAGTCAGTTAATCATTCATTCTGATCCACAAATTTTTGATCAATGGGGCTTTATAAGTGAGGAACTACCTTTCAAACAACTTTCTTTGATTCCTGATGATGAAACTATTGTCGATTTTTGATAGAGACCTTGCAAGATTGATAAATAATTTCTGACATGAGTATTCCAACTAAAATGTCTATGGACTCCTTCGATTCCATTTCTACTCCATAACTTCCATTGAGAATTATCTGAAATACCTTTTTCAAGAGCAATTTTCAACTGATTAATATCGGTTACATCTACTAATAAGCCATTTTCACATTTTGCATGAATTTCTTTAGGACCTCCATCATCTGTAGCTATAAAAGGTAAACCACATGAAGAAGCTTCAAGTAATGTTAAGCCAAAAGGTTCTGTTAGGGCAGGATTCACAAAAATTCCTCCCCTACTGGCTGCCCATCTATATAAAGAAGGAATATTTTCGGGAGAATGTTTTTTGGGATAAGCCACTTTTCCATATAAATTATATTTGTCTATCATTTCAAAAATCTTTTGAAAAACCTCTCTTTGTTGAGAATCAAGTTTAGAGGTATTGTCTCTACAACCTAGAACTAAAATTAAGTTAGTTTTTCTTTTTAATTTTTCTGATCGTCCATAACATTCAACTAAAGAAGGAATATTTTTTCTTCTTACTGCTCTAGAGATAGCCAATATAGGAGGCTTTCTTAAGTCTTTCAAAAAAGGAAGCATCATAGTATCAATTTCAGAGGTCTCGGTTGTTGAATGAATATGATGAAATTTAGTATGGTCAACTCCAGGAGCAATAACTTTTGATTTTTCAGACGAAAAAGAGTGATATCGGGAATATTGATATACAGATTCTTGTTTAGTGCTTGTCACAACGATATCCGCATATTTTAAAGACTCTTCTTCTGCATTAATTCTTTCGCTGATACAATAGAGCTTTTCAATTTGATTAATTTTTAAACCAGCCTCGAGTAATTTTCTTTTTTTCTCTCTTCCTAAAGAATGCCCTGTGAAAATAAAAGGTACTTTTAAAGCTTTACTTAATCTAACTCCCACATGGCCAGCATCTGCATAATGAGCGTGGATAAAGCTTGGCTTATTTTCGTGTTTTTGATAATGCTGAATAAGATTTTGAGTTAATTCGTCTAAATAAGGCCAAAATAATTCTTTTCTTAAATACTTATTGGGTCCAAATTGAAATCTTAAAATTCGAGCTCCCGGTGCAATAAATTCTTGCTCTTTTGAATAGGAACTATCAATTTTACTATCTTTAATGAGTCGAGTAACTAAATCAACTTGATCAACTTCTGAAATATTAGCCAAACTTTTTACCAATTCCAAAACATATTGCGTTTGTCCACCAGTGTCTGAATCTCTACCTAATTCAAGACTATTAGAACGTATTAAACCATGCAAATGTAAATGTAAAAATTTCAAACTCATTTGGCTCTTTTGAACACATTATTACTAATAGGCTGGATTTAAACGTAGAAATATTAAGAAAGCATTATGATTTATTATTTTAAAAAAGTTATAACTACTAAAAGTCTAGCTATGATTGATTTTTTACATTTTAATAAAAAGATAATTTTACATATTATATATTAACAATACGAAGAAATATAACTGGTTTAAAGCTTAATTTAGAGCTTCTTTTAAGTATTTAGCTGTATAACTTGTTGAATGTTTCGCAACATCTTCAGGTGTACCCTCGACTATAATCTCTCCACCTTTATCACCTCCATCAGGTCCAAGATCAATTATCCAGTCTGAACATCTAATAACGTCCAAATTATGCTCAATAACAACAACGGAATTACCTTTATCTACTAAACGTTGAATAACATCCATTAATTTATGAACATCATAAAAACTTAACCCAGTTGTTGGCTCATCAATTAAATACAAAGTTTTTCCAGTAGCTCTTTTAGATAATTCAGTTGCTAATTTTACTCTTTGTGCTTCTCCACCAGATAGTGTTGGAGCTGGCTGGCCTAACTTGACATAACCAAGCCCTACATCAACTAATGTAGATAATCTATCAGCTGCTTGCGGGATCGCGGAAAAAGTTTCTGCCGCCTGCTCAACAGTCATTTCTAAAACATCAGAAATATTAAAACCTTTGTATTTAACTTGAAGAGTTTCTCTATTAAAACGAGCTCCCTTACATACATCGCATTGAACATAGACATCAGGTAAAAAATTCATTTCAATTACATTTACTCCTTGTCCTCGACAAGCTTCACATCTACCTCCTTTTACGTTAAAGCTGAATTGCCCAGCTTGATAACCTCTAGCTTTAGCTTCTATAGTCGCAGTAAATAACTGTCTTATTGGATCAAAAGCCCCTGTATAAGTTGCAGGGTTTGATCTAGGTGTTCTTCCAATAGGAGATTGATCAATAACAATTACCTTATCTATAGCTTTTATCCCTTTTAACTCTTTAACACCTTTAGGGAAAGGTACTTTTAAACCAAGAGAATGACTAAGCGCAGGATGTAATAATTCATTAACTAATGTACTTTTTCCACTTCCACTCACTCCGGTTACCGAAACTAATCTCCCCAAAGGAAATTCAACTGATATGTTTTTTAAATTATTTTTAACGCAGTTATTTAAAATTAAACTTTTCTTGACTGAAGATCTACGTTCTTTGGGAGTAGGAATCGATTTTCTTCCACTGAGATATGCTCCAGTTAAAGACTTCTTTGAATTTAAAACATCTTCAAATGTACCTTTTGCAATGATTTCCCCTCCATAAACTCCTGCACCCGGTCCAATATCTACTAAGTAATCAGCTGATTTCATAGTATCTTCATCATGTTCAACAACAACAAGTGTATTTCCCAAATCTCTTAGACTTTTTAATGTTTCCAGCAATCTATCATTATCTCTTTGGTGTAAACCAATACTGGGTTCATCCAATACATATAAAACACCAGTTAAGCCAGCTCCAATTTGAGTTGCTAATCTTATACGTTGTGCCTCTCCTCCTGATAGAGTCATTGCTGGTCTATCTAAAGTTAAATAATCTAAACCGACATTGATTAGAAACTTTAAACGAAGTCGAATTTCTTTTAAAACTAGTTCACCTATTTGTTTCTGTTTTTCAGATAAAGAAATATTTTCTTTTATATTTTTACTTATCCCCATTATTTTCTCAATATGAAGTAAAGTTTCTGAGACACTTATAGAGGTCAAATCAGTAATACTGTATGGTCCAATCTTAACGGCGAGTGCTTCTGGTTTTAATCTTTTACCAGAACATGTTTTACAAGGAACTAACTCTAAATATTTTTCAAGCTTTTGCTTAACTGATTCTCCATTAGTTTCGGTTAATTGCCTTTCTAAAATTGGCAAGATTCCTTCAAAAGGTCTTTCGAAACCACCAGAACCCTTAAAACGACTATCCGCTTGAATTACAATTGGCTTATCAGATCCAGAAAGTAAAACATTTTTTTGTAAATCACTCAAATCTTTCCATGGAGTTTTCAATTCAAAACCATAAGCTTGTCCAACTGAATAAAGTAATGAAAAATAATAAGTATTATCTTTTTCACTCCAGGGAGCTATAGCCGCATAAACAGGTAAAGAAGTGTCAGGTATTACTCTTTCTGCAGTAAATTTTTTTAGATATCCAATACCATGGCAATCAGGGCAAGCACCGTAGGGACTGTTAAAAGAAAATAGTCTTGGAGACAACTCTTCTACAATAGATCCGTGAATTGGACATGCATAATTCTCTGAATATAACTTTTCTTTATCTAAATTCGGAGGTAGAGTTTCTCCTTTTTTTGGAACAACTTCTACAATTGATAATCCATCCCCTCTTTTAAGACAAGTTTGTAAAGAATCGTTCAATCTTTCTTGGATTCCATCTCTCGCAATCAATCGATCAACTACTACCTCGATATTGTGAGTATGATTTTTGTCTAATTCAATACTATCTGCAAGTTCTCTTACTTCACCATTAATTCGTACTCGAGCAAAGCCTTCTGCTGCTAATCCACTAAGTAATTTTGCATGAGTTCCTTTTTTACCTCTTACAACAGGTGCAAGTAATTGATATCTTGTTCCTTCAGGTAGCAAAACTATTTGATCAACCATTTCATCAATTGTTTGAGGAGCAATAGGTAAACCACAGTGGTGGCAATGAGGTTCTCCTGCGCGCCCAAATAATAATCTCAAATAATCTTGTATCTCAGTTACAGTTCCAACAGTTGATCGAGGATTATGACTCGTTGATTTTTGATCTATGGAAATAGCAGGAGATAAGCCCTCAATATTATCTACATCCGGTTTATCAACTTGACCTAGAAATTGTCTTGCGTAAGCAGAAAGACTTTCTACATATCTCCTTTGACCTTCAGCAAAAATAGTATCAAAAGCCAAAGAGCTTTTGCCACTACCGCTCACACCTGTGAAAACAATAAATTTATTTCTTGGAAGAATTAGATCTATATTTTTTAAATTATGTTGTCGAGCGCCTCGAATCCTAATTGAATTATCTTCGTTAATACCAATATTTTTTTTTACCATGCTTAAATCTTAGAATGATTTAAAGAACACTTATTATAGTGGAATTTTTTTAATTTATGCGGCTGCTCTGTCTATAAGTGTAGATGCATAATTATTTGCTTCACTAAAACCACCACCTATAAGTTCAATTAGCTCATTTTGTCGTTCTTTTTTTGTAATTAATTTCGAGATAGAAGTAAAAGTTATACCATTAATAACATTTTTCTTTACTTTAAAATGAGTATTTCCAGTTGCTGCTAAAAAAGGCTGATGAGTAATACACAAAACCTGCCTTTCCTGTGCAATCACTTTTATTAGATCAACTAAAGAATGTAATGATTTTCCGCTTAAACCATTATCAATTTCATCTAAAAAGAAAGTGTTAGTTTTTTTTGAAATACTAGATTTTATGGCTAATAAAAATCTTGACATTTCTCCGCCGGAAATAACTTTAGATAATGGGGCTAATTTTTGATCAGGATTGGCAGAAAAGAGAAATTCTATATTTTCATTGCCTTCTGGAGAAGGTATAACTTTTGAGAAGTCAATTACAAAATCTGCATTTTCTAAACCTAAATTTTTCAAAATAGAAATAACAGAATCTTGAAGTTGATTAGCCGTTTCTCTTCTTTGAAAAGACTGTAGCTCAAAAAGAGTATTTAAATTAGCTTGTGATTTGTTAATTTGAATATCCAACTTCTTAATTTCTTCCTCAAATAAATTTGTATCTATAAATGTTTTTAATTCGTCTTTCTTCAAAATCAATTTTGGAAGTTCTAAAGAGAAAGTTCGCTCTAAATTTTGCAAATAAAATAATCTTTTTTGAATTTCTTCTAAACTATTATCCTCATTCTCGAGTTTTTCCGAATATTCTGTTAAAGCAAAAATTAAATTCTCTACATCATTTTGAATATTTATTAAATTTTCATATAAGTCCTTAATCTTTGAATCAAATTGAATAACTTTACTTAATTGTTTAATTGATTGAGCAATTAAATGACTTACCGAAGGGGCCTCATTTTTATAAATATTTAAATTGTCAAGTGATACTTTTATAGAGTGATTGATATCAAAATTATTTGAAAGTCGCAATTCCTTTGCTTTTAATTCAAAAATTTCATTGCTTGAATTTAAATTAGCTTCCTCCAATATTTTATACATTTCTTTTATTGCAAAATTACTTTCTTCTTTCTTTTGAAATGATTGCATTTTGTCTTCTCTTCTTTTTCTAAGAATTTGAAATTCCTGCCATGTACTCTTAATTTGAGAATTTATCATTTTTAATTTTTTAGGACCTAAATCATCAATTATTGATTTTCTATATTCTTGATTATCATATAAAACGCTGTCAGATTGACCAGCAAAATCTACTAATAGTAAACCTAGCTGTTCTAAAAGCTTTTTACTAATAGAGAAATTATTTATCGTATATTTTGAATGAATTTTATTATTTTTTATATAAGATTTTCTTTTTACAAAAATTTCTCCTGAAATATCATAAAAACCATTTATCGAAAGCCAATCAGTAACTTTCGAAGAATTTGAAAATTTAGCTTCAATTAAACATTCCTCTTTTCCTGGACGTATTAAATGCTTTAAAGGTATATTAGATCCACCGAACAAAACATTTAAGGAATCTAAAATCAGTGATTTTCCTGATCCTGAATCTCCAGTAAAAATATTCAAACCTTTTTCGAAATTAATTTCTATAATTTCTATTAAGGCAATATTTTTTAAAGTTAATTGTATTAACATGATAATTCTTTCATACAAAAAAATTAACTTCTTTTTGAAGAAATTAAAAGGGTTTAAATAAATAAAGTTATGAATGAAGATTATGCAGATTTTATAGAAGCATCAGGATTACTAAAATATGATCCTGAAATAATATCAAAAATTTATCAAAAAAATCCTATTCGATTATTCAAAAGACTTTGGCAGACCTTAATCCCAATATTTTCATATATTATTTCAGTTGGATGGGACAAATTAACTGGAGAGTTAAAAAGAGAATCAAAAGCAAGATTTAGAGCAAAACAACTAACAAATTTATTAGTAGAATTAGGCCCTGCATTTGTTAAAGCAGGGCAGGCTTTATCAACCAGACCAGACATTATTCCTGTTATTCTTCTTGAAGAGTTGTCTGAACTTCAAGATCAATTACCAGGATTTGATGGAAATAAGGCGATGGAATTAATAGAAGAAGATTTAAATAAAAAAATTAATGAGATTTTTTTAACCATCGACAAAGAACCTATTTCTGCAGCCTCTTTAGGACAAGTTCATAAAGCTGTTCTCAAAAATAAGGAAATTGTAGCTGTAAAAGTTCAAAGACCAGGTTTAAGAGAACAAATCACGCTTGATCTATACATAGTAAGAAACATTGCTAATTGGTTAAAAAATAATATAGGACTTATAAGAAGTGATCTTGTTGCTTTAATTGATGAATTGGGAAAGAGAGTTTTTGAAGAAATGGATTATTTAAATGAAGCTAAAAATGCTGAAAAATTTAGAAATCTACATCTTCATAACTCTAAAATTGCTGTACCAAAAATTTATAAAGAAACAACCTCACGAAGAGTGTTAACCATGGAATGGATAGATGGAACAAAGCTAACTAATCTTGAGGGAGTTAAAAATTTAGGTATTGATCCTGATGAAATGATTGAAATTGGAGTGCAGTGTAGTTTGGAACAATTATTAGAGCATGGTTTTTTTCATGCTGACCCACATCCTGGAAATTTATTGGCTTTAGAAGATGGAAGATTATGTTATTTAGATTTTGGGATGATGAGTGAAGTCACTAGAAGCTCCAGATCTGGTTTAATTCAAGCAGTAGTTCATCTTGTAAATAAAAATTTTGATAAATTGTCTCAAGATTTCGTTAAGTTAGGTTTTCTTTCGAAGGAAGTTAATCTTGAACCTATTGTTCCAGCTTTTCAAGATGTATTTGTAAATGCGGTAGAGCTTGGTGTATCAAAAATGGATTTCAAAAGTGTAACTGACGACATGTCAGGGGTTATGTATAAATTTCCCTTTCAGTTACCTCCATATTATGCTCTTATAATTAGATCACTACTAACTTTAGAAGGAATTGCTTTAAGTGTTGATCCTGACTTTAAAATACTTGGAGCTGCTTATCCCTATTTTGCAAGAAGATTAATGGAAGACCCTGATCCTCAATTAAGAGAGAGTCTAAAAGAAATGCTTTTTGATAACAATCAATTTAAATGGGACAGATTAGAAGATTTACTTTCTAATGCTGCAAAACAAACTAATCTCGATTTAGAAAAACTTCTTGATGAAGTTATAAATCTGCTATTTTCTCCAAAAGGTGGATTTCTAAGAGATGAAATTATTAATGGTTTGACTAGTCAAATAGACTTGATAGGTTTAAATTTATTAAAAAGCGTCAATAATTACCTTCCGAAATCAATAAAACTAAATATTGCTAGAGACAACAATAATATAAATGATTTAATACTATCTATCGAACCGTTCAAGAACTTTTTAGAGATCGTACAAAAGATACCAGGCTTTTCTATTGATATCTTTTTAAAAAGATTACCAAGACTTATAAATGAGCCTTACACAAAAGAAATGAGTTTTAAAATAGCGAAAAGAGTGACAGAAAAAAGTGTAGTAAGACTTGTAAAAATTGCTGCTGGTGCAACTATATAAATGAAATTTTCAAAAAGTATAATTCCTAGAATTTTTTTAATATTATTTACTCATCAAATTTTTTTTAATGCTCCTAAAGTTCAATCTGCGGAAAAAATTAAGATTACTTACAGTATTTTTTCAAGAACAGTAACTGTCGATTCTTTAAGAACTTTCGCTGAAAACGGTAATTCATCAAAATCATTAAGAAAAATATTTAATGCAACTGGTTCTTCAGATGAAAAGATTCAATCAATATTAAATAACACTTTTGAAATACCTATAAATATTGCAAGTAAATTATTATATTCCGAAATAGGTAATGTCTTTTTAAGTAGACTTTCGTCTATACTTCACACCCCTAACACAAATGATAAAAAAACAGGTATGTTAGCCCTAAGATCTAGTGTTATTAAAGGTTTAGATACTGGAAACGGAAAAATAAATCTTATAAGTTTTTTTGAAAGTTATCCAACTAAAACTGTTATTTTAAACGTAAACGCTTTAAGTAAACTTATGAATAAAGTACAATCAATATCAGAATTATTAGATTTCTTCACTAGCAAGCCTTTAGAAAAGATCAAAAACAATTAAGTAACTATGTCAATAGTAAATAAAATTAAAAACAAATTTTCTTTTAATTACAGAAAAAAAAGATGGCCAGGATTAATCAATGCATATAAACAATATCTACCAGTGTCCTCTAAAACTCCCATCGTATCTTTAAATGAAGGTAATACTCCTCTTATTTTCAGCAAATCAATTAGTGATTTAATTGGAAACGATACTAAAGTTTATTTAAAGTATGATGGTCTTAACCCTACTGGTTCTTTCAAAGACAGAGGAATGACGATGGCGATAAGTAAAGCAAAAGAAGAAGGAAGCAAAGCGGTAATATGCGCTAGTACAGGAAATACTTCTGCAGCTGCAGCTGCTTATGCTTCAAGAGGTGGTTTAAAATCTTATGTATTAATTCCAGATGGATATGTAGCTCAAGGTAAACTTGCTCAAGCTTTAATGTATGGAGCAGAAATCATATCCATACAAGGTAATTTTGATAAAGCTTTAGAAATTGTCAGGAAATTGTCTTCCGAATATCCGATCAATCTTGTAAATTCTGTTAATCCTTACCGAATACAAGGTCAAAAGACTGCAGCATTTGAAATAATAGATGACTTAGGTATTGCTCCTGATTGGCTATGTATACCAATGGGAAATGCGGGTAACATAACCGCTTATTGGTTGGGTTTTAAAGAATATGCAAAAATTAAAAGAAATTTAAAATTACCACTCATGATGGGGTTTCAATCTGAAGGATCTGCACCTTTAGTGAAAAATATTATAGTTCAAGATCCTGAAACGATTGCGACAGCTATTCGAATTGGAAATCCTGTAAATAGAGATAAAGCAAAAATCGTTAAAAAAGAAAGTAAAGGAGATTTTCAATCTATAACTGACGAGGAGATTATTGAAGCTTATAAAATGCTTGCAAAAGAAGGTATTTTTTGTGAACCAGCAAGCGCAGCTTCAGTTGCAGGACTTATTAAAAATAAAAACAGAATAAAAAAAGAATCAACAATAGTTTGTGTTTTGACAGGAAATGGATTGAAAGATCCAGATTGTGCGATTAAAAATAATGATGCTATATTCCAGAAAAATATTGAACCTTCGTTAAAAAACATAACAAAAATTTTGGGCTACTAGCTCAGCCAAAAATAAAAGTGACTGTGGAAAAAATTTAAAACCTTCTAAAAACTGTTGAATAACTATCGAAATAAAATCAAGAATGTTGATAATTAAAAAAAATAATTTTATTATTTGATATCTATCAACATTTTTAATTCTTTTTCCACTATTTTATTTTTATTAATCATCAAGAGCACCAATAAATTTGGTCTATTTTCCACAGTTTCCACAAACACTACTACCACTATATAAATTCATAATAAAGAAGAAATCTATTAGAAGAATTGATAATTAAAAAGAAAATATTTAATTGCAATAAACAAGAAAATGGCTCTAGTATATAAATAAAGTTATGAATTCTGATGGAGATTGTTTGTAATCAAAATGAATTTAATTATGCTATTCAATTAGTTAGTAAGGCAGTTTCTTCAAGACCCACCCATCCAATCCTTGCAAATTTACTTCTCACAGCTGATCAAGGTACTAATAAAATTAGTTTAACTGGATTTGATTTGAATCTAGGAATACAAACTTCATTTGATGCGACTGTAAACAAAAGTGGAGCAATTACCGTTCCATCCAAACTTTTATCTGAAATAGTTAATAAATTACCAAGTGAAACACCTGTTTCTCTTGATGTTGATGAGAGTTCAGATAATATTATGATTAAAAGTGATAGGGGTTCTTTTAATATTAAAGGTATTCCATCAGATGATTACCCCAGCCTACCATTCGTGGAAAGTGGTACATCTTTGAATATTGATCCAAGTTCTTTCTTAAAAGCTTTAAAATTAACTATATTCGCTAGTAGTACTGATGATTCTAAGCAATTACTTACAGGAGTAAATTTTACATTTAATTTAAAATATTTGGAATCAGCTGCAACAGATGGGCATAGATTAGCAGTTGTATTGGTTGATAATAAAAAAAATTTTGATGAAAAAGAAGATTTTGTTTCTAATGAAGAAAACTTATCAGTTACTATTCCAACAAGATCTTTAAGAGAAATTGAAAAGCTTGTTAGTCTTAGAAGTTCTGAAAATTCAATTAAACTTTTCTATGACAAAGGTCAAGTTGTATTTATTTCCTCAAATCAAATAATTACTACAAGAACTCTTGAAGGTTCTTATCCAAATTATTCTCAATTAATACCGGATAATTTCACGAAACTTTTTATATTTAATACAAAAAAAATAATCGAATCACTTGAAAGAATAGCAGTTTTAGCCGATCAACAAAGTAGTGTTGTGAAGATTAAACTAAATGAAAAGGATTTAGCATTGGTAAGTGCAGATGCTCAAGATATAGGAAATGCAAGTGAATTAGTTCCTGTATCTTTTGATTTTGATCAATTTGATATCGCTTTTAATGTACGGTATTTATTGGAAGGTTTAAAAGTTATATCAAGTGAAAATGTAATTTTTAAATGTAATCTTCCCACTACTCCAGCTGTTCTAGTTCCAGAAGATAATGTTAATTCCTTTACTTATTTAGTCATGCCTGTTCAAGTCCGTTCTTAAGTTGAAATTACCAAAAGAATTTTTATTAAGTGAATTATTAAGACATAATGTAAAAGGTAATGCTACTTTAAATTATGGCAATGGTGAAAATGTTTGGATGCATCCACCTGTTCATAGGATTTTAGGTTGGTATTCTCGTCCCTCGAATTTGAATTTAAAAAGAAATGTATGGAAATTAAATCAAATTAGTCAAATAATAGATAATGATATTTTCGTGAAAGGTGATCCTGCTATTTCTGACCTTTCTACATTAAATAGATTTCCTAACTTAATAGAAGCTAGTTTAGTTAATTCAGAAGGTTCAAGGATAGGAGTAATAGCAGATTTCTTATTCGAAATGAAAACTGGCAACATAAAGTTTTATTTAATTTCTCGTTCTAATCCAAGGATTCCAGGTTCAAGTAGATGGAAATTAGATATAGAGAATATTGTTGATCAGCAACCTGGTTTAGTTTTTTGTTCTTGCCTTTCTTTAGATGATTTCCCTTTAATAAAATCAAGTATTAAATATGAATTTTTAAAAAAAGGAAAGAAAATAATCGATCGTTTTGATGATATGAAAAATCACGCAACAAATAGATTAGAAGATTGGCTTGAAGAAGATGAAGATATAAACCAAAAATCAGAATTTAATCAGAATAGTTTTTATAATGAAGAAGAACAAGCAAGATCTTTCAGAAATAAACGAGAAGATGATCCTTGGATTTGACTAATGATAGATTCTTTAAAAAACGATACTTATGATGTTAATGAATCACTCAAAGTTGAAAACTTAACTCATGAAGATTATGCAGAGATCTGTAAGAGATTAGGAAGAAAACCTAATAGAACAGAATTGGGAATGTTTGGAGTAATGTGGTCTGAGCATTGCTGTTATAGAAATTCAAAACCATTATTAGCTAATTTCCCTACTACTGGTAAAAATGTATTGGTCGGTCCAGGAGAGAATGCAGGTGTTATTGACGTTGGAAACGGTCAGAAACTTGTTTTCAAAATTGAAAGTCACAATCATCCTTCTGCTATTGAACCTTTTCAAGGAGCGGCAACAGGTGTTGGTGGCATATTAAGAGATATTTTTACTATGGGTGCGAGACCTATAGCAGTTTTAAACTCTTTAAGATTTGGTAATCTTGATAAATCATCTAACATTTCTTTACTTCAAGGAGTAGTTGCGGGGATATCTCATTACGGTAATTGTGTTGGCGTTCCTACTGTTGGCGGAGAAATAGATTTTGATGATAGTTACTCTGGAAATCCTTTAGTTAATGTTATGGCTTTAGGTTTATTAGAAACTGATGAAATTGTATGTTCAGGAGCAAGAGAAGTAGGTTCTCCTGTCTTATACGTAGGAAATACCACAGGAAAGGATGGAGTAGGAGGTGCAAGTTTTGCTAGTTCGGAATTAACTACTAAATCTTTGGATAATAGACCGGCAGTACAAGTTGGTGATCCATTTATTGAAAAAAGTCTTATTGAAGCTTGTCTAGATGCTTTTAAAACAGGCGATGTACTTGCTGCGCAAGATATGGGAGCTGCGGGATTAACATGTAGCAGTGCTGAAATGGCTGCAAATGGGAGTTTAGGTATTTCAATTAACCTAGATTTAGTTCCTGCAAGAGAGAATGATATGTCTGCTTACCAATACTTATTATCTGAATCCCAAGAGAGAATGTTGATGGTTGTTAAAGAAGAAAAGTTAAATATTCTTATTAATCAATTTAAAAAGTGGGGACTTTTCGCAAATGTTATTGGTGAGGTAATATCTAAAAGTGAGGTTATTATCTCGCAAAAAAATCAAATAGTTGCTCAAATTCCTACTTCTGCTTTATCTGATGAAACCCCAATTAATATTCATAAGATTATTAAGGAACCTCCTAATCATTTATTAAAGAAATGGGAATGGACAGAAGAGGAATTGCCGGTTATCAGAGATAATAAAATTTTTTCTTTAAAAGACCAAAAAAAATATTCTTTTTCTGAAATTATCTTAAAACTTTTATCTAATCCTTCAATAGCTTCTAAAAGTTGGGTGTATCGACAATATGATTCTCAAGTACAATCAAATACTGTATTTAAGCCAGGAGAGTCAGATGCAGCGTTAATAAGACTCAGACGCCAAGATGAGAAAAATAAAAATAATGAATTTTCTGGTGTAGCTGCTTCTGTAGATTGTAATAGTAGATGGGTTTTATTAGATCCATATAGAGGAAGTATTGCAGCAGTTGCAGAATCTGCTAGAAATGTAAGTTGTGTTGGTGCACAGCCAATTGCAATAACAAATAATTTAAATTTTTCGTCACCCGAAACTGAAATTGGATATTGGCAACTTTCATCAGCATGTGATGGTATTTCCAAGGCTTGTATTGCTTTAGAGACACCTGTAACAGGAGGAAACGTTTCTTTATATAATGAATCAAAAAATAAAAACAATCAATTAACTCCTATTAATCCCACTCCTGTTATTGGAATGGTAGGAACAATTAAAAATGTAGATAAAGCTATCAGTTCAGGATGGAAGAATATAAATGATCAAATTTGGATAATTGGTTCAAACGCCTCTGAATCTTCAATAGGTGCTAGTTCTTATTTAGAATATTTTCACGATTTAGTAACAGGAAGGCCTCCTAAAATTCATTTACAAGATGAAAAATACTGTCAAAGTTTTTTAAGGGATTCAATTCTAAAAAATTATATTGCTTCTTCTCATGATGTTAGCGATGGAGGTTTAGCTGTCGCTTTATCAGAATGTTGTATTCTGTCTTCCAAGGGAGCTTATATTCAATTAGAAGAAAAAAATGCTCGTTTAGATAATTTATTGTTTAGCGAGGGAGGATCAAGAATAATATTTTCACTCAATAAAAAAGAAGAACAAAACTTTTTAAATTTTCTTGAAATTAAGAGCAAAAATTTTGGAAGAAACGTATATGTTAAAAAAATCGGATTTGTCTCTGAATATAATCTTGATATAACTTTTCAAGGTAAAACACTTTGCAATTTAAGGGTTGATGAATTAACCGAAAAATTTAATAATAGTATTTCTAATTGCTTTGAATAATGAATAAAAATATGGAATTATTTACAAATTTCGGAAATTAATTATGTGTGGAATTGTTGGAATTGTTTCTTGTGATGATGTAAATCAACAGATTTATGACAGTCTTTTGCTACTGCAGCACAGAGGTCAAGATTCAACCGGAATAGCTACAATGGAAGATACTATTTTTCATATACACAAGGCTAAAGGACAAGTAAATACTGCTTATAGAACAAGAGATATGAGGAATTTAATAGGAAAAATTGGTTTAGGGCATGTTAGGTATGCAACTAAAGGTTCAGCAGAAAGTGTTGAAGAAGCACAACCTTTTTATGTTAATGCTCCTTATGGAATAGTTTTGATTCATAATGGAAACCTTACTAATACAAGAGACCTAGAGAAACAATTATTTAATGTAGATAAACGTCATACAAATTCTTCAAGTGATACTGAAATGTTGTTAAACATATTCGCAACTGAATTACAAGAACAAATCCATAATCAAGATTTAGAGCCAGATATTATTTTTAATGCAGTTAAAAACTTACATAAAAGAATTCAAGGTTCATATGCTTCAATTGCTTTAATTTCAGGGCATGGCTTATTAGCTTTTAGAGATCCTTTTGGTATAAGACCTTTAGTACTTGGAAAAAGAATTTCTCTTACTACTCAAAAGGAAGAGTGGATGGTGGCAAGTGAGTCTTTAGTATTGGAAAATAATGATTATCAAGTTGTTAGAGATGTTGAGCCTGGTGAGGCAATTTTTATAACCCATAATGGTGAATTATTTACAAAGCAATGCTCAGAAAACCCAAGATTATTTCCTTGTGCCTTTGAATATGTCTATTTAGCTAGACCAGATTCCGTGATGAACGGAATCTCAGTCTATCAAGCACGTTTGAAAATGGGTGATTATTTAGCTGAAACAATTAAGCAAACAATAAAGTCTGGGGATGTCGATGTGGTAATGCCTATTCCTGATTCTTCACGTCCTGCGGCAATGCAAGTTGCTAGGCAGTTGGGGATAGAGTATAGAGAAGGGTTTTTTAAAAATAGATATGTTGGAAGAACTTTCATAATGCCTGGCCATCAAAAACGTAAACAATCTGTAAGGCAAAAGTTGAATGCTATGAGTACAGAATTTAAAAACAAAAATGTACTAATAGTCGATGATTCTATAGTGAGAGGTACTACATCAAAACAAATAGTGCAAATGGCAAAAGATGCTGGTGCAAACAAAGTTTTTTTTACTTCAGCAGCTCCTCCAGTTAGATATCCTCATGTTTATGGAATTAATATGCCTAATAGGGATGAATTAATTGCTCATGATAGATCAATAATTGAAATAGCAGAAAAGCTTGAAATAGATCATCTTGTATATCAAAGTGTTGATAACTTGAGAAAATCTATAATTAATGATTCTCCCATTCAAGAATTAGAAATGAGTTGTTTTACTGGTTCTTATGTTACCGGTACGGTAAATCAAGAATATTTAAAATGGGTTGAAAATGAATATAATTCTTAATTCATATAATTTTCTAGGCGATAACAATTTTCAAGATATTCATCTTTCTCTAAATTCAAAAAATCTATTTTAAGAATATTTTTGCTAGATTCAATACCAATTTTGTTTAAGTTTAATCTTGCAGATTTATTTTTATTCGTTTCAATATCAATATATTGGTTGCTAGATAGAACTGAAATAAAATGGTCATCTTTAAGTTGAATTTTCTCATTTACATAGCCTAATTTAGAATTATAAGAATTATAAATATCATCAATTCCCAGTTTAAAAAACTTCCCTTTTTTAGAAACTAAGTAAAGTATATCTTTATCCTTACTTTTACAACAAGAAACTATTTGCTCTTTAGGTAAAAGATTAACCAATAATAGTCCAAGCGATTGTTTTGTACTTGGGTTTAAGTATTTATTAGATAAATCAAATTTAAAAAGCCTACCAATAGAAGTTAATATTACTAATTGTTGTTCTTTGTTGAAAATAAATGAATCAATAATACTTGTAGAATCTTTTAATTTGGTAATTGAAAAGATCCTATTACTTTTTATCATATCTTTATCAAATAAAACTTTTTTAAACCTTCCATCAGAACTCAAAATGCATAAATAATTTTTTACGTCACTTTCCAGATAATGAAAATTTATTATTTCTATTGGGTCTATATTTCCTAAAACTTTTTTATCTAGTTTATGGTCATTATTAATGTTTGATTTCCAATCGATTTGTAGAGTTTTTCCTGAAGATGTAATTCCAATAATTTTTAAATTTTTATGAATTTTACATATAAACTTTTGAACATTTTTATTATCTATAAATTTATTTTCATGATCTAATAATTTTTTGTAGTTATTATAAATTATTTTTTTAAAATAAAATCTATTATCTACTGATATTTTTGTTTCTTTGTTTATAAGGTCTTCTAATATTTGATTATTTATAGTATCTATTTCTTCTTCTTGATTAATATCTTTCAAAATTTTTGTTTTTCTTTTTACGTTAAATTTCTTTTTTAACCTCTTCAGCTCTTCAATTAAAGTGTCAAGCAATAATCTTCTGTTATTTAAAAGATTATTCAGATATTTCTTCTTTTCAAGTAATTCTCTCATCTCAATGTCTATTTGCTTCCTTTCTAAGGTTGTTAATTTCTTTAGAGGCATGCTCAAAACTGCATTTGCTTGATTTTCAGTTAGTTTAAGTTTGACCATTAATATTGATTTGGCTTCAGTTGCATTTTCTGAGTTTTGAATAATCTCAATAATATTTTTTATATTTTTAGTTGCTATTGAAAACCCTTCCATTATTTCAAATTTTTCTGATGCAATTTTTAAAAAATAATTTGTTCTTTTTCTAATTGTTTCTTCCCTAAATTCTAAAAAATAATTTAGATATCTTCTTAGCGTAAGTTGAATAGGTTTACCGTTAACTAAAGCTAAAAATATTGCACCAAAATTAGATTGTAATGCTGTTTTTTTGAATAAATTTGATACTACAATTTCAGAATTTGTATCTTTTTTGAGTTCAATAACTATCCTCATTCCGTCTCTATCACTTTCATCTCTAATATCAGATATCCCATCAATTTTTCCTAGATTTACTAATTCTGCAAGCTTTTCAATCCATCCTGCTTTACTTATTTGATAAGGTAGTTCCGAAATTATAAGCGCATTTCTTTTATGCTTTCCTTTCCCTAAATTAATCTCTTCATTTTTAATTACTCCCCGTACAGTTATAGATCCTCTTCCCCTTTGGTAGACTTCATACATTGCACTATTGCAAATTAATTCTCCTCCAGTTGGAAAATCAGGTCCTAATATAATTTTCGACAATCTTAAGTCGCTTATTTCTTTATTTTGTATAAGGGCAATTAAACCATCAACTATTTCACCAAGATTGTGTGGGGGAATATTCGTTGCCATACCAACAGCGATTCCTGAGGAACCATTTAATAATAAAAAGGGTAATTGTGCCGGCAATATGTCAGGTTCTTGTTGTGAACCGTCAAAATTATTTGAGTAACTTACTGTTTCAGATCCAATTTCTTGAAGAAAACATTCATGAGATATTGGAGCTAAACGTGTCTCTGTATATCTCATTGCAGCTGGCGGATCATTATCAACAGATCCAAAATTCCCATGACCATCAAGAGTTGGATATTTTGTAGAAAAATCTTGAACTAATCTAACCAGCGCCTCATAGACTGCCTGATCTCCATGAGGATGGTATTTCCCTAGTACATCACCAACAACTCTGGCACATTTTCTGAATGGTCTATCTGGAGTAAGTCCTAATTCATGCATTGCAAAAAGAATTCTTCTTTGGACTGGTTTCAGTCCATCCCTCGCATCAGGTAAAGCACGTCCTATTATCACGCTCATTGCGTATTCCAAATAGGAACGTTGCATTTCTTCCTGCAACGATATAGAAGTGAATTTTTCCTTAGTCATTTAATAGGAAATTTACAAAAAGCTTTCATAGACTAAATTAAGATTAATAGGTAAATAAATATTTACCAGTATTAATAGTCGGGAAATTTATTTAATTTTTGTTTTTGCAACTAATACTTCTTTCTTAATTTGAGGATTTTCAAAAAGTTTTTCAGTAGAACTTTGTAGTTTTTCACCCCAAAGCTGTTCTTCTCTATAATTAAGGTCAACATAATTTGGGTCTTTATTTAAAGCTTTTTTTGCCAAAACTATTGCTTTATTAATGTCCTTATTTTTTAAGCATGAAGCAAGTGCTAATAGTGGTTCTGCGTTTTCCTCAAGTTCTATAGCCTTTTTAAAAGAGATAATAGAAAGATTAATGTTATTTAGTTCAAAATATGCTAAGCCTTGGTTGTTAATTGCTTGCCAAAAATCTTTTTTAATTTTTAATGCTTTATCAAATTCCTCTATGGCTTTTTCATAATTTTTTTCCATTAAATAAATATTTCCTAATTGAAATATTGCTTTAAAGTTTTCAGGAAGGATTTTAATTCCTGATAGTAAAGAAATTTTTGCTTTTTTTATTTTTGATTGTTTTAAATATATAGTACTTTTTGCAAAATATATTTCACCCATTTTGGGGTTTATCTTCTGAGCATTATCTAATGAAATCAATGCATCATCATATAATTTGCTGGCAATTTGAGTTTCAGCTAGAATAGTCCACAATGTTTCATTTTTATTATTCATTTTTACAGCTAATTTTGCTAAATTCAAACTATCTTTGATTTGTCCAAAATATAGAAGCTGATAAGCTTCTTTTCCAACTGATAAACCTTGTTTTTCTAAGCTTTTTGTTTCTGGGAAATAATAATATGGTATTAAAGCTTTTAAACTTTCAGCGATAAAAACATGGCTACTAATTATTGAAAAAAATAATATTTTTAAAAAAGACTTTTTCATATTTTTATGTATTTTTAAGCATTGCTTTTATATTTCTTTTCCACATCCATGGTTTTATTCTTTTTAATGTAGTTCCTTGAAGATTTTTTTCCCATTTTTTTTCATCCCAATTTAATGCTTCAATGTTTAAATTTTTAACCCATGATTTTGGATAAGCTTCAACACTCTTATTGAATGGAGCTGCTTTATTCCAAGGACATACATCTTGGCAAATATCACAACCAGCAATCCATCCATTCAAATGTTTTTCAACATGTTTTGGAAAAGTTTGATTTCTATTTTCAATAGTGTGGTATGCAATGCATAGTTCAGAATTAATAACAAAAGGTTCTGTTATTGCATTTGTCGGACATTTTTCAATACATTTTTCACACCCCCCACATAGAGATTGGGATAAGTTGTCAGGGGCAAAATCTTCTGAAAGAATCAAAAATCCTAATGTTAGCCATGATCCAAAGTCTTTATTAATAAGATTACTATTTTTGCCTATCCAACCAAGACCTGCTTCTTCTGCCCAAGCTTTTTCCAGAAGAGGAGATGTATCAACGCAAATTTTCCACTTGCAATTTGGAACTTCAGTATTAATCCATTTTCCTATTTTTTTCAATTTCTTAGTAATAAGTTTGTGATAATCTTCTCCTTGACCAAATTTACCAATTTTGAATTTTGCTTTTTCTTTGTGTTCTTCACTTAAATAGTTAAATCCAACAGTTAAAACACTTTTTGCTCCATTTAAAAGAGATTCTATACTTTTTCTTTTTTCGGCTTCCATCCATTTCATTTCTGAATGATAATTATTTTCTAACCATCTTTCTAAGGCTTTAGTTCTTAGTTTTAGGCGAGAACTTCCTGGGATTGATGCTATTCCAGATACGGCAAAACCCTCTAATATTGCTCGTTTTTTTAGCTTATCACTGAATTCTTTTTTATTTTTAATCATATTTCTCATTTTTATATTATGAATTAGATTCAAATAAATAGTGTTTTAAACTAATAAACTAATAAATAATTTAAATTTATTAAAAATAAATATATCCCTATTAAGGAAAACTAGCTAAATTGTTAGTAAAATGAATAAAATTAGGAACTTTAATTTTGGTTGAATCTACTCCAAGTCAAGATTCGAACCTAGGAACTAGGCTCCAACAAGATTTAAAAAATGATCTGATAGCAGGGTTATTAGTTGTTATTCCATTGGCAACCACTATTTGGCTTTCTTCTATTGTTAGTAAATTTGTTCTTACATTAGTTACTTCAGTCCCTAAGCAATTAAACCCCTTTATTACATTAAATCCTTTATTACAAGATTTAATTAATTTAACCTTAGGTTTAACAGTACCTTTATTGGCAATTTTGCTTATTGGTTTGATGGCGAGAAATTTTGTTGGGAGGTGGTTGTTAGAATTTGGAGAAGGTACTTTATCAAAGATTCCAGTTGCAGGAGCAGTTTATAAAACTCTTAAACAATTACTTGAAACTTTTTTAAGTAATAAATCCAATAGATTTAGAAGAGTTGTTTTAGTAGAGTATCCACGAGAGGGTTTATTTAGTGTTGGGTTTGTAACTGGGGATGTTGGCCCATCACTTCAATCAGAATTAGATGAGAAATTATTAAGTGTTTTTATACCTACTGCCCCCAACCCAACGACTGGTTGGTATACATTAGTTCCTGAATCTTCTGTTAAAGATCTTGCTATTTCAGTAGAGGATGCATTTAGAACAATTATTTCTGTTGGTATTGTTAATCCTGACGAAAAAGATAGCTCTTCAAATCCGACTTTTTCTAAATTATTTTCCCAACTAAGAGCTTCTACAAATACTTCGTCTACGTAATTAATGCATAACAGATCGCTATCACGAGAATTATCTTTACTTTCATTAGGTCTTATCAAAGATACGGGAAATTTAGAATTAAATAAAATTCAAATTGATGAAATTTTTGAATCTGCTTTAGATTCTTTAATAAATCACTGTAGAGATGAGTTAGATAATTGTGAAGCAGATTTAGAAAATGTATCGCAATACATTTTAGATAGCGAATTAAAGGAAGGTAGTATTTCTTCTTTTGGAAATGTTCGAGATGAACTTAAAAAAGCTTTTTATAAAATGGAATCAGTAATGAACTCACTTTCAGTTACTTTAGACTTTCCAAAATTGATTGTTTTAAGTAATCAAAATGATATGAGAGAAGATGTAAATCATAGAATTTTGATTATAATTAATAACTTACAATCTATAGATTCTGAAATTGATCAAGTAATGGATGGATGGAGATTAAAAAGGTTGCCTAGGGTTGATCGTGATATTTTACGTTTAGCTTATGTTGATATTAATTTTTTAGATACTCCTATTCCAGTTGCATGTGATGAGGCTGTAAATCTAGCAAATAAATATTGTGATACACAAGGTAGAAAAATGATAAATGGGGTTTTAAGGAGATTGCAAAGAGTTAAGGTGAAGTAATTATTTGATATAAATCAATAATTTTTTATAATTTAATTAAATACGATTTAAAAATATTTATGACTAATAATGAATCTGATAAATCTCGAGAATGGGCTTCGCAAGCTTATGCTTTGTTAAAACAAAAACAAGAATTAAAAAAACAAGAAGATCAACTAAAAGCAGAACAATTAAAGGTAGAAGAACTAAAAGCAGAACAATTAAAGGTAGAAGAACTAAAAGCAGAACAATTAAAGGTAGAAGTTGATAAACAGAATTGTTCTAATTTGCAAGATGATACAGAAGTTAAATTAGGAGATTTTGATGATGATTTTACTTGGTCAGCAATGGTGTTAGCTGCGCAGGGCAAAAAAGTAAATGAAATATCAATTGACGAAATAGATTGGTTGAGTAAATTACGAAGAGGATTAGAAGAAACAAGAAAAGGTTTTGTATCAGAATTATTAGATAAATTAGGAGATGATCCACTTACACCAGAATCTTTAGATGATTTAGAAACGCTATTAATAAGAGCCGATGTTGGTATTGATTCAACAGATAAAGTAATTAATTTACTTAGAAAAAAATTAAATGAGGAAGTTGTTGGAGGAGAAGAAGGTATTAAATTTTTAAAAGATGAGTTACGAGCAATTATTGATAAACCAATAAAAAATTCTGGAACAAATATTCTTATTCCACAAAAGGGGAAGTTGAATGTTTGGCTAATAGTGGGAGTAAATGGAGTTGGCAAAACAACAACTTTGGGTAAACTTGCTTATTTGTCATCAAAAAGTAATTACAAAACTTTAATAGCAGCAGCAGATACTTTCAGAGCAGCAGCCGTAGAACAATTACAGGTATGGGGTGATAGAAGTAAAGTAGATGTTATTTCGAATCAATCGAAAAATGCAGATCCAGCAGCAGTAGTTTTTGATGCTATTAACGCAGCAAATAAACGCAAAAGTGACCTATTACTCGTAGATACTGCAGGAAGGCTCCAAAATAAAAATAATCTTATGGATGAATTATCAAAAATAAAGAAAATTATTGATAAAAAAGTTCCTAATGCAATTATTGAATCTTTATTAGTTCTAGATGCTAGTCAAGGACAAAATGGATTAAAGCAGGCAAAAAGTTTTGCAAAATCTGCAAATTTAAGTGGTGCAATTATTACTAAATTAGATGGTACTTCAAGAGGTGGGGTATCTCTTGCTGTTTCTGCAGAAGTCAATCTGCCAATAAGATTTATCGGAGCTGGAGAGGGAATTAAAGATTTAAGACCTTTTAATAGCTTTGAGTTTGTTGAGGCTTTGCTTGCTGATAGATGAAAATTTAATTAATTTTTTTTAAAATCGTATTTTTAGTGTTACAACATACCTATGGCTTCTATTTGTTTTGTCTAAAAACCAGAAACAAAAATTATTGTCTAATGACATAATTCAAGAATTTTTAGAAAAGGATTATAAACTTCCTCTTGATGAGAATGATAAATTTATAGAAACAGTATCTTCATTATCTTATTATTTAAAATCTTTTTCAAATATAAAAAGATTTCTGGATTATATTTCTTTAATTTTAAAACATACTTTTACTCAACAATTAAGTCTTGTTATTCCTATCAATGAAAAAGGAGAAATATGGAAAGAAAATATTAAGTTTGCTGGAGCAACAAAAAATTTAAAAATGGATGGTGCAATAAAATGTTATTTTAATAATTTTGATTTTTCTAAAAATTTTAAACTTAAAGAAGGAACTTCTTTTGAAAAAGTTTTAAATAATAAATTTAAAAAATATGTAATTAAGTCTTATAAAGTTATTTCCCGGGGAAAATGTAGAGGATTTGTATATACCTTTAGAAATGATTCTTTAAATGATTCTTTAAATGATTCTTTAAAATATGAGCGTAATTTAAACTTTATTATTAGTTGTTTGGCAATTGGTTTAGAAAATTATTCATTAATTAAAACAAAAAAAAAGAATGAAAATGTAGCTAGAGAAATTTCTATCGGAGCAGAAATCCAATCGCAACTTTTACCTGATTTTTGTCCAATCATTTTTGGTGTGGATTTAGCTGCGCACTGTAGACCAGCTCTTCAATTAGGAGGAGATTATTATGATTTCATGTCTTTGAAAACAAATATTTCTAAAAAGAGGCCGGAAAAGGCAAGGTGGGCTTTAGTTATTGGAGACGTTATGGGGAAGGGTCTTCCTGCAGGCCTTTTGATGACCATGTTAAGGGGAATGCTAAGGGCAGAGGTTTTGACTGGTTTGCCTCCAGACAGAATATTACATGATTTAAATCAGTTAGCTATTTATGATTTGGATCAATCGCATAGATTTATAACTTTATTTTATTCTGATTATGATCCTAGAACAAAAAAATTAAGGTATGCAAATGCAGCACATAATCCTCCTTTGCTTTGGAAAAGCTCTGAGCAAAAAATTATAAAATTAGATTCAGAAGGCTTTGTTCTTGGTTTGCAAAATGATGCTGAATATCAATGTGGTCAAATACAACTTCGTAAAAAGGATGCAATTCTTTACTATACAGATGGAGTAACTGAAACTTCTAATGCATTAGGCGAAAGATTTGATGAAGAACGGTTAATTAAATCTTTTTCAAAACTATGTCAGCAATCACTTAAATCTAAAGATATTTTAAATAGGATTTATAAGATATTAGATGAATTTACTGGTAAAAATAGACAATTAGAAGATGATGCTTCTATCGTAGTCTTTCAGTTAGATTAGATTTTTTGTCACATATATAAAATAATGCTTTATTAGAAGTAACTAAAGTTTAATTCATATGTCTAAAGTTTGGAGTAATAGGTTTGATGGCAGTCTGAATCCTTTTATTGAAGAGTTTAATGCTTCAATCAGTTTTGATAAAACACTAATTTTTGAAGATATAGAGTGTTCTATAGCTCATGCAAAAATGCTAAGTAAAACTAAAGTTTTGTCTACTGATGAGTCCCTAAAAATTATCGAGGGTTTAGAAACTATAAAAGAAGATTTTATTGAAGGCAAATTTTGCCCTGGAGATCCATCGGAGGATATTCATTATTGCATTGAAGAAAAACTAATTAATTTAATTGGTGAAACTGGAAAAAAATTACATACTGGTAGAAGTAGAAATGATCAGGTAGGAACAGATATTAGATTATGGTTGAGAAAAAAAATTGATAACATTGACACATTATTGGACGAATTACAAAATTCTTTATTTTCTATTGCTGAATCAAATATTTATACATTAATACCTGGTTATACCCATATGCAAAGAGCTCAACCTCTATCTCTTGCTCATCATCTTTTGGCGTATATTGAAATGTTTCAAAGAGACCGTGAAAGGCTTAAGGAAGTTAGAGCTAGGGTTAATATTTCGCCCTTAGGCGCAGCAGCTTTAGCTGGTACAAAAATTAAAATAGATAGATATTTTACTGCTGGAGAATTAGGATTTGAAAATATTTATAAAAACAGTATTGATGCAGTAAGTGACAGAGATTTTTGTATTGAATTTGCGTCAAGTTCTGCTTTAATAATGTCTCATTTGAGTAGAATATCTGAGGAGATAATTTTGTGGGTTACCGATGAGTTTTCTTTTGCAAAATTAACTGATAAGTGTGCGACTGGAAGCAGCTTAATGCCCCAGAAGAAGAATCCAGATGTTCCTGAATTAATAAGGGGTAAAACAGGCCGAGTTTATGGACATCTTCAATCTTTATTAACAATGATAAAGGGAGTGCCTCTTTCATATAATAAGGACTTCCAAGAGGATAAAGAGCCAATATTTGACACAGTAGATACTATTTCTTCTTGTTTAAAAGCTATGACAATTTTATTAAATGAAGGAATAGAGTTTAATGTTGAAAAGTTAATGGATTCTGTTCATAACGATTTTTCTAATGCAACTGATTTGGCAGATTATCTAGTATGTAAAGAGGTTCCTTTCAGAGAGGCATATCAAGTTGTTGGAGATATTGTGAAGTATTGTTTAAGAAAAAACATTTTATTTAAAGATTTAAAATTAGAAGAATTTCAAACATTTCATAATGAATTTAAAGAAGATATTTTTGAAAATATCAACCCTATGAACGTAGTCATGTCTAGAAATAGTTTAGGTGGTACAGGATTTGATCAAGTCAAAATTGAGTTAAATAATTGGAAGAAAAAATTATTAACCTAAATCTCAAGTAATTTTCTACAACAAGGTATGTATTGAAGTAGAATAATATAGTAATGTATATGAACTACTTAATCGGTAGTTTTTATCTTGGTTATTATTTTAAAGTTGAGTTTCAAGTGAGTATTTTTGTTGGTAATTTGCCTTTTCGCGCAGAGCGAGAAGACATCTTAGAATTATTTACACCTTACGGTGAAGTTATGAATTGTTCTCTTCCCTTAGAAAGAGATACAGGTAGAAAAAGAGGTTTTGCCTTTGTCGAAATGGCAGATGAAGCACTTGAGACATCAGCTATTGATGGTCTTCAAGGAACTGAGCTTATGGGAAGGCCTTTAAGAATCAACAAAGCCGAGCCAAGAGGCGGTGGCGGTGGCTCACGCAGAGGTGGCGGTGGCGGTAGAGGAGGTTACGGCGGTGGCGGTTACGGCGGTGGCAGTAATTATTCTGAACCTACTTCTTCTTACGTTAATAAATCTTCGGGAGCAGAGGGTTGGGAAGATAGAAGTTATGGAAATTCTTCTGAAAATTCTGACTTTGAAAATGGCAGAAGTAGAAGAAAAAGAAGTGTTGCAAGCAACTCTGAAATATCTCAAGAAGGGAATTAAAATCCCATTTTTTGTAACTTTGAAGTGTGTTTGTTTAAGAAATCAATACTTAATTCTTGTTTAATAGATTTAGTAGAAATTTCATTTCTCCAAACTTTTGCGTTTGGGATACCTTCCACAAGATTTACAAGATGTTTACATATATCCCAAGTTTTGCCTCCATTTTTTAAATGGTTTTCAATGTAAGGAACTAATGAAAATATAATTTCGGAAGCTTTTTTGCTTTTAATATTTTCTCCATAAATTTTTTGATCAATTTCAGACCACCTTAAGGGATATTTGTAAGCTGATCTTCCTATCATTACACCATCTAAATCATTCAGTGCTTTTATGCATTGATCAATATTCGTAAAACCCCCATTTATCTCTATAAGTAGCTTTTGATTGTTTTTCTTTAATTTCTGAACTACATCATATTTAAGTGGTGGTATGGTTCTATTTTGCTTTGGATTTAGGCCTTTTAATATTGCCTTTCTTGCATGAACAATAAATCTGTCTGCTCCAGCATTTGCAACTTCTTTTACGAAACTATCTAATTTGTCAAAACTATCTTCATCATCAACACCAATTCTATGTTTGATAGTAACAGGTATACTACAGTTATTCTTTAGGGATTCTATACATTTTGCTACTTTGGAAGGTTCTTTCATAAGTGAAGCACCAAAGTTTCCTGAACATACTCTTGGGCTTGGACATCCTACATTGAAGTTAATTTCATCATATCCCCAATCTTGAGCCATTTTTGCTGCCTCTTCAAGCATTTTTGGGTTGTCCCCCCCCAATTGAATTGATAATGGGTGTTCTTCTGAATTAAAGTCCAAAAACCGTTCTTTTTTGTCTGTATAAATTAAACTTTGAGCTACTATCATTTCAGTATATAGGAGCGCTTTAGAGCTTATTTTTCTAATTATCATCCTAAAGTGTTTGTCTGTACAATCCATCATTGGAGCAACACTTATTTTGTGTAGATTGTTTATAGTGTTAATTTGGTATCTTTTCATTAAATTTTATTCGACATATTTGAAAATATGAATCAATTTTTATCTAGAAGATCATTTATTTTAATTCCTATCATGCCAATTTTGAAATTTATTCTTAAACCAAAGAAAGTACTAGCTGCTTCTGCTGCTTCTCATGAAGACTGGAATTTATCAAAAGAGGAGTGGAAAAACAAACTTAGTCCAGAATCTTATTATATTTTGCGTGAAGAGGGTACTGAAAGAGCATTTAGTAGTCAGCTAAATAATGAGAAGAGGAAAGGTATTTTTTATTGTGCAGGCTGTAATCAGCCTCTTTTTACTTCTGATACTAAATTTGATAGTGGTACTGGCTGGCCTAGCTTCTGGGATCCAATTCAAGGTTCTATAGAAACCAAGGTAGATTTTAAATTAATTGTTCCAAGAACAGAATATCACTGCTCAAGATGCGGCGGACATCAAGGTCATGTTTTTAATGATGGTCCTTTGCCAACAGGTAAAAGATACTGTAATAATGGTCTAGCTTTGAAGTTTATAGCCGAATAGCTAATTGGTGCGGCCTTCCGCAACTTGTTTTGTGCATCAATTTAATTCACAATAGTCTTAATAAATTTTTAGAGTAATGATTGAAAAACAATCAGAAAATTTCGACAATTTAGAAGAGAATGTTTCTGAAGAGGTTAATAAAACTGAGGATCCTTCTATAATTGAAAATCAAACCAGCGAAGATAAACAGTCACCTGAGTTAGATGATGACAATATTTATGCTGAAGATCTAAAAAATACAATAACTAATAATGATGCAAGATTAGAACAACTAGAAAAAGAGCATGAAACGTTAAAAAGTCAGTATGTAAGAATTGCTGCCGATTTCGATAACTTTAGAAAAAGACAGTCTCGAGATCAAGATGATTTAAAAGTTCAACTTGTTTCCAAAGCTTTAACAGCAATATTGCCTATTGTTGATAATTTTGAACGAGCAAGACAACAACTAAAACCTGAAAGTGAAGAGGCCCAAACATTACATAGAAGTTATCAAGGACTATATAAACAATTAGTGGAAGTGTTAAAACAACAAGGAGTTTCTCCAATGAGGGTAGTTGCACAACAATTTGATCCTAAGTTACATGAAGCGGTTGTAAGGGAACCAAGTCAGGAGTTTCATGAGGATATAATTACTGAAGAATTACAGCGTGGATATCATTTAGAAGGTAAGGTGTTAAGACATGCATTAGTGAAAGTTTCAATGGGTCCTGGTCAAGAAAATTCACAAGAGCCTGAAGAAAAGGATAAAGTTGAGGAAGATGTTGATTCAGAGAATCCTATCTCTGAAGAAAATTGAATCCTTTTATGAATAGTTGAGTATTATTTAATGGCCGACTTTTATCAAATACTTGGCGTTTCAAGAGATGCTGATGCTAATACTTTAAAGAGCGCTTATAGAAAGTTAGCAAGACAATATCATCCTGACGTTAATAAAGATCCAGGTGCTGAAGATAAATTCAAAGAGATAGGTAAGGCTTATGAAGCTTTAGCGGACCCCGAAACTAGAGCAAGATACGATCAGTTTGGAGAGGCTGGAATAGGGGGAGCAGCTGGCATGCCTGATATGGGTGATATGGGTGGTTTTGGAGACTTGTTTGAAACTTTTTTTAATGGCTTTGGTGGACAATCTTCACAAGGTGGACGATCACAAAGAAGAGGACCACAACAAGGTGATGACTTAAGGTACGACTTAAATATTGATTTCAAAGATGCTATTTTTGGACAACAAAGAGAAATTAATATACCTCATTTAGAAACTTGTGAAGTATGTAGAGGTACCGGAGCAAAAAAAGGGACCGGTCCAACAACTTGCACAACATGTGGCGGAAGTGGACAGGTTAGAAGGGCTACAAGAACTCCATTTGGTAATTTTACCCAAGTAGCAGAATGCCCAACTTGTAATGGGGTTGGGCAAATGATTTCAGATCCATGTTCAAGTTGTGGTGGTAATGGTGTTAAACAAGTTAGAAAAAAATTACGTATAAATATACCTGCAGGAGTTGATACAGGAACTAAATTAAGAGTTTCTGGAGAGGGCAATGTCGGTTTAAAAGGTGGTCCACCTGGAGATCTTTATGTCTTTATTAAAGTAAAAAATGACCCAAATTTAAAAAGAGAAGGTATTAATATTTATTCTGAAATATCAGTAAGTTATCTACAAGCTATTCTTGGAGATACTGTTGATATAATTACCGTTGATGGGAAAGTTAACTTAAAAATTCCAAGCGGGACTCAGCCAAATAGCACTTTATCATTAGAGAATAAAGGTGTGCCTCGATTGGGTAATCCAGTTGCAAGAGGCAATCATCAGGTTTTAGTAAAAGTTAAACTTCCAACTCGAATCACAGAAGAGGAAAGAAACCTTCTTGAGAATTTAGCTTCAAAATATTCTGATCAAAACTCTAATTCTAATAGTGGTTTGTTTAGTAAATTCTTTGGAAAGGAATCTTGAAGGAAGTTTCGAAGGTATTGGATTTAAAATCGATTCCTTGTCCCTTGAATGTCGTCAAATGTAAATTAATGTTAGAGAAATTATCTCTACATGAATCTTTAATAGTTCATCTAGATAAAGGAGAACCAGAAATAATGGTTAAGAGAGCTTTAAAAGAAATGAAATATTTTTTTAAAACCATCGAAGAAAATCAAAAAACAATAAAGTTAAAAATTTTGCATGAAAGTTAATAAAAAATATAAAGGTCTTGTTACAAAAAAATTTAATGAATTTTATTTTGTTGAATTAGACAAAGATGAGACCTCAGTGAATAATAAAAAATTTTTATGCAAAATCAAGAAGTCTTTAAATCATAGAAATCAATTTATTTTCGTGGGGGATGAAGTTATTGTTTATGAAATTGACTTACAAAGTAAAAGAGCAACAATAGAAAGCTTAGTCAAAAGAAATAATCTTTTAGAGAGACCATCCGTTGCTAATATTTCAAATATATACGTCATTTGTTCTGTCGAAGAGCCAAAATTAAATTTATCTCAAGTCAATAAGTTTTTAATATCCGCTGAACAGCTAGGGGTAGAGGTTTCATTGGTGCTTACTAAATGTGATTTGATAACAGAAGAAAAACGACTTTTTTTATTTGATAAATTTCAGCAATGGGGATATCAAGTAATTACTTTAAATTTTAATAATCCAGAAAACTTAAGAAATTTATTAATTGAGTTAAAGAAAAAAAAATGCTCAATATTTATGGGACCATCTGGTGTTGGTAAAACTACTTTATTAAATATGATAATTCCAGGTCTTGACAATACAACTGCCCCTGTATCAAACAAAATAAAACGTGGAAAAAATACGACGAGAAATGTCGAGCTATTTTCTTTATCAAGTAAAAGCTATATTGTGGATACACCAGGTTTTAATATTCAAACACTTGAAATAGATATTCGCGAATTATCTAACTTATATCCAGAAATTTATCAACAAGTAGTTAATGAAGGCATTCATTGTAAGTTTCGTAATTGTCTACATGTGAATGATCAGGGTTGTAAGTTAAATAAAGATTTTGAAAGGTATACTTTTTATAAAGAAATGGTTGAATCATCTAAGAGTCATTATTGTCTAGTCCAGGAAGATTAAGATTTAAGCCACCAGTCAAGTCATTCATTCTCTCTTTCATTGTTGTAGTTGAACTTTCATGAGCTTTTTTAATAGCTTCTAATATGTTTTTTTCGATTTCTTCTTTATTTGCAGTTGAAATTTTTTCATTAACTTCAACTCTTAGAGGGAGTTGGTTTCCGCTAATCCAAACTTTTATCATTTCATCATCACTTTTACCTTCAATTTCCATGCTTTCAAGTTCATCCTGTAGTTTTTGAGCATTTTGTTGAATTTCTTTAGCTTTTTTAAAAGCTTCTGTTAGTTGTCCGAAATTTGGAAGTCCAAAACCTGCCATTTTTATAAAAAAGTTTCTTTAATTAAGGATAGTCAAAACCCATCATTCTTACTTCTGGTTCAAGAAAAATACCTTTTTTTTGTAGTACTTTTTGTTGAATTACTGTTATTAAATCTAAAATATCTTTCGAATTAGCAGAAGAGTTATTCACTATAAAATTTCCATGCATAGTTGAAATTTCTGCGTCGCCTATTTTAAAACCTTTTAATCCAAGTTCTTCAATTAATTTACCAGCATAATTATTAGTCGGATTTTTAAAGACGCTTCCAAAGCTAGGTAAATGGTAAGGCTGCGTATCGGTCTTTTTTTTAAGATTTTTCTTTGTAGTTTCTAATAATTGTTCAATATTTCCTTTTGGTTCAAATTGCATTTTTGCACTTATAATAATGAGATTATTTTGCTGAAAAGGACTGAATCTGTATTGAAAATTGATATCTTTTTTTTCAATTTCTGATATTTTTAGAGTTTTAGTATCAACTACTCGAACTGATAAAAGATT
This sequence comes from Prochlorococcus sp. AG-388-A04, assembly GCA_003279935.1. GTDB lineage: Bacteria > Cyanobacteriota > Cyanobacteriia > PCC-6307 > Cyanobiaceae > Prochlorococcus_A. The sequence goes on from QCGL01000002.1 coordinate 128,350, forward strand.
ATTTGCTAATGATAATTTTTTTGAACCTGCATTCATGCAAATAGCACCTCCAACTGTACCTGGAATTCCCACAGTCCATTCACCGCCTTGCAATCCTTTTTTTGCAAGTATATTAGACATTGTTGGTAGCATTACGCCAGCTTCTGCTACTACAATTCCTGAATGGGATTCAATTTTGATAGAGTGCATTTTTTTGGTACATATAGTTAAGCCTTTTAAGAAAATATTATTTATTAATAAATTTGAGCCAGCTCCTATTATTCGACATTTTTGATTATTTAAACGAGCCCAATTTATTAAATTGATGAATTCATCAGCATTATTTGGTTTTGAAAAATATTCCGCAAATCCACCAACTTTTATAGTTGTATAATTAGAAAGGTTAATTGTTTTTTTAAAAGTAATATTTTTCATTAATTATTTAATCATTTAAAATATTTTTATTATTTAGGATTGACCATAAGTTATGACAATCTCCAGCTCCCATATTTACAATAAAATCATCTCTTTTGGTTAATTTAAAAAATTTTTCACTAATCTCATAATTGTCTTTTAAACATATAACATTCTTATTATTTTTATAAATAAGGTTTGCAATTAGTTGTGAGTCAATATTCTTAATATTTTTTTCTCCAGCTCCAAATATATTAGTTAATAAGATAACATCTGCTTTTGAAAGTTCTTGAACAAATTCATGAATAAATTTTTTTACTCTAGTAAATCTGTGAGGTTGAAAAATAGCAATTAATCTTCCTCTTTGTTTACCATAACTTTCATTTCTATCTTTAATAAATAACCTGGCTAAATTTATTGTTGCTTTAATTTCATTAGGATGATGTGCATAGTCATCATAAATAATTCTTCGATTTAGTTCACCTCTAAATTCAAATCTTTTTTTTGGTAATTCTAAAGATTTGGTATTTTTTTTAATTTCTTTAAAACTTACTCCTATCATCCTGCAGACTGCTATGGCAGCAGTAATATTAGAAAGATTATGTAATCCAGGAATTGGAATATTGATCATATCTATGAACTTGCCTCGCTCATAATATTTACCAATTGTTTTGTCTTTATTAACAATATTTGGAATTATTGCATACGCAATATTATTTTTCTCTTTAATAGACCATTGATTTTCTGAAGTAAAATTATTTTTTGTAATTTTACAATCATAGTTAATCAACAATTTTTTGGAATTTGAAGCAAATTGTTTAAATGAACATAGCACTTCATCGATATTTGAGTAATGGTCACAATGATCGAAATCAATATTATTAATTATTCCAATATCAGAATTGTAATTCTTAATTGTTCCATCAGATTCGTCAATTTCTGTTACTAAGTATTTTGAGTCTTCGATATGAGCATTGGATTTATATATTGGGATTATCCCACCAGTTATTGAAGAAGAGTCCCGTGTGCACAACTCTAATAGAGTGGAAAGGAATGTACTTGTAGAGGTTTTCCCATGACTACCTGCTATTGCTAGTGATGTGTAAGTTTTCATTATCATGGCAAGAACTTCTGAACGATGCTTTATTAATAAATTATTTTTTTTGCAAAAGCATAACTCTTCGTTCTCATCTTTAATTGCAGAGCTAATTACAAAATTGATTGCCTGATTCTGAAATTTTGAAATCACAAAATCAATATTTTTTTTAATTTGAGAATCAAAAATTATTGCCCCTAATTTTTTTAAATTTTTTGTTTCTCTATTTTGAACTAAATCAGAACCAGAGACTGAGTACCCCTTTTTTATTAATGCCATAGCGATTGCAGACATTCCAATACCACCAATGCCAATAAAATGAAAATGATTTTTACTTATTAATTCTTTATTCAATTATTATATTTAGACTTAAATCAAGATAACTTCTAAGCAATTATAATGGCATTTAATTTTTACAAAAAATGTTGGTTTTTTTATGAATTAATACAAAAATAGAAAAATTTGCTTAATAAATCAAAAAATACTTACGTTATTGCACAAAATTCTGTATGATCAGCAACTTAGGTTAATCATTAGAAAATTTTAAGTTATGACTTTGCGTGTTGCGATTAATGGGTTTGGCAGAATTGGGCGAAACTTTATGCGTTGTTGGTTAAGTAGAGGAGCTTACACCAACATCGAAGTAGTTGGCATTAATGTAACTTCAGACCCTAGAACTAACGCTCATCTGCTCAAATATGATTCAGTACTAGGAAAATTGGATGGTGTAGACATTCAATATACTGATGATACTTTTGTAATTAATAACAAAACTATTAAATGTTTCTCTGATAGAAACCCAATGAATTTGCCTTGGAAAGATTGGGGGGTTGATTTGGTTATAGAATCAACTGGTGTTTTTAATACAGATGTTGGTGCAAGTAAGCACCTTGAGGTTGGTGCTAAGAAAGTTATTCTTACTGCTCCTGGCAAAGGGTCAGGTGTTGGGACTTACGTGGTAGGGGTGAATGCTGATCAATATAAACATTCTGATTATGATATTTTGAGCAACGCTAGTTGCACTACTAATTGTTTAGCTCCAGTAGTAAAAGTTCTTGATCAAACGTTTGGAATTAATAAAGGATTGATGACAACAATCCATAGCTATACTGGTGATCAACGTATTCTAGATAACAGTCATAGGGATTTAAGAAGAGCTAGAGCAGCAGCTACAAACATTGTTCCTACTTCAACAGGAGCTGCTAAAGCAGTTGCTTTGGTCTACCCTGAGATGACAGGTAAACTCACCGGTATTGCTATGAGAGTACCTACTCCTAATGTTTCCGCTGTAGATTTCGTTTTTGAATCTTCAAAATCTGTTACTAGTCAAGAAGTTAATAACGCACTTAAGGAATCTTCTCTGGGCTCAATGAAAGGAATTATTAAATACGGTGATGAGCCACTGGTTTCAAGTGATTATGCAGGAACTAATGAATCATCAATAGTAGATAGTGATCTGACAATGTCAATTGGCGATAATCTTGTAAAAGTTCTTGCCTGGTATGACAATGAATGGGGTTATAGTCAAAGAGTTGTAGATTTAGCTGAGATAGTAGCTCAAAAATGGGAATAATCAAAAGTGAGAAAAAGACTTATTTTTAAATAAATTTTTGTTATCACAGTTTTTAAAATCGACTGATACTTCTCCTTCGAGAAAATATCCGATTTCTGTAATAGTTTTATCTTCACATAAAAGATTATTTGCCCATTTTCTTGGGAGAGAAAACACAAGCTCGTAATCTTCGCCCCCAAAAAAATAATATTCGTCCCATTTATTTCCCTTAGGCCAATTTTTATGTTTAGGAACTTTTGCATAATCAATAATTGCTTTGCAATTACTTTCAGTTGCTAAATCTAATAATGCTTGAAATAAGCCATCACTACTGTCAGTACAACCAATCATTTTATTATTTTTATTAGTACGAGCTTTAAGTATTTTTTTAAGAAATTTGGGTTTAAGTTTTGGTCTGCAAAATTGTTGTAAAGAACTATTGATTAATGAGTGTGTTAGTGAAGTATCACTATTACAAATTGTTTTACTTTTTATCATTAATCCTAATTTGCTAAGGCCATGAATGCCTGTAGTCAATATAATTTCATTTGGTTTGCATGAGTTTCTTCGTAATTTTATTTCACCCTGTTTTCCTAGAGCAGTCATAGAGATTACTTTTTCTTTTCCCACAGAACAATCCCCTCCAAGAATTAAGCCCCCAAAATGGTCTAAAGCTAGATTTATGCCTGTATATAAATCTTTAATCCAAATCCAATCTGTTTTTGATGGAACTACTAATCCAATATTAACTCCTATAATTTTGCTGCATCCACTTGAGATTAAGTCAGATACATTACATGCTACTGCTTTCCATCCTATGTCTATGGCAGAAATCGTATCATCATTAAAATGTATATTTTCAACTAATGAATCAGTATTAATAAGTAAGTTTTTATTTTTAGATTTAATGAATGCGCAATCATCAGAAACTTGATTTTTAGGCATAAATTCAGCAAGCCTTTTTATTAATTCTTTTTCGCCAATATCCTCTAATAATTCTTTATGCATTTAATTTGAGTTTATCCATTCCATTTAAAACATCAATTGAAATTATTGTGTCATCTTTTGTAAGATCTTCTAAAACTTCAAAACCCTCTATTACATAACCAAATGCGGCATTTCTTCCATCAATTAAATTGCGACCTGCTGGATTTAGCTCTGCTTCATATAAAAAGAAGAAAAATTGCGATGATCCATCATCAACAGCGGTACTAGAATGGGACCACCCCAAGGTTCCAAGTGTTGCAAATGGCAAAGTCGGTGTTTCTGTATAAAGCCCTAACTCTTCAAAAGTTTCATTATAAAAAGTTTCGCTTTCGCTAGGTATTCTTATTTCCAGAGGAACATGTCTTTCCATATTTGTTTCGGGATCTATGTATCCAATCTCATTACCAACTGGATCACCAGTTTGAAGAACAAAAAATTCCTCTGCTCTATTAATTGCCATATTACTGTAAAAGTTCTTTGAAGATAAATCTATAAAGGCACCAGCAGTAAGCGGTGCATTAAATCCATCTATTATTGCTTGCATATCGCCTTTTGAAGTTTTTATATTTACTTTTGCTCTACCAAGTAATCTCGGAAGATCATCAAATTCGCTTGGAATAGAATAAGGAAATTCATTTGGCAAAAAATATTCCTCTAGTCCCCCTATTTTATCTAGTGCTTCTCTTCTGGTTGTTATGAATGAATATTTATCTTTAGATTTAGCGTCATCTTGAAGATTATCAAGATCATTTTTAAGATCTAAAAATGTGTTTTCTGCAATTTTTTGTTTTTCGCTCGGTAATTCCTCAATAATTCGACTCTTATATTTTTTTAGTAAAGATTGACATTTTGTAACAGTTTTTGAGAGAGCTGGCCATCTTCCTCCTCTTACAAGGTCACTAGTGTCCTCTAACTTATGTTGAATTTCCTGCAGCTCAACTTGCTTGATAGGGAGTGCATTTCTTAGTATTGCATTGGGATCTTTTACTGCGTTTCCAGTAGGTAAGTCAGCCAATACTTGTGTTGGTTTTAAGAAGCAAACATGTATTAAAACTAGAATTAAAAATAAATAATGTTTGTTCTGATTTGATAAGAAGTTTTGCATAGCACTCTTACAGGTTTATGATCCTTGGGTATGTAATACAGGAATGATTTCCAGTAACGATTTTCGCACAGGTACCACCATCGAGATAGATGGACAAGTTTGGCGTGTAGTAGAATTCCTACATGTCAAGCCTGGTAAAGGTTCTGCTTTTGTGCGAACAAAATTAAAATCAGTTCGAAACGGTAATGTAGTCGAAAAAACTTTTCGAGCTGGAGAATCAGTACAGCAAGCTGTCCTTGAAAAGTCTAACCTGCAACATACTTATGTGGAGTCAGGAGATTACGTTTTTATGGATATGATAAGTTTTGAAGAAACAAGACTCTCTTCTGATCAAATCGGTAGAGGTTCAAAGTACTTAAAAGAAGGTATGGAGGTTAATGTGATTTTTTATAAAGATAAAGTTTTAGAAGTTGAACTTCCAATCTCTATAACTTTAAAAGTTACAGAAACAGATCCTGGAGTTAAAGGAGATACTGCTAGTGGGGGTACTAAACCAGCTATTCTAGAAACGGGTGCTCAAGTTATGGTTCCTTTGTTTATTACTGTAGGAGAAATGATTAAGGTCGATACCCGTAACGATAGTTATCTTGGACGTGACAATTAATGGCTATGAAATTAGATCATGATGACCTAGATCGCTTGATAGAAAAAATCTCTACAAGTGATATTCAAGAATTTTCTCTAGAAGGGGAAGATTTTAAACTTGAAATAAAAAGAAATTTGTTTGACCAGAATCAGTTACCTAACAATTCGACAAAAAACAATTCTTTGGAGAAACAAATTATTACTTCTCAGTCAACATCAGCAGATAATATTACCCTGACAAGTAACGCTGAAGTTTCTCAGGTGGCCCCTCCAGGACGCTCAGATCTTACAGACATTACTTCTCCTATGGTTGGAACGTTTTATAGAGCTGCAGCTCCAGGAGAGGCTCCATTTGTTGATTTAGGAAGTAAAATTACTACTGGGCAAACGATTTGCATACTTGAAGCTATGAAGTTGATGAACGAAATTGAATCAGAGTTTAATGCTGAAATTGTAGAAATTCTTGTTGAAAATGGAACACCAGTAGAATTTGGACAAGTATTAATGCGCGTTAAACAGTCTTGAATCTTTAGTTAAATCAAAAGCTGCTTTTATTGCTTCAACCATACTTTGAGATTGAGCTAAACCCTTTCCTGCAATATCAAACCCAGTTCCATGATCGGGAGATGTTCTGATAAAAGGTAAACCAATGGTTGTATTAACTGAGTAATTAAGGGCTATAACTTTTATTGGAATTAATCCCTGATCATGATACATAGCAAGAATTCCATCATGTGTTGGAGCTGTTTTATCTCTCCAAGCTTTTGAAGATGAATTCCAGCAAGTATCAGGAGAAATAGGACCTGATATTTGAACTCCTTTATTTTGATTACCCCAGCTAGTAACCGCATTTTTGATCCAATCTTTTTCTTCACTTCCTAATATGCCCTCTTCACCAGCATGAGGGTTTAATCCAGCAACTTTTAGAAGAGGTTTGTTGACATAGGTTTTGCAAAATTTTGCAAACAAATCTAATTTTGTATGAATTAGGTTTGTAGATAATTGTTTTGGTACGTCGCACAAAGGTATATGGGTAGTTGCTAATAAGGTGTTAAATCTCCAACCAGTGATAGGAGATTTAGCTGTAAATAACATACCGATATCCTGAACCTGACAAGATTCTGCTAATAATTCTGTTTGACCTGAATAATTATGGCCTGCTAAAGACCATGACTTTTTACAAATAGGTCCAGTAACTAGCGCTGCATTTGTATACTTTTGAACAATTTCAATAGCTTTTTTTAAGTAAAAGAAACTTGCATTACCATTACTTTTTTTTGGTTTATTTTTTTCAAATGGAATTGTAATATCATGGATTTGGTAATTATTAGGATCTACAATATTTTCGACTCCTAGAGATTTAAGATTTTTATATGTATTTTCTAGGTTATTTTTTGATCCAACAATTATAAAATCAAGATTATGTGGAATTTCTTTTGAAAAAAGAGCTTTCAAAATAATTTCAGGTCCGATGCCTGACTCGTCTCCAACGCTTATGATAATTTTAAATTTATCTTCATTAATATTGCTTTGATTATTCATTATTTAATTTTAATAAGACAATTATTTAAGCCTGCTTTGTAGTTTTTATATATAAGCTTATATCCTAATTTTTCACATAATAATTTATTTGAAACTCTTCTATTTTCTTTCCAAAATGATTGGGCTATTGGCGATAAATCTTTTTTAGCTTCTTCAAATGATATTTTTTTTGGCATTTCTAATCCAAGTAATTGGTAGCCATATCTTATAACTTCAATTTGTGAGCAAGGTTCGTCATCTGCGATATTAATTATTTGATGAAAATCTAAATTATTTTTATTTTGTATTAAATAAATAATCGCATTTGCAATATCAGCCACATGAATTCTTGAGAAGACTTGATTTTCTTTATCTATCAATTTGATTTTTTTTGTTTTAATAGCCTCTAAAGTTGATCTCCCTGGACCATAAATACCGGGTAATCTGAAAATTTGAATTGGCAAATTTGAATTAATCCATTCTCTCTCACAATTTAATCTCCTTTGACTTCTTTCTTGAAAAGGTTTGGGTTGATCTTTTTCACAAACCCAATCCCCATAGGTGTTGCCATAAACACCAGTAGTAGAAAGATAACCAACCCATGTTAAAGATAAATTTTTAATTTTATTTTTAAGCTTCTTTAGTACAGGGTCGTTACCATTTTTATCTGGAGGTATACAACTAAGAATATGAGTCACTCCATCAAAGATTGAATCTTCAGGTATTGAATTATCTTCGCTATTAAAAATAAAACTATTTGGCTCATTACTTATAGATCTAGAACTTGCTAATGCTATGCAGCCTAGTTTTCTGATTGATTGTGCAAAATAGTTTCCGCTGAAACCTCCTCCAAAGATTAGGAATTTACTTTTAGCTGTAATTGGACTTGATAAATTGGTCATTAAGTATTATATATAGTACATATGTATTATTAAAGAAAATGCAGTCTTTAATCCAGCCTGAAGTAAAACTAAAGATAGTTGGTTTTGATAATTCCAATTCTCAAGTTATAGAAAAATCAAATAATTCAAAATCTGGTTTAGATTTTAAATTCTATCAAAAATTATTTGTAATACTTTTAGTATCGTGTACATTTTTAATATTTCCTGAATCTCCACAAGATTCAGAAGTTTTATGCAAAAAATATCATTCTACCAAAGCTTGTATGGTCTGGTAATTACGCGGCATTATATTCATCATCATCAAACTCGTAATTTTTAATTTTTTTATTCACAAAGGTAGGATTTGCCCATTGTAATAATCTTAAAGCTAATCTCAGATCACCATCTAACCATGCTCTTATAGCCATTGCTCTTCTAGGATCATAAAATTTTTGTTTTCTATACCAATACAAAGCATTATCATCTGATTTGTCGCCGTTGCATGATAAGCATGCTGGGACACAATTTTCGGTTGTACTCAATCCTCCTTGGCTTCTAGGAAGTACATGGTCAATTGACTCTGAAGGTTTTCCGCAATATATACAACTTTTTCCTGTAAATGTATGAATTGATTTTCGCCATTGCCTTAATCTGAATTTAGGGCATAAATCTTCTAAAAAGACAGCATCATTAATGTGCATTCAGATTATTTAATTTCCTACAATTTTGACCGATTCAATATAAAAGTCAATAGGTTTTTTATTATTTTTAAGACTATATTTCCTGGATTGAATATATTTTATGTATTTAATTATACCTAATAAGTAATATTTAATTTATAAGCTAAATGTAATTAAATATACTTTTAACGTTAATAGCTATATCTATCAAAGGCTTCTTTGGAGAAGTCTTCATTTTCACTTTCTTTTTCTTGCAAAAGTTCTTCTTGTTTTCGCTTCTTTTCTTTTCTATTGTTTTCTAATTGCAGCTTTCTATCAGGATGAAGTTGATCTAAAAATTCAACACAATAAGAAAACTTATCTCTTTCTCTTACAACTGTTTCAATAATTTGCCCGGCGGCCTGCTTTGGAGAGGTCTTAAAAATACCCCCTTTTTGTTTCTTAATATAACTGTAAGCTGCTTGCCAACTGCTTTCATGGTCATTCCCACCATCTCTCATCGTACAAAATATTTCTGCTCCAAAGGAACCTGCAATTGCTTTAGGGGCAAATAATAGTAATGGAAAAAACATTGTAACTACAGGCAAAATGCATCTTATCTTTTTATTCACTTTCATTAGTTTTTTGTCTGTCTATATAAAAAGTATCTTTAATTTGGATTATGTCTAGATAAATTTAAGATTTTATTATTCCAAATAGATTGAGCATTTTTACAACCAATGGCAGAATTAAAAGAACAGTAACTAATCTAACTGCGTGAAGAGTTGCAACTGCTGCCCCTACTCCATATTCTGTACCAACTAAACTCATACCACTTATCCCTCCTGGAGCAGCACCAAGAATTGTTGTGATTATATCTACATTAAGTAATCTGCTAGTCCATAAACCAATCGCTAAGCCAGTAATTATTAGTGTAAATGTGATTAAAATTGCAGGTTTCCATAAAGTTTGTAATTCAACTAATGAGTCCCTTGTTAAGCTTGTTCCAATAACAGTACCAATGCCAATTTCTAATATAGTTCTTGTACCATTTGGCCACGCGGCAGTCTCAACTTTCCCGCTGATACCTAAAATACTTGCACCAATTAAAGCCCCTGCGAGTGGAGCTGCAGGTATGCCTGTTTTTAAAGCTAGTGCTCCAAAAGCTGTGCCTGCAATTAAATAATAAATTAGATTTATATTAGACATTTAAGAAATTAATTGTTTGGTCATAATATTAGGAATAAATTCAAAGGCTCAGGTATATGTTCAAAATATGTTGTTATTTACTAATTACATAGTCCTTTATGAAGTTTAATCGATTTTATCCGCATTAAACAAAAATTAATCAGGCTAAATATTGATCATTAACACTTATTTTTAAAAATTAGCTGAATTTTTGCTGCATAATGGGCCTTCGAGTTGGCATAATAATAAGTAAAGCACTATTTCTTATGGCTTCACAAATTTCTTATAGAGGTAATAAAAACCCAATCAAAAAGAAGTTATCCTTTTTTGAAGGTGGACATCAACTCGAAAAATTAGAATTCGCTCTTGCCGTAGCTCAAACTAAGGGTGACGAACAAAAATCGTTAGTATTAATGAAAAAAATTGTTGAATTAGGTGGAAATGTTGAAGAACCTGGTACTTAGGTTACCTTGCTTATAAATGGCAGGATGCAATTTTCAAGGCCTTTCCTGCTGTATCCGTAGAAATTATATTTTGTTCGACTAATGCATTGCCAATAGCTGCTATCGCTGTAATTATATCTCTATCGTTTATGTAACCTAAATGACCAACTCTAAATATTTTTCCTTTTAAATGATCTTGTCCTCCAGCTAGTAAAATATCATATTTATTTTTTATATTCTTTCTAAACTGTTCTGCATCTATATCTTCGATTTGAATTGCAGTAACAGCAGGACTTAAATGGTTTTCATCAGCAAATAATTGAAGGTTAAGTGTTTTTGCAGCTTCACTGACTGCGAGTTTATGTCTTTCATGTCTTTTAAAAATTTTATCTAGTCCTTCATCTTTCATCATTTTTAATGATTCATCTAACGCAAAAACTAAATTTACTGCTGGTGTATAGGGATTGCTATTACTTAAAAGACTTTTTTTATATGATTTTAAATTTAAATAGAATTTAGGTAAATTAGATTTTTCTGAAGCTTGCCAAGCTTTCTCGCTCATTGAAACAAAGCTTAAACCTGGTGGTATCATATATCCTTTTTGAGATCCTGAAGCAACAACATCTAGTTCCCAATCATCTACCGGTACATTACAAGCTCCAATACTTGTTACGCAGTCAATGATTGATAACGCTTTTTTATGATTACGTATATGAGAACTTATTGTTTTTAAATCATTAATAACTCCAGTTGATGTTTCTGAATGTGTAAGGATTACTGCTTTTATTTCTTTTTTATCATCCTTTTCTAAAATTGCTTTAAAATTTTCCGGATCAAGTGGTTTCCCCCATTCTGCCTCAATTTTAATCACTTCGAGTCCGAATTCTTCTGCAACTTTTACCCATCTTTGACCAAACTTTCCATTTTCACCACAAATAACTTTGTCGCCTTTGCTTAAGGTACTAATCATTCCTGCTTCCATGGCAGCTGTTCCACTACCTGTAATCGTTAAAACATCATTGTTTGTTTGATGTAGCCATTGTAGATTTTTAGTCGTGATTTCCATAAGGTCTTGAAAATCTTTACTTCTATGTCCTATGGGATGCCTTCCAAGTGCTTGTAAAACTTTTTCTGGAACTGGCGTGGGACCAGGTATCATCAATGATAATTTTTGTTGTATGGCCACTTTTTAATTAATAGGTCATTCTAAGATTAGTAGTCATAAAATATTTTTCAATTACTTGATTTGAAAAAAGGATTTTCTTTACCTTTATGGGTAACTGGAGCTGCTAAGTCAGCAGTAAAAAAATTAATAGGATTACCATTTGAAGATTATGAATTAATTAAAATTCCAAAAGATAAAAATTTAATAAAAATCAAGGTTCATTCTTCTGGGCTAATTAATGAAGAGTCTCATGCCCTTGGAATTTCTTTTGTAGATTCTGGATTAGATCTTGACTTAACACAAAACTTAGAGATATGGACAATCGCCTCTTTAGAAAAAACTTATAAGACAAGTAATAAACGATTAGATGGAATCAATATTATTCCTGGTTACGGAGTTGGTATCGATCAAAAGACCTCTAAGATCTGCATTTCTAATTTTGCTAAAGAAGTATTAGTTGAAAATTTATTAGATCTTATTCCAGAAGGATACAAACTGAATTTAGAGATTATATTTCCAAATGGAAAATTTTTGGCCGAGAGAACTAGTAATAAATCATTTGGAATTGTAGAAGGCCTGTCAATTATAGGTACTAGTGCCGAAACTTTTGTAAGTGCTTCACCTGATCAATTAAAAAATGCAAAAGCTCAGCTAAAACAAATTATTGCTAATGAAGTTTCTGACAAAATAATTTTTGTTATTGGTGAAAATGGATTAAATTTAGCAAAAAGTTCTAACGTAAAATTTCCTATTATTAAAGTAGGTAATTGGATAGGACCATTATTAGTTGATGCTGCAATACAAAAGATTAAAACAGTAATTCTTTTTGGTTATCATGGCAAATTAATTAAATTAGCTGGAGGAATTTTTCATACTCATAATCATTTAGCAGATGCAAGAATTGAAATTCTTGTTTATTTAGCCGTAAAAGAAGAAGTTCCACTAGAAATAATTCAAAAATTATCGCAATCAAATACGGTTGAAGATGCTTTGGTAGTTCTTGAAAGTTTTAGTCTTTGTATGGCTGACAAACTATGGAATAAATTATCAGATACTATTGAAAAGCGCTCTACAGAATATATAAATCGATATATAAAAACAGATATGAAAGTTGGCGCAATCATCTTTGATAGAAATAGAAAAATTCGTTGGTCAGGTAACAATAGTAATGACTATATTTCTGCTTTTAAAGGTTTCTAATTTTAAGTGGGTTATGTTTTTGTAAATAAATTGAGGTAACTTTTAGACATGAGTAAAAAATTACTAAAAAAAGAGAGAGATCCCTCAATATTAATTCTAGATTTTGGATCTCAATATTCTGAATTAATTGCAAGGAGAATAAGAGAAGCAGATGTATTTTCTCTTGTAGTTAGTAACTTTACCTCTGTCAAGGAGATTCAGGATATTAATCCAAAAGGGATTATTCTAAGTGGTGGTCCAAGTTCTGTTTATGAAGATAATGCACCTAAATGTGATGCAAAGATTTTTGATTTAGGTATTCCAATTTTGGGTATATGTTACGGAATGCAATTAATGGTTAAAGAATTAGGAGGTGAAGTAACCCCAGCAATTAATAAAGCTGAATATGGCAGAGCACCAATAAATATTGATTGCGAAAGTGATTTGCTATCTAATGTCCAAGACAAATCGATTATGTGGATGAGTCATGGAGATTCTATAAATAACTTGCCTGAAGGATTTATTAAAATTTCGCATACAGAAAATACTCTGCATGCTGCAATATCAAACAAACAAAAGAAATTATTTGGTGTTCAATTTCATCCTGAAGTTATTCATTCAGAATTCGGAATGACGGTAATTAAAAACTTTGTTTATTCTATTTCCAAATGTAAAGCCGATTGGACTACTGAAACTTTTTTAGAGGAAACAATTCCAAGAATTAAGCAACAAGTAGGTGATAAGAAAGTTTTACTTGCTTTGTCTGGCGGTGTAGATTCATCAACCCTCGCTTTTCTTCTCAATAAAGCTATTGGTAAACAGCTTACTTGTATGTTTATTGATCAAGGCTTTATGAGAAAAGGTGAACCTGAATTTTTAATGGAATTTTTTGATAAAAAATTTCATATAAAAGTTGAATATATTAACGCTAGGGAAAGATTTATTAATAAGTTAGATGGAATAACTGACCCAGAAGAAAAACGTAAGATTATTGGTAGAGAATTTATTAGAGTTTTTGAAGAGGAGAGTAATAGATTAGGTCCTTTTGAATATTTGGCTCAAGGTACTCTTTACCCAGATGTTATTGAGAGTGCTGGAACGAATTTAGATCCTAAGACTGGTGAACGAATCGCAGTTAAAATAAAAAGTCATCATAACGTAGGCGGTTTGCCAAAAGATTTACAATTTAAATTAGTTGAACCATTAAGAAAACTTTTTAAAGATGAAGTAAGAAAGGTTGGGGGTGCTTTAGGATTGCCAGATGAAATTATAAAAAGACATCCATTTCCTGGCCCTGGTTTAGCAATAAGAATTTTGGGTGAAGTTTCTCATGACAAACTAAATTGTTTGAGAGATGCAGACTGGATAGTGAGAGATGAAATAAAAAAAGCAGGTCTTTATAATGAAATTTGGCAAGCATTTGCAGTCCTTTTACCTGTCAAGACTGTCGGGGTAATGGGAGATAAACGCACTTATGCTTGGCCAATAGTTTTACGATGTGTATCAAGCGAAGATGGTATGACGGCTGATTGGTCGAGAGTTCCTTATGAAATCTTAGAGAGAATTTCTAATAGAATCGTTAATGAAGTAGAGCAGGTTAATAGAGTTGTTTTCGATATTACTAGTAAGCCTCCAGGAACAATTGAGTGGGAATAACAAAATACTTTAATTTTTTATCTTTAACTTTTTTACAAAATTATTATGGATGAAACTATTAAATTAAGTAGATCGACTGTTGAAAAATATCTAAATTGTCCTAGATGTTGCGTTCTTGATAAAAAGCATAAAATAAAACCTCCATCATTACCATTTACTTTAAATATTGCTGTAGATAATTTATGTAAAAATGAGTTTGATTATTATCGTGATAGACAGGAATCTCATCCTTTATTTATTGAGCATAATATCGATGCTATACCTTTTAAACATAAAGATATAGATACTTGGAGAAGCAATTTTAAAGGAATAAGATATAAATCTACTGAACATAATTATGATTTTGGTGGTGCGGTGGATGATGTCTGGCAAAAAAAGAATGGAGAGTTAATTATCGTTGATGTAAAAGCAACATCAAGAAATAATTTTGATTGGTTTGAAACTTTTAACAAGTATGACTATGCAAAAGCATATAAAAGACAATTAGAAATGTATCAGTGGTTATTTAGAAAAAATGGTTTCAAAGTTGCAGATGAAGCCTATCTTCTTTATTTTAATGGGAAAAAGAATGAGAAATTTTTTAATAATCAGTTAAAGTTTGATGTGCATTTTATTAAGTTAGATTGTTCTTCAGCATGGGTAGAAGGCAAAGTTATTGAAACAGTAAAACTTCTCAGATCAAATTTGTTCCCTTCACCATCTTTTAAATGTGAATATTGTAATTATTTAAAAAAGCGTTGGCAGTTGTCAAAAATTAATTATTGATTTTGAAAAAATAATATTATTGGATAATTCTGGAAAAATTTTTAAATAAAGTTAGTCTTTAAGTAGACAATAAATTTTGATTTTGGTTAAACCGAAAAGTTCTGATAATAAAATTAGCAATCATTTACAACAAGATGTTGTCAAAATTGCAGGCAAAACAATTTTTATTAATCCATTTTTGTATTGGAGAAGGTTTGATGAAAATACCAATAGATGGTTAAGAGAACCAGGACAAATGTCAGAAGAGCAAATCCAGCCAAACAGAAATCGTTTTTATCCTGAAATTGATTGGGGTGATTTAAGTCATGATCAAAAGATCATAAAAGATGCAAGTGTAGAAATGTTTCTGAAGACTTTGGAGCTTATAAGCACGTTTCACCCTCAGCTTAACTCTGGACAACTATTAGAAGTTGAGAGGAAAATGGCAATTACAAAAAAGCTACCTTTTGAAAAGTGGGTAACAAAGTCTTTTGCTAAAAAAGCTAGAGCTGAAGAAAATGAGAAACGGAAATTTCAAAGAGATAGATTTATCAGAAGTTGGAAGGAATGGCTAAGCCTTGAAAATACTCAACAAGCTTTACTACCTATAATTGTCGTTGTATTTGTCTCAGCATTTATTGGTTGGTCTTCAGGTGTTTCAAAAAACAGTTGTAATCCTTATTTTGAACAAAATTTAGATCAGTCAATATAAACCGTTTTATTAAACAGAATTTAATATTATTTTGATAATTTGTGATTTATTATTTGGGGTAATATAAAAGAAGTTTAGTTTTTAATTTAACTTATTATTAGATTTATGGATAACAAAGAGCAAGAAAAAGATATATCAAGTTTAGAATTTGATAAAGCTAAGATTCGAAATGATTATAAAGTTTTAGTTCAAAAACTAAAAAATATAAAAGAGATTATTACTTTGTTAGAAAACAAGTTTTTAAAGAAAGAGATGTAAATTTTTGAAAAATAGTAACTTAAATAATAATTTCCCCTTATTTAATAGACAGCCTTTGGTTTTCTATTTAATTACTACTTTTACTTTTTTATTAATATTAATTAGATTAATTTTTCTTCAATTATTAAATCATGAGACTTACAAAAAAATGTCTGATGAAAATAGAATTAGGCTAATTTCTACTCAACCAATTAGAGGGAGGATACTAGATAAAAATGGAATAATATTGGCAGATAGCCGTTTTAAGTACTCATTAATAATTAAGCCTCAATACGTTAGCAAAAAAGCATGGCAGAAATATAAATCTAAGATTGCGAAATTATTCAATATTTCATCTGATTTACTTCAAAAGAAATATTCTGATGGTTTAAAAAATAAAAATTTTTCAATAACTTTATTAGATGATTTAAAAGTTGATCAAGTTATCAAATTTAAAGAAAATGAAAATATATTAAATGGCTTAGAGATTTCAACTGAAATGATTAGAAATTATCCTTATAAAACTGTTGCTTCTCATGTGATTGGTTATACCCAACCCATTACAGATTCTGAATTTAATATTTTGTCAAAAAAAGGTTATAAATTAAATGATTTAATAGGAAGGACTGGAATTGAGTTTGTTTATGAAGATCATATAAGAGGAGAGTGGGGAGGAGAAATGATTGAAGTGAACTCTTCCGGCACTTTTACAAAATCTTTAGGTATTAAACCATCAAAACAAGGGAAAGACCTTGAATTAACAATTGATTTGAATTTACAATTAATTGCTGAAGAAGTGCTTAAAGATAAAAATGGAGGAGCAATAATAGTTATGGATCCAAGAGATGGTGCCATAAGAGCAATGGCTAGTAAACCAACTTTTGACTTGAATTTTTTTTCAAAAGAATTTAAACCAGAAAAAGAATATAATGCTCTGTTCAATTCTCCGGCTAAACCATTATTTAATAGAGCTTTAAATGCATATGATCCAGGAAGTGTTTGGAAAATTGTAACCGCTATAGCTGGTTTAGAAAGTGGAAAGTTTCCTCCTGAAACCTTTTTAGAAACTAAACCTTGTATTACATATGGAAGTCAATGTTTTAGAGAACATAATGACTTAGGGTTCGGAACAATAGGATATGAAGATGCTTTGCGAGTTTCAAGTAATACTTTTTTTTATCAGATTGGCTATGGCGTAGGTGTAGATGAAATTTATAAAGTTTCTAAGAAGCTTGGCTTTGGTGCATTATCTGGAATCGAAATTTCCGAACAAGAAAATGTAGGTTTAGTGGCAAGTAGTCAATGGGCTAAAAAAGGGAGAGGCTGGGGGGAACCAGGAAGAACTCCTTGGGTTCCAGAGGACATTGCGAGTATGTCTATCGGTCAATTTGTTGTCCAAGTTACTCCTATTCAAATAGCTCGTGCCTATGCAACAATCGCGAATGGTGGTTATTTAGTCACTCCTCATTTATCTAAAAAGGAAGATCAACTATTAATAAATCAAAACCGTATAAAAATTGATATTGATCCAAATAATCTTCAGTTAGTGAAAAACGGATTAAGAAAAGTAGTTGAATCTGGAACAGGAGTCTCTATCAATTATGGGGTGTCTAATCTTCCTCCAGTTTCAGGCAAAACTGGTACTGCTGAAGATGGAGAAGGAGGTTCAGATCATGCATGGTTTGTTTGCTTTACTCCTTCTGATAAAAGCGAGTTGTTAATAGTTGCTTTTGCACAAAATACGCCTGGAGGAGGATCTGTACATGCACTACCTATGGCTAGAGAAATTTTAAAAGTTTGGAATGAAAATAAATAAATATAATTCGCCTAAATTTTTATAAAAATAATTTATATTTTCAATTTTTTCATTTGTGAAAGTCGTTGAATTATATCTTCTATTGTTTTTATATCCACTGGTTTACTAAATGAAGATAATAGTTGTCTACCCAAAACTTGACTTCCTAAATGTACTAATTGAATTCGTAATGAGGTTAATAATTCTAATCCGACTCCACCAGAAAAAGTTGCAATTGCAATTGGCTGACCATTAAATAAATTTCTAAAATCATCTCCTGATACGGATAGCCATGCTATGAGATTAGAAAGAATTGGAGGAATTGAACCGTTATATTCAGGAGCACATATAATCCATTTTTCTGTAGCAAAAAGCTTTTCTTTTATTTCAATTATTTCGACAGGAATATTTTCTTTTGTATGAATTCGTGGATTAAATAAAGGTATATCAAAAGTAGTAAGGTCCAAAATTTCAGAATTAAATTTTAGTTCATTACTTTTTTCTTGAAATTTTTTTGAAAGTTCTAGATTTTTCCCACAACTTGCTGAAATGATTATTAGATCTTTTGAATCAGGCATAAATAAAAATAATTTGGTTTAGTAGTTGGCTCCACTCTTACGGTGATGTACGGCAGTTAGACTATCGGATTTTAATATATTGCCGTGTAAAACCTCAGCATATATTACCCAGTGATCTCCGCATTCCATTCTTTCTTTTACAGAAGCATCTAACCATGCTAATGAATCAGGAATTATTACTTGATTATTAGGTGTTAATTCAATATCTAAGCCCTCAAATCGATCTTCTCCTGGTGAGAAAGGTTTTGTAAACCTTTTTAAAGGTTCCCTGAAATCTTTTTCGCTAAGAATATTTAAGGCGAAAGAGTCACCTTTTTGAAGAAGCGATTCTACTGATCTATCTTTTGCTACTGAAATACTCAATCCAGGAGGAGAAAAACTTGCTTGGCTTACCCAAGATGCAAGCATAGCTCCTTTTACATTATTTTCATCTTTCCCTTTTGATGCAGTCAGAACACAAAGTGAACCAAGTACTCTTCCTAAAGCTTGCAATGTTGGATCAGTTTTACTGGATATCATTCCTGTATCTGATTTTCTGATTTTTTGTTTTGCTTTTTTTAAAATTTTTCTCCCAAAATGTGTACCAATTTCTTCTAGTTCTTTAATTTTTGGTTTATTAGGACTAAATTTTATTCTTATTGGATCAAAACTAAATTTAAATCCACCATCTTTTAATTTTGTCTCAAGCAAATCTATCGCTTCTCCGCTCCATCCAAAACTACCGAAGATGCCTACTGGTTTATCTCTATTACCCTCTGACAACAAAGTTCCTAGAGCACTTACTATTGGAGTTGGGGCGTGTCCCCCCAAAGTAGGAGATCCGATTAGATATCCATCAGCGTTTTTAATAGATTTTATAAGTTCATCATTAGATGTAAATTCACAATTAATACTTTCAACTTCTACTGAAGTTCTATTTACACCTTTCGCTAATGCATCACCTATTGAAGCTGTATTGCCATAAGCACTAGCATATATCAAGACAATTTTAGAATTGTTTGTTGAAAGATTGTCTCCCCATCTAATGTAGTCATTTAAAAAGCTTTTTAAGCTGTACTCAATTGCTGGACCGTGGAGTGGAGCAATAGTGTTAATGTCTAATTCAGAAATTTTTTCCGCTATTGATACGATTTGATTAGACATTGGTGCCATAAGACAATCATAAAAATGTTTTCTATCAATTTCTGTACTCATTCTGTTGGTTTCTGACCATTCTTCAGATGCTAAATGTGCAGAAAATATTTTTTCACTTAAAAGTATTTCTTGATTCTCTTCATATATGATTAAACCACCGGGCCACCGGGCAGTTGGTATAGGAATTAGTTTTAATGAAATATTTTCTAGTTCTAGATAAAGTTCTTTTTTTACGATGTTAATTTCGGGTAATTCTTGCTCAATAAAAGTTTTTAAATTTGGATTTTTTTGACTCCAAAGTTCACTAATAAGCTTAAAACCAGGATTCGAACATGTAATAGTTAAGTTGCTGAATTGGACACTAATTGACTTTATAGTTTCAATAATTTTAGGATTTACATGACCAGTAATGATGTTAATTTTGTTGAATTTAAACTCATTATGAAAATTTGAAATTACTTCATTAATTAATTTTGCATATTCTTTTTCAGGCGGATGAATAATTAACAAATCATCTTTACTTATGATTAAAAAGGTATTAAATGAAGTTCCTTTCTCAAGATTAAATTCAAGCTCAAACCTATCTTTATTTTGATCAAGAAATCTAATGCAAGTGAAATTTTCAGCAATTTTAAATATTGATAAGTTTTGATTTTTTAAAAGTGAACTTGTATTAATTGCTGACATCTTTGTAGATTAATTTTTTAGTAGTGATTAGCAACTTTCCTATGATGAACGGCTGTTTTACAGGATAAATCAGAAACACTTCCGTTTTCAACTATACCGTAAATAATCCAATGATCTGGAGTCTCTAATCGTGAACTTACTTTACAATCTAAAAATGCGAGAGAATCAGAAAGTACTGGCCCACCATTTGCGATATTGTTCACTACATCTACTTCAGCAAATCTATCTGCTCCAGGTGCAAATCTTTTTAAAAAATGTCTAAACATTTTTTGATAGTTATCTTCTCGTAAGATATTAACTACAAAACCTTCTCCAACTTGCATATAAGATTCAATAGCTCTATCTTTTGCTACTGCAACTGTAATCCCTGGCGGACTGAAACTTGCCTGACTAACCCAGCTTGCTACCATTGCGCTTTGTCTAAAAGTCGAGCCTTCTCCTTGGCTAGCTGTAACTACATATAAACCTCCACTTAATCTTCCTAAAGCTTTATCCAGATTTGAATCAAGACTTTTCATTGAAGCAATATTTTTCTTCTTATTAATTAATTGTCCCAAGTCAGTTCCAGCTTCTTCAAATTGTTGATAGATAATAGGATCTGGTATATTTTTAACTCTTAGAGGTGAAAAGGCTTCTTTTTGTCCTAATTCTCTCAACTTACTTGCTAATGAATCTATCGGTTCATCATTTCCTCCAAAAGCATCGTAAACTGCCGTAAATTGTTTAGGCTTTAATGCGGCAAAAAGAGTGCCAAGAGACTCTTTTAATTCATTATCAGAATTAATTGGCCAGGTTGGAATTACTACGGCTTTAGATTCTGAAATTAAACCTGTTAATTCCTGAGAATCTGAAGATCTTAAATCAATTAATTGAACTTGTGCATCTGCCTTACTTATGCCGTGAGATATAGCTTGACTTAATCGATCACAATATCCATAATCACTGATGTAGCAGACAGATACAAATTCATTACCTTTACTCTTGTTACTACTCCACTCTGAATACTTTTCCTTCCAAAAATTTACTTGATTATGAAGTAATGGCCCATGACCAACAGCTATAGTTTTAAGTCTTGGTAACTTATCTATTCGTTTAATAGCTTGTAAAACACTTCTTGCGTTCGGGCCCATTAGGCAATCGTAATAAAAACGAAAATCTTCATAAATTTCTTTTTGATCATTATCAAAAAATTCATCAGAGCAATAATGCAATCCAAAAGCATCGCATGTATATAAAACATTCGTACCGTGATCGTAGGAGAAAATGGTATCTGGCCAATGTAAATTTGGTGCACTTATAAATTCAATATTATGATTTACTCCGCTTGTGGAGTTAGCTCCAAGATCTAAATATTCTCCACTTTTTACTTCTAAACTTTTAAATGGAATATGTATTTGATCCTCAATAAATTTAAGAGCTAATTTTGAACCAACTACTATTATTTGTGGATTAAGAGTTAAGAGGTTTCCAATTAAACCTGAGTGGTCTGGCTCTGTATGACTTGTAATTAAATAATCAATATCTTCTGGATTTACTTCTCTTAGTAATTGCTCAAACCATAGTTTTTCAAATTTGGCGTGGCTTGTATCAATTATTGCTAGTTTTTGACCCTTAATGATAAAACTATTATAAGTAGTTCCATTTCTTAATCCAAATTCAATATCAAACCTACTTCGATCCCAGTCGAGAGATCTAATTGCAATTGAGTCATCTGCAAAAACTTTATGTTGCACGGATAATTTTTGCTCAACTTTAATCATCTCTGAAGTACTTGTTTTTGCAGAAGTTATCATACTATTATTCTTTTGTATTATGACTTTAGTTAAATACAATATAAATCCGCGTGAATCTAAGTGTGGAATTACCGAATTTGTTTTTTAATCACTTCATTATTGATTCTGTTATAAATGAAATCTCAAACTAAAAACACTCCAATTACAGGTGATGAAATAAGAAAAGAATTTTTAAATTTTTACCATGAAAAATTACATAAAATTATTCCAAGTGCATCTTTAATTCCTGATGATCCTACAGTTATGCTCACGATCGCTGGAATGTTGCCTTTTAAGCCAGTTTTTTTAGGATTGCAAGAAAGGCCATCAAAAAGAGCCACATCTAGTCAAAAGTGTATCAGAACAAATGATATTGAAAATGTTGGAGTTACTGCTCGACACCATACATTCTTCGAGATGCTTGGTAATTTTTCTTTTGGAGATTATTTTAAGAAAGAGGCTATTGAGTGGGCCTGGGAATTAGTTACTGATATTTACGGACTTTCTGCTGAGAATATAATAGTGAGTGTTTTTCATGAAGATGATGATTCGGTAAAGATTTGGAAAGAAGATATCGGGATTCATCCACGAAGGATAATTAAGCTTGGAGAAAAAGATAATTTCTGGTCTTCAGGGAAAACAGGTCCTTGCGGACCATGTTCAGAATTATATTATGACTTTAAACCTGAAAAAGGTTTTCAGAATATTGATTTAGAAGATGGTGATCGTTTTATAGAATTTTATAATCTTGTATTTATGCAATATAATCGTGACCCTGATGGTCAATTGACAGATTTGAAATACAAAAATATTGATACTGGAATGGGGCTTGAAAGAATGGCTCAAATATTGCAAAAGAAGAAGAATAATTACGAAACAGATTTGATTTTTCCAATTATTCAAAAAGCTTCTGAGATCTCCAAAATTGATTACTTTTCTTCAGATGAAAAAACCAAAATTTCTCTAAAAATTATTGGAGATCATATAAGAGCAGTTATTCATTTAATTTCTGATGGGGTAGTAGCAAGTAATCTTGGAAGGGGATACATATTGAGAAGACTGATTAGAAGAATGGTTAGACATGGAAGATTGTTAGGCTTAAAAAATGAATTTTTATCGAAACTTGCAAGCGTAGGTATTAAATTAATGCAAGAGAATTATCCAGAGTTAAAAAATAATTGTGACCACATATTGAGTGAGATAAAAATTGAAGAAATAAGATTTAGAGAAACTCTTGATAGAGGAGAGAAATTACTAGATGAATTGATTTCATCGGGCCAGAAAATGATTACTGGGTTTAAAGCATTTGAACTTTATGATACTTATGGCTTTCCATTAGAACTAACAGAAGAAATTGCTCAAGAAAACAATATTGGTGTTGATGTTAAGGGGTTTGACAAAGAAATGTCTGCACAAAAAGAAAGAGCCAAAGCTGCTTCTCAGATTATTGATTTGACATTAGAGGGTTCATTAGAGCGTGAAATAGATTTATTTAATAAAACTCTTTTTAATGGTTATGATTCACTTGATTCAGATGCAGAAATTAAGGGTATATTTTTGGAATCAACCTTGGTTAAGCAAGCAAGTGAAGGGCAGAAAGTTTTAATCGTCCTTGATCAGACTTCTTTCTATGGAGAATCTGGAGGTCAAGTTGGTGATATTGGAACGATATTCTCGAATGATTTAGAGGTTTTAGTTGATAACGTCATACGAAAGAAAAACGTTTTTCTTCATTATGGAATAGTTAAAAAAGGAATATTAAGTCTGGGACAAAAAGTTAAAACTAAAGTAAATGATTTGGCTAGAGCTAAGGCTGCGGCAAATCATACTGCTACCCATTTACTGCAATCTGCTCTCAAATTAGTTGTTAATGAAAGCGTTGGACAAAAAGGCTCATTAGTCGCATTTAATAAATTACGATTTGATTTCAATTCTTCTCAACCTATTACAAAAGATCAAATTTTTAAAGTTGAGACTTTAGTTAATTCTTGGATTTTGGAAAATCATTCTCTTGATATTAAAAATATGGCCAAGAGTGAGGCTCTCAAGAGAGGTGCAGTGGCTATGTTTGGAGAGAAATATGATGATGAAGTGAGAGTTGTTGATGTGCCAAGTGTTTCGATGGAATTATGCGGTGGTACTCATGTAAAAACCACATCCGAATTAGGTTGTTTTAAAATAATTAGCGAAGAAGGAATTTCAGCGGGTGTAAGAAGAATTGAAGCACTCTCAGGGCAATCAGCATTTGAATACTTTAGTGATAAAAATTCTCTCGTAAGTCAACTTAGTGATTTGTTAAAAGCAAATCCTAATCAACTCCTGGATAGGGTTAATTCCTTGCAATCAGAGTTGATTAATAAAAATAAAGAAATACAAAAAATGAAGGATGAAATTGCTTATTTTAAATACTCTTCGCTAAGTTCTTCTGCAAATAAAATTGGATTATTTTCGCTGATTATTAGTCAACTTGATGGATTAGATGGAAATTCTCTACAATCTGCAGCATTAGATTTAACTTCTAAATTGGGAGATAAGTCAGTTGTGATTCTTGGAGGAATACCAGATAAGGAAAATAAAAAATTGTTATTTGTTGTCTCTTTTGGGGAAGACTTAGTTAAAAGAGGTATGCATGCAGGGAAATTAATTAATGATATTTCACGTATTTGTTCTGGGGGAGGGGGAGGTAAATCTAACTTTGCACAGGCAGGTGCTAAAGACATTGATAAATTAACTGATGCTTTAGAATATGCAAGAAAAAATTTGAGGACAAAGCTTCTTAGTTATTCTGATAAGTAACTACTTTTTCTTAAACTGGTTTCTATTTGGTCAATTAACTTTCGTGCTTCTTGAATAGTCAAAGTTTTATTATTAATGGCAGATTCAGTATTAACTCTTATTGATTCAACTAAATCATCTGAACTGAAATCTAATAAATCTAAAATTTCTGATTTGCTGTTTTCTTTAATAATGTTTTTAATTTTATAAGAATTATCTTCATTTATATCAATATGAATAACATTTGTATTTCCAAATAAATTATGTAAATTCCCTAATGCCTCTTGATATGCTCCTGTCATGAAGACTCCTATTAGATAATCATTATTTTTTTCTGGAGGATGTAAATTTAAAAGTGATTTAATCTTTCCATTGTCAATAAAACTATTCAGCTTGCCATCAGAATCACAAGTTAAATCTGCAAAGTTTCCCTTACAAAAGGGCTCTTCTAAATGTCTATGAATTGGAATAATTGGAAAAATCTGATTAATTGCCCAGGTATCAGGAATAGATTTAAAAACTGATAAATTTGCGTAATATGTTGATGCAAGGGTGTCGGTTATTTCAGATAAATCTGGATGGATAATTTCATCATTCTCCAATTGATTTGCAATCTCTTTTGCGCAAGCCCATGTAAGTTCTTCCGCATATGCACGTTCTTCTAAACAGATAAATCCCAATCTAAAAGCGACTAAGCAATCCTCTTTAAATTTTTTAGCGTCATTCCATAATTCTATTATTTCAGATAAATCTTCTTTTTTCTCTCTAAGACTCTTTAGCTGATCAAGGGTTTCTATAAGATTTGTGATGATTAATGATTGTTTTTTTGAATCGGATACTTTGACTTCAGATCTGACTTGACTTGTCCCTAAAATATTAAAAATTAAAACTGAATAATGACTGATTATAGCTCTACCACTTTCTGAGATTATGGTTGGATGTTGAATATTATTTACTTCACATGAATCTTTTACTGTTGCAATAACGTCATTTGCGTAGTTTTGAAGAGAATAATTTGTTGAAGTATTGGAAGCGGTTTTAGTTCCATCGAAGTCTATTCCTAAGCCGCCTCCAACATCTATATATTTCATTGGTGCGCCTAACTTAGATAATTCAACAAATATTTGACTAGCTTCTTGTAATGCATCTTTTATTACTGATATATCACTGATTTGGCTTCCAATATGGAAATGCAGCAACATCATTTCATTTATTAGATTTGCTTCTTTGAGCTCTTTTATTGTTAGCATTATTTCTGGAATTGATAATCCAAATTTGGAATTATCTCCCACTGATTTACCCCACCTTCCACTACTCTTACTTGATAATTTCGATCTAATTCCAAGTATGGGGCTTGCTTTGAGATCTTTTACAGCTTCTATAATTCTTTGAACTTCATCTCTTTGTTCAATAACTATAATTGGCTGTTTACCAAGTTTTCTGGCTAATATCGCAGTCTCAATATATTTTTTATCTTTATATCCATTACAAATTAAAAGTGATTTTTGATTTTCTAGGATTGATAATCCAATTAATAATTCTGATTTACTTCCTACTTCTAACCCAAAATTCCAATGATCCCCATATTCAATGATTTTTTCCAATACATTTTTTTGTTGATTACATTTAATAGGAAAAACTCCTTGATAAATATTTTTATAGTCATAAGTTTTTATAGCTTGTGAGAAGGCATTATTTAATTCCGTAATTCGGTCTTTTAAAATGTCGTTGAATCTTATTATTAAGGGAGTATTGATTTCTCTACTTTTAAATTCCTTAACAAGCTTAAAAAGATCGACTTTTTTTTTGGATTTTCTATTTGGGCTTATCGATATATTGCCATCTGAATTAATTGAAAAATATTTTTCTCCCCATTTATCAATACCATACGTAGAAATACTATCTTCTATAGTCCAATTTTTATTTAATTTTTTTGGATCAAATTCGGTCAATTTTAGTTTTGTGATTTATATAAGTTTTTGAAAATTACTCAAAACAATATCTTTTATTTTAATGATTACTTGCCAAGTTACCACCTAAAAGAAGAATATACATAGAGAGATTTCTAATTAAATGAACAAAGAGAGAACGTTTCTTGCAATTAAACCAGATGGAGTTCAGAGAGGATATGTTTCAGAGATTATTGGAAGGTTTGAAAAAAAAGGCTTTAAATTGGTAGGTTTAAAACAATTAATTCCATCAAAGCAACTTGCCCAAGATCATTATGGGGTACATAGAGAGAGACCCTTTTTTAAGGATTTAGTCGACTTTATATCAAGTGGTCCTGTGGTTGCGATGATTTGGGAAGGAGAAGGGGTAATCTTAAGCGCAAGAAAATTAATTGGGGCTACAAAACCGCTTGAGGCTGAACCTGGAACCATAAGAGGAGATTTAGCTATTGATATAGGTAGAAATATAATTCATGGTTCAGATGGAGAAGAAACTGCGAAATTTGAGATAAATTTATGGTTTGATCAAGATGAAATATGTGATTGGGAGACTTCTGATTCTAAATGGCGAGCAGAAAACTAAAGAAATTTATATTCAAAATCTATTGAAACTAAATTTTTTAAGGAAATTAGTTTCAATATTGTTGAGAGTTTTTTCTTGAATTAATTTGAACATAATATCGCTTGTAATTGCTGAAAAGAGCACTCCATTTCTGTAATGTCCGGTAGCTACATAAAGATTGACGATTTGAGTTTTTCCAATTATCGGCTTGAAGTCAGGTGTACAAGGCCTGAATCCCCACCAATGTTCCATTTGTGGCCAATTTAATGCTTCTGGTAATAAAGATTTAATACCCTCCTGTAGTTGATTTATTCCCTTTGGAGTATTTCCTCGATTAAATTCGGCCTTATCTTCAACGGTTGCCCCAACAACTATAAGACCATCATCTCTAGGAACTAAGTAAGTATTAGGACCAAAAAGAACTCTTTTAATAGAATTTTCTGGACCTTGTATTGATAGCATTTGTCCCTTTACAGGAAAGATTGGTAAGTTATTTAAAACTTTTTTACTCCAAGCACC
>QCGL01000003.1 GCA_003279935.1 Prochlorococcus sp. AG-388-A04
ACCAAGGTGATGGCCTACCTAAAACTAATAAAGACGATTTACTTTTAATAATGGGTGGACCAATGGGAGTCAAAGATATTGGGAGCTCAAAATATCCATGGCTAAAAAAAGAAAGCGATTTTATAAAGTCAGAATTAAAAAAAAAGACAAGTATTATAGGAGTTTGCTTAGGAGCTCAGTTATTAGCAAACGCAGCAGGAGGAGATGTCGAAATTTTAAAACAAGGATCTCCTCCTAAACCTTTACCAGAAATTGGATGGTCTCAAGTTTTTTTTAATCAATCAAATAATGACTTAAAGAAATTTTGTGGAACTCCTTTTC
Organism: Prochlorococcus sp. AG-388-A04; assembly: GCA_003279935.1. Lineage (GTDB taxonomy): Bacteria > Cyanobacteriota > Cyanobacteriia > PCC-6307 > Cyanobiaceae > Prochlorococcus_A. The sequence continues at coordinate 322 of QCGL01000003.1, forward strand.
ATGTCCTGCATTGGCATGGCGATAGAATTTTATTACCAAAAAATGCCGAACTAATAGCAAGTAGTATTCGTTGTAAAGAGCAATTTTTTAAGATTGGGGATTTAGCTTACGGTTTACAATTCCATGTCGAGTTAAATAAGGAAATGACCGAAAGATGGATAAATGAGGATAAATTATTTATAACCAAAGGATTAGGTCCAAAGGGTCAGTCAATTCTAAGGGAGGAGGATAAACAGTATGGAGAAAAAACAATCTTAAAAAGAAAGGAATTTATAAATAAACTTTTTAATTTACTAAGCAAACAAAAAAGCCCCGTAACTTCATGAGAAACAGAGCTTTTAATATTTATTTAGGTTGTTTTTATATAAATCTATTAATAATAAAACCTTTCTTCTTTATTAAAGAATAAGAGACCAATGAACAGGTTGTAGATACTGATTTCACGGTCTCTTTTGTAACCGTAATTTTCGGTAGATACGACAATGAATCACCTCCTTTACTAATATTTTCTTTAACATAACCAAGATGATTAAATAAAGAAACTATATATATTAAAATTTAAAGCTTTTTTAACAAATCATTTTTTATAAGCCAGAGTTCAAGTAAATAAGTTAAATCTACCAAGGCAAAATCTCTCCATTAGTATGCCAAAATGTCCCAGTATTATTTTTATTAAGAGAGTCGATACGTTTTAACAGTCCATTTGCGGATTCTTCTGTAGATATACCATTTTTTGTAAATCCAGTCATACGAGTACTTACTAAGCCTGGATGCAAAATAGCAACATAAACATCTTCTTTTAACAAATCTCTTGAAAGTGATTTCGCTGCCATGGATAAAGCCACTTTAGACATCCTATAACCATAGGAACTACCGGATGAATTATCACCAATGGATCCCATTCTGCTCGTGATGAAACCAATCTTTGAATTCTTTTTTAAAAGACCTTTCAGTGCTCTAGTCATAGAAAGAGGACTTAAAGCATTTACTACAAATTGACGAATAATACTTTCATGATCAAAATTATCAATCGAATTAAATTCATAAATACCTGCATTATGAATTAAACAATCTAATTCTACCCCTGATAATGCTTGCCTTAAATTGTTGATTGAATCCTCTGAAGAAATATCGATATCTTCTTCAATTCTTACACCTAAGTTTTTTAAATCTGAAGAAGCCTCTCTACAGGTAGCTATTACCTCATCTCCTCTTTCGATAATTTGTTTACATAATTCCAATCCAATCCCTCTATTTGAGCCAGTTATGAGGTAAGTAGACATATTTTTAGATAATTTCAAATATTATAATTTCTGAAGCAATAAAATTAAAAATTAATTACTAATTCTTTTAGTGTAAAGGAAAGGATTTTAGTTATAATTCAAAAATGTCAGAAAGCAAAAGTCCATTAGACAGAATTTATAGATTAATAGCATCGCATGCTTGGATGACTGAGAACGAAGCAAAAGTATTATTAGTAATGATGTATGCATCAGGAACTAAGTCTTTAGGATTGGAGGGTAAAGGTTTAAACCAATTTATGGAAAGGTCATTAGAAAAAATGTGTTCCGATAATAAAGAAAATTTACAAGAATATCTTTTAAAAATTAAAGATAAATTTCCCAACAATGAATTACTTTCAGAAGATTAATTCATGGAGATCTTAAATCAAGAATTTACTCAAGAAATAATTAGACTTACCTGGAGAAATCCTGTTTTTATGGCTTTCGCTATAGCATTGATATGGCTAATCCCACAATTAATAATTAGAAGAATTTTGTCAGAAAATTATAAGAAAAAGAAATTAGAAAAACAAAAAGACAAGATTCGGAAGCTATACCCTAAAGCTCTTAAATAAAAAATTTAAGCTTCATAGTAAATTTATAATTAGTTTGAGAGATTTTTTTATGAATTATAAAATTGTAAGAATTGATGGAAAAGAAGATGATGTCACATCCCAAATTTTTTCTAACTTTGCAGATGCTTATGATTTATTAGATGAAATATATGGAGATATATGTTGTTCGGATGCTGATTATGGAGATATAATTTATTACGATATTGTAGAAGATAAGAAAATAGAAAAAAACATACATGAAAAAGGAATTTGAAAATTGGGAACCTACTCATGAACAAAATATTGGAATAGTTTCAAGTGTTTATGAATTTATTAAAGAGGAACTTTCTGAGCTTCAAGAAATAACGGAATGTCCTGATTCTTTTATTTATGATTTCATTGCAAGAATCCAACATGAGTGGCATCCAGAATCATGTCACTCATTGGCTAGGAATCACAAAAAGAATGAGAAATGAGAAAATAACTTATTAACAATTCACAAGATTAAAAAATAATACAATTATTTTACTCATTGATTTATTTTTAATATTATTCAAAATTAAATCTTTTTAAAAAATGATTATTCGAATATTGGGTATAGTTTTGATTCTTGGAACTATTGCATACTATGGTTTAGTTTTAACAGGCAATAGCACTTTATAAACTTCTTTTTTTATAAGAAAATTAACAGATGAAATGGCCTCCCACAAATTGCTGGACAGCACCAAAAACAATCGAAGGAAATCGTCATTATCAAGTAAAGGCCTATGGAGGTAAAAATGACCAAAGATGGGTAGATCTATTCCCAACAAAAAACAAAAAAGATATTAAAAGGATTTCTTGGTTAACTCTAAAATCAAAATGGACTAGCGGTTGGTTGAGGCTTCCAAAAGATTGATAAATTTAAATTATGCCAAAAGACCCTAGGATAAATTTTAATGATATTTTCAACTTAAAATTTTTTGATTTAAATCGTTAGTTAAATAATTAAAAAAATAGTTTATGAATAATTATCATTAACTAATTTTTGTAAAAATTCATACTTTTATAAAAAACTCTTTCTTTTACTATCCACTAAGAAACAAATTTAAAATGAAGCAAGAGCAAAATAAGAAATGGCCTAATAAAAAAATAATCCGCTCAGCAAAATTTGAAGCTAAAGAGCAATTTACTAAATCAGCATTAGAAAATTTAAAAACTGAAAAAGATAGAATTGTTAATTCATTAAAAGAATCTGGTGAAATAGATTATTAAACTTTCCAATTTTCGTAAATTTAATAAAAGACTACAGAATAAATAATTATTAACTATTATGGTTTTTTAACTATCATAAATAATGGATAAAATTTCTTTAGCTAATGCACATCTACCTCAACTGATAGGTTTAGTATTAATGTCAATTGGCTACACTTTTGGAAACAAGTTTTACCTACCTCAAGTAAACAAAAATAATTAACAAATAAATATAGTTTAGAGAAAAAATTTTTTTGAGTTCATGAATCTAATGTTTATATCTACACTTATGTAACAGTAATGTAATAAAATAACTAGAAAGAAATATATTTCACCTTTTTTATTACAATACGTAAATTTTATGTTACATTATTTAATAATTATTACCTTCAAAATGTCGAAAATTAAATCAGTTGAAAAAGAAAAAATTGTTGCTGAAAAACTTAATGGGAGATTTGCGATGATTGGTTTTATAGCGGCGGTTGGAGCTTATTTAACAACTGGTCAAATTATACCTGGATTCGTTTAATCTAATGAGTCCACTAACTGGTTTTATAATTGTCGTTATAGCAATAACATTGCAATTTACGCTTTACACCATAAAGAGATTACAAGAGCCTTTAGAACCTAATTTATTTGATACTCAAAAGTCCCCCAAAATGCATAACAGAGAAAAAAGTTATTGGAAAAATGCCGAAATAACCAATGGAAGGTTAGCCATGATTGGCTTATTGGCCTTAGTTGTAAATTATGGTTTTTTTGGATGGATAATACCTGGTTTTATTTAAATAGTTAAGATTGCAAATATTGTTTAAAAAAAGCATAAAACTTATCAAGTATTCTAATATATTCCTCAAACATTAAAAATTAATTTTTTAACTTTAATTCCAATAATAGAAATTTAAAATAGTGATTCAAAATTAATCTGATTAACTGTTCATAATTTACCTAAGTTGTATATTGATAATTTAAAAACTTAATTTATTCAAATCCATTAGCAAGTTCTTCTTAACATACTAAAAGATTTGGAAGAATTCACTTGCAATCAATAAACTATTTGGGATAAAAGAATTAACAAGGTTAATCACAATAAACTAAACAATGATGTTTAGTAGGATGATTTGAACATTCCTTATCCCAATAACTTTTAATCAAATCTTCTGAATTTTTTTCAGTATTTTTTCTTAGGTACTCAGGAATATAAGTATATGAAGCTAATTCTTCGTTAGCGTTATTAAAGTAGTTGTGGAAGTCATTAAAGTACTTTGGTAGAACTGTGAAAGGCGTTTGAATCTTCATGTTTTTCTCCTAATTAGTAATGAAAATAGGGAATTTCTTCTGATGTCATTGGAACAAAAGAACAAATCCCAAATTGCATGCATTCCATTTGGTCATCAGTTAAAGATCTTGAGTTTGACTCAAGAATAGTAAAAATATTTAGAAAAGAATTGACTGCATTTTGGAGCATGTGTTTATATGGATTCCCGCAAGACATGATTAACCTCCTTTTTAAGAAATGTTTTAAACCCTAGTTATTCAGGAATGCAATAGGGGTCACTTTTTGATTTATTGCAAAAAATAGTTTTGCGTAAATAGGCTTTTTCATATTGTTCATAAATATTTTGAGTCATAAAAACTCCAAAATAAATAACTAATACACTCAATATGATTAGCTCTAATCCCAAGTTGGTCATTTGATAACCTCCTTTGATTTGAGTATTTTCTAATACGTATTACTTATAAAAATCAAGCGTAAGAATACCTAAAATAATTATTAAACGTTATCTGTTAAAACTTTAGAATAAAAAAATAAAAAGTTTGTTCATACTAAGTTTTAAATAAATCAGCATATTTGCGCATATACAAAAAAATTTATTCGTACTAACTTTAAATTATTCAAACGGAGGGATTAGAAATGATCGATAGTCCACCAGAGAAGTTCATTAGATTGGCTTAAGCAGCCAGTTGTTTACTATTACAAATAACTAAGTTAAGAGGTTGATTACTAAATTCAGTAGTCAATCTTTTTTTCTTTTTTAATGGAGGCTAAATAATAAAAACATCATTATATCTTTAAAAAAATGGTACAGATATGAGTACTGCTGTTGCTAATATTTGGCTTAAATGAAAAATTTCCTAATTTAATCCATAATATTTTTAAATGTTTAAAACTATTTTTAGATTAATTTTATTAATTTTAATGGTTGGATTTATTACTATCAGTCCAAGAACAAGATTCATAGTTGGAGTATCTCTAAAACAAATATCTTCATTTCTTTTATGGACAGTTAAATATGAAGACAGAGATAAATGGATTATGGATAAACCCAGTTGGCTTCCAACTCAAATCTTAACCCCCTCTAAATAAGTAATTTCTTCTAAATCTGTAAAGCAAATCCAAATAAAAGATTAAATTTCTGAGGTTTCTTATAAAAACCATTTTATAAATATATCCGTATTAAGAATTGAAGGAACTATGGAAAATAGAAAAGGCATGAAAGTAGAGCCATTGAATTTCTTTTCAAACGATATGAAGGTAGCTAAAGATCAACTAGCTCATAATCATTTAAAGTTAACTTATCAAAGGGATTCAGTTACAGATCTAGAACAAAAACATAAAGAATGGGCCCAAGAAGATACAGCAAGTTAATACTTAAACGATTAGTATGTTAGACGATAGATATTTAAAATGATTAAAACTAAATATATTATTGATAGTCTGTCTAAAATAATTAGATAACAGTTACATTTCTAATGACTGATAAAGAAAAAATTATTTCATTGTTAGATGAGCTCGCATCCCCAGAAAAGATGGGTTCTTTTTTTATGAACAATGCAACTCCCGATTTTTTATTTATCAGACCAAGTGGTAATCCTATAAGTGCAAAAGGATTTGAAGAAATGATGAACTCTGGGGATGTAGTACAAGAAAAAGCAGAAATAACAAAAATACACCGATTCGAATTTCTAAGTGATAATGTCGCAATGTGCATTTTCACTCTTGGTTCAAAATTCATTTATAAAGGGATTCCTAATGATGATTTGCCAATAGTTACTTCTATTTTCAAAAAAGTGGGTGATGTTTGGAAAATTCATTGGATGCAGAGATCCACAGGAGATTCGAATTTATCTTTATGGGTCTAGCAAAGCTAATAGCTTTATTAATGGTCCTGCTACTATTAGGAAGTTCTTTTATAGGTTTAGTTATTTACTTTATTAAATGAATTCACCTACGAATTGGGAATTTTTTAAACAAGATCAAGATAAAATTATATGGGTACATATCTGTACTGAAGACTTGGATGGAATTGCAATATCAATAAACAACTGGTGGAAAAGAAGATATCCAGATTACAAGATAAGAGTCGTTTCTAAAAATGAATTTGAACAAATAAAAAATGCCACCGAATTACAGCAACAATAAAATTAATTTTTGGTAAATTTTGATGTTGAATCTTTTATTTAAAGGGCTATATTGATTCTAGAAATAATGAAAAATGAACTCAGCACTTACAAAAGTCTCGAATCTAAAAGTTAACAAAGCTTCTAAAATAGTCCTTACTCTTGCATCATCAATCTTTTTCTTATATGCATTAGGTCAAGCACCGATTTTTAAAAATATTCTTGCAGGTGCCTTTTCTTGTTCTGGCTAAAAACAATTCTGAATTTTTGGGAAAATAAAAATTCCAACATAAATAATGATTCAGAGGTGCTCCCAAACAGGAGCAATTAGCTCCCTTCTTTTTGGAAACTATTTCCAGATATATAAGTAAATACAATAAAAGATTTTATTTAAAAATTATTAACTATAAATAATTTCATGTCTCAAAATCCCTTTTATCTTGTGTGGAATAAAGGTTGATACTCTCTCTTTCATCTTGAAGGAGGAACTCCTAAAATTGACGCGAGTTGATTTGGTATTGCCATGTCGAACGATATTAAGAAGGGAGAATCACCGTCGCAGACTGCAGATAGATTAATTTTAAAAGAGTACAGAAATAGAAAATCTAGAAATTATTCTTAGACACGTTCAATTAAATTCAGAAATGATTGTAACTAATTATGCAGTCTTAATAATCTCCTCCTATTTTTAAACTATTTTTTTCAACTAAGTAAAAAGTCCTAAATTTTCATTCTTGTACGATTGATCACTTTTCAGTTATTCAATTAATTTGCATTATGGGTTTAGTGGCAAATTGAATATTATGACCCAATCTAAGATAAGCACTCCATACGCTCAAAGACTAGCAGAAAAATTTAGAGAATCCCAGGCATACTTAAGAGCTAATGGATTTAGTAGATCAACTAAAACTCTTTATCAAGATATAGAAACCACAAACGATAAATAATGCAATACCTCATAACTTACCGCAAATAAAATATGGCAATTATTATTGTTTAACTACAATTACGTATATTTTGATTGGAAGTTCTTTTGGTTGTCTTTTTATATTATTTATTCCTTATTTTAATTCAAATTTAAGAGGCACAAATAATAAAAACTATAAATTTAGTCAGAAATTTAAAATCAAACGCTAATTACTTTCACCGTTTATTAAATAATGAAACCTAAAGAACAGAAAGGAAAAGCTATCGATGAAATCGTAAAAATAATACAGAAATTTCAATACAATAATGAACTGAGTGAGAAATACAAAAGAGAAATATTAGACCAAGATAAAATATATGATTGACAATGGGTCTACATTAAATAGAGTTTTAAAACTCTTTTATGACTATTAATACATTTCTATTACTGTTATTAGTTATTGCTAACTACACAAACCTATTTTTAAATATCAAAACTAGAAGATAAAAAAAAAAAGACCTTAGTAATAAAGGTCTTTTAATGTTTTACTTAATCAAGTGTTTCCTTGTTTCCACTGATTCAGTAAAATTTCTCCTACACACATTTGTAATATATACCAATTATTTCTTTTTTGTGGATGAGGATGAGTATTGTTACTTATATAAGCTATTTACAACTCTTATTTCTCAACTAAAACAAAAACTCACTAATGTTTCGAATCTGATCATTTAGTGATCAGAAATAAGTGTGTGGGAAGTTCATATTTCGCTAATACACTGAAAAATTTAAAGCAGGAGTATTTACAACTTTTTATATTTTTTCAATTGGTGCCATAGTTAATCCTTTCCTGACGAGTTGCTGATAATAAAGTTCTGCCTGCTCAAAAGGTCCTCGCCATACTTCTGTCAACCCTTCCCTATCAACTTCTAGTGCAAGTAACCATGCTTTTTTTTCACTTATTCCTGCGATAATTCTTACGAGACAATTTGCTACATGTTCAAACGTATTAAAATTATCATCAAGAAATATTATCCTTGCTTCTGGATATTTTCTTCTTGTTGTCTTTGGATCTATAACTGTTGTAGTTAAATTATTTAAAATTCTCATATAAAAATATTAGTAGGAATATGGTTGTTATTGCGAGGTTATTTTCTATTCTTATAAACTCAATATTAAAACTTCGAATAATTAAAGTTATTACCCATGGTCAAACTGTGAATAGTTGCTACGTTTGAAATAAGAGATGGAGTTTATTATGTTTACAAATTATCTGCCTAGTGAGATGGTCACCGTTTTGGAGGTAACAACGATGTTTTCATTTTTAGTTGGAACAATATTAGTTATGTTATTTACATCAGATCAGGCTAATAAAAAGAATCTTTATTTAAAGAAAGCTAAATAACCATAAATAACTAGAGATGAGGCAAATATATTAACTAATAGAAGTTGATTGAGCCCTAGCTTCAAATTTCTTTTTAATGAAATTAAAAAGAAAAATAAGGACTGGAATATGGGCTAGACCACCAATAATTACTTTAGTTTCTGAATAAGGCATTTAGTAAGTAATAAGATTTAAAGATATTTAAGCATAAATTATATTTAACAATGAGTATTGTTAAGCAGCTTCAGTCGCAAAAATAGTTTCTTTTGAAAAGACAAAAAGAGGGAAAAGAAGACAAAAACTTATTAGAAAACTTAAATCTAATAAAGACAAAAAGACGGTTAATATGTCAAAAGCTCTCTATGAAGCAATAAAAGATATTCCACTTATTATGTATGGTTCAGATGATCCATTTTGGGCTAACAGATATAAAGAGAATGATGATTCTTGGGGTTCACACCACTGCTCTGAATATAAAAATAAATATGGTTTACCATCTTATGATCTAAGAAGATTTGGAATTGCAGCATTATTAAATGAAGGAGTTTCTCCTTACAGGGTTTGTTGAGATGTAGTCAGACATAAAATTCCAGAGATGTCAGAAGTAACAATGATTTATAACAGACCAACAACTGATGATCTTATTGAAGCAATGGAAGAGATTGTAAAGTAGATTCTTTCACACTCATCAAAAGTAAATATCTTATTGACAGGCTTTCTAAAATTGAAAAGAAAAAGTCACTTTTAAATTATTTTTTGAGAAAAAAGAAATACAATTTTTAAACAGTCGACTCTAAGGGGGACTTTATTTTGAGATTGTTGGTAAATTATCAAAAGCAACTAAACAATTAATTATTTGATGGAAATTCATAGAAAGACATTACTAAATCTTCTAAAAGAAAGAGCATACAAGAAAGGTAAATTTACCTTATCTTCTGGTAAAGAATCAGAGCATTACATTAACTGTAAACCTGTTAGTTTATCCTGTGAGGGAAACGCACTTATATCCCATTTGATGATAGAACATGTAGAAGATAAATCTGCAGCAGTTGGTGGACTTACACTAGGTGCTGATCCTTTAGTTTGTGGTATCGCACAGAAAGCATATTACTCAAATAAACATATTGATGCTTTGATAGTAAGAAAGAATCCGAAAGGATATGGAACAAAAGAAGTTATTGAAGGTAACAAGCCACCTAAAGGATCTATCGTTACAGTATTAGAAGATGTAACTACAACAGGTAGTAGTGCCATCAAAGCAGTAAATGTTTTGCGTGATGCAGGTTACATTGTGAATCGTGTTGTTGCAATCGTTGATAGAATAGAGGATCACATTATATGGGAAAATAACAAGATAGAATTTATTTCTCTATACAAATTAGAGGATATTATTGAATGAATTGTTGGCAATTTACACCTCTAATAATTATTGACGGTCGATCCTAATTAAAGGAGTAAATTTTTATTTTTTTAAGATATGAATTTCAAAAAATAACAAAGTAATTGGTGAAAAATTATATTAATTTGTTTTCATCAGTAATAATTATTTATGACTACTTATCAGGTTTTTTGGGCTTTCCCTAATCAGGAAGCTAGCGTTAAATGTACTCCAGCTTTCGTTCAATATTTAACGGAGGGTAAGCAGGGTGACAAGTTTGAAGGGTTTGAAATTAAATATAGAGTCTTAGATCCACAAAACGGAACAGGAAATTTTATTGTGGAGGCTGAAAGTCCACAAAAGATTTGGGAACATACTGCTCCATGGATTAAAGGATTTGGAGTGAAAGTTGAAATAAGAGTAATGATGACTGATGAAGAATTTCTTGAGACCGCTAAAAAATTAGAACTTGATAAAGTTTAGACTTATAGAAATCAAAAGTTGATTAAAATTGAAGGAATTACATCCTTCTTTTTTATGTCTTGTTCAGTTACCTCTGTGTTTACTTTTAAAATTGAAAGCACTTTCGATGAATGGGCTGCAATATTTGATAGTGCAGAAGCAGATAAAAGGCATTCAGAATTTTATATTAAGCCACTTTTTAGAGGAGTAAGCAAGGAAGACCCAAAAAAAATAATTGTTATTCATCAAGCTCCAGAAGGAAATGTTCAAAAGTTTGTGGAAGCAAATGGAGACTGGATGGCAACTCATAGAGTTGACTTATCAACAATGGAGGAATCATCTTGGACTGCTTCATTAACAAAGGAAAGTTGTTGTGATTAAAATATTTATGCAAATAATCCATCAAGCTAAAGAACGTGTTTGCCTCTCCTTACTAAATCAAGTAAGTGCTTGTGAAAGACTTCTCGAAGCAGCTGAACAAAAAGAAAACAAGATTAGAACTAAAGATCTATTTCTCAAACAACCAGCCCAAATTCGGCAGTAATTAAAACAAAAACACACTCATCATTCTTATCAATCTTCATAAATATATACAGTTCTGGTACATAACTGTATATATTTATCCGTAATTCCTCTTATAGTCACCTTTGTCTTTACATTTATTCATACTAGTGTTATATTTCTTAATATAAGTTCCAACTAAATTCATGAGCTCAAACAAAGTAAAAATCCTTGAAACAAAAAAAGTTGAGAAGGAAAAGGTTATAGCTGAGAAGCTTAACGGCAGATTTGCAATGATGGGCTTTATTGCTCTTGTTGGCGCTTATCTAACAACAGGTCAAATTATTCCTGGCATGGTGTAATGCTTGAGGCAGGAATTAACACTTGGATTAACACTATACTTTTTCCTTTTATGCCAGTCATAACAGTATTTATCGTTAGTGCATTAATGTTGAGTGATTTGCCATGGAATGATGATGACGATGATGATGATGGCGGTGGTTTAATCTCCCCTGTATATAACTACGTTCCCCAAGGGGCTTAGAGGATATATATCAAAATGATTTTCATCTCATCTTTATTAAACTCAGTCCCTTCAAGTTCTAGAGACCTTTTAGAGTTTGGTTTCTTCCTAACTATGGGTATTACAGCTGGAAAAGTAGGACTCTTATGAAAACATATCTTATTAACAGTCGATCTAAAATAAGGGGCAACTAATTTTTTAATTTATGTTGTTTCTAATTTCTTATATATTTACTGATGCAAATGCCCAAGAGAAGGGAGCAAAAATGCTAAAGGAATGGTACGACAAAGGAGGTCCACAAAATAGACCAGAGGGTTATGACGTTAAATCTTGGATTTTCCTACCTCAACATGGCAATGGTTAATCTTTTGTAGATGCTGATTCTCTAGAGACTATTTGGAAACAGTGGAGTCCTTGGAAAGAATTATTGGAATTTACTATTGAACCTTGTGCAGATTTAGATCAAACAGTAGCTTTATATAGTTAATGAAACGCTTACTACTTGAACCGCTAAAAGATATTTATTAACAGTCGATCTAAAGTTTCAGCAATTAAATTTCGCAGCCGCGATATGAAGAGTTCTCTTCACACTTCAGTTTCCAATAAATTACTTTAATATTTGCTCCGTTATCTATATCGTTAATAGTCTTAAAGTAATTTGGAATAATTGTATAAGGAACTCTTTTATTCATGATTTCCACCTACTTACTACACCTATGTTCTAACTACTAACGCATATCATTTATGAGTATCAACATGTACGGTTTAAGGAAGAATAAAGTACGGGAAAAGGATAAACCCCATACCTCCCTTCAAAATCTCTCATATAGTAGATTTGCAGACTTGAAATCCACAGAACAAAAGACATCGCTCTTAACATAAAAATAAATACAAATCTCTAATGAAATCTCTGCTTACAAGTAAAAGATCTAAAGCAATACTAGGTATTGGAGTATTAGCTATTGGTATTGGTGCAATATCTAAAAAGGTTATCAGTTATCCAGCAGGAGGATGTATGAAAGGAGGCACAGAAATGACTTTCAATTTAGACAAATATATTCTCAATAAGCCCTAGCTAAGGTTAACCCTCGATGAGAGTATATATATGCCCTCACCAAACTATACCTATAAATAGATTACATAGCTGGTATTGCAGAGAAAGCACTGGTAAGGCACACCCTGGCTATTTGATCTTGGAAAAGCCATAAGACTATTTTAAAAAAGATTCAGATAAAGCTCAAATATTTTAAATTCGCGCGTCTCGCGATCTGTAGATCTATATATTCAAGCCTTTCTTGTCCCTCCATAACAATATTTCTCTTGATTAGAAATAATGTTCCAACAGTCTTTGCAAGAAAATATCCAAGTTTTATATTTAATTGATTTAACTCTGTAATGGACTTTGTCTAATTTATTACATACATCACATTGCTTCATTTCAGAGTATTAAGTTGGTTAGGCAGGTTGGTTAGGCAGGTTGGTTAGGCAGGTTGGTTAGGCACTTTGGTAAGGCATGCTGATAAGGCACACCTAATAAAGAAAATAAAATACCTCCTAAAAACCGTTGCAATAACTAATTTTTAAGAGGTACACCGAATCCCCGCCAGTTCTCTGATGCATCGACCTGGAAAAGCCAGAAGAGGAGTCAAAGTGGGCTTTCGTTTCCAATTACAGGATTGGTTTACGTCCACATCACGACAGTCTCCTCAAGTCGAAAAAGAGTCAGATCAGAGCACATAAAGAAGAACTTGACCAAAGATCCAGTAAACAAATATTAACTTATTTCTTTAGTCATTTGGAGATGGCCAAATCTCTCTTACCTTATTTAATATTTCTTTTGACTTTTCAACTCTTTTCGACTGATTATCTTCGTTAATTAAAAACGTTACGTGAGCCATTTTCCTTCCAACACTTTCTTTAGATTTGCCATACCAATGGAGGTTAGAACCCCTAATTTGAGATAACAATTCTAATCTTTTTTTTATGGACAAAGGAAATTTTTTACTTAAACCTAGTAAATTTATCATTAAGGATCCTTGGGAATTCATTTTTATTTCTGGAGGCCTAATGCCTGAAGATATACAAACATATTGATCGAACTGGCTTGAAGAACAAGCTTCAATAGAAAAGTGTGCGGAATTATGAGTTCTAGGAGCTATTTCATTAATTAATAATCCTTTATCACCATAAAAGAATTCAATTCCCATTACTCCTACATAATTAAGTTCATTTACTATTGATGAGAAAATATTTTTCGCAAAAGTTTTCAAATCATAATCAATTTCAGCTGGAGACAAAACCCAATCACAAATATTATTTTTTTGAAATGTCTCGACAACTGGAAAGAATCTTATTGTTCCATCAAAATCTCTTGATCCTACTAAAGCAAACTCATTTTTATAATCAACCCATTCTTCAATAATCCACTCGAATGAACTAGTTTCATTAAAAAAAGAATTAAGATCTTCTCTGGTATTAATTTTTCTATTTCCTTTACCGTCATATCCTCCTTTATAAGATTTAATCATAAGAGGAAAATTCCAATGCTCAATTTCTTCATCATCAAGACTTTTAAATTCCTCTATTGTTTTCCATCTTGGTGATGGAAGGTTCAATCTTTCTATTAATATTTTTTGGGATATTCTATCAACCAAAGGTTGAATTGATTCAAGGCTTGGTACAAAGATATTTTTAGAATCAAATAAATTCAATTTTTCAATTTTAATCCATTCATTTTCAAAAATAATTTTTTCGCACTCTTTAATTAAATCCTTATTACCTTTTACCTTTAAGGGATCAGCTTCAATTACATAATCTGCTTTTGAACCTGCTGGATCATTGGAAGATTTAGTTTGAACGCATACTTTTATTCCTCTATTGTTTGCAGCCTCAGCAAGCATTAAAGCTAATTGACCACCTCCAATTATTCCTATTGAATAATTTTTCTTTATATTTTCATTATTTTTTTTTAGATTCATATGATGATCTTATTATGATTTTTAATTCTTAACAACTGATTATTTTAATCTATATTTTAATCTAAATTTTAAGTCAAGATAAGGTTAGAATAAATAAAATCAATTTTAAAATTTATAAAAAACTCTTCTAAAACATTTATTGTGGATAAGAACAAAATACTAGTTCCTCTTAGTAATAATTCATACGAAGTTATTATAAAACAAGGATTAATTAATAGCATTGGAGAAGAACTAACCCAAATTGGTATTAATAATAATAGAAAAATTCTTATAGTTTCTAATAAAGAAATCTCAACATTATTTGGGAGCAAACTTCTTAATAATTTAAAAAAGTATAACTTTAATGCTGAAATATTCAATATAAAAGCTGGAGAATCTCATAAGAACTTGGCAAGTTTAAGTGAGATATTTAATGCTGCTTTTGAGGTTGGTTTAGATAGGAATTCCTTGATGATTGCACTCGGGGGCGGAATTGTAGGGGATGTCACTGGTTTTGCCGCCGCTACATGGTTAAGAGGTATTGAATATATTCAAATCCCTACAACATTATTATCTATGGTTGATTCATCTGTAGGTGGTAAAACAGCCGTTAATCATCCTAAAGGAAAAAATCTAATAGGAGCTTTTTATCAGCCAAAAGCTGTTTTAATTGACCCTGAGACTCTAATAACTTTACCAACGAGGGAATTCAAGGCAGGTATGGCGGAAGTAATCAAATATGGCGTCATAAAAGATAAATCACTTTTCGAATACTTAGAAAATGAAAAGAATAGAGATAAAATCCTTAATCTCAAGAACGAATCATTAATAAAAATAATCAATAAATCAATTAAAACCAAGGCTCGTATAGTTTCTGAAGACGAGAAAGAAAAGGGAATTCGAGCAATATTAAATTATGGTCATTCCTTTGGCCACGTAATAGAAAATTTGTGTGGATATGGAGAGTATCTACATGGCGAAGCAATATCAATTGGAATGAAAATTGCAGGAGATATTGCGACTGAAAAGAATTTGTGGTCAAAAGAGCATTCTTTAAGGCAAGATCATCTTATTGAAAGCTATGGCCTCCCAACACAAACACCCAAAATTAAAAAAAATCAAGTAATTAAAATACTTATGGGTGATAAAAAAGTACGTAATGGGAAAATGAGATTTATATTACCCATAGAGCTTGGAGAAGTTGATATATTTAATGATATAAATGAGACGCAATTCCTAAAATATTTTGATTAGCGAATACAGATTGAATTTATTTTAAATTTCTTATTATTAAATTTGCCAAAAACAAACCATTTAAAATCTCCTAAACAGATTGGGTCAACTAATCTCAACAAGGCTTCTCTTCTAGAAAGAGCTTTTGAGATATCATCCTTTAGTTCATTCTGAATTTCAAAAAGTCGTTCAGCTAAACCAAGTGACAATAATGCCTCTCCTTGTTTGACTATTCCAATAGTTTCAAAACCTAAAGTTTCCGAATCATAAATTAAACTTTCAATACAAACATGAGACGTTAAATCACAATCCCCGGGAGACTCAAAAATATTTTCAACAATTTTTTGGTTTTTATAGGAAATTAATGTCCCATTACTATTACCCAATGAATAATATCTTTTGGCTTCTTTGGCATAGTCAATTATTAATAAAATTCCATTATTGATTTTTGCATAAATAGCCATTAACCATTTTTTATTATCTATGTGCCATTCGGTAGTCCATCCTTCTGGAGCATATTTAGGGGGAATATTAATATTTAAGTTTTCCTGAGCAGAGGCAATACTTTTTTCTAATTCTTTTGTAATTGAAATTGCTTCAAAGAACAATCTTCCTGATTTCTTATCTATAGAGACTCCTTGCCGTCGCATTTTGCCTTTTAAATTTATTATTCTTTCTACTGGCAAGGCATCGAGTACCTCATTAGCTAACACAACCCCATTTAAACTTTTATCTTCCAAGTCCTCTAAACTTTTCCATAATATATCAAAACCCAGTTTTAAATATGTTTCTAATTTCTTTTGCTGTTTTTTTATCATTCCTTTATTTGGCTCAATAATGATAAAACAAACATTTTTTAATAGTTTTTTATCGTTAATAAAGAAATACTCAAGTAAACCACTCATAAGACTGCCGTCTCCTGCACCAAACTCAATCACTGATAACTTATCATCACAAATTGTTTTGCTTTTTACCTGTATCAACCATTCGTAAATTTGTTTAGATAACAAAAACGCGAAGTCATCTGACATTGAAGGCGAAGTAACAAAATCACCCTTAGGGCCTAAATTAGCTTTACCACTTCCGTAGTATCCATTATTTAGGTCATTCAAAACGAAGTCCATATAGTCATAAAAACTTATAGTTCCTCCCTTTTTTATTATTTTTTTTATTAACCATTCTTGATTATTCGCGGGTAGACTTTTCATCGGCGAAAATGTATAAAGACAAAAAAACTTTTATGCATTCAAAGATTAACTATTTCTTAGTAATATTTCTATCTATAGTAATTTTAATTTTCAATGAACCTTCTTTTGCTATTAATAATCCAAATCTTTTACCTGAAGAAAAAACACCAGTTATTGATTTAGCTAAGACATTAAGCCCAAATCAGAAAAAATCTTTAGAGGAAAAACTTAATAACTTAGAAAAGGAAAGTGGTTGGAAGATTAAATATTTATCTCAATTCGAAAGTGTCCCTGGAATTGCTATTAAAGATTATTGGGATTTAGATGAAACAAGTTTATTAATAATTGCAGATCCTAGAGGAGGTAATTTATTAAATTTTAATGTTGGTGAAGCATATTTTGCTTTCATGCCAAGATTATTTTGGGTGGAACTTCAAACTAGGTTCGGAAATCAATATTATGTAAAAGATCATGGAGAAGATGGAGCAGTATTAGATGCAATTAATTCAGTAAAAATTTGTCTTGACAGAGGAGGGTGCCAGGTCGTTCCTGGATTACCGAAAGAACAATATATATGGACTTTGTGTACTTCTATCTTGGGAGGATTAGTGGCAGGATTTGCTGCCGCCCCAAGAAAAGAGGGCCAAATCATATCAATTGGATTTTTAGCTCTTCTTTCTCCTTTATGGGGAATGCTATTTGGAATTTTTGGTTTAGCACCAATAATTTCCAGAACAAGCGAAATAATACCGTTATTCAAAAATGGACTTGCCTTTTCTGCCGCAGCAATTGCAGGATACCTTTTATCACAAACCGTATTCTCTAGATATGAGAAACCGAATAAAAGTTGAAAATTTCTAACTAAAAATCTCCATTTCTGAAAAGTATTTTTTCTTCAGATAACTCCCCTGACTCTGAATACCATCTTTGAGAAATATGTGAAATTTCACTATCTACAAACTCAACCCATGAAAAGTTTACTAATAATTCGCCCTCTATATTTTTTTTATATCTCGGAACTATTGCAGAATTCAAATAAGCTGTACCTTCTTTATCAATTTTGAACATATTTCTCAAACCTTGATTCCTTTTTAGACGATTATGCATATGTCCAAAAATGACAAGGTCAATTTTTCTTTTTTTTTGTATTTCTGAAATTGCAACAGCTAAATCCCTATCTCCCCAGTCACAAGAAGGCTCTTTCCAATCTTTCCCACAAATACTTTTAGAGTCTGATCCCAAGCCTGAAGGACCTGCATGTGACATAAAAACAAGAGGTAATTCGCTACTATTTTTTTCTGAACATTTAAGCATTTTATTAACTGACTCTTGTTCGCTTATGGGTCCATAAACAGCTTTAACCTCATTTGAAAGATAATAACCACCTCCTGAACTACAGGGCCTAGCACTTAAAATATTTAATTGATTATTAAATATTTTCAAATCCCAAGCACAATATTTTTCTTGCAAAATCCGAATCTGTTTTAAAAGAGTCTCTCCTGTTGAGTCTTTACCTCGATCATGATTTCCCAATATCACAAAAGTAGGGATTTTTATTAAATTAATCTTCTTTATTATTTTGATATTACCATCAGAAATATCTCCAATAAATAGAACAATATCTGGTTTTATAAGCGATAAAATCCTAATATCCGCTTCAGACCACTGACCGTGACAGTCACCAACAATAGCAATTTTTAAATTTGTCAGAATTTTTTCTATTTAAAGGCATATAATCTATTAAGAGACATTGTAAATCCTGACCAGTATAACTTCTACTGCAAAACAGAAATCTATTCAAAACGAAAAAGATTTGATTTCTGAAATTAAGGAGCTTTGCTTAAAAGCTAATGCGATAATTCTTGCTCATTATTATCAAGCGCCAGAAATTCAAGATATCGCTGATTTTATTGGAGATTCATTAGACCTCTCTAAGAAAGCTGCAAATAATGACGCAGACATAATAATTTTTTGTGGTGTCCATTTCATGGCAGAAACAGCAAAAATACTTAGCCCAAACAAAACAGTTTTATTACCTGATATTGATGCAGGTTGTTCTTTGGCTGATGATTGTCCTGCAGAAGAGTTCCAAAAATTTAGAGAAGAAAATCCAGATCATTATGTTGTAAGTTATATAAACTGTACTGCAGAAGTAAAAGCTCAAAGTGATTTAATTTGTACTAGTAGCAATGCTGTTTCATTAGTAGAAAAAATTCCTAAAGATAAAAAAATTATATTTGCACCAGATAAAAATCTTGGTCGATGGGTTCAAAAGAACTCAGGGAGAAAACTTAAACTTTGGCCAGGCAGCTGTGTAGTTCATGAAACATTTAGTGAAGAGGCTTTATTAAAATTAAAATACAAACATCCCGATGCAAAAGTAATAGCCCATCCTGAGTGCAGCCAAAATTTATTAGTACTTTCAGATTTTATTGGTTCAACCAGTAAGTTATTAGATTTCGTTAGTAATGATAATTCTGATACTTATATGGTTTTAACGGAACCTGGAATAATACATCAAATGAAAAAGAAAGAACCTAATAAAAGTTTTATTGAAGTGCCAGATATTGATGGGTGTAAATGTAATGAGTGTCCATATATGAAATTGAATACATTAGAAAAGATTTTAGATTGTTTAAAAAACAATTATCCTTCAATTGAATTAGACCCTAAAATAATAAAAAAAGCTTACAAACCTATAAAAAGAATGCTGGATATGAGCATCTAATTTAACGAATAAACAATATTATTATCATTATTTTTAAAAGCAGCTAATAAATTTGCGGAATCAGGTTCAAACTGACTTACTAATTTAGTTCTTTTAATTATTTTAAGAAGTTCTTTCTCACCTGCTCTATATTGTCTATCTCTTTTAGTACCAATTTCTCTTTGAAGAATTGGATTAGAATTCATCTTGACTTCTATGTCTGGAGTAATTCCAAACTTATTAATATCTGTTCCATTAGGAGTTAAGTACTTAGCAACTGTAACTGTTAAACCTGAACCATCCACCAAAGTTCGCATAGACTGAACAAGGCCTTTGCCGAAAGTTTTCTTACCTACTAATTTACCTCTATTATTGTCTCTTATTGCACCGGAAACTATTTCACTTGCGCTCGCCGAACCTTCATTAACAAGTACAATTAAAGGTTTTTTTGTTAAAGCCTTACCATTACCTCTTTTTGTTTCTCTCAAACCATCTTTAGATAAAGTACTTACAATTATGCCTTTATCAATAAATTGACGAGAAATATCAATACTAGATTCTAATAATCCTCCGGGATTACTTCTTAAATCAAGAACATATCCAGAAACTTTTTTTATTTCCAGATCTTTTAATGTATCTTTCATCTCTCTTGATGCATTAGCATTAAACTGTTTTATCCTCACATAACCGATTAATAATCCATCTTTAGTTTTATTTATTTTGCTTGTCACTGATTTTATTTCTATCCTTTCTCTTAATAAAGACTTATAAAAAGAATTCCCATTTCTTAGGATTTCAAGTTTAACTTTTGTACCTCTTCTGCCCCTTATTAATTTAACTGCATCCTCAATATTCAAACCTTTAGTAGATACATTATCGATTGATAAAATCTTATCTCTAGCTTTAATTCCAGCCTCATAAGCAGGAGTTCCTTCTATAGGGGAAATAATTATTAGAGAATCAGACTCTTTATCTTTAACAATTTGTATTCCGACTCCAGTTAATTCTCCTGAAGTATCTATTCTCATTTGATTAAATTCTTTAGGGTCTAGAAATCTTGTATACGGGTCATCTAAATTTGAAAGCATATCTCTAATAGCATCATAAGCTTCATTATTATCTGAATATTTTTTTGCTAAAAATTCCTTTCTTAAATTAATCCAATTAGATCTCTCAAATTTTCCACTTGAATCAAGGAAGTCTCTATATACAATTTGCCAAACGTGATCAATAACTTCTTTGTAGTTATTTTCTAAAATTGTCGCATTTGAATGATTACTCACCAATACCCCGGAAAAAGTAGTCACTATTAAAAAGACAAGTTTTTTTTTAAATAATTCTTTTATCTTCAAAGGTCAGTACTATGCATTAAATTTTCTATTAATTGAATTATAAATTAAAAATAAGTTTAGGGATCAATCCATTTCCCATCATCTTTAATGAGCCGAATTAGAGCATCAACCCCTTCATCCTCAGGTACTCTTTTTATCTCCTCTTTTCTTCTGTAAAGAGCAATTGTACCTTTACCTTTACCTACATAACCGTAATCAGCATCTGCCATTTCTCCTGGACCATTTACTATACAACCCATTATTGCTATGTCTAAACCAGTTAAATGGGAAGTAGCATTCCTCACTTTATCTACAACCTCCTCTAAATTAAAAAGCGTTCTACCACAGCTAGGGCAGCTTATATATTCAACCATTGTTTTTCGCAATCCTAAAGATTGCAAAATTGAATAGCATACTGGAATTTCCTTTTCAGGAGCTTCAGTTAGAGAAACTCTGATGGTATCTCCAAGACCTTCGGCAAGAAGTGTTCCAATACCTGCGGTACTTTTAATTCTTCCATAATCACCATCTCCTGCTTCAGTAACACCCAAATGCAAAGGGTAATTATATCCTTCTGCATCTAATCTATCCGCAATCATCCTATATGCAGCCAACATCACCGGTGCTCTTGAGGCTTTCATTGAAATTATAATGTTATGAAAATCAAGCTCATCGCAGATTTTGACAAATTCCATTGCAGATTCTGTCATCCCTAAAGGTGTATCTCCATAAGTAAAAAGCATTCTCTCGGATAAAGATCCATGGTTAACTCCAATTCTTAAAGCTTTATTCTCCGACTTTAAAACTTCTACAAGTGGAGTAAATCTTTTAAGAATTGTTTTTTTTATAGTCTCAAATTCAGCGTTAGTATATTCAGTCCTTGTAGGATCTGATTTCTCAAAAACAAATAATCCTGGATTAATTCTTACTTTATCAACATGTTTTGCAACCTCCATTGCAATTTTCATTCCATTGTGATGAACATCTGCAACTAATGGGGTATTTATATTGTTTTTAATTAATTCTTTTTTAATATCTCCAACAGCCTTTGCATGAGCTAAAGAAGGGACAGTTAGTCTTACTATTTCGCATCCAACTTCATGAAGTCTTTTAATTGCTAAATAAGAATTTTCGACATCCATGGTATCTTCATTTATCATTGATTGAACTCTTACTGGATAATCGCTACCAATTGCGATATCCCCAACCATTACTGTTCTAGTTGTCCTTCTCTCAATATGAGTTGAATATCTCCTTGAGAGACTATTCACCTCTTTTGATTGAGTAAGTGACATTAATTTCTAGAAATTCAAAAAGACTTACTCAAATTATAAAGCATATAGTTTACTACTAACATTCTTAAGATCTTTTAAAGTTAGATCATACGGTTTTTCAACCTCTTTTGAAGAGAATCTCAACAAATAAGATGGGTGAAAAATAGTAATAATTTCTCTCCCATCTTTCTTAAACCATTTCCCTCTTATCTTAGAAATTGGATTCTTTATTTCCAAAATAGTTCTCATAGCAGTCGAACCAGTTAAAATAATAAATTTCGGATCTACTAGTTTAATTTGTTGAATTAACCATGGTTTATGAATATTTATTTCTTTATTAGTTGGTTTTCTATTGTTTGGAGGACGACATTTAATTACATTGCAAAAATATACATCCTTTTGTAAGTCAATTCCTGCTTCTATTAATAGTTCATCCAACAGTTTTCCTGATTTGCCAACATAAGGTTCTCCCTCTAAGTCTTCTTGAGCCCCAGGGGCTTCACCAATTATTAATAAATTTGCAAATACATTACCTCTGCTAATGACTAATCTTTTCAAAGCAAATTTAAGTTCAAAGTTTATAAATAATATTAAAACTAAAAACTATTAAAAAAAAATATGAACTATATAATTCGTCACTACCCATTTTAATTTCTAAGAAAAGACAATACGAAAATAAATTAAATTAAGAAAACGACCCAAATTAAACCAATCTGTGATACTTTTACTTATTCTTAACCTATTAATAAAAAATTTTTAAAAGTTATATTTAAAGAACTTTGGATCAAATGAGTGAAGTAAATTTATCAAAAAGAGCACTCTCTATTGAGCCTTCACTTACTCTACAGATAAGTGCTAAAGCTAATCAACTCTCAAAAGAAGGAAAAGACATCTGTAATTTAAGTGCTGGAGAACCAGATTTTGATGCTCCTAATGAAATACTAAAGGCAACAAGTGAGGCTATATTTGATGGATATACAAAATATGGTCCTGCTTCAGGAGATTTAGAACTTAGAAAAGCTATTGTTGAAAAACTTCAAACTCAAAACAATTTAAATGTTGAATTTGAAAATGTAATGGTAACAAATGGAGCCAAACAGGCGATTTATAATCTTTTCCAGGTTTTATTGAATGATGGTGACGAAGTAATTATACCTGCTCCTTATTGGTTAAGTTATCCTCAGATGGTTAGATTGGCAGGAGGGAAGCCTATCTTCTTAAATTCTTCTGCTAAAGATGGATTCAAAATAAATATACAAGATTTAAAATCTAAGATATCTTCAAAGACGAGATTTATAATTATAAATTCTCCCAACAATCCAACTGGGAGAGTGATGCCAAAAGAAGAGTTGTTAAAAATTGCAGAAGTAGTAAGAGAAAATAAAAATATTAATATTCTTTCAGATGAGATTTACGAATTAATTCTTAAAAAAGAATTTAAACATTTAAGTTTAGCTTCACTAGCAAATGACCTAAAAGAAAGAATTTTTATAATTAATGGTTTTGCAAAGGGTTGGGCAATGACTGGGTGGAGAGTTGGTTATTTAGTAGGACAAAAAGATGTTATTAGAGCATCATCAGCCTTACAAAGTCAAAGCACAAGTAATGTATGTTCTTTCGCTCAAAGAGGTGCTTTAGAGGCTTTAAAAGTAAACCGAGAATTCTTCTTAGAAATCAATAGCCATTATGATCTAAGAAGAGAAGTCCTTTATGAAGGTCTAAAAAATATCGAAGGACTATTTATATATCCACCTAATGGAGCTTTTTATGCATTTCCTAGATTACCTAATAATTCCATTACTTCTGTAGAATTTTGCAAGAGAATTCTTAATGATTATGGTTTAGTGGTGGTGCCTGGAAAACCTTTTGGGGATGATCAATGTATTAGAATATCTTGTGCCTCATCAAAAGAAAAAATTCTTGATGGCTTATCAAGATTAGAGAGAGGAATTTTAAATTATTACTTTTAAATTATTATTTTTAAATGATTAAGCTTTTAATCAATATCAAAAAGATTATAGTAACTTCTACTCTTTTTTTTGCAACTCTCTCTTCACCCTTGAATGCAAATCCAAAAGTTTTAAAGATCGGAGCAATTCCTGATCAAAATCAAGAGGTGTTAGACAAAAGATTTAATTTATTTTCAAAAGAATTAGCCAAGACTCTAGATGTAAAGGTAAAGTATATTCCCGTTATTAATTATGTTGCTGCGGTTACTGGATTTAGAACAAATGATTTAGATTTAGTATGGTTTGGTGGTTTAACCGGAGTTCAGGCAAGATTACAAACCCCTAATGCAATTGTGATTGCGCAACGAGATATTGATAAAGAATTTAAAAGCGTTTTTATTGTGAATAAGAAATTAAAACTTGATTCAATTTCCAATAAAAATGGACTTAAAAAGCTCAAGAATCTAAGATTTACTTTTGGTTCTGAAAATTCTACGTCTGGAAGATTAATGCCAGAATATTTCCTTAATGATGCTGGAATAAAAATAAAAAACTTTAAAGGAAAAAGAGCAGGGTTTAGCGGTAGTCATGATGCAACTATCGCTTTAGTTAATAGTGGAGCCTTTGATGCAGGAGCTTTAAATAAACAAGTGTGGGAAAACAATCTTAAAAATAATCCTAAAAGAACAAATAATGTAAATCTTTTTTGGATAACTCCTAGTTATGTTGACTATCATTGGGTTGCTCAAGGAAATCTTGATAAAACATTTCGAGAAGGTTTTACTAAAGAACTTAAATCTACAATTCTTAATTTAGATATTAAAAAGACAGAACATAAAAATATATTAGATATGTTCAACGCAAAAAAATTTATAGAAGCAGAATCTAGTGACTATAAAAATATCGAGTTAATCGCGAGAAAATTAAAAAAAATCAGATGATTAATCCTCTTCTCGAATTAAAAGAGGTAAGCTATAAAAATAAAAATAATTTCACCTTAAACAAGGTAAGTTTACAAGTTAAATCGGGTGAAAAAATTGCCTTATTAGGTAAAAGTGGCGCGGGTAAAACTACTCTTATATCTATTCTTAACGGAACACTTAAGCCTAACAAAGGTAGCGTCAAATTATTTAATACCGAATTTGATAAATTAAACTTATATCAAAAGAGTAAGATCTCAACTATCTGGCAAGATTTAAGATTAATAGAAGATCTATCAGCAGAACAAAATGTCAATTGTGGACTTCTTGGAAAACAAAGTTTCCTATTTGCTTTTAAAAATTTACTAAATATAAGTTCTTTTAATAAAGCTCATCAATATATGCAAGTTTGTAATCTTAATAAATCTATTTTTTCCATAAATATTAAAAAAATATCTGGAGGCCAAAAACAAAGAGTTGCTATTGCAAGATCATTAATTCAAGAGTCAGATATACTACTTGCTGATGAGCCTTTTAATAATTTAGATCCAAAACTAACTTCTAATATTAAAAATCTATTATTAATTACTAAAAATAAAAATAAAATAAAAATTCCTAAAACTACTTTAATTTCTTTACATAGATTAGATTTATTAGATGGTTTTAATAGAATCATTGGAATGAAAAATGGTGAAATATTATTTGATTTAGAGAAAACTAAATTAAAAAAATATCATTTAAACAAGATTTATTAGGTAATTGAATAAATTAAAATTAAATTCTTCTTCAATAACTTTTCTACCAATACTAGTCTGTATACCTATAGCCTATGAATTATTTTTTAATTTTCATATTGGAGGAATTGAATTATTTAAAGAATTTATTATTTCTGCCTTAAATCCAAAAATTAATCATGAAATCATTTTCATATTAGTAAAAAGATTAAATGAAACTATTTTTATTGCATTTTTTAGTTGGCTAATAAGTATTATATTTGGGGTTATTTTTGGAATATTATCTTCAGAAATTTTTTATAAAATATTAAATTTACCTTTATTTTTAAAGAGATTTTTAAATTTATTTTTAACTTTTATTAGATCGATTCATGAAATAATTTGGGGACTTATATTAATGCAAATATATGGTATAAATTTTTCAATTGGGATAATAGCTATTTGCATTCCTTATGTTGCTATAAATGCAAAAGTTTTTAGTGAGCAAATAGAAAATATTAATCTTAAAACTATTGAATCAATTAAACAAATTAATGGTATTAAATCTTCCACTTTAATAACATTAGTTTGGTCTCCAGTAATAGAAACCTTTAAAAATTTTGGGTTATACCGTTTTGAATGTGCCATAAGAAGTTCAGCAGTTTTAGGATTGTTTGGAGTTGGAGGGATAGGCACAAGTATATTTTTATCCTTTCAAACTTTGAATTTCCGAGAGCTATGGACTTATCTTTGGGGTTTAGCTTTTTTAATTATTATCTCAAAAGAAGTATTAAAAAAATTCAACCTCTCTAACACCTCTAAGAAATTTTTAACCTCTTTTGTAATAGCTTTATTTTCTATTAGTTTATTTTCTTTATCTTTCTTTATTTATTTTATATTTAATAAAAATGCAATACCTTTTAATTCAATCAACAATCTTTTGATATCAAACTTTAATTTTATTTCATACGATTTTTTAAAGCTATTATTAGAAACAATATTTTTATGTCTTTTATCTACTGGAATAGCGATAAGTTTTCCTCCCATTTTTATATTGATTTTAAATAATAAAATAGGAATTAAAATTATCAGAATAATCTCATTTTTATTTCGTTTAATACCACCGCCTGTATTAATTCTAATACTCTTAATGTTTAATAATCCTTCAATATCTTTAGCAGCAATAACATTAGGATTACATAACGCAGCTATAACAAGCAAATTGCTTTTGGCGAATTTAGATAACCAAGATAATAAACAATATATTGCGATGAAATCATTAGGAGTTGGGAAGAGGTCTAGTTGGCTTTTCGGATTATTTGTTAAACAAGCAAATAGTTACCTAGCATATTGTGCTTATAGATCCGACATTATAATTAGAGAAACAGCCATTCTTGGAGTAATTGGTAGTATTGGTTTAGGTTGGAAACTTCAAGAATCATTGAGTTCATTTGCATGGGAAGAAGTCATAGAGATTTTGTTAGCTTATAGCTCAATTGCAATAATTGGAGAATTAATAAATGGTAAAATCAAAAGTAATCTAACTTGATTAGTAATAAAAATCTTCTCAAATCAAGTGAAATAATTTAAAGGAAATTAGTGCCTGTTTTACCAAAACAATTGGTTGTAATTGGAGATAGTTCAGTATATGGGTGGGGGGATACTGAAGGAGGAGGATGGTGTGAAAGACTAAGAAAAGATTGGTCTAAATTTAATGACTTTCCAATTATCTATCCACTAGGGGTAAGAGGAGATGGAATTGAAAAGGTTTCTTTACGTTGGGAAAAAGAATGGTCATCAAGAGGAGAAACAAGAAGAAATAAACCCAAAGCTATCCTCTTAAATGTGGGTCTTAATGATACTCCAACAATTGGACAAAAAAATGGGCGCCACCAATTAGAGATAAATGGATTCGAGTATGGATTAGAAAGATTAATTTTTGAAATGAAGTCCCAAACTCAAGTTTTTGTAATTGGTCTAACCCCAGTTGATGAAAATAAAATGCCATTTGCTGGATGTTTATGGTATTCAAATGATTTCTGTCATTCATATGAAAGAAGAATGGAGGAAGTCTGTATAAATCAAAATGTCCCTTTTCTGCCAACTTTCAGAGAAATGTACTCAGATAATAGAAGTAAGAATTGGATTGCAGAGGATGGTATACACTTAAATGCGCATGGACATCTTTGGATTTATCAACGTCTTAAAAGTTGGGATATTCTTAATAAATGGAAGGAATCCTAATTTTGATAAAAGGTAATTTAATTAGAAATTTTGAGATAAAAAATTAGAACAAAAATAGCAATTGTAGAAGAAATACTTGTTTGGATAGAATTTACTAATTCATTACTTAAATTATATTTATCTTGAAATTTAGCTCCTATAAAACTTTCAAAAATTGTTGCTAAAAAACCAGAAATTGCAACTATCAAAAATTGATATTTTGTTGAGATAATATTTAAAATAAACATTATTAATGACATAAATATTGCACCTAGGGCACTTGCCGCTGTACCTTCTACACTAATTCCTCCTTCCGTTCCTCTTACAACTTTTCTAAACGAAGTAATTAGATATGTATTCCTACCAAATCTTTTTCCTATTTCACTACCAAAAGTATCTGCCAACTTTGCGGCAAAACTTGCAGCAAAACCAATTTTGTAAAAGACTAAATTAGTAAAATTTAATTTAACCATTATTGCAAAAAACAATCCTGTTGCAGCCGAACCCCAAACATTTTCAGGACCTCTTTTACCACCTCTTTTTTCAGCTATCCCTTTTTCGTTTTTAAATTTATAACCAATTTTTGTCACAAGAGATCCAAGGAATAAATATATTACAACAGAGCTCCAACCTTGCCATGACAAACATCCCCATAAAATCGACCCTAATACCCCAGCACTTATCCACCCACCTTTTGTCATCAATGGGACTCTAAAAAACAAAGAAATTAGAATAAAATTAATTAAAAAACCAAGGAAAAAATCACTAGAAAGTAAATTCATTTTTTTAAAGAATTAATTTAAGATCATTACGCCATTGACTAAGAATTGAAGTTGCATTAACAGTAGCTGTTGAAGTTCTTAAAATGGTTTCTGAAAGTTTTACAAACGCAATTTTATTTTTAATAAAAAATTCAATTTCACCTTTGGCCCAGCCTCCTTCCGGTCCAATTACATTCCATAGAACTCCTCCCTTTTTATCTAGAACACTTTGCTTTTTTCTTAACCAATGATTTAAGTTATCAGAGCTATCATCTCTTGTAACAGATACTGAAATAATATCTTTATTTTCTATAGAATTTATCCAGTCGAATAAATTAATATCGCTCAAAATAGATGGTCTCCATAATCTTTCACATTGTTCAACAGCTTCATTAACAATTAAATCCCATCTTATAAGTTTATTTGAGAAGTTGGTATACTTCTTAACTTGTCTATCTGAATACAAAGGTTGTATAAAATCAATTCCTATTTCAGTACACATTTTTAGAATATCTTCAAAACCATTTTTAGGAATAACAACAGCTATTCCTAATAAAATTTTTTCTTTTTCTTTAAATAAATAAGGATTATTAATATTGTTTATCTTTATAAAATTATCCTCTAAGTTTATAGCTTTCCATAATGAACCTTGGCCATTAGTGATAAATATTTCTTTACCAATTTTTATTCGCATTACTTTGTTTATATAGCGCGCTTCATTATTTGTAAGTTTTACATTATTGTTCTTATTATTAATTATTCTTTCATTCTGTATAAATAATCTTGTTAAATCATCCATATATAAAATTCAATTTTTAAAAACCAAATCTTCATGTTCCTCAATCGACCAATCACTATTTTCTCCCCCAATTATTAATTCATCAATTTTGACATAATTATTAGATATCTCATTTAACGCATTTATTAAAATATCAATAGAAAGTGAATCTGAAGTTCCAAAATCAACCCAACTTCTTGACCACAAATTTTGATATTCCATAACACCTAAATTATGCATCAAGGCAGGAAGGGCAGATTCTTTTTGCTCATTATCGTATGACATCCAACTTAAATCAGAACCCTCTTCATGAGTTTGTAAATTTTCAGAATTAAAACCACCTAACCTTCCTAAAACATACCAACTATCAAAAACCCCATCTAAGTAGTTTTTTTCTGCTTCAGTAGGTATTTCAAAGAATTTTATCCAAATCCAACAATTAAAAGGATCAACTTCCCTAAATGCAATATTCATTTTTACTGTTATTTTTTTTTAGATCTATAGTTATTATAAGTTGATAATTCAAAGTTTAAATTTTATACCTACAACTAAATTAATAATGCTTTATTTAAAAGATATTACTTATCAACCTCAAACTGGAAATAAAAAAATATTAGAAGATATTAGTTTCACTCTTCATGAAAATGAAATTATAATGATTTGCGGTAGAAGTGGTTCAGGCAAAACTACTCTATTGGAAATAATAAGTGGATTAATTACTCCTCAGAAAGGAAAGATTACTTGGAAAAATAAAAATATCACTGCTAGGCAAAGAAGATGGATAAGTGGAGTAGTATTCCAATTCCCAGAAAGATACTTTTTAGGAACAACTATTGGGAAAGAATTAAAAATTGGTTATAAATCATTGAGAGAAAAAAATATAGAGCAAGTTTTAAAAAAAGTTGGGCTATCAGATATAAATCTTACTCAACCTCCTGAGAAATTAAGTGGTGGTCAACAGAGAAGATTAGCTGTAGCAGTTCAACTAATGAGAAATCCCACTATTCTTTTACTTGACGAACCAACTGCTGGGCTTGATTGGTCAATGAAAAATGATGTTAAGAATTTAGTTCTTGATCTTAAAAATAAAAATACAATAATTATTGTTACTCATGAACCCTCATTATTTGAGGGGATACCCTCTAAAATATTATTCCTTGAACAAGGAAAGATTAAAGAATTAACGAAAGAAAATTATGGGGGATAAAATTGTACGCGCAACTGCGGCTAATGGCGGAATAAGGTTAGTTGCTGTATTAACAACAGATGCATCAATGGAAGCGAAAGAAAGACATGAATTGTCCTATCTAAGTACCTCTATCCTGGGAAGAGCTTTCAGCGCCTCTCTTCTATTAGCAAGTTCGATGAAAGTAATGCATGGGCGAGTCACTTTAAGAGTAAGATCTGATGGCCCTTTAAAGGGATTACTTGTGGATGCTGGAAGAGATGGGAAAGTTAGAGGTTATGTAGGAAATCCTAATTTGGAATTAGATCTAGTCAAAACCAAGTCAAATCAATATTCTTTTGATTTCACCAAAGCATTAGGGACAGGCTATTTAAATGTTATTCGGGATAATGGTTTTGGAGAACCTTTTACCAGCACTGTTGAGTTAGTTAATGGAAATATTGCTGAAGATTTAGCATCTTATTTATATCATTCTGAGCAGACTCCTTCTGCTGTATTTATTGGGGAAAAGATTCAAAATAAAAATATTATTTGTAGCGGGGGATTGTTAGCTCAAGTTTTACCAAAAAAAGAAACTGATCCCTTATTAGTTTCGCTGCTTGAAGAAAGATGTAAAGAAATTAATTCTTTTAGTGAAGAGTTATTTAAATCAAAAGATAATCTTCTTTCACTTATAAAAAATATATTTCCAGATATTGATGATAAATCAATTTCCGAGAAAGCTAGAACTCAAGAAATTAGATTTGAATGTAGGTGCTCTAGACAGAGAAGTTTAAATGCAATGAAAATGCTTGATAAAAAAGAGTTAGAAGATATTTTAATTAAAGAAGGAAAAGCTGAATTAGTTTGCGAATTTTGCAAGAATAAATATTTAATAAATTCTGAAGAGATTAAAGAGATGATTAAAAATTAATTTAGAGGAAAATCACTCCTATCCACAAAATTATCATTGCTGGTAAACTTTGAATTTTTTGAATTGATAGAGAGTTATTAGATATTTCCTGGATAAATGAGTTAGTTTCAAATAAACCTCCAAATATTAAGCCTATTGAAAGAAATGTCACACTCCATCCAAGAGAACTAATAAACTTTTTACCTGATTTAATTTGAATGTAAGTAAGGATTAAAGTTGAAATAGAAAGCAAAAGTCTGTTGTAAGAATCAGGACTAATTAAAAGTATTATCAAAAATAATAATCCAACAGATAATTTGATTGAAAGATTATCAAAAGATGGAGGGTTTATTTTGGGAAGGCTATATTCGTTTGAGTTGTTACCATTATTATTTAAATTTTTTATTTTTGATAAAAGCGGGAAATCATTATTAATGAGTTTATTAATTTGTTTCTCTTTCTTAGACGCATTTTGAGCTTCGAAACTAACATTCCCTGACTGCCTTGCTTTTAAACTACCCATTAACAATTGATCAAAAGATGATTCTATTTTTGCCTTAAGTAGTAGATCTTCACCAGCCTCCTTAACTTTAAGATCTCTTGCTTTTTGTATATCTTCAAAATCGGCACCCTTGTCGACACCTAATATTTCATAGGGAGTTTTATCGGGATTATTTTTGCTTTTATTTGAATCCAATTGTTTTTTTTACAATATCTATAGATTAACCAATTTTATTATCCAATAGGACTTTATAAAATAATTGGTTCCACTCCACTAACAACAGGTGCTACTTTTTTTAAATCTAAATTCTCATTTTCTTCAATAAATTGATTAAGATTCCACTGATTTTTAAAAAGAATCACTGGCCTATTCCAGCAATCCTTCACTACTTTGCAATTAAAGATCCTTCCTAATTCATCAATAGCTGACCATCCATCTGAAACCCATCGTGCCAATTTGTAGGGCATTGATTCAAGATTGGCATCTACACCATATTCATTTTTTAATCTATGAATAACTACTTCCAACTGTAATTGTCCAACAGCTGCAAGGATAGGGTCTCTTTTGCTCTCATCAAAGTCATAAAGTATTTGAACAGCACCTTCTTCACGAAGTTCATTTACTCCCTTCCTAAAGTTTTTAAATGCCGAAGGGTTTGGATTTCTTAGCCAACTAAATATTTCAGGACTAAAGGAGGGTATACCCTCATATTCAAGATGAGTTCCTGTATATAGAGTATCTCCTATAGAAAACATTCCAGGATTATTAAGTCCAATTACATCTCCAGGATACGCATCATCAACTACTTCTCTGTCTTGACCAAATATTTTTTGAGGTCGAGATAATCTAATAGTTCTTCCTGTTCTTGAGTGTTTGACTGACATATCCTTTTCAAATTTTCCACTACAAACTCTTATAAAAGCAACTCTATCTCTATGCTTTGGATCCATATTTGCCTGCAACTTAAATACGAAACCGCTAAATTCATCACTTGCAGGCTCAATGTCTCCCTTATTACTATTTCTTGAAGTTGGTTTTTGAGCCATTTTTAAAAAACTATCTAAAAAGGGTCTTACTCCAAAATTTGTCATCGCCGAGCCAAAGAAAACAGGCGTAAGTGAACCATTAAAAATTTCTTCTTTTTCTAATTTCGAACCTGCCTCATCAAGGACCTCGAGCTCTTCAAGAGAGATATCAAGTAATTCTTTCTCTACATATTTTGAAAGTTCTTTATCATCTAAACTCATTCTTTTCTCATTTGACTGTTTCCCTCTAACAGCTTTATCAAATAAAATAACTTCTCTTGTGAATCTATCAATAACTCCTCTAAATTCCTCACCTATACCAATCGGCCAATTAACGGGCAAAGTATTTAAACCAAGCTCTGATTCTATTTCATCAAGCAAAGAAAAAGGTTCTCTGCCTGGTCTATCCATCTTGTTAATAAAAGTAAAAATAGGTATTTTTCTCATTCTGCATACCTCAAATAATTTTCTTGTTTGAGGTTCTAATCCTTTAGCGGCATCTTCAAGCATTACTGCATTATCTGCGGCAGCTAAAGTTCTATATGTATCTTCAGAAAAATCTTTATGACCAGGAGTATCCAAAAGATTTATTACTGATCTTTCATATTTAAACTGCAAAACAGTTGAAGTAATTGAAATCCCTCTTTGCTTTTCAAGTTCCATCCAATCAGAAGTTGCTTTCCTTTGATTACCTCTTGCTTTTACTGCCCCTGCTTGTTGTATAGCGCCTCCATACAAAAGAAGTTTTTCAGTGAGAGTTGTTTTACCAGCATCAGGATGTGAAATAATCGCAAAGTTTCTTCTTTTATTTACTGCCTCTAAAATATTTTTATTATTTAATTTTTTAGTACTTGAACTCATTAAATTCTATTTTAACAATTCCACTATTTCTAAACCTTACCATAAATGACTAAATATTGATCACCATCTTCGAACACTTCTAAAGAGGATAATTTATTCTCAAAAATAAACTCTTTTAATTCTTTTAAAGTATAAGAAGCCTTTAATGATGCGTAATAATCATTAGTCAAGATTTCATTATATTTTTCCCCACATTTTTCTTTTAAATATAAGGCAGATTGTTCATCAATCGGTCTTTTCAGATCTTTATGAAAATTTATGGTCAAATCACTTGATAATCTCTTTATGCAATTAAAAAAATCATCCAGATAAGTAATATGGTGAATTAAACTATTGCTAACTAATAAACTTATATTTTTTTCGAAAGAAATATCACTTGATTTAAGGCTTTTTATATCTGCACAAATATAACTCAAATTTTTAAATCGACTCCTACTTAATGAATTCTTTTTATTTAGCTCAGCTATTCGAATCATCTCTTTGGAGCCGTCAATACCAATAACAGTTGCATTAGGCCATTTAATTGATAACTTTTCAGAAATATTTCCAGGTCCGCATCCTAAATCAATAATCAATTCTTTTTTACTCAAATGAATATTATTTTTAATCAAGTAATGATTTATTTGACTAATAAGATTATTCTCTCCCTCTGAAAAGTCAGCTTTAGCATAAGAATCAACTTGGTCTTCTCTTTCCATTAATTCAGGTTCAACAGTTCTTTCCATAAACTTCCGTGAACAAAGATTTCATAATAAACATATTTTTACACAAACCGTTAAATAGTGGTAAGAATAGTTGCAGACGCCACAGGTAGAGTTATTCTTCCTTTACGGGTAAATTTACATACTTTTTTATCGTGACTATTGCACCAAATAAAGCTTCCTCCGAAAGCAATTCTAATAATCTTAGAAAAGATGACTTCCCCAAAACTGCTCCTGCTGCTTATCCTGTCTTCTTTAGGTCATATAGCAGAAAGACAGTTTCCGGTAAAAGAGAGAATTGGAGTGAAGTTGGAGAAAGAAATTTATCTGGATTAAAAGAATTAGGAAAACTCTCTGATCAAGAATTGATGTTAATGAGAGAAATGCAAAGAAACCAAAAAGCTCAACCATCTGGAAGATGGTTATGGATCGGAGGGACTCCATGGATTAATAAAAACCAGAATTTTTCAGGGGCATATAATTGTACTTCGACAAATTTAATTGATTGGGAAGCTTTTGCCTTAATGATGGATTTAGCAATGATGGGTTGCGGCACAGGAGCAATAATAGAGCCCCATTTTATAAATAAGCTTCCATTAGTTAAAAATAAAATAACTATTAAATCAGTTAGCGAGGTGGGAATAACTCCTAAAGATCAAAGGCAGGAAAAATCTTCTTTAGAAATCAGGGGCAAAGATATATTTATAAAAGTTGGGGACAGCAGAAGAGGCTGGGTCGATAGTTATAAATATCTTCTTGAAGCATCAAGCAATGAAAGTCTTGAGAAAGAAGTTAATGTTCATATTAACTTAGAAGATATTAGGCCAGCAGGAGAATCATTAAAAGGTTTTGGAGGCATGGCGAATCCTATTAAATTAAAAGATCTATACTCTCGAGTTGCTTCTCTATTAGGAAAAGCGATTGGTAGAAAGCTAAATACAGTTGAATGTTGCTTACTTATTGACGAAGCAGCTGTAACAATAGTCGCAGGTAATATAAGAAGAAGCGCTGGTATGAGGCAGTTTGCATCTGATGATAAAGAAGCAGCATCAGCTAAAGAGAATCTATGGAGTCAAGACGAAGACGGTAATTGGAAAATCGATCCGGAAAAGGATGCTCTAAGAATGGCAAATCATACAAGGGTTTATCATACAAAGCCCTCTTATCAAACAATTCTGGATGCTGTAACCAAGCAATTCCATTCAGGTGAAGGAGCAATTCAATTTGCCCCAGAAGCAATCGCAAGATCAAATGCAGATATTTTGAACGGAGAAGATCTCAAAAATGAATTTATAGAAATATATTCAGAACAAGGTAAAGAGGAAGCTAGAAACTGGATTAATCTTAATTACGGACCTTTTTCTGAAGAAGAACTAGATCATAGAATGAGTAGATATGGACTTAATCCTTGCGGAGAAATATTAGGCAATGATTTTCATTGTAACTTGGCGGAAGTTCACCTAAATCAGATTGATCCAGAAAATATTGAAGAACAAAAAAAAGCCTTTAAAGCTGCAGCTCTCTCAGTTGCATGCTTACTAAATCATGAATTTGAAGTTGAGAGATATAGAAAAAGTAGAGAGTATGATCCTATTGTGGGAGTTAGTTTTACAGGATTATTTGATTTCTGCGTACATGCCTTTGGAACCCCTTGGTTAAAATGGTGGGAAGCTGGAAGGCCTGATAACGAAGAAGGTAGGAATTTTAAAAAGCAAGAAGCTAAATTTTTAGACTTATGGAGAAAAACTGTAAAAGAAACTGTCTGGGAATATTGCGACAAACATAATCTCAGAAGACCTAATAGATGCACAACAGTTCAACCTGCTGGGACCAAAAGTCTTTTAACAGGGGCAGCTCCTGGATGGCATCCACCTAAAGCACAAAGGTTTTTAAGAAGAATAACTTTCAGAAAGAACGACCCTATTGCTTTAGCTTGTATGGATTATGGTTACTCTGTTGTTCCATCTCAATCGGATAAAGACGAAAAAGGATGCCTGCTAGATAATCCATTTGACCCAAGATGTACTGAATGGCTAGTTGAAATACCAACAGAGGTGAGTTGGGCCAATATAGAAGGAGCAGATCAAATAGATATAAATAACTTCTCTGCCCTTGCACAATTCGATTTTTATATGCAAGTTCAAAAGTTTTATACAGAACATAATACTTCTGCAACAGTTGAATTCAGAGAAAGTGAGATTGAAGACTTAGCAAAAGCAATACATAGTGCAATCGAAAATAATGAGGGGTATATTTCCGCAGCATTATTAGCTCGATTCAGTGCAAATGCTACATTCCCAAGATTACCTTTTGAACCTATAAGCAAGGAAGAATATTTATCTTTACAGGAAAAAGTAACTGAAAGGAAAGTAAATAATGATTTCTTTGATGCACTTAATAAATATGATATTGGAGAGCTCTCCGAAGCAGGCCCAGCTGGTTGTGATTCAGATAAGTGTTTACTTCCGTTAGCTAAACCAGAAAAATAAATATTAAATTATTTGTAAATTAGATAAATTTTTGTTTTTAAAAATTGATTTTAAAGCTACATCTTAAATAGGTATATAAATTTGACAATGACATTAAGCTTAAATATTGGTAAATTTTTTAATGATTCATCTACTCATGCTTTAGTTGATGAGCTTAGGAAAAGAAACACAGAAGAATCAATATTAGAATTTGAAAAGAAATTTAACTCCACAAATGAAAAAAATCTACATATTTACATATGCAGATTTCTAAAAAACAGATCTATATCACGAGCTTTGGCATCTAAGTGGCTAATTACAATGATTAACAACAAAGAGTCAAAAATTAATTTAATGAAAAATTAGAAAATTATGTTAAAGCAGAAAGCCTCCAAAGAGCTATCCCAAAAATTGAAACACCCATTATTAACGTAAAAGCCAAGGCATTAACCACTTGAACCTTCTCAGTCATAACATTCGCAAATGGAAGTAACTGCGCATACAAGGGTTTTTCTTCAACTACTGCAGCTTTTTTACTAGGAGATTTTTTGTTTCTTGAGAACATAAACAACTTTATAATCCTCTGAATTTTACATTTAAAAAGTAAATTTATTAAAGATAAATAGATTAATTGAACAAAATGTAACCTGCCTAAATCATTAAATTAGTCTAAAAAAAGTTTTCATCCCCCTTAAAAGATAAATTTTCTTTGATTTAGCCGTATAAATGTCATTTAAAGCCTTCACAAAAAGTTTCCTATATGTTAATATCAATTTGTAGCAACCGCTACCAAAACGTTCAACTTGCGTTTAGCAAGCCGCAAATCGACTTAAGCCATGGAACGGGGACTTAAGCGACACCGGAGCTTAAAAAATGACTCTAATTTACAGAGGACAAAAGTACGTCCAAAACAAAGAGGTTGCAAAGAAGCAACATAACGAACTAACTTACAGAGGAAAAGCTTACAAAAGCTAGTTCATCTATCCAATAAATAAAAAGCCACTAATAGTGGCTTTTTATTTGTCAAATATTAAATAAAGAACATAAGGGGCCATATTATGAAATTAATATTTGACAGTACTTAGGAATTATGGAACTTTGACAAATATAAGACTAAATTGTTCAATATATAAAACTTTTTTCTATGGGTACGGAGGTGTCCGCATTCATCAATAATTGGCAAGTTAATGGAAGGTACTATTTTAGGAAGTTTCTTAATGCATTTACGCTTCGTTTTAAATAAAAAGCAATTAAAATGACAAAGCAAAAGTAGTTAATCCAAATTATTAAATAGGACCAAAAATATATTTCTAACACTTTTTACAATAATGTAATGATTCAAGAAAAATATACTTAATTAATAAATAATTGATTAATGTTTATTATAAAGATGATTGGTTAAATGAGAGTTGAGAATTCCGAAGTTAAATTTATTGAATGGACCACTAGTAGAAAAAAAAATTCTTATGACTCTCTTTTAACTGTTGGAGCTATTAACTCCTTATTAAATAAAGATAAGAAAATAGGTTTAGATATTGGAGGGGGAATAGGTACATTTTCTTTACATATATCTTTAAAAACAGATTCTCATATTGATGTTGTTGATCCAAGTTTATTAGCTAAAAAAAATTTTTTAGTTCATAATAAATTAAATCTAATAAGTGAAGATTTTAGAGAATTTAACAAAGATAAAAAATATGATTTTATTTTTCTTAATTTCGTACTTCATCATATTTTAGGAGATGACCTTGGGACAACAAAACGTGCCCAAATGGATTTTATTGAGAAAACTATTTCTTACTTAAACGATGATGGAATTTTGATTGTAGAGGAGCTCTACTATAACGGTATGTTTGGATCAGATATTACTGGGCAAATAATTTATCAATTAACGAAATTAAAGTGTATAGAAAAATTCACACGTTTTCTAGGAGCAAATACAGCAGGAGAAGGTGTTAGATTTCGAAGTAACAAATCATGGAATAAACTTTTTCAAAACTTAGGTCTTATAAAAATTGCAGAGGCTGCAGATCCAAATTGGGGGAAAAAATTTTCTTTGCATAAGATTTTATTACTATTAATAGGAAGTAATAGGTTTCAATCAATAAGTATTTTTAAAAAGTCTGGTTCAAAATTCTAGGTAAATTTAAGTCTACTCATCAGAATATGTAATCAGTTTTCCTTGAGTAATTTCAATGAAAATCAATAATTTTCTAGACGTTATTTAGTAAGGCATTAGTAACTTAAAGTGACATAATATTCTAAGAACTAACTCCTTACTAACTTTTTAAACAGTCGATATGCAATTGTTCTCAAGAAAAAAATTATTAAATACTTTTCTCAGAAATTAAACTAATATGATTTAATAGCATTTATGGATTTAATAGCCATGTCAGAGCAGAAACCTTTATTTAAAGCCCCTTATGATATTAAAGATGTAAGTGCTCTTTTCGCTATAGTTGCCTTTGTTTTAATTATTGCTGCCATAGTTGGTAATAATTTATTTGGGATATTTCAACAAAATGTTAATTTTGGCTAATTCATTTTGATAATAATAAGTAATCCAATATCTTCTTCATTGAAAAAACAAGAACCTATTCTTTAGTTCCTTCATAAAGATAAATATCGAGTATTACTCTCTATTTTCCTTTTTTGTTAATTGTATAGATTTATTAATAGAACTTAGTCATACCAACAGATCTAGTATTTTTACTCATTGATCCCAATAAATTCCTCTAATAATATGAACAGAATTTATAAAAGGTTTATTTTATGAGTATTCAAACAAGTCAAAATGATAAGAGACAGTCAAAAAGTAATTCAGAATGGCTAGATGAAATGATTAGTATCATAGATAGAATGAAAAATAAACTATAGGTCGCAATTATAATGGGATTCCCACATTGCCCTATTTGTGTGGCTCTAGCATTTTTCACCTTTTGTGTAGTGGTCACTCGAAGCTACATGTTCTTTTTTCTTTATAACGAGTCATTAAAAAGCAGATCTTATCTTTTACCTATTTGGATACAAACTTAAATTGTTTCTCAATCCGTGCTTAATCATAATTGGTTGATTAAGATTTTCTGTTCATTTTGAGCTATAAAAAAGCTAATAGATTATCTCAAAACGTTTAAATACAAAAATATAACTAATAAAGAATTATGAAATAAAACTTTAATCCTTGATAGCTATCTGCCAGTAAGGATAATTTAAACTTGATTTTTCTCTAATTAATTGTAATTTTCTAGAATTTATTTTTACAACTATTCCGTCAGTTGGATAGTCAGTAAATAATTTTTTATCTAACCATTGTTTCCTAAAGACTTGGACTTGGCTTGTGTAATTACAGCTTTTAATGTCTGGGGTGTTGAAGCCAAGTCTTTTAAGAGATTGAACGGTTTCGTATTGATTAAGCTTTCCATTAATAATTTGGAAACCGCAAAAGCTGATACCTTCTGGAGACCCTCCTGCAGCTCGGATGAAGCCTGATGCAATTCTTTGGGAAAAGTTGGGAGATCTATTTGGAGTGAAAAGTTCGCCTCTAATTTGCATAATTCCTGAAACAGGAAGTTTGAAGGGTATGTCTTGAATTTCAGCAATTTTGTTTGTGACATCTATACCTTTTCTAGTAATGGACTTTTCTAAGTTGCCATCTCTGTATTGCAAAGCAATAGCAATGCCATCAATCTTAGGTTCTATTAACAATCGAGTGTCCGGTAGCAATCCTTCTAAAAATTCATCAATAGAATTCTTTTTTAATGAAGGTAATGGGAGAGATTTTTTATTAGTGAAGTAATCACAATCAGGATCTATTCTTAAAAGATTTTTTTCTAACTGATCAAATTGTTTATCTGTAATTAAAGCATTGCCTATTCTGTAATTGTGGTCGTACCATTCGAGTCTCTCTTCTAGATATGTTGTCATAATTTATTAGCTCCATTAATACCATATATTTCATGAAAACTAGATTGATATCTAGTTATATCAAGAGATTTCGTATAAAATTAAAAATGTGTTTCAAAAAAATTTTTTTTTAAAATTTACTTTCTTTTGCTATAATTATAGAGTAAAATTTGATATTTTTCGCCTGGAGAGGTGGTCGAGTGGTTTAAGGCTCTAGTCTTGAAAACTAGCGTACCGGCAACGGTACCGTGGGTTCGAATCCCACCCTCTCCGCCATATTAATAGACAAGCAAATCTAACTTGTGTTTTTGCCAAACCAAAAGCACTTTTTTATTGGAATATAGGATTTTTGATTAGTCGTATGTTTTTGAAGAGTTTTCGAGTAATTCATTCAATTCTAAGAGTTCTTCTTTGGTAAATTCGCGATATTCTCCTGTTGATACATCTAACTTAATATTCATAATTCTTACACGCTTTAATGATTTTACTCTGAATCCTAAAGACTCACACATTCTCCTAATCTGGCGGTTAAGTCCTTGAGTGAGGATAATCTTGAATTTTTTTGGCCCCAATTGTTTCACGAAACAATTCTTAGTAATGGTATCTAATATTTCAACACCATTACTCATGCTTTGAATAAAGTTTCTGTTAATTGGCCGATTAACGCTTACGATGTATTCTTTTTCATGATTATTCCTTGCTCTGAGTATTTTATTTACGATATCTCCATCATTAGTTAAGAAAATTAATCCTTCACTTGGCTTATCCAATCTTCCAATTGGAAAAATTCTTGTAGGATATTTAATGAAATCTATGATATTGTCGGATTCTACTGTTTTATCGGTTGTGCAAACAATTCCAACAGGTTTATTAAAGATTAAGTATATTTTTTCTTGTTTCTTTGATTTTTCTATTCTTTGACCTTCAACTTCTACTTGATCTCCTTCCTCTACCTTGGTACCCATTTCTGGAACTTCACCATTAATGGTTACTTTTCCTTCTTCAATTAGACTATCTGCTACTCTTCTAGAGCAGTAACCAACTTCACTTAAAAATTTATTTATTCTAGTAGCCATTTAATCAAAGTTACCTTTTAATTATTTGAAATTTAGTTATTTTCTCGAAAAAAAATTATTGACTTTATTTTAACCAATTGATTTAGTAAGCATAGTTAAATTTGAACTTTGAAGGGATCGTGTTGTGACTGTTGCTATTGATCTACTACTGACTTTTTAAATTCTAATTATCTTTCGAGTCTGTGGATGACTGACCAAGTTACTGATTTATATTTAGATAATAGAACTAATTATTTTTGAACTTAAGGTTTTATTGATTAACTCTTAGCGCGCCTTTCTTCATCAGAACATTAATAAATCATTTTTCATAAAAGATGTCTACACATATACCAAAAATGTTCTATGTCGATAGTGGTCGTTTTGAACTTATCTGTTAATATTTTTCTTGATGATGACCTTTGCATTACGACTTTTATTGATGGATGCTTCATAGAATATACAGGTTTAAAGCCTGCTTTTTTTGCTTCGCTATGAAGATCTCTCTTTTGATAGGAATCCATTCCACAGAATAATATAGAGGGTTTATTATTTAATCCTTCTTCTGATTTCAACATTCTATATTTTAAAACTTTTGCAATCTTTTCTAATTCCCACATTATTATTTATTCAAAAAAATAATCAATCATTACTTATAGTATTTAATGACACTAAATACGCCAACAATAAGGATAAAAATTGCAACACCATAAAACACGAAAGGAATAATCGGATATTTATATAAAGTATTTCTAACTTTCTGCTTGACCTTATCTTTATTAAATTCAGGTAAAACAAATTCTTTTTCTCTTGGGGGTAAACCCAAATCTTTCCTCCTTTTAGCTTCTCCCATATTAAAAATAAGACTATTGAAATGGTAATCCAATACAGATCTTATTTGGTTTAAAATGCACCGTTTATTTTTGTTTTTGTTAAAGTTAATTTTTGGTATTAGCTATGGAAAAAGGATTTGCAACAAAAACTTCAAGTACCAATAAAACAAAAAAAATAATTTCTTCAAAAGAGCCCAAAGGTAGACTCATACCTTGGTCTCCTTGGCCACCCGCAAACTTCCAAACTCGCTATCCTGCTTTTCCACTGGTTCTCACATTATTAATTATCTTAGTTGGGCAGTGGTATATTTCTCTTTTGAGATAATTTAAACCTTCATATTAAATTTAAATTTAAATTTAGTTGAGGATATTTAAATAAATTTGTTTTTCTTACTATTATTTTCTGCTCATTTACAAGCAGTAGTTGTTCCAATAATTTTGGGAATTAAATCAATTAATAAATTTAAAAATATAAAAAACCATATTCTTATTCCCTTTGGTTTTGTTTTTTTAGGTTTCGCCTCAATGTTTGAGATGATTGACCATACAAAAACAAATTGGATTTATATAGATCATTCTTCTCTCTTTAATTGGTTATTTTATACTTTTCTTTCATTAGGCTTAACAAGTTTAACCATATCAGTTATTAAAAATAAATTTGCTATTAGAACAAATATCTTCCTATGTCTTTGCTCAATAGTTTCCTATTTATTAATAGCTAAAACGATGGCTCTCGTATTACAAGTAATTATTAGTATATTTCTGATCATAAATTGGCAACGAATATTTAAAGATTGGATCTTCATTGCTTACCCAATCTTTGGCATTATTTTTACCACTTTCTTTGGAACAAATCTATCAATAACTGGGGATCAAATTTGGCATGTTTTTATTGGCCCATCAGGGACAATTAGTGTAAT
Organism: Prochlorococcus sp. AG-388-A04; assembly: GCA_003279935.1. Lineage (GTDB taxonomy): Bacteria > Cyanobacteriota > Cyanobacteriia > PCC-6307 > Cyanobiaceae > Prochlorococcus_A. The sequence continues at coordinate 44,322 of QCGL01000003.1, forward strand.
TACTTTTTATTTAGTATTAAAGAGATCAAAAAATAACTTTCCTGAGATTTTGAAATGAGCAGAATTATCATGATCTCTTTTTTACTTTTATTAACTTTTATCGTTTCACCAAATCAAACACTAGCTGAAACACCTCTTGATGTTTATATGAATGATTTTTACTCTAAATCAAACGAAGCCAGCAAAATTCTCAAAGAAATAGAAACTACTCTCAAAGAGGGTTCTAGAAAAAATGTATGTTCTAGACAGAGAGAAGCTGCAAGGTTAGGATTACTAGCAAATAAATCCTTAATTAAAGCATTTGAATTAGGGGGAACTGAACCACCGATGGAAGCTATACAATCTAGTCAAAAAAGATGGGAATCTATTTTCAATGAATGTTAAAAAAAATGCAAGTAAATAAAAACTTATGAAGTTCTTTAAATTTGCATTCTTACAGATTTGCTAATAAACGGTATTTCAGGTTCAACGCCATTAATACACTGAAAGATAGAAAAAATGAAAATAGATAGTGTAAATATAAATACTATTGAACCAAATTCAACTAAAGGCAAAATACGCAATAGATAACTAATTATGATCAAGGCGATATCAAGTAGTAATGCTTGGCAAGCGTTATATCTTATGAAATAAGGGACATTTTGATTTCTTACAACTCCTGCAAACAATATTATAAAAAATAATAAACCCCCAAAAGGTAAGGATCTTTCAATTATCGCAACAGGGAATGTAAGCAATAAAAGTACTTTTAAAAAAGAAAATTTATATAATAAATAATACCCAAAAGGTAATGAAGCCTTTAATGGCAAAGTATAAAAAATAACTGAAGTTGCTCGTTGAATAATTTGATTCAATTAAAACCTACTCTTTAATATGTAATTTAACGTATTTTCATAAAAACCAACTTTACTAAATATCATTGTATATAAATAATTAAACTTGAAATGAGAATCTTACACACCATGTTGAGAGTTGGTGATTTAGATAAGTCTATTGATTTTTATGTAAATAGATTAGGGATGAATCTTATAAGAAGGAAAGATTATCCTCATGGACAATTTACTTTAGCTTTTGTTGGCTATGGTTCTGAAAAAGATAATGCAGTAATTGAGTTAACTCATAATTGGAGTAAGAAATCAGAAGACTACGAGCTTGGAAATAAGTATGGACATATAGCTATTGGTGTAAAAGATATATATGACATTTGCCAGGGGTTAGAAGATAAAGGATGTAATGTTACGACTAAACCAAAAACGATGAAAAACAGCACCACTGTTCTAGCATTTGTTGAGGATCCTGATGGATATAAGATTGAACTTATTGAAAGAGATTAGTTATGGCAATTTCGGAATTAAATGAAGATACACAGGATCAAATATGTGATCTTCTTGAAAATTTGCAGCAAATAGAGAAACTTAAGAATAAAGATATGCGTATTTTGTTAGATAAAATAGTTAGACCTTATGGAGGAAAAGTAGTAAATAAATAGGTTAGTTTCTAATTATTTTGCTATAAATTAATTGAGGCCAAACCTCAATGAGTTGAATATATGTTCAACTCCAAGACATAGATTGATTACGTATAGTAGTGTATTCAATTTAATAACCCTTCTGGTAGTGGGAATTTCTGGAAGGGTTTCTTGTTTTTACTTCGCCGTGTCAATACAAAATTAAGTATTAATGGATAAAGCTATAACTTGGCTAATAAGAGGGTCTATTCTTATTGTTATTGGAGGATGACTTCTTGCATATTTAAACTTAGAGAAAAACCCATCCTTAATTTTTTCAAAACATACTATTGAGGATTTGAAATATAAAGAATTAGATAAGAAACGTGCAAACGCGGAATTTGCTGCAAAAAGAGATTCTATAGACTATGACAAATTTGGAAGTACAATTTTTTGTAATTCCTCAATGAATAGTTGGATTGAATCAGTAAATTATTCCAAGCAAATGGATTTATATATTTTTGGAAAATATGCGGATTTATCAGAATGGGATAATGCAATCAAAGATTATGAAAACGAAAGGTCAAGGTGTAAAGACTTTAATCCTTAAAGTTATTTTATCTTCTTAGAATTTTGTGTCGTCTCAAAGGTCTAAGGTCTTAATCACACATGAAAACAGTTGTCGTATTTCAACAAATTCATCATACCGATACAAATAATTGAGTCTTTATATTCTACATAGAATGTATAGACAATCTAAATAGATTGAACTAGTATTAGATTACAGCTAATAATTTATGTCCAAGAATTGGTCTTACATTAGAGATAAATGGCTTAAGAGCACAACTATTGCGGAGGATGACGCAAAGTGGGCTTTAGAAGCTTTAATTAATACGGAAGAAGATTTATTTGAAATAGAGAGAAAATTTAAAAATAATCAAGATGCATTAGGACAATTTAGAAATTTAAAGAAAAAAGTTAAAGAAACAATATCCTCAAAAGAAATAAGCCTCGATGACATTGCTTTAAATACTTCTAATTCAAACAAGGTTCAAATTTCCGTCCCTTCAAATCTCAATTATCTTCTAAAAGTTTGGGCAGCTGCAGAAGGCCGCGATCTATCAAGTGTTGCATTTCAGTGCTTAGAAACTGGTCTTAGAGAAATGAAGAGCAAAGGATCAATTCCATCGATAGCAATAAATAGATATGATTCTGCTTGTCAGAAAAGAATTGCCTTAGCAGAAGTGAATAATTTATTGGAAAAATATGAACTTTCTCAAAACGAACAAAAATAAAATGGTATTAAAAAAATTAAATAAAGAATATCGGAAATTTATTTCATCATCTTTAAATTCAAAACCTCAAAAATCTAAATATGGAATAGTTTATACTCTTTATTCTGATAGGTTTAATTTAATAGAAGTAGGCTTTGCTGAAAATGATAAAATCCTGAAAAATAAGCTATTGCAGAGTGAATTGATTTTATTAGATAAAAAGAAAGGTAAAAAACAAGACCTTAATTTATTAATAAAAACTTTAAATGAATTGGACATAAATTTTTCTAGTAAATTAAATTTCAGGTACTCAAATATTTTAATAAGACATTTATTTACTTTAGGTTGGCCCGTAGGGCGATCAATCCATAAACAGCGAAGAATCAAAAAAGAACTTTCATTTGCTTAAATTTAAATATAATCACATTCCAAAGTTTCCCTAGTTTCTCTATTAGTAAAAGGATTTGTTCCTGAGGCATCTTTACAAAATTCCCTCACAACTTCTCTTGGTAGGTAGACATTTGTGAAATCAGCACCTTGAATTTTTACATTTTCAAATTGAGTACTATAAGCAAAAGAATCCTCTAAATTAGTATTTGTTAAATCAGTTCCATCTAACACTGCTGAGTCTAGAGTAACTTCTCTCAAATTAGAATTACTAAAGTTAGTATCCTTTAATTTTGCTCCATATAAGCTTGCATTTTGAAGATCACAATCTGACAAATTTGCATCCTGTAAATCTGTCAAATAGAAAGTTGCACCTTGTAAATCAGATCCCGAAAAATCAGTCCCTAGCAATGATTGTTTGCCATAATCTAAGGCTGCAAAACAACTCGATGGAAAGATTAAACTAATCGAACAAATCATAATTATTATAAATCTCATTTAAATCTAAAAATGTTTAAGTAAAGTCTAACTTCTTAAGTTGAAAACAAGAAATCTATTTTTAACTGAATGCTATATTTGTTGATATGAAAAATATACAAGTAGATTTTGGATATAAATCCTTTTGATGTGATCTTAGTTGGTTCAGGAGCTACTGGTGGAGTAGCTGCACTTACTTTAGCCGAACAAGGATTAAGGGTTCTAGTAATAGAAGCGGGACCTCAAATTAAAAGAAATGAGGCTAGTAGTAATGAGCCAAAAGATACCTTAAACAGATTATCAGGAATAGTTTCAAAGAAACACGCTAATCAAAGTCAACATCCTGGTTATTGGAAAAACAACCCTAATTTATATTCAAATGAATTAAATCATCCTTATAGCCAATCAAAAGATAAGCCATTCCTTTGGACTCAGGGAAAGCAATATGGAGGGAGATCATTAACTTGGGGTGGTATTACCTTGAGATTTTCTCCAGATGATTTTCATCCATCAAAAAAAGATGGATACGGTCCAGATTGGCCGATTTCCTACGATGAATTATCACCTCATTATGATTTTATTGAGAAATTTTGTGGAATTTATGGACAAAAAGATAATATTAAAGAAGTTCCAAATGGTAAATATATTGGTGAAATACCTCTTACAAATAACGAAAGTATTTTTGGAAATCAAGTTAAATCAAAATTAAACTATCCATTTATTCAATCTAGAGGATTTGACCGTAATTCCTCAGTAAAAGAAGACCAATGGCCGAGATCGTCAAGTGTCGGGACCACCTTTAAAAAAGCATTAAGCACAGGAAATGTTCAAATACTTTTTAATCACTTAGTGGATTCATTCGAAACAGACAAAGTAAGTGAGCTCGCTTCAAAAATAATTATTGTAAATCTAGAAAATGGCCAAAGAATAACATTAAATTGCGAGTTAATTATCCTATGTGCATCTACAGTATCAACACTAAGGATTTTACTTAATTCTGAGACGCAATCAAATTCATCAGGTTTTAAAGATACCTCTGGTAGGTTAGGAAAATATTTGATGGATCATATTTCTATCTGTAGATTTTTTTCAATTCCTAATACGATTCAGACAAAAAATAAAACCAATTATGATTCTCATCCTGAACTCTCGGGCGCAGGGAGCTTTTTCATACCTTTCGGGTCAAACCTACCTAAACCAGAAAGTATTAACTTTTTAAGGGGTTATGGAATTTGGGGCGCAATAGATAGGCTTGGAATCCCTAAGTTTTTACAAAAAGATTTAAATTCTTCTACAGGTTTTCTAATCGCCCATGGTGAGGTCCTACCAAGAAAAGAAAATTCAGTATCCCTCTCTAAGACAACAGATAGGTGGGGGATTCCAATCCCTCATATTGAATTCGAATGGAGTGAAAACGAAATCAACATGGCAAAACATATGGAAAGTACGATAAGAGATTCAATAGAAGCTGCGGATGGAAAGATTAGAAGAATTGATGAGCTTATAAAAATCCCATATGTAGGATTATTTACAGAAAAGTCTATTGCACTTTCAGGAAATCCCCCGCCACCAGGATATTATATTCATGAAGTAGGAGGAGCAGCTATGGGATTTAGCGAGGAAGAGAGTGTCGTCAATAAATCAAATCAACTATGGAGATGCAAAAATGTCCTTGTACTAGATGGTGCATGTTGGCCAACTTCTTCATGGCAAAGCCCTACCCTAACGATGATGGCAATAACCAGAAGAGCTTGTTTAAATATTAAAAAGATTTAGAAGGTGTAAAAAGTTGATTTATATAAATCTCTGAAACTGAACTATCAGTACATCCATTTTGGACAAGAAAAGTGGCTAATGCAGAATTTATAAGTTTGTATTGATCCCAAGTAGGATTATGCAAAACAAAATCTTTCATAGTTTCGTAAAGAGTTTCTGAAAGCTCAGTTTCTAAAGAGACTTTTGACGGGAAAGAATTATCAAATTTAACTTCAATGTTATTCTCTTGATTTATTTGATTCATAAGTACAAACTTCATGTTCAGATATAATTATCTATTTTTTCAAAAAAGTCAAAAATATATTTCTATCAGTTCTACTCTATTCTCAAGTGAGACTCATGTTATAAATCAGATTTAACAAAAACGGGGTTTCAAAGGGTTAAATTGAAAAAAGCTTTAAGAAAAGTCAATAATAATGTTGAAGTGCTGTTATTTTCGAGATGAGGCTTTATACCTAATCCCATGTGGATATGGACGTGGAAAACTTATTATTAACTGTGGAAAATATAGCCCAAAATACATTTCTAAATATCCATTAGGAATACTTATATATGACTAGTCTATTGAGACCAAAGTAAGAAAGAGACGGTTGATTCAGCCATTTTCAACTGAATTTCTTAAGATTTGATTATCACTAGGCAAGCGTAGCGTAACAGGGCCCAAGGGATGTTTTGAATTTGGGTAAACACTATGATGATGGTGGTTATCTTCATGTTTATGATGATGTTCATCATTATTTTTTTCTACTAAAAGTACTGGCTGATTATCAACATTAGTCAAGTTTTGGCTATTCGTTTCGCATGCCCCATTACATTCAGAATCACACAAATCACAACTGAGTCCTAAGCCCTCAACATGATCATGATGACTTTCTTGTACTAATCCAACTTCTTTTTCAAAACCAAATAAGTTCGATCTATATTTGCACAGGGAACAATTCATAAAATTATTGCTCTCGTCATTAAAAATTTCTTCAATCCTCTCTACAAATGTTTGAACAACATATTTATGAGATGAAAGATATTTTGCCTCATGGAATTCAACATGTGGATTATCAAGTGCTACTAAATCGCTTTGCCTTTTTATTCTTGTTACAAGAACACCTGAAAAAAGAAAGTAAGGAAAAATAATTATATTTTTATAACCAAGTCTTACAACATTTCGTAACCCTGGTTCTACTAATGGAAATGTTACTCCAGAGAATACAGTTTCTCCCCATCCCAAACCTACACCTTCAACAACCATTCTTGTAATTTTAGATACGTTAGAATTCGCATCAGGATCAGAAGAGCCTCTTCCAACTAATACTAATAATGATTCTTCAGGAATTAGAGAATTATTTTTTTGAAATACTTCTTTAACTCTCTCACAGGCTGCACTAACCATTAAATTATTAATTCCTAATTCTCTTCCATAAATTATTTCTATATCTGTTTTCTTTGCATAATTCATAAGCAAACTTGGTATATCATTTTTCACATGCCCTGCAGCAAAAAGCATAGCTGGTATAGCTATTACTTTTTTTATAGAACTATTTCTTAATTTATCCAAAGCATCAGTAAGAGATGGTTTTGCAAATTCCAAAAAACCAAACTCAACTAATATCGATGGATATTTTTTTTGTATAAGCCTAGTTAATTCCTGGAATTCTGTAATAGCTAATTTATTTCTACTCCCATGTCCACAAATGAGAATGCCAATTTGCTTATTTAAGTTCGAATCAAAAGTATCCAATTGTAAGCAATAACTAATAACATAATAGTAAAGAAGAATATTTAGTAGTGAAAAAAAATAATCATTTACTTGAAGTCCCAAATATTAATTCCAGTGATGCACAAGTTAAAAACCTAATTTATAAAATTGACGATGATATATTTAATAGCCATTACAAATCATCCCAAAAATCAGAATATCTTTGTGTTTGCAGCGGGGGTACTACATCAAACTGCGCTAGAAATGGTTTAATTACTCTTGATTTAAGAAAAGAATATAACCAAATTCATCTTGAGGAAGAAAAGAATTTAATAAAAATTGGAGGTGGGGTGATTATGAAGGATCTTATGAATTATTTAGAAAAACATAATAGGACCTTCCCTACAGGCCTCTCAAAACTTCCCGGAGCAGGTTATATATTAACCGGAGGAATAAGTCCGATGAGTCGAAGATATGGATTAGCTATTGATAATATTGAGTCTATAAAAGGATACTTAGGAAATGGAAATTTTATATCATTAGAACAAAATAGTCTGGATTCCGCCCAAAAACTATTATGGGAAGGACTTAAAGGTGCTGCTCCTTTTCTCGCAATAATTACTGAAATTGGTCTTAAAACATTCGAATCTCACCCTATTCAAATTATTGAAGGTTTCGTAGATGATAATGAACTCTCAAATATTATTAATTTGGCTGAGGGATTCCCAGAGAATTTAAGCCTACAATGGATTTATGCCGAAGATATATATATTTATATCTTCGCGGAGATAAAAAATGATTCAGATAACAAAATTACCAAAAACTATTTAAAAAAACTTAAAAAATTTAATTCTCTCAAAATAAAAAGTTATGAAAACTTTAATCAGATAAACTTTTTTCCAAAAGAATTAGATCTATTTGAATTAAATAAGAATAACCATTCAGAAGTAATAAGCCTTCTTGGAGGAGATTTAAAAGATAATATTCAAATTTTTGTTAAATGTATGAAAGAAATAATTAGGGACAAACCAAATAAATCTTGTTATGTTGCCTCACAACAGCTTGGAGGAAAGACAAAAGAATTAGACCATAAATCAAGTTTCTTTATTCATCGGGCAAGCACTTGGAAACCTTGGATCTATGCAGCATGGAAAAAAGGTGATCTTAAAGAAAAGGAAATTGTTTTGAAGTGGATGAATGAATCGTGGAAGAAATTAAAAATATTTTTTCCAAAAATACATCTAGCTCAGATACATAATCATTTAAATTCTCACGAAGAAGAAGTCTATTTATCTTTTGGAGAAAGACTTGGTGAATTAAAAACTTTAAAGAATATTTGTGATCCAGAAAGTATTTTGCCTCCTCTATAAGGTAACTTTTTAAGTATAAGAAGTAATTAAAAATGTCAAATTTCACCAAATATTTATCTAAAAATTGGTTAGATGATCCAAAATCTAATATTCTTTCGGGATTAGTAGTAGCTTTTGCAATGATTCCTGAAGCGATTGCTTTTTCAGGAATTGCTGGGGTTGATCCTAAAGTTGGACTTTATGGCGCATTCTGCTTATCTATAACAATTGCGATTCTTGGTGGCAGAAGGGGTATGATTACTTCAGCGACAGGATCAACAGCTCTTTTAATGACTGGGGTTGTTGCTATTGGAGAAGCTCAGGCCCCTGGAACAAATCTTGGTCTTTCATATCTAATAGCAGCAGGATTATTAACAGGTGTTTTTCAAATACTCTGGGGATATCTAAGGCTGGCTTATCAAATGAGGTTTGTACCTACAGGTGTATTAAGTGGATTTGTAAATGCTCTTGCTTTATTGATATTTCAAGCTCAATTCCTTCAACTAGGAATTGGCATTAATGAAGGGAAACTATTAGAAAATGAACTTTCAAAATATCCGACAAATAGTCAAATACCTACCGTTTGGATTCTTGTAATTTTAGGATTAATTGTTATTTACGGATTTCCCAAAATAACAAAAGTAATTCCTTCTCAATTAGTAGCAATTGTTTTGCTTACTCTAATAAGTGTATTTTTTAAATTAGAAATCCCTACTGTAAGTGATTTAGGGACATTACCGAATGGATTCCCTAGTCTCTCATTACCTTTTGGTGAATTAGCGAATGGGAAAGTACCATTCAACCTTTCCACTTTGGGTGTTATATTACCAACATCCTTAGCGATATCGCTGGTTGGTTTAATGGAAACATTCTTAACTCAAGATATATTAGATGATGCCACAGATACGAGTTCCAACAAAAATAAAGAAGCAAGGGGACAAGGTATAGCTAATATAATTTCCTCTTTGTTTGGAGGCATGGCAGGCTGTGCGTTAGTAGGGCAATCAGTTATGAATAACGAGAATGGAGGTAAATCTAGGTTATCAACCTTAATTTCAGGATTATCATTATTATTGATGATCATCCTTTTAAAGACATGGATTGGGGCCATACCCATGGCCGCTTTAGTAGCAATAATGATCACAATTGCAGTAAGCACTGCTGATTTAACTGGTTTGAAGAATATTAGAAAGATACCAAAAAGTGATACTGCAGTAATGCTTATGACTTTTGCGGTTACGATGCTTACAAAACCACATAATCTTGCCCTAGGTGTTATTGCAGGAGTTGGTTTAGCTGCAATACTTTTTAGCAGGAAAGTTGCAAAAGTAATCACGGTTTCAAGAGTTAAAGGTAAAAACCAAATAACTTACAAAGTTGAAGGTCAATTATTTTTTGTCAGTAAAATATATTTCCTACAAGGATTCGATATTCATGAGCATCCAAAAGATATTTTAATTGACATGTCTTTAGCTCATATTTGGGATCAGAGCGGGGTTGTTGCTTTAGATCAAATTATTAGAAAATTCAAAAATAGCGGTTCAAAAGTTGAAATTATCGGTTTAAATAAAGAAAGCTTGAATTTATTTGAAAGACTAGGAGGTCTTGAAACCTCTCACTAATTAAATTCAACTGAGACTAACTTGCTGATAACAAAACCATAGCCATTGCTGGAAAAGGAGATTCCGATGAGATCTCCAAGATGTATTTGAAGAATTAATATCAAAATTCTCAGGAGGAGGTACATCTCCCTTTTCTTTATCTCTGTTAATTTCGCTAATTATTCTATGCACTGTATATTCAGGATGACCTAAGTGCATGAGTTGTTTTTGATCTTTGGTTTCAAATATTGTGTAACCAACATCCTTGCCATATGCAAGCAAATTCAATTTCCCTTCTTTTTGAGCTTCTTCCATTTCAAGATCAGGTAACCCTGCAAATCTACTTTGAGGACAAATAAACTCATCATCTTGCGTACCCATTAAAGGATGACCAGGGGCAAGACTCTTTAATGGAAATACCCCGAATAATTTCTTATCAAATACTGTTTTATTAACACCTGCCAAATAAGCAAGTGCGAATCCTGCCCAGCACAACCCAAGGGTGCTTGCACATGAATTTCTTGCTTCATTAGTAATATTTACGAATTCATCCCAATATTTAACTTCTTCAAAAGCCAAATGCTCAACAGGTGCTCCTGTAATAATTACTCCATCTAATGGTTCTGGATCATTTGCCTCCTCCCATGTTGTATAAAGATTATTTAAATGGTTAAGATCCCATGTTTTATATGAATGAGTTTTTAACTTTATCCAAACAGGCTCAATTTGAAGAGGGGATAAACCAAGAGGATGTAATAAATTAAATTCATATTGCTTACCAAGAGGCATGATATTTAAAATACCAATCCTTAATGGTCGTATATCCTGTCTTTCAGCCAAATCCGGTTCAATCCAAGAAATATGATTTTTCTCTACATCACTAATCTTGTGATAATTACTAGGTATTATTAAAGCCAAAGAATCTCCATTATTTAAGAAATTTTTGAAAGCGCCTGCTCAAAATCTGCTTTTATATCATCAATATGCTCTATCCCAACAGATACTCTTACCATTGTAGGAGTAACGCCTGCTGATAATTGTTCTTCTTCTGATAATTGCTGGTGTGTTGTGGAAGCAGGGTGAATAACTAAAGTTTTGGAGTCTCCCACATTAGCAAGATGACTAGCTAATTCCAAAGAATCAATAAATTTAACCGCATTTTCATATCCGCCATTTAAAGAGAACATAAGCATACATCCCATACCTCTGCCAGTAGTATATTTTTTAGCTCTTGAGTAATAAGGATCAGATTCCAAACCTGGAAAATTAACACTTGTAACTTGAGGATTAGAATCTAACCATTTTGCTAACTCAAGAGCGTTAGAAGTTTGTCTTTCTATTCTCAAACTTAAGGTTTCTAAACCTTGTAATAATAAAAAAGAATTAAAAGGACTTTGCGCAGGGCCCCAATCTCTTAGACACTCCAACCTAGCTCTTAAGGCAAAGGCTATATTCCTATTATCAGGGACACCTAAAGATTTACATATATCACTCCCAAATCCAAACGCATCCCAATGTACTAAACCGTGATAAGCATCACTTGGTTCACTCATAAGTGGGAATTTTCCGTTTCCCCAATCAAAAGTTCCTGCATCAACAATTACTCCACCAATACTAGTTCCATGTCCTCCTATCCATTTAGTTGCACTTTCTACAACAATATCGGCACCAAAATCAATTGGTTTAATTAGAGCTCCTCCGGCCCCAAGAGTATTGTCAACAATTAAAGGAATTCCATTTTCCTTAGCTAAATTAGAAAGACCCTCAAAATCTGGAATGTTGAATCTAGGATTTCCCATTGATTCAAGATAGATTGCTTTAGTTTTATCATCTATTTTGTCTTTAAAACTATCAACACTATCTCCTTCAGCAAATTTAACTTCTATTCCCAATCTAGGAAATTGAACTTTAAATTGATTATAAGTTCCTCCATATAAGAAGGATGTAGAGACAAAATTGTCTCCTGCTTTCATACAATTTACTATTGCCAGAAATTGAGCAGCTTGGCCTGATGAAGTTGCTAATGCAGCCATACCCCCCTCTAAAGCTGCCATCCTCTTTTCAAAGACATCAGTAGTAGGGTTCATGAGTCTTGTATAGATATTTCCAAATTCTTTTAATCCAAAAAGATTTGCTCCATGCTCAGCATTATCAAAAACATAAGAACTTGTCTGATAAATAGGGACAGCTCTAGAGTTAGTAGTTGGATCAGGCTCTTGTCCTGCATGTAACTGAAGAGTCTCGAACTTTTGGTTACTCAAAATTTTTAAATAATTCCTATTATCTATTTAACTTAAAAACTTCCTAAAAATAAATATAAAGAAGATAAATCTTTATAAATCCTCTTTTAATGATGGATAATTTACCCGCATAAATGATTTTAAATCTTCATTTATTTCAGATCTCAAATCTTCTACATTATTACTTTCAACAATAGGGAACGTTTTGTTTGCTTCAGGATCTTTTTCAATAATAGATTTCCAGCTTTTACTCACATCTTTCTCAGATTTATTAAATATATTAATGAAATCAAAAGGCGTGTTATTATTTTTAGCATCGTATTCTTTAAAAGCTTTTTCAATAAGTTGTTTTCTATTAACAAACAAATTTTTAGCCTTCAAAGTATCTGGTAAACCCATTACTGGTTGTAGCTCTTTAAGAAGTTTCAACTCCTCTTCAATCAAAAGAGTCCAAACACTTACTTGTTTTTTGGGCACGTTAGATTCACTAAAAATTTTAATTTCTTCAAGATAGAAATTTAACCATAAATAATAAGATTTCTCTTCAATAGATTTTTTAACAGATGCTTTTTTATTTTGAATTTTAGGAAGTAACTTCTCTGCTTTTTTCAAAAATTGTCTGTCTTCTCTTTCTAGATTTATCAATCCCCATCTTTGACTATAGTCCCATAAATCCTCATACCTTGTTAAATCTTCTTGGTTCCAACCAAGAGCTTTGAGTTCAGGAGAGCGATGTGATAATTCTTTATTCAAAAAAAAACCTACTTTAACTCAATAATTCTAACTCTCAAATTAGGATAAGTAAATAATATAAAAGAGCAACTCAATTGATTTAGATAAAAATAGTAAGTTATTGAACTAATTAGTAAAGTATTTATTTATTATATTTATTGCTTTAATGTAATTTGGATTTTTTTTAGAAGATAATTTTTCATATAATTTTTTTTCAAAATTAATTTTATTATTATTTGAAATTAATTTCTCATAAAATAATTTTTTATTATCAAAAATATCCATTCCTTGAAGTTTATGATTAAGTTCTAAACATAAATTAGGCTTTACAGATTCCTGACAAAAATTAGTTATTGCATCTGAATTAATTAATACTTCATAAATATCTCTTTTTTCTTCAGCTTTTGCATTAAAGCATAAATAAATTAGATTAATCATCGAGCAATTATTATTTTTAATATTAAATTCCCTATAAATTTTGGGCCAATATATTAGCGATTTCAAGCCCTCAAGGCCTCCTTGACCTAAGCTAAATTTTTCACACCAATTAATAAATTCACCTACATCATTAGGACATCTCTTAAGTCTTAAAAGCATATCTGATAAAACTTGTCCTGCCTGAAAATTCCTTGTTGGATTTCCCTCTATTGGCAACGACATGCTCCCTAAAACATCAGCTTTAACAGCATTTAGTTGAGAAAAAGTATAATCAGCTGATTCAACATATTTGTTACCAAGATTTTCTTTAGCGATAATAATATCTTCACCATATCCAAGTTCTTTTAATGAAAAATTTACGTTTTGAAATTTATTTTCTTTTCTAACTTTTAAAGAAACAGTAGCTGCTTGATCCAAGCACTGAGTTAATAAAACAGTATTAATTGTGGGCAACATTCCAGGCTTTTCTGAATGAAAGTTAGTGACAAACCCTGCGAATATTGAAGAAATATTTTTTATGGACTTAATGTACTGGCATTCAATATTATGAACTCCAGGGGATACTTGAATATTTGGAGACAATTGATTTAAAATTCTTGCACCAATTAGTGCTGTTAATGAGTCAGGATGACAAAAATTAGCGGTAAAACTATCTTTAGGGTTTCGTAATGCACCATGACGATGAAAGCCTGTAAAGAAAGCTAAATCAGGATATTGATCACATAAAATATATGGTTTTTCATCTTCTTCATCAAAACAAAAAGAGCCCACAAGACAAGCAAGAACTACATTCTCACGATTTAAAGATTTTCTTAATTCTATGGCATAACGAATATCATTTTGTATGTGATTACTATTTGAAGCGAGAATAACGATCTTACATTTTAAAAGAAGATCTTCGAGTGTATTGGTCTTACTTTTGCCCTCAAAAAAGTAATTTCCCATACCTTCTACTTTTTCTATTATTTTGTGTTCCATATTGGATAGAACATCTTTAGAAAAAGCACCTAATAAATCTCTTCCAGGTCTTGGAGCTAAAAGAATATTATTTGACTCAGAATGCATTGCACAATTATATGCTAATGATGCTGGATATAATCCAACACTATAGAATCCCACTTTGCAGCTTTCAATGTCTTCTAACAATGAATGAAAAGATTCTTTGTTATTTAACTGCCTAAAAAAACTATTATTCATTTTGTTCTTTTTATCCATAAATCATCTTAATATTTTCTATAAATAGCATTTTTATACATTAAACCAATTTATTGCCATCGCAAATCGTTTTAATATAAATATTGAATTTTATATTTTCAAGTTCAAGCTTTATTATGGATTCAAAAGAGAGGGGATTTTTATAATAGAAATGGAAAACATTAATTTAGATTTTGAAGAAATAATAATTAATTCTAAAAATATCTTATTTATTCAAGATATTGATGGAGTATGTATTCCATTGGTAAAAGACCCAATGACTAGAAAACTGGAATCGAAATTCATATTTGCCGTTAAAAATTTAGAAAAAGAATTTTATGTTTTAACGTGCGGAGAACATGAAGGTCCAAGAGGGGTTAACAGAATAGTTGAAAGGAGCCTAAGAGGTATTGATCAGCCAAAAGAAAAAGGCCTTTATTTAAGAGGTTTAGCTGCATGCGGGGTCGAGTATCAAGATAATAATGGGAATATAAGTTTTGAGGGAGTATCAAAAGAAGAGGTCGATTTCTTAGCCAAAGTTCCAGACTTAATGAGGCCTAGCTTTGAACAAATAGTAAAGAAAATTTTTCCTAATCTCGGTCAAGAAGAAATAAATTCTCATGCTTCAAAATCAATATGTAAAACAAGGTTCTCTCCAACAATAAACTTCAATAGCCTTTTCGATTTAGTAAAAGATGATTCTGAAAAAAGAAAAATTATTCAAAAGAGCTTTGAAGATATGATGAATGAAATTATTTACAAAGCCAAAGGTCAAGGACTTGAAAACTCATTTTTTCTTCATATATCTCCAAATCTAGGGAGCAAAAATGGAAATGAAATATTAAAACTTTCTAGTAAAAATGATATTGGATCAACTGACATACAGTTACTTATTAAAGGTGCAGTCAAAGACTCCGGGGTTCTCTTTTTATTAAATAAATTTATTTATGACTCTACTGGCATAGCTCCATTTGGTAAAAACTTTAATTTTAAAGACTCTCCTAAATCGTTAATAGAAAAAGTGAATTTCTGCAAAAAATATATTAAACCCGAAGATATGCCAACAATTATTGGGATTGGTGACACAGTTACATCCCAAAAAATTCCAAATAATGGTTACTCAAGAGGTGGAAGTGATCGATCTTTCTTAGAATTTATACAATTACTAGGAAAAGAGTTTGAGAGTAATAATAAAATAATTTTCGTTGATAGTAGTTCAGGAGAAGTTTATAGACCTTCAACAAAAATATCTGGTCTAGAAGGAATAAGTGATGAAGATGACAACTTAAAGTTCGATATGATTTTTCAGAATGGTCCTAAGGAATATTTAAATTGGTTTATTAAATTTGCAAAAAATAGATCAAAATTAAAAACTAATATTTAATTAATATTTTCTTACACTGTAATTAAAACTTCCCAAATCATGATAGATAGTTTTCCCTTAATAAAGAAAGAAAATATTGAAACACTCCAGATAAATATTGGCCTTAAATGTAATCAGGCTTGTAAACATTGCCATGTAAATTCAAGTCCATTACGTACCGAAAAGATGTCTTATGAAATAATTTCACTCATTCCAAAAGTAATAGAAAAATATAAAATTAAAACTTTAGATATTACCGGGGGGGCACCAGAAATGCATCCTGAATTTAGAAATTTAATTACTACTTTAAGTGATAAAAATATTGATATTATTGATAGATGTAATTTAACAATTTTCTTTGAAGATGGATTCGAAGACTTACCCCAGTTTCTTGCTAAGAATAACGTAATAGTAACAGCATCACTCCCTTGCTATGAAAAGAATAACGTAGAATTACAAAGGGGTTATGGAGTCTTTGATAAAAGTATTAATGCTTTAAAAATACTTAATGATTTAGGATATGGGAAACAAAAAGATGGACTTCAATTAAATCTAGTTTATAATCCCGTAAATCCTATCCTTCCTCCATCACAAGTAATCCTAGAAGAAGAATATAAAAGAATACTTTTTGAAAAGTACAATATTTCATTTAATAATCTTTATACAATAACCAATATGCCAATTAATAGATACGCAGACTCTCTTAATAGAGAAAACAAACTTGATTCATATTACAAATTACTTAAAGAAAATTTTAATAAAAATAATTTAGAAAACCTTATGTGTAAAAAAACGATAAGTGTTAATTGGCAAGGGCAAATCTATGATTGTGACTTTAATCAGCAAATAAATTTAAAAGGAAATAAAGGACCAAAGACACTTTCTGATCTAATGAGCAAATCATTTAAATTTGATTATGGAGTAGCTGTTAAGGAACATTGCTTTGCTTGCACAGCAGGGGCTGGATCAAGCTGTGGAGGAACTTTAACTTAGTTTCTGTTAAATACAATTAGGACATATAGCTCTAACATTTAAAGAAGATTCAATAAGTGTAAAACCATTAACTTTAGCGGCGACTTTTCCGGCCTTCAATACTTCATCACTTTCAAATTCTTCAGTTCTTCCACACCTAATACAAATCAAGTGATGATGATCTGCTGTTTCATTACTTAATAACTCATATCGATGACCGCCTTCACTAATCTCCAATTCATGTAACAACCCCATCTGAACGAGAAGTCTCAAAGTTCTATATATTGTTGCGAGGGAAACTTTAGAACTAGATTTAATTAATTTTGCATGAACCTCTTCCGCACTTAAATGATTACCTGCACCAATATTCTCAAATAAATTTAAAACTTTAAGTCTTTGGGGAGTTAATCTCTTACCATCTTTATGTAAGCCATCTCCTAAAGGAGATGTAATAACTTGATATTGAGAAGAAAAGGACAATTAAAGAACGATACTATTCTCAATAATAACTCTTGATGAGATTAAATCAACTTTTAACTAATAAATATTTACTAAAGTTCCTCAAAAAGATTAAATTAAAAAAATATCTATATTTAAGGTATATCTTTAAATATTGTAGAAAAGAAATTAATGACGTATTCTTCTAAAAGCGAATTACCAATCAAAAACGCTTTACTATTAGTAGATATTCAGGAAAAGATTATATCCCCAATTAATAACAAAGATTCAATAATAAAAAATATTCAAAAGCTATTAAGCGCTTACCAAATTCTGGATGAGAACATATTTGTCTCAGAACAAAACCCATTAAAACTGGGCAAAACAATCCCAAAGTTATTACCCAAAGTAGGTTTTACTAATATTCAAAAAATGGATTTTAGCTTAGCTACTAGTAAAGTTCTTTTTGAGGAACTTCATGATAAAAAAATTAGTAATTTGATAATTTGCGGATTTGAAACACACATTTGTATTCAACAAAGTGTCCTAGAATTTTTAAAAAAGGGATATGAAGTACTAATCATATCTGACGCAATGGGAAGCAGAAATAATTCAGATCACGAAATAGCACTACAAAGAATGCTTCATAAAGGAGCAATTATTACTACAACTGAATCAATAATTTTCGAAATTTGTAAAACCTCAGATAGAAAAGAATTTAAGGAAATTAGTAATATCATCAAAAGTTAAAGGGAATTAAGACTGGTTTATTTTTAGAGATAATTTAAACTTTAAATATTAGTTATTTAAGGATTTATTAGATATGAAATTATTTACGGAAAACTTGTTTTTCGCAATTTCTATATTTTTTATTGGAATAATATTATCAATAATAATATCTAAAATTTCAAAGATTATTTTTAAAAGGATTTCTAAAAGAACAAAAACAAATTTTGATGATTTTATTTTTGAAACACTTTCTGGAATTATAAGACCAATAGGTTTTCTTCTCTCAGCCTATTTCGCAATTGATTATTTTTTCACTGATGAAATAACTTTTATATCTGTACTATTAAATATTCAAAAATTACTTATATTAATAATCATCATTAAAGCTTTAAATAAAGTATTAATAAGATCACTAACAGAATCTACAGCAAAAATTGATGACTCTTCGATTAGTTCAATGATCTCATCATTAACACCTTTAATTAAGGCTTTTACTTGGACCATAGGATCAATATTTTTCTTACAAAATATAGGAGTACAAATGACCGCAATTTGGGCTTTGCTTAGTGCAGGTGGTATCGGGGCAGGTTTAGCATTAAAAGATCCAGTGCAAGAATTTTTTGAATACATTACAATTTTACTTGATAAACCTTTTCAAAAAGGCGAATTTATAAAGTCAGATAGCGTATTAGGAATGGTAGAAAGAGTAGGGGTAAGATCTTCAAGAATAAGAAGTATTAACGGAGAAGTAATAGTTATGAGTAATAGTGCATTAACTAATGGGATCATTTCAAATTATGCTCAGATGAAGAAAAGGAGACTAGTGCACAAATTAGGAGTTGTTTATGAAACTTCTCCATCCCTGATGAAAATGATTCCAAAAATAATAAAAAAAATCATTGAAGAAACTAAAGATGCTTCTTTTGATAGATGTCACTTTACAGATTTTGGAGACTTCAGTCTTAATTTTGAACTAGTTTATTACATCCCAACCAATAATTATTTAGCTGCTATGGAAGCACAACAAAGTATCAACTTAAGAATTATTGAAGAATTTTCTTTAAATAAAATAGAATTTGCATTCCCAACTCAAACATTAAATATTGAAAGAAACGAATCCAAATGATCGGCATAATTCCTCACTAAAACTCCAAAGTCTTAAAGCAAGTTCTTTTTTACTAGCTTCCTCACTTACTTCACTTTTAAGTAATTTATGTTTTTTATAAAAGACAAGCTTATTGCTTAAATGTAAGTACTTAATATTATTTAAATCATTATCAAAAACGATATCAGAAAGCAACTTCCCTGCATTTTCTACATTTTCAGAAATACCTAAAATATTTTTTGCAAGACTTGAAAAAACAATATATCCAAAGATATTAAATTTAATACTATATCTAAAAAAGCCCAAATCTTCATTAGGAATTACAAGACCAGGAGCCCAAGAAATAACAGATATTTTACTAGATTTAATTTGTAATCTTTTTGAAAGTTCCTTAGCAAACAAAATATTACATAATTTACTATTTTTATAAGCTTTGTCAGAATTAAAATTTTTATAGTTTCCTGAAATTTCATCTTTAAAATTTAATAAATTATTTAAACCTGCTTTCTCTCCAACATTTCCTCCTGAACTCTTTGGATCATGAACATCTGATGATGTAATAATTATCCTAGATTCGTTTTTATTATTTATTAAATCTATAAGAATATTAACCAAATAAAAATGCGCGAGATGATTAACAGCGAAAGTTAGTTCAACCCCCTGTTTTGAGACTTTAGGATAAAAAGATCCAGTATATTGTAAGCCTGCATTTAAAATAACCACATCTAAAGAAATATTTTTTCTGATTAAAAAATCTCTAACTTTATGAATATTTTCCAAATTTGACAAATCAATATTATCAATTAAATTTAGATGTTTTTCTATATATTCTTTATCAAAATACTTTATTAGTTTTAATAAAAATTCTTCTTTTCTTGATAATGATCTGATTGGAATATATAAATTATTTTGAGTCTTCAACAAGTTAATTGTTGTAAAAAAACCAATCCCAGAATTACCTCCTGTTATTAAGATATTTTTATCTTTTATCATATGTATTAAACAAGCAATTATTTATAATAAGAAAATTATATATTATTTTTTTCTTTTAATTTCTTATAAATTATTGTTAAAACACTCAAAACAAAAGGACTAGTTATAGAGTCTCTTGCTTATTATTAAATTTATTCTCATAATAAAATTTTTGAATGAATTATAAAAATGAAGTTTTAGATATTTTTTATTTTTTCAAAAACTTTTTTAACTTCAGAATTTATAATTAATGCCTTCTAAAAGATTGCCCGATGTATTAGTTTTAGGAGCAGGACCTGCGGGGATGGCGATTGCATCAGCTTTAGGGAAAGAAAAATTAGAGGTAGAGGTTCTTTCCCCTAATGGTCCTGACGAGCCTTGGCCAAATACTTATGGGATTTGGGGAAAGGAAGTAGATCAACTTGGTCTTCAGGATTTACTTGAATATAGGTGGAAGAATACCGTTAGTTTTTTTGGGCATGGTTCTCTTGAAGAACATCACTATGAGAATAAAGCAACTGAGCATTCTTTAGATTATGGATTATTTGACAAGAAGAAATTACATAGTTACTGGCTAAATGAATGTAATAAGTCTCTAATTAAATGGCATGAGGGTTTTGCAGAGAAGATAAACTTTCAGAAACAAAAAAGTACTGTTACGACCAGTGATGGCAAAACCTACTCAGCAAGATTAGTTGTAGATGCAACAGGATATGATCCTGTATTTCTTAAATTAAAATCATGTGGACCATTAGCAGTCCAGACTTGTTATGGGATAGTAGGAAGTTTTAGTAAGCCGCCACTAAAAAAGGGTCAATTTGTCTTAATGGATTATCGTAATGATCATTTAAATGAGGAGCAAAAAAAAGAACCACCTACTTTTCTTTATGCAATGGATATGGGAAATGGAAAGTATTTTCTTGAAGAGACTTCGCTTGGATTAGTAAATCCTTTAACAATGGAGAATTTAAAAGAAAGGTTAGAAAAAAGACTTTCTTACAGAAACATCTCAATTACTAGCATGCAACATGAAGAACTTGGTTTATTTTTACCCATGAATATGCCTATCCCAGACTTTAAACAACAAGTACTGGGGTACGGTGGAGCAGCTTCAATGGTTCACCCAGCATCAGGATATCTAATTGGTAATGTTTTAAGGAGAGCTCCACTAGTGGCAAAAGCTATATCAACTGCAATGAATGATAAGAAATTAAGTACTTATAATATTGCTAGAAAAGGCTGGGAGAGTTTATGGCCTAAAGAATTAATAAGAAAGAAATCAATCTACCAATTTGGCTTGGAAAAACTTATGAGATTCGATGAAAAACTATTAAGAGAATTTTTTGGTAGTTTCTTTAAATTACCTAAAACTCAATGGTATGGATTTCTAACTGATACATTATCCTTAAGGGAAATCGTGTATGCAATGTGCGTAATGTTTATAAGGGCCCCTTGGAGCGTAAAAAAAGGTTTAATGATTATGCACGGTAAAGAACTAAGGATGTTATTGAGGATAGTTTTACCAAATATATAATGAAAATTTAAAATGAGAACTATTTTGATAAGCGGTGCTAATAGAGGAATTGGACTAAATATTGCACATAAAGAACTAAAAGCAGGAAATAGAATTAGTGTTGGGCTAAGAGATTTAGAGTCTATAAAAGGAAGCGTTATTGATCCTAATAATTGGACTAATGAAAAAATACTCCTAAATAAATATGATGCATTAGATAAATTATCCGCCAAAAAGTGGGTAGAAAATACAGTTAGAAAATTTGGAGGTTTTGATACTTTAATAAACTGTTCTGGAGTCCTTTCAAAAGTCCCTTTTTTATATAAAGATGGGGATGAAGAAGAGATTTTAAATACTTTTAATATAAATTTTTTAGCCATTTGGCATTTATGCAGACTTTCCTGGAAACACTTAAGCCAGTCAAATAATGGAAGAATTATCGTTTTAGTGTCAATGAGCGGCAAAAGGTCCAAGGGAGATTTAGCAGCATATTCCTCATCAAAATTCGCTTTAATGAGTCTTTGCCAAACAATGAAGCACAAAGGGTGGGAAGAAAATATTAGAGTTACTGCTATTTGTCCTAGTTGGGTTAATACAAAAATGGCTGAGAAAATATCATCCTTAGAAAAGTCAAAAATGACTCAACCAGGGGATATAGCCGAAATATGTTCTACAATCCTGAAATTACCAATGCAGTCAGTTCCATTTGAAATAGCCTTAAATTGTAATTATGAAATTTAATTTAGTCTGAATATTAAAAAAGCCATTGTGATCATCGCAATAGCTATAAATAAACCTTTTATTCGATTCGTTAATAATGAAAATAGAGATAAATCATCAGAAAAATATCCTCCAAAACTTCCTGTTAGAAACAAAATTATCATAGGTATCGATGCAAAACCGAATGAATAGGAAATATTTCTTAAAAATCCGATATCAAAGTAATTAAGAATTAAAAAATTTGTTCCGAATAATAAAAAGGATGCAAATAAAGTTATGGAAACCTCAGCGTCAAGTGTATGCGGTAAATTTCCTTTTAAGTCAAATTGTTTTTTACATTCTGATATTTGTCTTTTATTGAGCTTCAAATATCCAGTTTCAGGAATTCTTTGGGATTTATATTTTCTCAATAACCTGGCTTCAAGTGTTTCAGGTTCTTTAGTCATGATGGAAGTTAGTAATTCATCTGGCTTGAGTTTTCTAAGTTTCTTATCAAGATTATCTGCCTTACCAATACGATAAAGATCTCCAACTCTTATGAGGTAAACATATCCCGCCATTTTCGATGTAAAGTTAAGGTTATTCCTATGTAGATAATACTAAAAGAATCAAAAAAATTTTATTTTTTTACAAAATGACAACAGATATTTTATATTCATTTCGTAGATGTCCATATGCAATTCGAGTTAGATGGGCATTATTAATTTGCGAAATCAAAGTAGAAATAAGAGAAGTCGATTTAAAAAATAAGCCCATCGAATTCATGAATAAATCAAGGACAAAAACTGTTCCGATTTTATTAAAAAAAAATAATGAAGTCATAGAGGAAAGTTTAGACATCATAATCTGGGCACTTTCAGAATCAGAAAAGGAAAATATAAAGAAATTTTATAATCCCCAAAATAAAGAAGAAGAAATTTTAGAAATTATTTCTGAAAATGATCATAGTTTTAAATATCATTTAGATCGTTTTAAATATTCCTCAAGATTTAATTCTAACGAAGAAGATTACCATTTTTTAGAAGCTACTAAATTCATAAAAAAATGGAATAAAAGCCTTACAAATAATAGATGGATAATTGGAGATAAACCTTCGATTGCGGATTGGTGTATTTGGCCATTTGTAAGGCAATTTAAAATTGCTTGCGAAAGCCAAAAAAAAACAAATTATTTTGATGATCCTATAAAAGATTGGTTAGGATATTTTGAAAAACATCAACATTTTAAAAAATTAATGTATAAATTTGATCCATGGAAACCATCTAAAAAGAAAGAATATTTCTATTTTAATTAGCTTTCAAGTAATTTTCTCTTTTCAATAATTCTGGCTAATTCTAAAAAATATCCTGCTGTTCTAAATTTTCCAATATTTTTTTCTTTAAATTCAATATCACTTCTAATTTCTGCAGTTTCAGCCATAATTAAATCTAGTTCATTAAATCCAAGACTATATAATTCTCCTAGTTCAACTTCTCTTCCAAGCAAGTGACTCCTAAACCATTTTTCTTTATTTTCTTGAGGTGGAACATCATATGGTGTGTAGGACATAAATCAAGACAAATATATTTTTATACTAACCTAACTTCTTATTGATAACTTGTAGAAAACCTTTTGTTAAAAAAGAATGCCACCAAAATAGTAAAAAGAGTTATTGATGCACAAATCTCTGTCCAATAATCTAAACCTATTTTTGAGATCAATAATGGAGCTAATACTGTAAAAAATCCTCCTGATAAGATTAACTGAGCAAAAAGTTGCTTTGATGTAAAGATCGGAAGTGTTTTAGAAATATTTTTTGGATCAGCGAGTCTTAAAAGAAGTAGTCCAGATGCAACTACTCCAGTTGAATTTCCAAATTCTATTAAACTTCTCTCAAACCAGTGTTTTTCAAATACAAAGTATGCGAAATAAGCAATACAAATTAAATTCCAAATCAAACCAAAAATAGTAAGTACCAAAATCAATCTCCAATTATCAAGAACAGTCGCAATATCTAAACTTGCCATTGCTGTAAAGATTAATAAATCTGTGGACAAGATGCCAATTTCTCTTTGAAGAAGATTAGATATAAATTCTGTATTATTTGTTTTTTCTAAGATATATCTAATCAAAAGTGATCCTATAAGAATAAGTGGGAATACAGGAAGTGATAAGATTACTTCTTTTGAGAATTCACCAAAGTAATTTGAGATATACCTTAAAAGGTTAAGTATCGAGACCCCAAAAGAAATTGCCAACCCTACAAAGCCAAGATTTATTAATAAAATTCTCAAATCTGAAAAAATACCTATTTTCAGATTTGGATTTTCATTATCCGTTTTATCGAGGATCTGCTCTGTATCTGAAATTCCTAAAGTTCTTCCTACAAAAATAAAAAAACTACCTAATAAGGAAGAGGATAAAAGGCCCATTGTAGCCATTGCAAGACCTAAGTCTAAGCCATCTGAGAATCCAAGCTTATTAAAACTTTCACCAATAATAGTGGCAGCACCATGCCCTCCCTCAAAACCAACCTCTATTAAACATCCCATTAAAGGATTTGTTTCCATAGAAGGAGACAATAAGTATTTGACTACTAATCCTCCTACAAGAAATTGACCAAAGCCCAATGAAAGAGCCAACAAAAACTGATTGACAATGGGTCTAATTAAACCATTAACATTTGGAATGGGCCTTCCCATCATTAATGTCGCAAACACTAGAGATAAGAGAGGAGTAGGAAAATTACTCCACACATTTGTAGTCTCCTTAGATAAGATATTTATTAATCCATAGGGACCTATCGATATTCCTACAATTCCAGAAATAACAGCTATGGGTAATCCAAATCTTTCTAATTGAACAGCAAGTTTAAATTTCCTTCCAAAAATCAAGAAAAAACCGATTACAAAAAATCCTATTAAACTTATTGAAAGAGAATTTGAAAAAATATTTTGATTCTGTAGGAAAGAAATATTCAACTATTTTAAACTTAATACTTTTTAAATCTAATTTAATAGATAAAATTTATCAAATAAAAAAGGCCTCATTAATTGAGGCCTTTTAATATTAATTAGTGACTAAAGTTTAATCTTTAAGAGTAACAGTAGCACTATCAATGTTACTGATAGCATTTGTAACTCTCTTAAAGTCAAATCCTAAGGCTCTTAGTGCGTGCCATAGATGACCTTGAATAAAGAAGAAACCAAAGTAGTAATGTACATTTGCTAACCATGCCCTTGATGTATAAACACCATCAGGAAGGTCAACAGTATCAATCCAATATGGAGAAATACTAAATTTCAATTCAAGTGGTTCGCCAAAGTATTCAACAGGATAAACTGTTGTATTAGCTGCACTCCAGAAGGCTGCAATAATAGCCATCCAGCCTATCCCGGCTAAAGACCATGAGAGAACTGCTTCTGCTGAAAGAAGTCCCTTACCTTTGAATTTGGTATATTCTCCAACTTGCTTAGTAGCAATATGCCAAGCTCCACCAGTAATCTCAACAAAAGCAAGGAAAGCATGACCACCCATCACTTCCTCAAGACTATCAATAGTTAGGAAGTCTGTTTGATGATTCCAAATTTTGGCTAAGTTTAATTCATACTCAACCTGTCTTACAGAACCAATGGCTGGATCATAAATACCGTGAACTCTTGCCCATTCAACGAAAGCAATAACTGCGAATCCAAGAATAATAAGATGATGACCAAGAATAAATGTTAATTTATCAGGGTTATCCCATTCAATATTGAATTTTCTAGCTTTTGCAACTTCAGAATCCTCTAAATTCCCAGGAAGAAGTAAAGAGTGTAAGAGTCCTCCAGCGGCTAAAACCATAGAAGAAACTAAGTGTACTATTGCTATCGCGAGAACTGGTTTAGTATCTCCCATCGCAACCCCATTAGCATCAAACCCTATTCCTAGAGTTGCTAAGTGAGGAAGAACGATTAGAGGTTGGTGCCCCATTGGGACGCTTGGGTCAAATCGTGAAAGTTCAAAAAGGGTGAAAGCACCGGCCCAGAAAACAATTAATCCTGCATGAGCTACGTGAGCAGCGATAAATTTTCCTGAGCGATTTGCTACACCTGAATTACCAGCCCACCATCCGTAGGTAGTATCTGGATTGCCATAGGTTTGCATTTAGGAATTGATTAGCTTAAACGTTTTGAGAATACTTTATATTTCAGCAAAGAGTTCAATTCACAACAAAATTGTAAAGGTTGTTAATCCTAGTTATAAATACTTAAATAAAATTAGGATGTTTGTTATCGCTGTTAAAAAGATAGATTTAGTCTGCATATTTATTGATTTTAAAACATTTTTAAAAATTCTTTTTTGGATTACTTAATCAAATATTTAAAAAAAATCTCTCTTTGCTGACATTATTAATTATTCATGTCATGAAAATATAAATAATTATTGCTTCCTTTTCAATCAATTACTAAAAAGGTAATAAGACAATTCTTCTCATGACAATTTTCCAAAAAACTTCTAGACAAACTTCACTAGAAATGAAATCAGAAGGGCATTACAAAAAGGCTGCTAAAACTTATAAAGAATCAGAGCAATACACAAACATGATTGATCTATATCCAATACTGCAAACCACTTTGATTGAATGTAAGAATGAAAATTTAGTTAATTAATAGTTTTCTGAGGATTAATTTCTTAATTCTTAATTGAAATTAGATTATTTATAGTTAGGCCGCTTCTTGATCAAACTGTTTTTCAGAATAATATTTATCAATTATCTTTTTGCATAATTTTGTATTGTATAGAGCTTCAGGATTCCAGGGTTTTTTTTGTCCATAGGGAGAGCTTTTCCAATGTATACCAGGTTTTAAGAAACCATTCTCCCTAAAATAAGAAAGTTTTATTTCACTTGTACCTAAATCCTCAGCAGCATAATTAGAAGATTGCCATATATTTCCTAACATTATTTAAATAAATATAATTAATCCTTAATAACGTTTATCCATTTATTTTGAAAGGGGCATTAATTTTTAAATAATTTGTAAATTTATTAAAACATAGTCTTTATAATGAGTCTTAATTAAAATATTTACTTGTTTTAAAATTAAGAAATATTAAATATGGAATTATTGTTAATAAAAATTTTATTAGTTCCTTTTTTTGAATCATTAGATAACTTATATTCAAAGTAATCTTTTGTAATCGATTTACTTTTAGGAAGATTTAACCATCCCTCAGTCCATTCCTCACTATTATTTAACTCCTCATTAGAAATCTTTAAGCTAATTTCTACATCTAGAACAGAAACTATCAAATTTCTAATTTGATCTTTTTCTTTAATCTTATTTACTAAAACAAAATGTCTTAATCCATTTATAGGTTTACTTGAAGTCCACATACTTTTCATGATCTTCTAAATATCTAATTTTTCTCTCCTTTAGAAATAATCTTATATTCTTTCCTTATTTTATCTAATAAAACTTTTCTTTTATTTAGATATGAAGCAGAATCTTTTTTTGACAATTTATATCTTTCCTTCTTGGTTAAATTCATCCATTGATTCAAATTATTTTTATTTAAAGAGAAAATTTTTTTATTTTTTAAACCTTTTTTTTCTCTATAAACTTTAAAAAACATATAAAAAGAGATTAGTATTGTTAAGAAAATAAAAATTTTCATAATTTGATTTAAGACCTTTTTAAAAGTAGATTCTTATCTAGCCAATTATCTAACTTGGTAACAGCATCTAGTGATATGGTCTCTTCCATATTTTCAAAATTCTCCTGGTTAAAAAGCCTAATAACAAATTCGTTTTTTACTGCTTCTTCATCTCCAATTACAATAATACTTTTTGATTTTAATTTATTGGCTTTTTTAAATTGCTTTGAAAATGATGCTCCACTGAGATCTAATTCTACTATCAAATCATAATTTCTTAGCTTTCTGGATAATTCCATTGCCAATATTTCAGCATGAATACCTTTATTCACAATATAAATATCTGTATATCTAGTTTCTTCAAGCTCGCTACCACATAACAATATGAGTCTTTCTAATCCAATTGCAAAACCAATTGCTGGGGTTTCTGTCCCACCCATTTGACTAATCAAATTATCATATCTTCCTCCTCCGCAAACTGTAGCTTGAGAACCTAATGCTCCGCTGGTAATTTCAAAGGCAGTATGTGTGTAATAGTCTAAACCTCTTACTAAATTGATATTTTCGATAAACGGTATTTTAAGGAGCCTTAATTTTTCTTTAATAATTAAATATCTCTCGTGACTTTTTTCAGACAAAAAGTCAGATAATCTGGGAGCACCTTCAAGAATTTGTTTTGTTTGAACATTCTTAGTATCTAAAATTCTCAAAGGATTCTTATCTATTCTCCTTTGAGAATCTAAATCTAAAGAGTTTTTATTAACCTCTAACCATTTTAAAAATGCCTTTTGAAAATTTGATCTATCAATATGATCCCCTAAGGTATTAATTTCAAGATTTAGTTCTTTTATTCCTAATTTCTCCAAAATATCCCAAGCCAAAGTAATAATTTCGATATCACTCCTTGCAGATTCGTAACCGACAAATTCAACACCTAACTGATGAAACTGCCTTTGCCTTCCGGCTTGAGGTCTCTCATATCTAAACATTGGTCCCATGTACCAAAGTTTCTGAGAAGGTTTACTTGATATTCCATTTTGTATTAAAGCTCTTACAACTGATGCAGTCCCCTCAGGTCTTAAGGTGCATGACCTTTCACCCCTATCCAAAAATGTATACATTTCTTTGCTAACAACATCGGTGCCTTCTCCAATCCCCCTCATAAATAATTCAGTCATTTCCAGTATTGGAGTCCTGATTTCCTTTACAGAAGCCCTAAAAAGTTGCTCTATTATTATTTTTTCAATATTTTGCCACTTTATTAATTGATCAGGTAAAAGATCTACTGTTCCTCTAAGGTTTTTAAAGTTATTCAAAGTTCTAATTAATAATTCAAAATTTTTAATTTACATAGAAATTAAATTTTGTTGGGAACTACTATGTCATAATTTAATCTAACATTCAGACAAAATATTGGAAATTAATAATAAGAAAGAGAGTCAGCATTGTGGAACAAAACCAAAAAAAATTGCTTTTGGCATTGCGCCATTAGGTATCGTTTCCATTGGAATAGTACCAATGGGTGTTATTAGTATTGGGGTAGTGCCAATGGGTGTTTTTTCTTTTGGTGCTGTTGCTATGGGCATAGTAAATTTATCAGTAGTTGGCATGGGTATAATTTCTGCTGGGATAACGACCATGGGGGTATTGGAATATTCTCCTAAATCACAAAGCCATGATCATCACGTCCACTCTACGAAGATATCCAATATTAAAAAAGAGAAAATGATGCCAGGACTTTTTAAGACAAAAGAAGAAGCTGAGAAAGCTGCTACAAGATATGGATGTGTAGGTGCACATAAAATGGCTGAAAAATGGATGCCCTGTAAAATGCACTAAAGATTTTTCAATTTTAAAGAGCTGAAATATTAATCCAATATCTTCACTTTAAAGTCAAGCTCAATTGCCTCTTCAGCTGTTAATTTTTTAGCCCAAGCGCCTTGAACAGGATTATTCCAACGAAATCCGGCATTCTTAGCTAATGATCTGTCTTCATAACTCACCAATGCTTTATATAAAAATCTTGGTTCAGTCGCTTTAATAAGAAGTTCTTCTAAATTCTCACATTTTTTGAAAACCTCCGAAATATAAAAGCAATCTGATAAGGCTCGATGTAAGCTCCAAACTGGTATTGAAAAAGAGAGTGCAAGATCAGTAACTGATGGTCTATTTTTTAAGTTTTTTTGAAATGACCAATTAATATCTTCTAAACTACAAATCCATTTTTTTTCGAGCTTGGGCAATCTGCCCTTTCCAAACCACTTTTTGTCAAATTCAACATTATGAGCAACTATTAGATCTGAACAATCCACAAGTTTTAAAAAGAAATTCAAGCCATCCTCCCAAGGTTGTTTAATATTAGTAATTTCTGCAGATATCCCATTAACATGTTCAGCTTCATTTGAACTAACTGGAAATAAAAACGAAACCTGAGAGAGGACAGATTTAGAATTTACATTAAATAAAATGCAACCTACCTCAATAATTTCATCTTTATTTTCATCTAAGCCAGTTGTCTCAGTATCAAGAATTAAAATGTTTTCTATTGATTGATTTTGATTATTAATTTTGGAGCTTGAGATTGATTTATTTAAGAAATTGGGTTTCTCATTATCATTATTTTTAATTTCGTTATTAAGAAAATCCAATTGATTTAATTTTTTTTTGTTTGGTAGTTCCAATTATCAAAAAACATCTATTGTATTTTGACGCATTTGATATTATTTTCTTTTAAATTAATAATAATTAAACATCTAAAGTAAAAACTAAATCTTGTTAGAAATCAACCTAAGAGGTTTTAAAAATTGAATATTAATGACTTTTACAAAATATCAATTTAATAATTACTGTTATTGGCCTTCAAATCCAAAAAAAGTTATCGAATTTATTGGAGGTAGTTATTTAGCATCTAAACCAGATTTAACGTACAAAAGATTTATAAAAAGCTTAATAGATAAGAACTATGCAGTACATGCATACAAATATACGCCTCAATTTGATCATCAAGAACTTGCAATTAGAGCATGGAAAGATTTTAAAAGTGCTCAAAGATCCTTATCAAAAAGAATAGGAACATCAATTCCTTCAATAAGAATTGGACATAGCCTTGGTTGCAAACTTCACTTAATTTCTCCAGATGGAGGCAGGAATTGCGAGAAATTCATATCAATAAGTTTTAATAACTTTAGTGCTAACAGATCTATACCATTTTTAAAAAAGATTTCTCAAAAATTAGAATTCAATAGTGAATTCAGCCCAAGCCCCGAAAGAACATTTGGAATAATCAAAAAAACTTATAATCAAAAAAATAATTTTCTAATAAAATTTAACTCAGATGAATTAGATCAGACAGATAAATTACTTTCTTGTCTTAGAGCAAGAAAAGAAGATAACTCCAAAGGAATAAAGCTTAAGGGAACTCATACTATTATTGCTAGCGCAGGACTAAGAGAAAATTTCTTAGGTGATTGGGCTGACGATGATTTTAAAAGATATACAATCAAACAAATATCTAATTTGATTGATAAATCAATTTAAGATATTTCCTTTAATTTTTCTAAAACAGAACTATCTTCAAGGGTACTAATATCTCCACTTATTTTTTCGCCTTCTGCCAAAGATCTCAAAATTCTTCTCATTATTTTTCCACTACGCGTTTTTGGAAGAGAATCTGAAATTATTATTTTTTCTGGTTTAGCAATAATTCCAATTTCATTAACTACATGTTTCTTTAACTCCTCAACTAATTCTGGAGAACTATTTATATCTTTTTCTAAAGATATAAATGCAACTATAGCCTCACCTTTTAAATCATCTTTTCTTCCGACAACAGCAGCTTCTGCAACTGATTTATGACTTACTAGTGCGGACTCTATTTCCATAGTTCCCAAACGATGCCCTGAAACACTTATAACATCATCGACTCTTCCCATAATCCAAATATATCCATCATTATCAATCCGAGCTCCATCTCCAGCGAAATAAACATTTTTTTCACCTTTAAAAGAAATATATTCCCAATAACTCTCTAAATATCGTTGAGAGTTCCCATGAATTGTACGCATCATTCCAGGCCAAGGTTTTTTAACAATTAAATATCCACCTTCATTTTCCACTACCTTTTCTCCATTTTTATCTACAACTTCAACCTCGATTCCAGGCAAAGAGAATGTCGCGGAACCTGGCTTTGTAGCAACGGCTCCTGGCAAGGGACTTATCATCACACCGCCAGTTTCAGTTTGCCACCATGTATCTACTATTGGACACTTTTTATCACCTATCACCTCTCGATACCACATCCATGCTTCAGGATTAATTGGTTCGCCAACTGTTCCCAAAAGTCTCAAAGATCTTAAATCGTATTGGTCAGGGATTTCACGTCCAGATTTCATAAATGATCTTATCGCCGTTGGCGCTGTATAGAAAATAGTAACTTTGTATTTTTGAATAATTTCCCAAAAAGCCCCTAAGTTAGATGCTCTTGGAACACCTTCAAACATAAGAGTTGTTGCTCCATTTGATAAAGGTCCATAAACTATATAACTATGACCAGTAATCCACCCAACATCTGCTGTACACCAATAGACATCATCATCTTTTATGTCAAAAATCCACTTAAATGTAAGGTGAGACCAGAGATTATAACCAGCAGTAGTATGAACAACACCCTTTGGTTTACCAGTGGATCCTGAAGTATACAAGACAAATAATCTATCTTCGCTATTCATAATTTCAGGTTCACACCAATCTTTTTGATCTTTTAATAATTCGTGCCACCAAAAATCCCTATTGTTTTCCATCAAAATATCTTTTTTAGTTCTTTGAACAACAATAACTTTTTCAACAATCTTATTTGCCCCACTTTCAATTGCCGCATCAACAGCTTTCTTAAGCTCAATTACCTTATCTTTTCTAAAACCACCATCTGCCGTTATAACAAATCTGGCATTTCCATCAATCAATCTATCTTTTAACGACTCAGAGGAAAAGCCTCCAAAAACTACTGAATGAGGAGCTCCAATTCTTGCGCAAGCGAGCATAGCAACCATCGCCTCGGGAATCATTGGCATATAAATACATACCAAATCACCTTTTTTTATTCCCAAAGATTTCAAAGCATTTGAAGCTTTGCATACTTCTTTGAGAAGTTCTTGATACGTATATTTCTTGTTATCTCCTGGCTCGCCTTCCCATACAAGCGCTGTTTTATTCCCGATTCCATTTTTGATATGTCTATCTAAGCAGTTATAAGTGATATTCAACTTACCTTCCTTAAACCATTTAAAAAAGGGGGCATTTTCTCGGTCTAAAACAGTCTGAAATGGTTCGAACCAATCGATTTCCGAATTTGCAAAAGATTCCCAGAATTTTGTTGGATTCTCTAAAGATTGTTTTTTTAAACTTTGTAATTCCTCAAAACTTTTTATATTTGATTTATCGGAGAATTCTTTTGAAGGGGGGAAGAGTCTATTTTCTTCAAGAATATTATTGATTGAATGTTTCTTATCTAGTGTCATTAGATGAATATAGTCAAAATTTATTTATTCAAGTTAATTATAATTTTCATAAAATTATAATGTATTTTTAACTACAAAAATTTATTTTTTGATAAATCTAGTAAAGACGACTAAGTACAAATTCGGGTAAAGCTAACAAAGCCCTCTTATATTCTGAGTCAGGAAGCCATAATATTGCTTCTTTTGAATGGAGAGCAAAATCTTCAGCTAATTTTCTAGAACGTTTTATAGCTTGAGAGTTCATAACAATATTCAAAGCATTATTTAAATCCTCCTTTTCTACAAGTTCTCTATTTATAAGAACAGACAAATTTTCATTTTCTTCTAGAGCATATAAAACTGGAGCAGTTAGATAACCACTTGCAAGATCGCTTACAGCTGGTTTACCCAATTGTTTATCGTTACCAGTGAAATCAAGGATATCATCGACAACCTGAAAAGCTAATCCGATATTCTTTCCAAATTCGTATAAGCGATTCAATTGTTCATCTTCTAAATTACAAAGAACTCCAGCTGCCTTTGTACTATTTGCAATCAGAGAAGCTGTTTTACAATAACTTTTATTTATATATTTAGAAAAAGTTTGTGCCGAATCGAATCTATTTAGATTTTGCTTTATTTCACCTTCTGCTAAATCCATTATAACTCTACTAAGAAGTTTAACTACTTTTACATTATCTAAGTTTGCCAAATGCCAACTAGCTTGAGCAAATAAAAAATCCCCAGCGAGTACAGCAACTCTCGTATTAAACCTACTATGAACAGTATCAACACCCCTTCTTGTGGATGCTTCATCTACAACATCGTCATGAACTAATGATGCTGTATGAATCATTTCAGTAATTTCTGCAAGTCTCTTATGTTTGGTTGTCAAAGTAAAGTTTGGAGAAATAGCTTTTGAAATCAATAAAACTATCCCAGGTCTTAACCTTTTTCCTCCAGCACTAAATAAGTGTTCAGCGGCTGCTTGAAGAATTGGATGCCCCGCACCTATTAAATTTTTCAGTTCAAGAATAAGATCATCAAGATCATTTTCAACTGGTTGTAGAAGTTCTGTTACTGTGTTCATAATTGACCTCTTACATATATTAAAGAATCAATCATTGCTTCGGAGGTTAACCAACTTAATTTCTTTATTAATTTCCAACCAATATTTTACTTTTTTAGAAAAATCTTCACTATTTTGGGTGACAAAAAATTTAATATTATCCTTGGAAGTACTTTCATAACTATAATTCTTTGGAATTAAAAACGAATTGTTAAAATTATTTACTAAAGCAACTGAGGGATCAATAATCCTAATATTTGAATGCATTTTTCTTTTTAAAACGTCATAAATCAAAGGATAATGGCTACAACCAAGTATTATCTCTTCAATATTTTCTTTTAATAAAGGATTAATATATAAATCCGATAGATAATTTAATTTATTTAAGTCTAGGTTTGTTTTTTCTATTTCTGGAACAAATTCAGGACATGCTTGTTGAAATACTTTTACATTCCCTCTCTTTGATTCAATAATTTTTTTATAATAAGATGTTTTAATAGTTGCAGGAGTTGCCAAAACACCAATATATTTTTTAGTTACTATTTCTGAAACTGAATTAATTAGATCAAAACAAGGAATTTGTAAATTATTTTCTAAAATATCTAAGGCACAAGCATTTGTAGTATTACAAGCTATTAGTAATGCATCCAAATTTTTATCTTTAAACCAATTACAAATATCCTTTGCGATAAATCTTATTTGTTCAAAATTTTTATTTCCATACGGAACTCTCTTTGTATCCGCCAAATAAAAAACCTCAATATCCTCACGGGTTTTCATTAAAGTACCAAGAATCGTAAATCCTCCTATACCACTGTCAAATATTCCTATTTTAAGTTTCACTGTATCCTAGAAAAATATTCAAGAATACCCTTTGTAATGGCATAAGCTATTCTTTCACGATGGATAGATTTTTCTAACCTTCTAGCATCTAACCTTCCTGTTAAAAAACCTATTTCTACAAGTACTGCTGGCATTCTGGTATTTTTAATAACGAAATATCTACCTTGTCTCACTCCTCTATCTGGACTTCCAGGAGAAACTTTAAGTATTTGTTTTTGAATCTTTTTTGCTAATAGTCGTCCTCTCCATCCAGTGTAATAAAAAGTTTCTAACCCGTTAATATCTCTTCTTTTACCTCTTGAAGCATTCGCATGAATACTTACAAAAATATCAGCATCAGTTCTATTAGCTATTGAGACTCTTGGAGGTAAATCCAAATCAATCTCATTATGTCTAGTTAATCTAACCATCACCCCTTTATCAGATAATAATTTTTTTACTCGTTTAGAAACATCAAGTACCACATCTGTTTCTCTTAGCCCTCCTATCCCGATTGCTCCTGGATCTGGCCCTCCATGGCCAGGGTCAATCACAACATAAAACTTATTACGCTTTATATCCGGTAATTGCAAAAACTTATAATTTCCTCTACTTGAGTTAGTTGGCTTTTGATTAGCCTTAGAATTATTAGATGATTTACTGACAAGCCCTTCACCTATTGTCTGAAAAGATTTTTTTGGTAAAGAAAATAATTTAATTTTCCATCTATTTTTATCAATAGCAACTAACCTCCAATTAAGTGGTTTTAAATTATTATCTTCCGAAAATTCGATAACTAATCTGGTTTTACCTTTATTTGGTTTACCTAATCTAATTTCTTTTATAGGACCATTCCCCTCTATATTTCTTGGAGTTTTTAGTTCTCCAGGGAAATCTATCCAAAATCTATCCCCGAAAACATTCCCTCCTTTTTGAAAGTAGGCCTTTAATTTGGAATTTGATTTAGTTCTTAATTCTAAAATTCCATTAGAATTCAAGATCCAAGCAGCTAATGCACTAGATGATTTTGCTGGGGAAATACTTGAATTTAAAAGTATGAATATTGATAAGCAGCGAAAAAGTTTATTAAAAAAAAACTTTGGCATCATTTTGCGAACATTTTAGTTTTTCTATGTTTTAAGCTTGGCATCTGCTCTCTTATCTTTTTCACTCTCTCTTTATCTGCAGGGGCAATTGCTGCTCCTTGTGTTTTTCCTGCATCAGACAAAACAGTCCCCCAAGGGTCTATAACCATGGCATGTCCATGACTTTGTCTTCTCCCATAATGAATACCTGTTTGAGCAGGTGCTACTACATAAGCTGTATTTTCTATCGCTCTTGCTTGAAGTAAAATTTGCCAATGATCTTTTCCAGTAAAAGCTGTAAATGCGGCAGGAATCATTATAAGTTCAGCACCTTTCTTCGAAAGGTGCCTATAAAGTTCAGGAAATCTAACATCGTAACAAATGGATAATCCTATCTTGCAAAGGCCTGGAATATCAATAACTGGAGGATGTTCCTCCCCAGACAAAATAGTTGATGATTCTTTGTATAAATTACCATCAGGCAAATCAACATCAAAAAGATGAATTTTGTCGTATTTTGCTAGAACCTGGCCATCTTTCCCAAAAAGAGCTGATCTATTAAAAGTATGACGATCATCTCCAGCTGGGACGGGATAACCTCCACCTAAGAGAAAAACTTGATATCTCTGAGACATCGTTTTTAGGAAATTAGTACACTTTGTTGATAATTCAGAAGCCATTCTTAGTTTTTCATTATCTTCACCCAAGAATGCAAAATTCTCTGGTAATCCTATTAGTTCTGAACCTCTTCTAGAGGCTAATTCAATCTGCTCCTCAGCCTCAGCAAAATTTGCTTCAACATTAGAAGTACTCGTAATTTGTAAGGCAGCTACTAAAAAATCAGTCAAGATCTTACTCCTAAAAAATAAATTCGCGAACTATGAGGCACGTATTACACCTCTTTCAACTTGAGTAGGAACAATATCTAAACAATCAAGTTCAGAACAACACTTAAAATCATCTTCATAATCACCAAGACTTGTTAATCTTTTGCCGTGAGTTGCTGTCCTTAAACATTTTAGGATATTATTTTTCCAAACGTTCCAAAGTGCTAATGAAGCCTGCAATTCATCATTAGATATATTTACATCAAAGTTAGAGTTCTCTTTAATATATGAGGCAAGCGCACCTGCTGCTAAAGAATCCTCTAAAGAATAGGACCCTTCCCATCCACTACCTAATATAAGAACTTTTTTTTTATTTAAAGAAATTATCCTTTTAGCCACTGCTTTTCTATTTGGAAGAGCCATTGCAAACAAATATTCTACATTTTGAACTTTTTTCAGTGATTTAGTCCCATTTGTTGTACTCATAAATAATCTTTTACCTTGAACAGTTTCTTTGGTTACAGATAATGGGGAGTTACCTAAATCAAAACCATCAATCGTTTTTCCACCTCTTTCTGCAAGCATTAGTCTTTTATCAGCGTCCCACTTTTTAGCAGTATCCTTTAATAAATCTAAATCAGAAAAAAC
The DNA here is from genome assembly GCA_003279935.1 of Prochlorococcus sp. AG-388-A04. Taxonomy (GTDB): domain Bacteria; phylum Cyanobacteriota; class Cyanobacteriia; order PCC-6307; family Cyanobiaceae; genus Prochlorococcus_A. Next base: position 82,304 of record QCGL01000003.1, read on the forward strand.
TTGAATTGAATCTGCCCCGTTTTTCAACGCCCAAGAGATTGTTGTTGTTGCTCTTAAAACATCAATAACAACAGCAATATCAGAATCCGTTTCTGGAACATCATCTGCGACATGGTAATAAGAAAGATTAATAATGAGTTGCCATTCTATGATTATTATAGAAAACAGTTACTTAACTTTTAATATTTTTTTTAAAAAACAAACTTATTGATATTATGTACTTATGAAAAAATCTATAGAAATTAAACCAAATCATTAATTTGAACACTGATCATATCCGCATCGTTAAAGGTGGAGGTAGTTTACAAGGGATACTAAAAGTACCTGGAGATAAGTCAATCTCGCATAGATCTTTGATAATAGGAAGTATTGCAGAAGGGGAAACAAATATTGAAGGTTTTTTATATTCTGAAGACCCCCTTTCAACTGCTGATTGTCTTAGGAAATTGGGTGTAAAAATTCCTGAAATAAAAAAGAATCAACCTTTTACTATAAAAGGTTCAGGTATTGATGGTTTTAAAGAACCTGAAGAAATTCTTGATTGCGGAAATTCAGGCACCACAATGAGGTTATTAATGGGACTTTTGGCGGGACAAGAAGGTAGTAATTTTATCTTAACTGGAGACAATTCTCTTAATGAAAGACCAATGGGAAGAGTTAGCAAGCCATTATCACTTATGGGAGGCAAAATACAAGGTAGAAAAAATGGGACAAAAGCTCCTATTTCTATTACTGGGAATAAACTAAAGGGTTGTGTAATTGGAACTCCAGTAGCAAGTGCTCAAGTTAAATCTGCGATATTATTAGCAGGGTTAAATGCATCTGGAACTACTTCAGTTATTGAGCCTGCATCCTCAAGAGATCATACTGAAAGAATGCTTAAAGCATTTGGGGCCGACATAAGTATAAGAGGAGAATTAGGAAGAAATATAGTAATAAAATCAGGAACTATTTTGACAGGTCAAAATATATTGATTCCTGGAGATATTAGCTCAGCAGCTTTTTGGATGATTGCCGCATCAATAGTGCCAGGATCTGAAATTGTTATTAAAAATGTAGGCCTAAATCCAACGAGAACAGGGATATTGAATGTAATGGATGAAATGGGATGCAAATATAAAATTTCAGACAAATCTACAATTGCAGGAGAACCCATAGGTTCTATAAATGTAAAATATGCAAGTAATTTAAAACCTTTTAAAGTAGAAGGAGATATTCTTCCAAAACTTATAGATGAAATTCCAATACTCACAGTAGCAGCTTGTTTTTGTAATGGAATTTCAGAAATTAAAGATGCGAAAGAATTAAGAGTTAAAGAAACAGACCGTTTAAAAGTTATGGCAACCCAACTAAAAAAATTTGGTGCAAATATTTTAGAAAAAGATGATGGTTTAATAATTAATGGTGATTCTAAGTTTCATTCTGCTGAAGTTGATAGTGAAACTGATCATCGCGTATCAATGAGCCTTGCTATTGCTTCACTTTTAGCGAAGGGTTCCTCAAAGATTTTAAGAGCAGAGGCCTCTAGAGTTTCCTATCCAACTTTTTGGGACGATCTTGAAAAACTAATTAACTGATCCGAGAGAAGTCTTGTCAGAATTAAAGGAGGTCTTAACTAAAGATGGAAGTTTTACACTAAGGAGTCTTATTTTTCAAGAGAATTTTCATAGTCTAGAAGGAGCTCTAAAAGAAACTGAAATTAAATTCATAAATCCATCTGATCTAAAAAGATTTAACGATAAGTCTTTGAACGTTTTAGATATCTGCTTCGGTCTAGGATACAATTCAGCTTCATTATTTAATAACCTCATAAGACAAAATTCTTTTATAAATTGGTATGCTTTAGAGATTGACGAAAAGCCTCTAAAGTATTCTTTAAGAAATAAATCATTTCAAAAGTTATGGCATCCAAAAGTTTTACAAATATTTAAAGAATTATCAAAGAATTCTAAATATAAAGATCAATCTTTTGTATGTGATATTTTATGGGGCGATGCCAGAGAAAAAATAAAAAATATTCCTGAAAATATTAAATTCGATTTAATTTATTTAGATGGGTTTTCGCCTCAAAAATGCCCTCAAATTTGGTCAGTTGAATTTCTAGCAAAAGTGACACAAAAACTTAATCCTCAAGGATATTTAATAACCTACTCTTGTTCAGCTGCGATAAGAAGAACATTAAAAGATTTTGGTTTAAACATTTTTAATATTAAGCCAAATTTAGTCTCTAAAAATTTATGGAGTAACGGGACACTTGCGGTAAAAATTATTGACAAAAAAGTTTTACAAAATAATTTATATTTTAAAAATTTATCTTCGATGGAAGAGGAACATTTATTGACTAAAGCAAGTATCCCGTATCGTGATCCTACTTTAAGTTCAAATAAAAAAGATATCATTCAAAAAAGATTCCAAGAGCAATTGTTATCTAATCTAGAGACTTCAAAAAAATGGAGAGATAAATGGGGCATGACGAAATAGAACTTAAACAGTAAAATTTAGATAAAATATCTGAATAAATATGCTAACTGTTGCGATATTAGCTGCAGGTAAGGGTACTAGGATGGCGAGCACACTTCCTAAAGTCTTACATAAATTATCTGGTAAAACTCTCCTTCAAAGAGTTATCAATTCTTGTAACGAATTAAAACCAGATAAAATATTTATCATCGTAGGTCACAAATCAAAGGAAGTTGAAGATTCGGTACTTAAAAATAAAAATATTCACTTTATTGTTCAAAATCCGCAAAAAGGAACCGGTCATGCTATTCAAGTTCTCTCTCAGCAAGTTAAAAAACATGACGGTAAATTGATGGTTCTGAATGGGGATGTGCCACTAATCAAAGCCGAAACTTTGAAAGACCTTATAAATTATCATGACTCAAAAACAGCGGATGTTTCCTTGATAACTTCTAGAAAAAAAAATCCTCATGGCTATGGAAGAGTATTTACTGAAAATAATTTAATTGAAAGGATAGTAGAAGAAAAAGATTGTAATAAACATGAACGATCTAATGTATTGACGAATGCGGGAATTTACTGCTTTAGTTGGAAAAGCTTATCAAAGATAATTAATGCTTTAAAAAGTAACAATAAACAAAAAGAAATCTATTTAACTGACACTATTACCTTACTAAAAAATTCTTATAGCTTTGAAGTTGAAGATAATGGAGAACTTCAAGGAATTAATAATAGAGTTCAATTATCAGAATGCGAAGAAACTCTTCAAACCTTTATTAAGGAGAAACATATGCTTGGAGGAGTAACTATTATCAATCCAGCGAGTTGCACAATAAGTGAAGAGGCAATAATAGGTCTAGATGTAATAATCGAAGCAAATACTCATATAAGAGGAAATTCTAAAATCTCTAATAACTGTAAAATTGGCCCAAATTCTTTTATAAAAGATACAGTAATTAATGATAATTGCGAAATTATAAATTCAACAATTTTTAATTCCAAAATAATGGACCATGTAAAAATTGGTCCTTACAGTCATATAAGACCTAATTGTGAAATTTCTTCTCAAAGCAAAATTGGTAATTTTGTTGAGATAAAAAATAGCAAACTAAATGAGGAAGTTAAGGTTAATCATCTTAGTTATATTGGCGATTCTAAAGTTGGTAAATATACCAATATAGGAGCAGGAACTATTACAGCAAATTTTGATGGCACCAGAAAATATCAAACTAATATTGGTAAAAACTCTAGTATTGGAGCCAATACAGTTTTAATAGCGCCTATTAATCTTGGTGACTCAGTAACTACTGGAGCAGGCTCAGTAATTACTAAAGATTCTCAAAATAATTCCTTAGCTATTGCGAGAAGCAAGCAAGTAAATATTGAAAATTGGAAAAAAAACAAATCCTAAAATTAATCAATTGATTTAATAACTTTTTCAAGCTGCCAACAACGGCTACCTTTAATAAGGATGAAATCGCCCTTTTTTGTATATTTATTTATAGTTTCACCAACAATGTTTATCTCATTAAGGAATAAAAATTTAGTACTCTTTTTTAAATAATCTGCATAATAGATTTCTTCATTTTTATCACAGATAAAAATACATTTTTTTATGTCTGATGTATTTATAAAATCAAAAAGATCCTTATGATATTTTTTACTTTTATTACCTAATTCCTGCATACTACCAAAAATTAAAAAATGATTATTTGGATTATCTAATAAATTATCAATACATGCCTTTACTGATTCTGGAGAAGCGTTATAGGTTTCATCAAATATTGTTGTTTTGACTGATTTCAGAATTTTATTCCTTCCATTTAAACTGACAAAATTAAATTTGTTAGTATCTTTGAATTCTATTCCGAACTCTTTTGCAACAGCATACACAAATAAGAAATTAAATGCATTGTGAAAACCTTGAAAAGAAATTTCAAAGATCTTATCTTCTATGATTACAGAATTATTAGATCTATTAAAAAATCCCTTTAAATTACTTTTATTAATACTCTGCGCTTTTTGATTTGTATCTATTAGTTCTACTTTAATAATTCTTCCTTTCCAATTTTTCTTTAAAGTTTCCTCTAGAAGCAAATCATTTGCTGGAATAATTACTACACCCTTTGGGTTTAAATATTTAGTTATTTCGCATTTTGCATTAGTGATATTTTCTTTTGAGCCTAGTATCCCAATATGAGAGCTTCCAATATTTGTAATAACTGCGATATCAGGTTCAGAAAATTTAGACAAATTTTCAATCTGCCCAAGACCTCTCATCCCCATCTCAAGTATTAAAGTTTTGTCTTTCAAGTCAGAATCTAGTATGGTGAGGCCCACCCCAATTTCATTATTGAAATTTAGCTGACTTAATTTGATTTTCCCTAATTGCTTTAAAACCTCTCCCATCATTTCTTTTGTAGTTGTTTTACCAACTGATCCTGTAATTCCTACAACAGGTATATTTAATTTTCTTCTTTTAAATAATGCTAATTTCTGAAAAGCTTCTAAAGTATCAGGAACAGTCCAAAAAGGGAACTTATTAGGTAATAAATTCTCCATCCCATCTTTAATTACTACAGCTTTTCCTCCTTTTTTTATAACCTCATTAAGAAAATCATGACCATCAAAATTTGTTCCTTTTATAGCAATAAAAAGTTCGCGATTTAATATTGTTCGACTATCTAGACTTATATTTTTAAAACTTTGAAATTGATTTGTAAGATTATCCAGATTTTTTATATTACCTAAAATCTTATTAACATCAGGTACAGAAAAATCCATTAAAACTTAGATCACATTTTTTTAAGAGAAGGATCAGCAGATTGACCATAAGAAAACTTTTCAATTTCAGCTATATCCGGGGATGGCGACTTAATACCACATACATCTTTATACATCGATTCATATTCTAATGCAGATCTCTGCCAACTAAATTCTTGACTCATAGCTCTGAGCTGTAATGATTTCCAACTATCTTTATGCCTAAATGCCTCCCACGATCTTACAAGAGCAGTATAAAAGTCAATCGGTTCAAATCGATCAAAGCAAAAACCGGTACCACTATTATTCTCTGGATCATGAGGCAAAACAGTATCAACCAAGCCTCCAACTCTTCTTACTATTGGGATTGATCCATATCTCATAGCAAGTAATTGACTGATACCGCAGGGTTCAAATCGGCTTGGCATTAAGAATGCATCAGATCCTCCATATATAAGCCTTGATAAAGAATCATCATAAGTAAGAAACACTGAAAATCTTGCAGGATAATCTAATGCTAATTGCCATAATCCAGATTCCAAAGATCTGTCTCCTGTACCTAAAATAGCTATTTGAGAATCTGTATACGCGAGTAATCTTCGGGAAACTTGCAAAACCAAATCAACCCCTTTTTGGTCCACCAGTCTACTTACCATACCTAAAAGATATTTTTTACTATTGATCTCAAGTCCCATTTCTTTCTGAAGAATAATCTTATTTTCTGATCTACTTTCTAAATTATTAATATTGAATTGTGCAGGTAACACTTTATCTTTATCAGGATCCCATTCATCTAGATCAATCCCGTTGAGGATTCCTCTTAATTTCCCAGAAATATAATTCAATAACCCCTCAAGACTTTCTCCATATTCATGAGTTTTTATCTCATCGGCATATGTTGGAGAAACTGCATTAACTCTATCTGCGTACAACATCGCGGCAGCCATTGTATGGTCTCCATGCATATACCATGGACACCAGGTCATTTTTTCAAGCTTCCATCTCCATGGTCCTTGATATTTTAAATTATGTATCGTAAAAACAGTACTTACTTCAGGATCTTGATGCATCCATACAGGAATCATACCGGTGTGCCAATCATGGCAATGTAGAACTTGGGGCTTCCAATAATTCCAAGAAAACTCGGCAGTAGCACTAGCAAAGAATGTAAATCGCCAGTCCTCATCTTCTCCTCCATATATTTGCCCCGAATCAAAAGTTGGATGTCCCACTAAGTAGACTACGTAATTATGTATTGGATGTTTTGCTTCATATACAGAGAACTCATTACCCATAGTATTAGCTCTAAAGACTGGTTCACTTGATACTTCTAGTAGATTCCATAATTTACCGTAACCTGGAATTATAACTCTTACATCGTGGCCAAGTTTTATTAATGAGGGTGGTAATGAACCTACTACATCTCCCATCCCTCCAACTTTGATCATTGGAGCGCATTCAGCAGCAGCAAGAAGAATTCTCATTGATTATTTATAAAAAGTGCTTTTTAAAGAGTAAGAAGCTATTAAGGAGTCCATCCGCAATCAGAGAAATCAGGTGGACGTTTCTCAAGGAAGGCATCTCTGCCCTCTTTTGCTTCATCCGTTGAATAAAATAGCTGAGTAGTGTACCCAGATAATTCTTGAATACCTGCTATCCCATCACACTCAGCATTAAATGACGCCTTAAGTATTCGAATAGCAGTTGGACTATTTCGTAGAATCTCTCTTGCCCAGATTACACCCTCAGCTTCTAATTCTTCAATCTTTGTAATCGCATTTACCAATCCCATTTCTAAGGCTTCTTTAGAATTATATTTTCTACATAAAAACCAAATTTCCCTTGCCTTTCTTTGTCCCACTAATCTTGCTAAATAACTTGAGCCAAATCCCGCATCAAAACTCCCAACTCTAGGACCTGTTTGTCCAAATATTGCATTTTCAGACGCAATACTTAGATCACAAACAAGCTGTAAAACTTGCCCTCCCCCTATTGCGAAACCGGGCACTAAAGCTATAACCACTTTTGGTAAAGTTCTTATTAACCTTTGCAATTCCAATACATTTAGTCTTTGATTACCCTCATCATCTTCGTATCCATTTTGACCTCTAATACTTTGATCCCCTCCTGAACAAAACGAAAACACCCCTTTTTTATCTGGACCTGCACCTGTTAGAAGTACAACTCCGATCTTCTCATCGTTTCTAACAAGATTGAAAGCATCTAACATCTCACAAACCGTTTTTGGACGAAATGCGTTTCTTTTCTCAGGTCGATTAATTGCGATTCTTGCTATCCCATCTCCACTCTTATGAAACAAGATATCTTCATAGGATTTCCATTCTTTCCAATTTGAGTTAGTTTTTCCAGGTAAAATTTTCATAGATTTAAATAGTTTGAAAAAGTAAATTCATTAACTTGTGAGAATTTTTTTTAAGATTAAATTTCTTCCTTTCATTTCGTTTTCAACATTAATATCGACTTTAATTATTACTGATTTTTGCATAGAAAGGCTCCATTCAAAAGCTTCTCTTAATTTATTCAAATCTGAAACATTTTTAATTGGTACTTGATAACCTTTTGCTAGGTTTTCCCAATTTATAGATTTAGGCATTATGAAAAGTTTCTTTAATTCCTCTTCTTCTAAATTATTTTTATATAAATTATTAAATATATTTCCACCATTATTGTTGATTAATAAGATAGTTAAATTTAATTCAATTGCATTTTCAATGAGAAACCCATTAATATCATGAATTAATGCCAAATCTCCAGTTACCAAAAGTACAGGTTTAGTTATTCTTGCAATACCTAAAGCAAGTGATAAAGTTCCATCTATACCTGAAGCCCCTCTGAAGCTAAAACATTCTCTTGTTAAAGTCGCATTCTCAGAGAATGTGAGCCAATCTCTAATAGGACTGCTAGCTGAGAGCATAATAGGATAATTTTCTGGCCAAATTTTTGGTACAAAATTTGCAAGTTTATATTCTGTTATTTCAGTATTTGAAAATAGTTGTTCTTTTAAAATTTCCTTTATTTTTGCCCCTTCTTTGATTAAGATTTTTCCCAAATTGATTAAAGGTTTACTCTTGTTTTTCTCATTTGAAAATGCTCCTAAAAGTTGGTTAACAAAATTTCTTATTCCAAAATCATATTCTAAAGATTTTTTTATAGGATCTAGTTTTCTTATATTATTTTCTTTTACAAGAATTTGTAACCCTTCAAAATTTAATAAAAAATCCTCTAAATCAATAGAAGATGAGAGAGGACCAAGCCTCAAGATCTGATCACATTGAATAATATTTTTATTTGATTTAAGAATTAATTCCCAATTTTCAACTAAACCTCTCAATTCAGCTGAAACGCCTGAAACAGGATCAACAAAAACAGGCCATCCTGTAATTTCTTGTAATTTTTTTAAAGCACTATTAAAAGAATCCAAATCTTTAATAGAACCCTGATATGGGCCAACAATAATAATTCCAGGATTAGACAAATTTATCCTTTTAAAAAATTTTTCAGAAAATTGAATATTTTTGTTCTGATTATCATTTTTTAAGAATTGATAGGTTTTATTTAAATAAAATCTTTCAAAAACCTCGAAATTCTTTTTTTTATTATTCAAAGATATATCTAAAGGTTTTTCAAATGGAATATTTAAATGAATAGGTCCAGGCGATTGGAGTATTTGTTTTTTTATAGTTTCTACTATTTTCAAAATGTCATCATCATTATTTTCATGAATTCCATTTAAATTAGTACTCAAATTACTTCTACAAACTGAATTCAAAAATTCCTCTTGATTTACTGTTTGATTAGAACCACAATTTTTTAACCTTGAAGGTCTATCAGCTGTTATAAATACAATTGATTTACATGATTTATCTGCTTCAATGGCTGCAGGCAATAAATTACCAACTGCAGTTCCAGATGTCGTAACAACTAATGAAACATCTCCAGATGCAGTAGAAATTCCAAGCGAATGAAACCCAGCAGATCTCTCGTCTATGGAATTAAATACATTTAAGATCCTACGTTTATTTAACTCTCCTGCGGCTATTGCTAAAGGAGCTGATCTACTTCCTGGACATAAAATTAAATTTTTAACCCCTATTTTTGTAAAAAGATCTAAAAGTTGTAAACTTCTAAAGAAATTTTGGCATTCTATAGATGATGTCATAATTTATATAAATACTTTAGAAATTCCTTTTTACAAATAAATAATTAAACAATGCAAAATCCAGCAGGAAAAAAAAGTTCAATACTAAATGATTTTAAAAATCTTTTTATTTGGATAATAATTGCTTTAATTATACGATGGCAAGTAATCGAACCAAGGTGGATTCCCTCAGGATCTATGCTCCCGACCCTTCAAATCCAAGACAAAATATTAGTTGAAAAGTTAACTCCAAAAATCACTTCTAAATCAAACTTATCTAAATTAAAAAATAAAATCATTGTTTTTAATGTTCCAGAACAATTAATTGAAGCTGGGTATGAATCAGATATTGCGTTAATCAAAAGGGTAATTGGGGTCCCTGGAGATAAAGTAGAAGTAAAAGAAGGTAATTTATATTTAAATGATATTGCTCAAAATAATTATATTTCTGATAAGAACATCAACTATTCAACAGGTCCATATTATGTTCCTGAGAAATCACTATGGGTAATGGGAGATAACAGAAATAACAGTATGGATTCTCATATATGGGGATTTCTTCCTTATGAAAAAGTAATAGGAAAGGCTATTTTTAGATATTGGCCATTAAATAAAATTGGTCCTATTCAATTCCCTGGTCTTAATAATGTAGTTTAAAGGGTTCATGGTGTTGTAGGGTTTTTATAAGTTGAAGATGCATAAATGTTCAATCCTGAATTTCTAGCTACTGAAAATAATGATCCAAATGATGAGAATGATTTGATTCAATATCTACAAAAACAGTCTCCAGAAGTTTTGCAGAGAGTAGCCAAATCGGCTAGTGAAGATATTCAAGAAATAATAAGGCACAATGTTCAAGGTCTTCTAGGGATGTTGCCATCTGATCAATTTGATGTAAAAATAACATCTTCGAAAGAAAATATCGCTAATTTACTTTCTTCTGCAATGATGACAGGATATTTCTTGAGACAAATGGAGCAAAGGAAAGAGCTTGAACAAACATTAAAAAGTGATGAAGACATGTCCATTGAGGAAGAATAAATATCTAAACATTTACTTTCTTTGGAATTATCCCCAATTCAAATAATTTTTTATATAAATTAACAAGGAATTTATTATCATCTGGTAATTTATTCCATTTATCTGAATTAATTTCATCTATCAAATTCTGACAATTTTCTTCTTTGAAATTAATAGGGGCAGAATAATGAGCTGATATCAAATATTCCATGTTTTCATAAGTTTTAATTTTTTCTAGCCATCCAAGAAGTACTTGTTTTGATCTAGGAAATATTAAATTTTGCAAAACAGGAGCAATCTGAATTTTTGGAATATTTTCACCCATTATTTCAACTAAAGATGATTCCCAATCTTCATCCCATAAAAAAGGGTAAATTCCAAAATGTGATTTCTTATTTCGAAGACCTTCTTTAAAAGAGTATTTGATAATTTGTTTCAGAGGGGGGATATTTAATTTTCCTGGTTTTAAAAAAGATGAAAACAATACAATTCTTGCCCAACCTTTTTTTCTAGATTCAACATTATCAAGAATAGGTTCATCGCCTCGATCTCTCGAATGAAATAATAAAGGGGTTGGGTCGAAGTCAAATATTTCTGGAGGCGTTGATTCGATGCCAACTATAGCGTCTGTAACATGTAGTGTCCTTGTTGAAAGATGAAAACAACTCACCTCCTGGTATGTTCCAAGTCCTAAATTCAAAGGCCCTAATGAACACCATTTAAAACATTCTTCATAAGGAGTTCCATCTTTAAAGAGTATCTTTGTCCGTTTCGATGGGATTCCAAGAAAATCTAAAGGAAGATTAATAGGAAAACTCCATTGGCCAGGGCATAACCAAATTTCAGCATCCTTGAAAACTCTAACTAATGCTGGTAATCCAATTTTATGTTCTAATCCAGAAGCACTAGGGAGCACAATTGTCTTTACTTTTCCAAAAATGGAAATTAATTCTTCTAATGCATTTACAAGTTCCTTCGTAGGGGGTAAAGGGTTAATTAGCATTAGCCCATTATTAACCTTAATTATTGTCATTCTGATTGGCACTGCAACATAATATAAACCCTGAATCTGTTCCAAGGTCCATATTTCATTAGGAATTATTTCTCTAAGAATAGTTTTCTTTTTTCCATATGGATATAGGGGAAATAAAGGCCACCAATTCCAACTTTTATTATTTAGGTAATTTTCCATTTTTCACTAATAACTAGAGAATAATTTTTTAAATTTAAATATCCCGTATCTTGGAGCAAATAAAAAAGCAAATAAAAATATAAACGTTTGAACTAATACAATTGAGCCGCCAGTTTCAAGATCAAACCAAAAGCTAAAATAAATCCCAAATACACTTGAAATGATCGCACTTATTACTGAAATGATGGTCATATTATCAAACTTATCTGTTAATAAATATGCCGTTGCACCAGGAGTAATCAGCATTGCAACAACCAGAACTATTCCAACAGATTGTAATCCAACTACAGCCGCTAAAGACAAGCATGTAAGTAATAAATAATGAAGAAATAAGACATTAATTCCTACTGTTTTTGCGTGTCTTGGATCAAAACAATAAAGTATTAAGTCTTTCCTAAAAACTGACAATAGTATTACCACTAAAAGAGAAATAAATACCGTCTGTTTTACATCTGAGAGAGAAATCCCTAGAGGGCTACCAAAAAGAATTGAGTGAAGATCAATATTACTTTTAATCTTTGAAACTAAAACTATCCCAAGAGCAAAAAAACCTGTAAAAACCAAGCCAATTACGGTATCTTCTTTAACTCTTGATTTTTGTTTAACAAAGCCTATTAAAGCTACAGAACCCACTCCAAAAATGAAAGCCCCAAGCGAGAAAGGAAGTCCCAAAGCATAAGCCACAACAACACCCGGCATTACAGAGTGAGATACCGCATCTCCCATTAAAGCCCAACCTTTAAGTGTTAAATAACTAGATAAAAATCCACAAACAGCTGCTACTAATGAGCTCATCAATAGAGCTTTTCTCATAAATTCATGAGATAAAGGATCTGCTACAAAAGAAGTTATGTTTATAGATAAAAAGCATAAATCCATAAAACTAGATTTTAAGATTCAGGTCCAAACAAGACATCTGGCGACATCCCTCCAAAAGTACTTGTAATATTTTCTGGGGTAAATACTTCCGAAGTCTCTCCATATGCAACAACTGTCTTATTTATTAAAAGGACTAAATCACAAAATTCACGAACATGAATCATATCATGAGTAGATAGCAAAATTGTTTTTCCCTCATTTTTAAATTGAATAAATAATTCTGATATAAGTTTCTCAGTTCTAATATCAACTCCCGCAAAGGGTTCATCAAGTAATAGAATTGATGCACGTTGTGCAATAGCTCTTGCTAAAAAAGTTCTTTTCCTTTGTCCCCCAGATAAATTGCCAATTGGTGTAGATGAAAGTTCCATAAGATCAACTCTTTCTATAGCATCCTTAACAGCCTGAATATCTGATTCTCTTGGCGATCTCAGAATATTCATTGACCCATATCGACCCATCATTACAACATCCCATACACTTACTGGAAATTGACTATCAATTCCTTCACTTTGAGGAACATATGCAATTGACTGATCTTGTTGAGCAATTCTTAAAGACTCACCATTTATTCTTATTTTACCTTTTGAGATATTTACAAAACCAGTTAAGGCATTAAAAAAAGTTGTTTTCCCCGCACCATTCATTCCTACTAATCCACAAATTTGTCCAGCCTTTAATCTTAAATTCGCATCATATAAAGCAACTTTTCCGTGATAATCAACACAAATATTTTCTGCCTCAATTCTATAACTTTTATAATTAAGTTCATCCATATTTTTAATTGAGGCCTTTTTTAATAAGAGTCAAATTATGTTGAAGCATTTTTAAATAAGTATTAGCACTCTTATTATCTTGAGAAAGGGAATCAACAAAAAGATCTCCCCCAAACTTTGCTCCTGTTTCACTGGCAACAACCATTTGTGATTCATTACTTACAGTGCTTTCACAAAAGACCGATGGGATATTTTTATTTTTTACCAAAGAAATTGTTCTTGCCATTCTTTTCGGTGTAATTTGACTTTCAGCATTAACTGGCCATAAATAAGCTTCTTTTAATCCGTAATCATTTGTGAGATAAGAGAATGCTCCTTCACAAGTTACTAGATACCTATTATTTTTCTCAAGATTATTAATAAAAAGTGAAAAATCTTCATCTATTTTAGCGATTTTATTCTTGTAAATTTGTCCGTTATTTTTAAATGATTCTGCTTCCGATGGTTTTAATTCTGATAAATAATCAACGATAACATCTACATAAATCATTCCCCTTTTAGGAGAAATCCACGCATGAGGATTAGGTTTACCTTTATAGAAATCTTCACTTATAAAAATCGGTTCTACTCTATTTGAAATAGTTACTCTCTTAATTTTTAAGTTTGAAACAAATTTATCAGCCCACAATTCAAATCCAAATCCATTATCAATAAAAACAAAGGCTTTGGAAGCTTTTATAAGATCACTTGGGGTTGGCTGATAACCATGAACTTCAACTCCTGGTTTAGTAATTGATTTAACAACAAACTCATCTTTAGCAACATTTTCAATAATATCTGCTAAGACTGTAAAACTTGCCAAAATTAATTCTTTGTTAGTTTCTTTTTCAAACGCAGTCCTTTTGCAAGAATTTGCAGTAAGAAATATTAGAAAAGAAAATACAAAGAGCAATAACTTTTTTTTCATAATTTTCTTTACAATAATTCTAAATTTTGGAATTATTAGGTTAATCGAATCAATGGAATATTTAACTCTGGTATCAAAGATTTCCAATTTATTTTTTCATTTTCAAAGGCTCTTTCAACAATCTTATCGGAGTTTTCTTTTATAAATTCCAAATCAGGTTCTGAGACTCCTTTTGTTAAAGCCATGAAATCGGCCAATGAACTTGATACTACTCTTGTTAAATATGCTGCGCTTATTGCTTGGAATGCCCCAGTTACTAACCAATTTGGGCCATGCAATTTTGTTAAGCCTATTAAAGTCTGACCACTCCATTCAATTACTCCCTGTGCAATTGCAGTCTTGATTATTTGTTTTGATACTTTATCCAATATTTCTGGAGACCAATTACATCCCCATATAGACTTAATTTCTTTAATCATTAAGGAATTTAAAACAGTCATTGATAAGACATCTATTGATGGAATCGGAGACAAGAAAACAGAAGTAGCAACGATAATTTGATTTCTCCTCTGTAAATCCTTCAACTGCATTCTTCTTATCCCCTCAATCTCAGATTGCCAATTCGTATGCAATCTCTTCAAAAGTCTTTTTTTAGTATTTTCAATATTATTATTTGAACTTATAAAAAACTTACGCAAAGAAAAAGGTATATTTGCAAAGCTATTTTTAGTTTTGTCAAATCTAATTATTCTGTTTGCATATTCTCCTGAAATCTGAGCCTTAACTTCCTCTATTTCATTATTAAAATCTAATCCTTTTGTAAATGATGCAACTAACCAAATGGGCATATTATTAGGAAGTTTTTCTAACCACAAAAAATCATTAGCGGATAAAGGTAATTTTAAAAAATACAAAATAGCATCGCTATTTAAAATTACTTCAGGAACAATTTCAGAAGAATTATATTTTGGAAGTTTTTCCATAAAATTCAATTTAAACTTATCTTCTTTAAAGTAATTTTTAAATAATGTTGCATTCGAGTCAAAATTCTTCTGCCCAATACAGTAAATCTCCTCTTTTTTCTCTCTATTTAGTATTAATTCAAAAGCTTTTTTTCTATTAATATTTTGTTTTTCTAAATTATTATGTAATTCAATTTCTTCGAAGAAATCTAAATCTTCATTACAAAGTTTTATCCAACCATCTAAGTCCTTTGGCTCATTAAATTTTGGCTTTTCACTCTTTAAGTAAAAATATCCCCCAAAACATAGAATAAAAAAGCCTATTGAACCGCCTGCAAAATTTATTAAATCACTTAAAAACCATTCTCCAAAACCTAAAAAAAGTAGAATTATAAATATATTTTTTTTGGGGAACTTTATTAAATCCTTAAAAAAGTTTTCTTTACTAATATCAAACACAATAATTTAATATCCTTCTTTTTCTACTTTAGTGCAAGTTGTGAATGAAAAAAAGAAAGATTACATAACTCTTTAATTATGGATAAAAATTTTTAAAATTCAATTTAAGACTTCTTGCATAACTAGGTGGTAAGTTAATAGACTGTTTAAATAAAAAAAAGAATCTCTAAGATGTCAAATTCCAATTACGACAATAATTATGGTCAAGATAACTACAGAAGCCGTGGTAATAATGATAGATCTAGCTTTAGGAACAGATCTGGAGGAAATAGAGATGGAGGAGGATTTCGAATAAGATTAAGTGATAATGAAATGAAAGCTGTTAGATCAATACAGGAGGCTTTTCAACTCAAGTCGACAGTCGCAGTTTTAGGATTTTCAGTAAGAACACTTAGCGAAATGATTGAAGATAAAGATTTAATGGAATCGATAACAAAATTTGCAAGAAATAACAAAAACACATCGTCACCGAGTAAGGCGACAGCTTTTGAAAACAAAAGTAAAAAAGTAGTTCCTGATCCTTTTGCAAGGCCAGTTAAAAATACAACTATTGAACAGACTCAACCTAACAAAGAAGAAATCAAAGAAGAAATCAAAGAAGAAATCAAAGAAGAAATCAAAGAAAACAAAAAAGAACAAGAAGAAGTGGATGACAAATAAAAAAAGGATTCTTTCTGGAGTTCAACCTACAGGAGATTTACATATTGGTAACTGGCTTGGAGCAATAAGCAATTGGGTTTCACTCCAAGAGAAGCATGAAACATTCCTTTGTGTAGTTGATTTACACGCAATTACTACAGAATATGACCCCAAACAACTTTCTAAAAATACACTTTCCACTGCAGCTTTATATGTTGCTTGTGGTATAGATCCTAATATTTGTTCTATTTTTGTTCAAAGCCAGATATCTGCACATTCAGAACTTTGTTGGATATTAAATTGCATGACTCCGATAAATTGGATGGAAAGAATGATCCAATTCAAGGAAAAATCTGTTCAGCAAGGTAATAATGTTTCTATTGGATTATTTGATTATCCAATCTTAATGGCTGCTGACATTTTGTTATATGATGCTGACTATGTTCCAGTAGGGGAAGATCAAAAACAACACTTAGAACTTGCCAGAGATATTGCACAACAGAGAATTAATGCCAAATTTAGTAAGGAAGAAAACATATTAAAAATTCCTCAACCAATAATTATGAAAAAAGGTTCAAAGATAATGAGCTTAAATGATGGATCAAAAAAAATGAGCAAAAGTGACATTAACGATGGTAGTCGAATTAATTTGTTAGATACTCCTGAAATAATTACAAAAAAAATAAAAAGAGCTAAAAGTGATAGTTATATGGGAATGGAATTTAATAATCCCGAGAGGCCTGAATCCAGAAATCTTTTAATGATCTATTCATTATTAAGTGGTAAAGAAGTTTCTGAATTAGAGAACGATTTTTCTCAAACAGGATGGGGGACATTTAAAAAAATATTTACAGAACAAATAGTAGAATCGCTTAAACCTATTCAAGAAAGATATCAGGTTCTGATTAACGATCCATATGAGTTAAATAAGATCCTTATCCAAGGTAAAGAGAGAGCTGAAGCAGTGGCAAATAAAACCCTTAGTAGAGTTAAATCTGAATTAGGATTCTTTGAAATAGAGAAATAAATCATGCCAGAAATAACATTACCAGATGGATCTAAAAAAGTATTTGAAAAGCCTGTAACGATTAAAGAAATAGCTCAGAGTATTGGAACCGGCTTAGCCAAAGCAACAATTGCAGGAAAAGTAAATGATGTTCTTTTTGATGCAACACTTCCCATAGATAATGATTCTAAAGTGGTAATAATTACATCCCGTGATAAAGAAGGTATTGAGATAATTAGACATTCCTTTGCTCATTTGATTGGTCATGCCGTTAAACAACTTTATCCAAATATAAAAATGGCAATCGGTCCAGTAATTGATAATGGCTTTTATTATGATATTTTTTCTGAATATAGATTTACCCCTGAGGATTTAATAAAAATAGAAAATAGAATTCATAACTTAATTAAAAAAAATTATGATGTTGAGATTTTACAAGTTACAAAAAAAGAAGCAATTAAAACTTTTCAAGAAAGAGATGAAACTTTTAAGTTAAGAATAATCGAAGAAATTCCTGATGAAGGTCTCATCAATTTATATAAACACGAAGAATATATTGATATGTGCAGGGGGCCTCATGTTCCAAATACAAGCCACCTTAGACATTTTAAATTATTAAAGTTGTCTGGTTCATATTGGAGAGGTAATAGTGAAAATGAATCATTACAGAGAATCTATGGAACTGCTTGGGCTAAAGAGAAAGAACTCAATGATTACTTAACAAGAATCGAAGAGGCGGAAAAAAGAGATCATAGAAAACTTGGAAAAAAACATTCACTCTTTCACATACAAGAAGAATCTCCAGGTATGATTTTTTGGCATCCAAATGGATGGACAATCTACCAAGTTCTTGAAAAATATGTAAGAGAAATACTTAATAAAAATGATTATCTAGAAATTAAAACCCCTCAAGCTGTTGATAAATCTCTTTGGGAAAAATCAGGTCATTGGGATAAATTCAGAGAAGATATGTTCACTACGGCATCAGAAAATAGAACTTATGCAATAAAACCAATGAATTGTCCTTGCCATATTCAAGTATTTAATCAAGGTTTAAAAAGTTATAAAGATTTACCTATTCGCCTTGCTGAATTTGGTTCTTGTCATAGAAATGAACCCTCTGGTGCATTGCACGGTTTAATGAGAGTTAGAAATTTTACTCAAGACGACGCACACATTTTCTGCACAGAAGAACAAATACAAGCTGAAGTTTCTACTTTCATTGATCTTGTTTTCGAGGTTTATAAAACTTTTGGTTTTGATGAAATTATTATCAAATTATCAACCCGTCCTGAGAAAAGGGTGGGTAGTGAAAATATTTGGGATAAATCAGAAGAGGCACTTATGAAGGCACTTGATAATAAAAGTATTAAATGGGAATTACAGCCTGGAGAAGGGGCTTTTTATGGTCCAAAAATAGAATTTTCTTTAAAAGATTGTTTAGATAGAATTTGGCAATGTGGAACAATTCAAGTTGATTTCTCAATGCCTATAAGATTAGATGCAACTTATGTAGATTTAAATAACGAAAAAAGAAATCCAGTAATGCTACACAGGGCAATTTTGGGATCTTTTGAAAGATTTATAGGAATCTTAATAGAACAATATGAAGCCAAATTCCCAATCTGGCTTGCACCTTATCAAATAATTTTGTTGAGCATTACCGATAGGAATATTGAGAAATGTTTGAAATTTAATCAATTAATAAATACTAAGGGATATCGTTCGAAAGTTGATATTAGAAATGAAAAAATAGGCTATAAGATAAGAGAAGCAACTATTGGAAGAATTCCGTTAATTGCAGTTATTGGCGATAAAGAAGAAGAAGTTGATTCAGTTGCTTTAAGAGCCTTAGATGGAAAAAATTTAGGAATTTTTAAGTTAGATGATCTTTATAAATTAATGAATAATTTAATAGAAAAAAAAGGAAGAACAGAATAATTTTGACAAATGAATTTTCTTGCTTGTGATCTAGGAGGTACAAAAGTTCTTTTAGGAATTTTCAAAAACGATGCTAATACTTGTACTCCTAATTTAATTTTTAAAAAAAAATATGTATCTTCTGAATGGGATTCATTTGACACAATTCTAGAAGATTTCTTAAAAAATGAATGCAAAAACATTAATCATCCTTTTTCTGCTTGTTTCGCAGTGGCAGGTCCCATATATAATAACAATGCAGAAATTATTAATTTATCGTGGAATATTTCTGGCGGTGGATTAAAAAAGAAATTTAAATTTAAAAGTTGCGAGCTAGTAAATGATTTTGCAGTGCAAATTTATGGAATACCTTTTTTAAAAAAAAATCAATATTCTGCTATTCAAAAGGGAGACAGGTCAGTGGGGGTCAACAAAGATTTACATGCAATCGTCGGAGCAGGAACTGGTCTAGGCATTGCAAAAGGCATAATATCTGGAAATGAAGTAAAAGTTTTAGCTAGCGAAGGTGGTCATGTTGAATATTCGCCAAAGTCAGATTTAGAATGGGAATTAAAGAATTGGCTCAAATATTCTTTAAAAGTTGAGAGAATATCTTGTGAAAGAATCATTAGTGGGACTGGGTTATCAAGAATAGCTGAATGGAGACTTAGCAAACCTGATGCCAAAAACCATCCTCTACAAAAACACTTAAAAGAATTAAAAAATTCTGATAATTTGAGAAAAGAACTTCCTCAAGAAATTTGTAATCTTTCTAATCAAGGGGATAACATCATGATCCAAGTTGAGAGAATATGGTTAGATGCTTACGCTTCTTTGTTGGGTGACGTTGCTCTTCAAGAATTATGTTATGGAGGGTTATGGATTTCTGGAGGAACCGCTCCAAAACATTTTATAAACTTTAAATCAGGTTTATTTATGAAACAATTTTCAGATAAAGGAAGATTAAAAGATATTCTTAAAAATATACCTGTGAATGTAATCTTAGATGAAGAGTTTGGATTATTTAGCGCAGCCTGCAGAGCAAAAATGCTTTCACAAATAGAATAATCTTCATATGTCTTCTCCAGAAGTAGGAAAAAAAATTATAGTAACAGTTCCTTCTACAACTGCTAATTTAGGTCCTGGATTCGACTGTCTAGGCGCAGCATTAGATTTATATAACGAATTTATATTTACAAGAATAGATGGAGGCGGGGATCGATTTGATTTGATAATGGAGAGTACTGATGGTAATCATTTAAGAGGAGGCCCAGAAAATTTAGTTTTTAGGGCTGCACAGAAAGTATGGGAAAGTGCAAATATCAAACCTTTTGCCCTTGAAGCTAGAGTGAAATTAGCAGTTCCCCCTGCTCGCGGACTAGGGAGTAGTGCCACAGCAATAGTTGCGGGACTAATCGGAGCAAATGCGATTATGAACTCCCCTTTACCTAAAGAAAAACTTTTAGAACTTGCAATTGATATTGAAGGTCATCCTGATAATGTAGTTCCTTCTCTTTTGGGGGGGCTTTGTTTAACTGCCAGGTCATCTTCTCAGAGATGGAGAATTATTAAATGTGACTGGCACGATTCCATTAAAACTGTAGTTGCGATACCTGCTATACGTCTTAGTACTAGTGAAGCAAGGAGAGTAATGCCGAAGAATGTACCTATTTCTGATGCTGTAACAAATATGGGAGCACTTACGTTATTACTAAACGGCTTAAAAACAGGTAATGATGAATTAATAAAAGAGGGAATGTTTGACAAATTACATGAACCATACCGATGGAAGCTTATTAAGGGTGGATTGGAAGTTAAAGATGCCGCACTACAAGCTGGCGCTTTGGGCTGTGCAATTAGTGGGGCAGGGCCAAGTATCTTAGCTTTGTGTAAAAAGGATAATGGTAGAGAAGTTAGTCAAGCCATGGTAAAAGCTTGGGAAAACTCAGGCGTAGCAAGTAGAGCACCATATTTGAACGTCCAAACAACAGGCAGTCAATTTAGGGACATCTCTGGTAAGTAGTTTTACTTAGGCATTTTTAATGTTATAGTCTCAAGCTAGAACAACTTCAACTAGAATAAAAAAATTATTCATTATTCTATGAATTTAGAATCTTTTCCTTTACTATCCTCTATTGTTTTATTACCCTTAATTGGGGCATTAATAATGCCTTTCTTAAGTTCTAAGGAAGGAGAAGATAATACACTCCCAAGAAATATCTCATTAAGTTTTTTATTTATAGATTTTCTTCTCATAATTGGAGTACTTTTCCAAAAATTTGATACAACAAATAGCTCACTACAACTTGTTGAAAGATTAACTTGGCTACCATCAATAGGTTTAGAATGGTCTCTTGGCGTAGATGGATTATCTGCACCATTAGTAGCTTTGAGTGGATTAATAACATTTTTATCAGCTGCAGCTAGTTGGAAGATAAAGAAAAAATCTAATTTATATTTTGCTCTTTTATTAGTTCAGGCATCAGCTCAAGCATTAGTTTTCCTATCTCAAGATTTCTTGTTATTTTTCTTAGCTTGGGAATTAGAACTGGTTCCTGTTTACCTTCTTATTGCTATTTGGGGAGGCAATAAAAAATTATATGCAGCTACAAAATTTATTCTTTATACGGCTTTAGCATCCTTACTAATACTTATAAGTGGACTTGCACTTGCGTTGAGCGGGGATACCTTTACCCTAAATCTTACGGAATTAACAAATAAACATGTAACCGGTAGTCTCGCATTATTATCTTATTTAGGATTTTTAATAGGTTTTGGAGTTAAACTTCCTATCTTCCCATTGCATACTTGGTTACCTGATGCTCATGGGGAAGCTAATGCTCCAGTATCAATGCTACTAGCGGGAATTCTTTTAAAGATGGGGGGATATGCTCTCTTAAGATTCAATGTGCAAATATTACCCGAAGTGCATCTACAACTTGCACCTGCTTTAATTATTCTTGGGATTATAAATATAATTTATGGAGCCTTAAATGCATTCGCACAAGATAATGTAAAGAGAAGAATCGCATGTAGTTCAGTAAGTCATATGGGTTTTGTTCTTCTGGGTATTGGAGCAGTTGATGCTTTAGGTATAAGCGGAGCAATGCTTCAAATGATAAGCCATGGGCTTATAGCAGCAGCAATGTTCTTCGTTACAGGCTCCTTCTATGAGAGAACAAATACTCTGTCAATTCCAAACATGGGTGGTTTAGCAAAAGTCTTACCAATAACATTTGCTTTTTTCCTAGCGAGCTCATTAGCTTCTCTTGCCTTGCCTGGAATGAGTGGATTTATAAGCGAAATCACCGTGTTTTTAGGGATCACAAGTCAAGAGGGTTTCAGTTCACTTTTTAGATCAATCACAATTCTTATTGCAGCAATTGGTCTTGTCCTAACCCCAATATATCTTCTTTCGATGTGTAGAAGAGTATTTTTCGGACCTAGAATACCTGCGCTTGCTACTGTAAAAGAAATGAATGGTAGAGAGTTGACAATTGGGTTCAGTTTATTATTGCCTACTTTAGTCATAGGTTTTTGGCCAAAAATTGCCATAAATTTATATGAATCTTCAACAAACGCTCTCAGTCAACAACTTACCTTAGCTAAGTTAGTCGGGTTAATCTCAAACATTAGTCAATTTTAATCTTCGATAAAATGGAATCTACAATTTTTAATTACGGAGAATTACCAGAATTTAATAAATTTACTTCAGATAGAATTAATCAAGAATTCCCAAAAGTAATAGATAAAATAAATCTAGATTTCAAAAACATTGAGAAATTTTTATCTAATTACTTGGAGCAAGAAAATTTAGAATGGGACAAAGTAATTAATCCTTTAAATGAAGTAAATGAAATTTTAAGGTGGAGTTGGGGAGTTATAAGCCATATTAATGGAGTAAAAAATTCCGAAAGCTTAAGAGAAATTTACTCAAAGTTTCTACCTGAAATTATTAATTTAAGTAATAAGTTTGGACAAAGCAAAATTATTTATAATTCTCTGGTAAAGCTTAAAGAAACAAATAATTTTGATGGGATTAAAAATAGAATTCTAGATAAAGAAATTCTCGAAATGGAACATAGAGGTATTTCATTAGATATAGATAACCAGAAAGAATTCAATGTTATTTCTGAAGAGCTTGGAAAACTATCTACAAATTTCAGTAATAATGTTTTAGATGCCACTAATTCTTGGTCATTAATCCTAAATGATAAATCTCAAGTAGATGGAGTTCCAGAAAGGGTTTTAGAATTGATGTCAATATCAGCTCACAAATTCTTAAAAAAAGAAGGAGAAGCTGATGCAAAAAATGGGCCATGGAGATTAAGTTTAGATATTCCGACCTATACCGCGTTTATGACATATGCAAATGACCGTAATCTCAGGGAAAAATTATATAAAGCTTTTGTAAGCAGAGCCTCTTATGGAGAAAAAAATAACTCTCAAATAATTGAAGAAATTCTATCTCTTAGGACTAAACAGGCTAAACTTCTTGGTTATGAAAGCTGGGCAGAATTAAGCCTTTCAACAAAAATGGCTAAGGAAATTCATAATGTTGAAAAACTTTTAGAGGAGATTAGAAAGCCTGCCTTTAAAACAGCCAAAAATGAATTAGTTAGACTTAATAAGTTCTCAAAAGATAATGGATTCCCCATCTCTGAAGATCTTCAATCATGGGACATTAGCTATTGGTCGGAGCTTCTCAGAAAGGAAAAACTTAATTTAGATCAAGAATCACTTAGGCCCTGGTTCCCTCTGAATGATGTTTTAAAAGGTCTTTTTAAACTTAGTGAAAAACTCTTCGACATTAAAGTAATTGAAGCCAGAAATGAAGCTCCTATATGGAATGATGACGTTTTGTTTTTTAATATCCTAAACAAAGATGAAGAAAAAATAGCTTCATTTTATCTGGATCCCTACTCTCGTCCCGAGTCAAAGAGGGGCGGAGCCTGGATGGACGAATGCCTTAACAAAAACAATATTGGTAGAGGTACATTACCTGTTGCTTATTTAGTTTGTAATCAAACTCCGCCATCCAAAGACAAACCAAGCTTGATGAGTTTTGATGAAGTTCAGACCTTGTTTCATGAATTTGGTCATGGTCTTCAACATATGCTTACCACAGTAAATCTTCCACAAGCAGCCGGTATTAATAATGTAGAATGGGATGCTGTTGAACTTCCAAGTCAATTTATGGAAAACTGGTGTTTTCACAAAAACACTTTATTAAATATTGCGAAACACTATAAAACAGGGGAGAAATTATCTGATGAGAATTTCGAAAAATTAGTAAAGAATAGAACTTTTAATTGCGGGATGGCTACTCTAAGACAACTACATTTTGCAATTACAGATATAAGATTGCATAGCAATCTATATAATAATCAGGATAAAAATTCTAATGAGATCAGAAATGAAATATCCAGAAATACAACAGTAATTGAACCAATAAAAGAAGATAAATTTCTTTGTTGCTTTAGTCACATATTTTCAGGAGGTTATTCAGCTGGATATTATTCTTATAAATGGGCCGAGGTTTTGAGTGCTGATGCTTTTTCTATGTTTGAAGAGGCAGACTTAGAAAATAACGAAAATATAAAGGCAATAGGTAAAAAATTCAAAGATACAATTTTAAGTCTTGGAGGAAGTATCTCTCCTTTAGAGGTATTTAAATTATTTAGAGGCAGAGAACCAAAAACCGACTCTTTGATAAGACATTTAGGTCTATCATCTGTTAATTAAGTAGACTGTCGACAATTTTATCGATGGCATTTGGATTTCTAACTAAATTTTTATGTATATATATTTTTAATGATATTTTCTCCCCTGAGTTCAAACTAGCTCTCCATCCAGGAAAAACCATAAGATCCCAATAAGTAAAAAAGCTAATACAATCAATTCCACTAAGAAGATAATCGGATCTAGAAAGCTCTCTTAATAAGAGACTATTTATTTTCATCTCAGATATTCCTTTAAAAGGATATTTAGGAATTAATTGAGATGCAAGAGTTCCTTTATGAGGCGACCCAATAGTTATAAATCTTCTAGTTCTTTTATAACCATTTAATTTTTTAATCCAATATCTACCAATTATTCCACCCATCGAGAAACCCAAAATATCAAGCTTTTTTTCATAACCATATTTCTCTAAAATTAAATCATTTAATAAATTAGTTAATTCAACAATAGATGTCATTCCATATTGATGTTTTAAAGTTGGGGCAAAATATTCAATTCCAATTTCATCAAGTTTTGAAGTTATCGAAGAAAATATATCTGCTGTATTCCAGAGACCATGAATTAATATTATGGGATTTCTTTTTGACAATACCGTTAATTATTTTCAAAAACTCTTACTATTGAAACCTCACCATCAAAACCAGTAATTGGAGGTTTACATTTCGTTAATATAATTTTAATTCTGCTAAGTTGAAACTCTTCATCAATAATTTTTAAAATTTCATTTGAATATTTCTCAATAGTTAAGCAGCATATTTTCTTGGATTGATATTTTAATATTTTAACTAATTTCGAATAATCTACTGTACTTTTAATATCATCATTTTGAGTACAATTTTCAAAATCAGACCATAAAAATATATCTAAACTAAAAAGTTGACCTAGGTCCCTTTCTTGTTCTAAAACACCAACTCTTGCCCAAAGTTTAATATCCTTAATTTTTAAATATGTTTCCATTTCTAAGAGTTAAACATCTTTATGTGAATAGATTAATTTTCCTGATGAAAAATCGTCAACAATATGGCCTTCGCCTCTTAAAAAATACTTATAAGTTACTAGCCCCTCGAGTCCTACTGGGCCTCTTGGGGGCAATGTCTGTGTAGATATTCCAACTTCTGCTCCAAAGCCATATCTAAAACCATCTGCGAATCTTGTTGAGCAATTATGAAAAACGCCTGAACTATCTATCTCGCTCATAAATTTATTAGCATTAATGATATTTTCCGTAATTATTCCATCTGTATGTTTTGAACTAAATTTTTGTATATGAGCAATTGCTTCTTCTAAATCATTAACAATTTTTATAGAAAGAATAAGATCTAAATATTCAGTTTGCCAGTCCTCATAATTAGCTTCAAAAGCAACACCCAATTGAAAAGATTTTTTATCTCCAATCAATTTAACATCGTTAGAGTTAAACATTGGAATAGCCTTATTCAAAAATTCAGAGGCAGTATCTTTATGTATTAAAAGAGTCTCAACAGCATTACATGCAGCTGGATATTGGATCTTACTATCTAAAGCCACTTTTAAAGCCATATCGAGATTTACTTCGTTATCTATATATAAATGACAAATTCCATCAGCATGACCCAATACAGGAATTCCTGTATTCTCTTGTATAAATTTAACGAGTTCATTGCTTCCTCTTGGAATTATTAAGTTTATATATTTTTCTAAATTCAACATTGCCATACTATCTTTTCTACTTGTGAGAAGACAGATTGCATTTTCATCAAGATTTGAATCTTGCAAACCCTCCTTAAGTGCAGAAACTATTGCAAGATTAGTTAAATTTGCTTCACTTCCCCCTTTTAGCATTACTCCATTTCCAGATCTAATGGCCAGAGAACTTATTTGCATTACAGCATCGGGTCTTGATTCAAAAATCACTCCTAATACTCCTATGGGTACTGTTTTTCTTTCAAGGATTAAACCTTTAGAAAGTTCCCTTTTTATTTGAATTTGACCAACTGGATCAATCAAATTCCCAACTTGTCTTACCCCTTCAATTCCTAAATTAAGTTTTTCTTTTGATAGCTTTAATCTAGAAAGTAAGGACTTTGAAATTCCTTTAATTTCTGCTTTTTTATAATCTTCGATATTAGCCTCAATTATTTCTTTAGAGTTTTTTTCTAAATAATCAGCCATTAAGTTCAAGGCTCTAATTCTATCATTATTATTTGTTTGACTTGTTTTAATTGAAGCCAGACGAAGTTGCTTTGCTTTTTCTAAAAGTTCATTATTAGGAGTTGGCACTTCAAATATATCAGTCATGATTAAGTTTAATTCACCTAATAATAATTCAAAATAAGCATTCTTAAAACTTTTATTTTAGGAATTAATATCTGAAAAATAATTGAACTTGACTTTTCCACTCTCCCTCTGAATCTAGAGAACCTAATAATTCTAAGTTTGGATTAGCTTGTAAAGTAAGTATTCCTAAAGGTGGTAAATCATCTCTATCTGGAGTAGCTTGAACAGCAAAGTTAACTCTATCAGTAATATCAAGACCTATTTCGGCAATCCAAGCTTGAGTAGACAATCCAGCATTTGAAGATGATTCATCAGTATCATCTACATCAAGGTTTTCATTAGAAAAAACATTATTAATTGATTCATTATTTTCTATTAGAGCCGGATACAAAGACAATTGAAATTTCTCACTAAATCCATTTGCCGTATTAAGTTGAGAAATAAATGCTCTATTTATTAAATTTGCAGAGTTTCCTCCTATCAAACCAATAATTTGAGATCTGTTATAACTTGGAGTACTTCTTAATTGTATTTTTCTATTTTCATCCTCAAATGATAATTGATCTAAAAATCCTTCATATGATGCTTCGATTTTTATAAGTCTTGTATTACCGATACCAACAGCTCCAAAACCACTTGAACTAACATTCGCATCTATACCTCTTGAAATATTCAGATCTTGATTATTTTCACTAATTGGTATTATTGAATCTGGAACTTTACTAGTAAGTGAAAAGTTAATAAAAGGAACAATGCCACTTCTAGAGGCAAATAAAATATAATTTTCTTTATTTTTATCTAATTTGAATGGTGTTGTATATAAATTTGCTGTACCTTTACTTAAATTAATAAGGCCTCTAGCATTTAAATCTTCTCCAACCTGTCCATTAAAATTTAAATCTAACTTGGTATCTAAATAAGCCTTAACTATGCCTGCATATTGAATTCTAAAATCGGGCCCAAGTTTTAATTTTAGATTCTTAAAACTTAAATTTTCAAGATAATTTGGTAAGTTTTCTCCTAAAAGAAAAGAATTTAACATAGTTTCATTAGAAATTATTTCAATATTTTTATCTTTTTCCCAAAACATTTCTGGCCAATTTCTTTCATAATTTCTTTCTTTAAAATTATTTTTTTTATTAGTATTATTTAAATTAATTAACCCATTTTTTAGTGCTAACTTTCCACTAAATAAGGGATCTCTGAATGAACCACTAATATTGATTTTAGAATCAGTTAGAAATTTTATATTATTAGATTTAATATTAAAATTATTAGTCAATAAGCTAATATCTTTTTCATTCAAACTATTTTTACTATAAAAAGGTAAAACCCCCTTAATAAAAATATTTCCAGAAGCATCATCAGAAGCTTTAAAGCTTTTGATTTCTATTTGATCAAAATCAAAAATTATTGTGCTATTAATATTTTTAATGACATTACTATAAATATCAATTTCAGAATCCTTGATAAAAACAAAACCATTAGCAATAGGTTTATTAACAGTTCCTTTTATTATCATTCTGAGAGTTACATCACCTTTTTTAAAAGTGAAATATTCATCGGCAAAGATATCTAATAATTCAATAAATTTTCCATTACCATTTAATCTCAAGTCTAAATTATCCTCATTGTTAAAAGGAATAGAACCTGAAATATTTATTGGGATGTTTGAATTATTCAATAAAAAAGATAAATCTAAATCAAAAATCGAATCACCATATTCGACTTCTCCAATATCTATTTTGATCGGACTATTATTAATTGATGTATTATTCGAAGAAATATTAGTAGCAAAGAATTTTTTATCTAAATTATAAATTAAATTAATATCCAAATTTCCTTCAAAGTCTCTTGGTTTATCTAAAAATATATTTATAGTTTTTAAAGGTAATTTATAAATATTTAAAATACCTTTTCCTGTAAAAATTCCTCCTTCTAAATCTAAAGAAAACTGTTCTCTAGAACTTTTTTTACTTTCGCTTTTAATATCAAAATATCCATTTAATTTAGTTTTTAATTTAAAATTAGATTTATTATTTCCTTCTATAGATATATTTGCATCATATCTACTTTGAAATTTATCCAAATATCTTTTTAAATTAAATTTATCTTCTAAAGTTTTGTCATTATTTAAAAAATTATTTATAAAAAGTATTTTTTCGTTAAATGAGCTTTCAATATTATCAATTTCGATATCATCCAAGGCTCTAGAATTACTATTAGGAAGAAATTTTTTATTATCAAAATTTAAAATATCGATTGCTGTTTGTAATGTCCAACTAGTACTAATATTATTAAAATTTATATTAAAATTATCATCTTTATTAGACTCATATTCAAGATCAATCATACCTCCATCAATTGGATAAAGTGATGAATTAACATAAAATGATTTATTATCAAGAGTAAAATCGAATAATGAATTAGCAAGCTTTATATTCCTATATTTACCCAAACTCCAAGCTAAACGACCATCAAAATAAGTTTGATCTTTAGATATAAAACCAGAACCATTAACGATTCCACTAACTCTATCGAATTTATTATTACCAATAGCCAATTCAAGCTCATCTAAGGGAAAATTATTTGCATTCCAACGATACTTATCATCATCTTTAATTAAATTTATACTACCTTTATTGGAATTAAATATTCTGCTAAAGGTTATATTCTCTAACTTAATCTTTGAATCAAGATTAAAGGTAAGGAAAGAAGGCACTGGTGAATATCTATTCTTCATATTTACTACATATTTATTATTTTGATTTTTAATCTCACCCTCCCATATTTCTCTTATCCTTATCCCTTTGTAATGAGGATAATCAACATTAAAATTGATTTTAATCTCAGGTTTATTTATCTCACCTTTTAATTCTCCTTTAGCAGTAATAAAACCTCTTATCTTATCTTTACGGAAAATATTTAAATTAGATAATTGGGTTCTATTAAGAATAAAACTTGAATTAATTTTTCCAAAATTTATACCCCTTTTATCAACCCAATAGGGTATATTTCCTGATAGTTGTATTTCAGGATTTAAACTATCTAAATATCCAAGATTACCTTTTAAATTTATATTATTAATATTTTTATTTAAAGGAACATTAAGATTAAAATCAGAGATTAAAGTACCATAATTAAGATTATTTGTATCCGCGATAATATTATTACCTTGGCATAAAAACCTTATAGAATCACTTTTTATATCCTCTACTAAATTATTAGTTTTTAATCTTAAGTTATTGAAAGAAAGATTGCCTTTGCAAGAAGTTTTTTTAGAAGATTTATAAAATTTAAAATTAGATTTAATATTCCCTCCTCTTATAGCAAATTTCCTATCACCAAAACTATACTTAGATCCTTTCAAGTTTATCCCACGGGATAATATCTCGAAATTCAGAAAGTCTTTATTTAATTTAGTATTTAATTTTAAATTTAAATTACCTTTACCCTTAGTATATGTCTGAAAATTACCAATAAACTGCTTAGCTTTTGATTTATATATCAATTTTCCTTTTACTTTAGTCTCTATTCCAATATCCTTTAATTTGAAATTTACAGATTCCTTTAAATTAAAATTCAGATCATAGTTTACTTTACTTTTTATAGATCTGTTTTTATTATCATCAGATTTCACCCTTTTGAAAAAATCATTATTTATTTCAATTTTAGTTTTTTGTGGTTTTACATTAAAAATCCATCTTTGATTTAAAAATGATCTAATTGGCATTATGCCTACGTAGATATTCTTCGATACGATTTCAGAATTTAAATTATTTTTATCAATAACTTTTAGATTATTTAAAGATATACCAAGAAATCTGATCCCAGAATAATCGCCCAAATCTACTTCTTTATTTAAAAATTTTTCTATCCTATTTTCAAGTATGGGTTTTCTATTGGTATAGAAATCTTCAAGAAATTTATTTAATAAAAAAGTTCCTAAAAAGCTAATTGATAAAGTAGTCCCTAAGAAAAAAAGCTTTTTATTAAAATTTAGAGATCTAATTTTTTTCAAGTTAGAATCCCAAAATAGAGTAGGCTTACAAAATATAAGAAATTAATCAGGTTAAAGCCACTAAATGTCTTTTT
Source organism: Prochlorococcus sp. AG-388-A04 (assembly GCA_003279935.1). Lineage (GTDB taxonomy): Bacteria > Cyanobacteriota > Cyanobacteriia > PCC-6307 > Cyanobiaceae > Prochlorococcus_A. Next base: position 113,479 of record QCGL01000003.1, read on the forward strand.
TTGAACTATTAGCGAATACACCTAAGATATTTGGATTTTTAGGAATATTTCTTTTTCTAGTTACTTTGATTGCATTTATTTTTAACTTTGGTTTTAAATTCAGAATTACAGGTGCGACAATATTTTCATTATTACTCTCTTTAAGCAGTTGGGCTTTTATACAGAGCTATACAGATAATGTAAAAGTAGATGGAGCAAAATATGTTCCAATTGTTTACGATAATGGATTTGATTTAATTGTTACAAAAGCTGATAGTGAATTTCCAGAGGAAGCAATTGAACCGACTTTAAAACAATTATCTGAAAATCTTAAAAAAGGTAGTAGATCAGGATCAAAAGTAAAAATTAAAATTAGGAAACTTGAGAAGATATCCAATGACGTTAGTAAGCCAGTAATTATTGGAGAAATAGAAAAAAGCTTTAATATGAATTAGATGAATAAATGATGAAAGAAAAATTTTTAGAAATTTTACCCGAAAATTTCAGACATGAAAAATCTTTTTTAATTAAAAAGAAACTAGATAACTTTAAAAGATTAAGTCAACTTAGTGATTCTGAATTAAATATCATTCAAAAATCTCATTCATTATGTACGCTAAATAATTTAAGAAAAATCAGAGCTATTGCTAATTTTAAAAATGAGCTTTCAATAACTCCATATGAATCTTACTTACTATTACACTGCGGTATAGGGTCTATTCAATCTCTTTCAATTTTAAACCCATATGATCTCAAAGAGAGAATTGGAAGATTGGAGAGAAGTCTTAGAACTAAAACTCAAACAAATATAACTTTATCCACGTTAAAAGATTGGATAAAGAGGGCTAATGAAATCTGTAAATCTATTTAAAAATCTTGGTTAAAAGATTTTTTTAATGTAGAATTTTAAAAAGATTATAAATAAAATGAATAACTTTTTTTTATTATTATTTTTATCGTTAAGCTTTATAAATCCTGTTTTAAGTCAATCAGGTCTTTTGGAGACTGTCAAAAAGAATCCTGGTAATGCTATTAAGATGTGTAATAAATTTAAAGAATTAAATTCAAAAGGCATCTCAGCAAGTTCAGATCAAGCTATAGAGTTTGTTTCAAAAAAAAATAACTTGAATCCAATTAATGCTGAAATACTATCTATTTATGTAATTGGTCTTCATTGTCCTCAGGTTATATAAACACTTAAATGCGCGAAGTAAAATGGGTTGATAAGTCTTTAAAATTAAATGATGGAGTTGAATTAGTATCAAGAATTTGGACACCTAAAGATAAAGGTTCTTGGCCCGCGCTATTAATGAGACAACCATATGGAAGAGAAATAGCTTCAACAATTACTTATTCTCATCCTGAATGGTGGGCTTCAAAAGGTTACATAGTAGTAGTACAAGATGTTAGAGGTCAGGGGTCATCTGGTGGAGTATTCAAAGGGTTCTCTCAAGAACCTAGTGATACATCAGAAACGCACCAATGGGTAAGATCTTTAAAAGAATGCAATGGAAAACTTGGGTTATATGGCTTTTCATATCAAGGATTAACTCAACTTACAGGAACAAAAGATTCAAAGCCTCCTGATTGCTTATCTCCCGCAATGACGGGGATAGATTTAAAAAATCATTGGACTTCGGATGGTGGAGCGTTTTGGTGGAATAATAATATTGCGTGGGGATTACAAATAGCTGCCTTAAAGATGAGAAGGGAAAATAACTCTTTAGGATGGGAAGAAATAAGATCAGCCCTAGAAAATAAAAGTTATTTAAGAAAAGGATTAGATCTTTTAAAAAAATATGATCCTAATAACTTCATACTTGAATGGCTTAACAATCTAAATCAAAATAAAGATTTTCAAGAGATAAAACTTATTTCATCATGGCTAAAAAAACCAATGTTAATTATTGGTGGTCTTTGGGATCCTCATCTAGAAGGAGCATTTGATCTCTATCAAAAATCAAAAGCAGCAGGTGGAAATCCTGACATAATTATTGGGAATTCTACACATCTAAATTGGTGGGAGGGATCACAAAATACTTTGTTAGATTTTTTTGATACCCACCTCAAAACAAATCAAGAAGTTAATAAAACAAATTCTTTTAAGAATAAAAAAATTTGGAATCTTTCATTAAAAAAATGGGATGTAATTGAAGAAGACAAGATTCAAGATTGCAAGTTTGGTCTTGAAAGTAATGGAACAGCTAATTTCGAAATTATTGATGGGAGTCTCCTTTTGAATTCAAGAGGGTCGGGCTGGTTTTCAATTGTTCATGATCCTTGGAGACCATTTCAAGCAGAAGGAGGACACTTAGGTCCAAGTCCTGGGTTATTTGATAGATATATTTTTGACAAAAGATTAGATGTGGGTGTTTTTCAAACCAATTCCTTCGAAGAAGATCTTAAACTTTCAGGAATACCTATACTTGAAACCTCTGTAAAGAGTGATAAGAAAAGCTTTGATATATGTCTTGCTTTGTCTCTTGTTAATGAAGAAGATAAAACTGTAAACCAATTTTCAACTGGATTTTTAAGAGTTAAAAATTTACAAATAGACGAAAAATGTGATTGCGAAATCGTAATGCATCCTACTAATATTACGATTCTAAAAGGTACAAAACTAAGGTTATCTATATCAGCTGCTGCATACCCAGCTATTGGTGTTAATTCAGGATTTGGTGACGATATGCTTGGTGCCCCAACTATTAATCACAAAATAATAACTTTAAGTTTTGAACTAAATAAAACATTTATGAAAATGACTCCATTTTTCAATTAATTTTTTTTATTTGGTTGATAATTTGATAAACTAATTCCTTAACAGCTACCAGTCATGAAAGAAACTATTCAAGCAGACTGGATTAAATCAGAAGCTTTCAACCTCGAAAATTGTTGCAATGATAATCCATTAAATATTTTAGGTCCCCATTTCGTTAATGGACAGTGGATAACAAGAGTATGGATGCCTGAAGCAGATGAAGTAAATATTATTTTTAAAGATAAAACCTATAAAACAACTACTTTAAATCATAAATGGCTATTTGAAGTAACACTTCCTGAAGATCCCAAAAGTAATTATCAAATAAATGTGTCAAGAGGAGGAGTTTCTCATTCACAGCAAGATCCTTGGGCTTATAGGGAAGAATGGATGGGGGAATTAGACAGACACCTTTTTGCTGAGGGTAACCATCATCATATTTGGAAAAAAATGGGGGCTCACATCCATGAAGAAACAAATCAAAAAGGTGTAATGTTCTGTATTTGGGCACCAAATGCAAAATCAATCTCAATAATCGGTGATATAAATTCTTGGGACGGTAGACATCATCCTATGCAAAAAAGGCTGGGTGGTATATGGGAATTATTTATGCCAATAATGAAAGAAGGAGATGCTTATAAATATGAAATAAGAACTCAAGAAGGACATATTTATGAAAAAGCTGATCCATATGGTTTCCTTCATGAAATCAGACCCCAAAATGGCTCAATAGTATCTAAACTCAACGATTTTGATTGGGAAGATGGTTCTTGGATAACTAATAGAGATTCATCTAGTCAAATTAATAAACCTATTTCAGTTTATGAGATGCATTTGGGAAGTTGGATGCACGATTCAAGTGAGAATAAATATATTGAAAAAAATGGACAGACAAGATCTCCAGTTCCTGCAGCAGATTTAAAACCTGGGACAAGGTTTTTAACTTATCCAGAGTTAACAGAAAAGCTTATCCCATATGTAAAAGAAAGAGGATTTACTCATATCGAATTAATGCCTATTTCAGAACATCCTTTCGATGGTTCCTGGGGCTATCAAGTTACAGGTTGGTACGCCCCGACAAGTAGATATGGCACTCCTAATGAATTTAAAGAGTTTATAAATAAATGTCATGCAGAGGGTATAGGTATAATTCTCGACTGGGTTCCTGGCCATTTTCCAAAAGATAAGCATGGTTTAGCTTTCTTTGATGGTTGTCATCTTTATGAACATGGTGATCCTCGTATTGGAGAGCATAAAGAATGGGGTACTTTAATATTTAACTACAGTAGAAATGAAGTAAGGAATTTTTTGGTAGCTAACCTTATTTATTGGTTTGAGGAATTCCATATCGATGGGATAAGAGTAGATGCTGTAGCTTCAATGTTATATAAAGACTATTTACGTCCAGAGGGAGAATGGATTCCAAATGAAAATGGTGGGAATGAAAATTTAGAAGCTGTTAAATTTCTTCAGCAAGCAAACCATGTACTTTTTCAGCATTTTCCAGGCGCACTATCTATTGCTGAAGAATCCACAACTTGGCCAATGGTTACCGAGCCTACAAATTTAGGTGGACTAGGTTTCAATTTAAAATGGAATATGGGTTGGATGCACGATATGCTCGATTATTTTGAAATAGATCCTTGGTTTAGGCAATTTCATCAAAATAGTGTGACCTTTTCAATAACTTATAATTACACCGAAAATTTTATGCTTGCCCTAAGTCACGATGAAGTTGTTCATGGGAAAAGTCATCTTTTACATAAAATGCCAGGAGATGATTGGAAAAAATTCGCGAATACTAGGGCTCTATTAACTTACATGTGGACACATCCTGGTAAAAAGACAATTTTTATGGGAATGGAATTTGGACAAAGGCAAGAATGGAATGTTTGGGATGATCTTCAATGGGAACTCTTAGAATTTGCCCCCCACAAAGGTATTAGAAACTTGGTTGATGACTTAAATAAACTTTATAAAAATGAGCCTTCTTTATGGAAAAATGACTTTGACCCTTATGGATTCCAATGGATAGATTGCGATGACACCTCCAATTCAGTTATCAGTTTTATGAGAAGGGAAAATGAAAGTAATGAATGGCTTGTAGT
>QCGL01000004.1 GCA_003279935.1 Prochlorococcus sp. AG-388-A04
GATATTAATATTAAAATTTGACGGCTATTTCTTGCTGATTTATATTGAATTATTAAGTAATTATTAAGCAAATCGAAAGAATTTATAAAATTTATATTTTCTTTTAATCCAAAATTTTCTTCTAATCCATTGAAGTAATTAGTTTTTTTATTGTAATAACTTATATAAGTCTTTCAATTAGGTCTGCAATAAATGCAAAATGTTGAGAGAATCGTTATACAAAATCTTAATTTCAGTATAATAATCCGTCAGATATGAAAATTTCAATCCTATTGATAGAAGATGATCGTGATATGCGTGAATTAGTATCTGGACATCTTGAGCATTCTGGTTTTGATGTTCAAAAAGCTGAAGATGGTATAAAAGGCCAAGCTTTAGCCCTTCAATATTCTCCTGACTTAATTCTTCTAGACTTAATGTTACCAAGCGTTGATGGTTTGACATTATGCCAAAGACTGCGGAGAGATGAAAGGACTTCAAATATTCCCATATTAATGATTACAGCTTTGGGTGGACTTAAAGATAAAGTGACTGGATTTAATTCAGGTGCTGATGATTACATCACCAAACCATTTGATTTAGAGGAATTATATGTTCGTATTAAAGCTTTATTGAGAAGAACTAATAGAGCACAATTGAATTCAACTAATCAACAAGAAATTTTAAATTATGGACCTCTTACTCTTGTTCCGGAAAGATTTGAAGCTATTTGGTTCGAATCTGCCGTGAGGCTTACCCATTTAGAATTTGAGCTACTTCACTGTTTGCTACAAAGACATGGTCAAACAGTCTCTCCAGCATTGATATTAAAAGAAGTATGGGGTTATGAACCTGACGATGATATTGAGACAATTAGAGTTCATGTTAGACACTTAAGAACAAAATTAGAACCTGACCCTCGTAAGCCAAAATATATAAAAACTGTTTATGGAGCAGGATACTGCCTTGAATTACCTGTGGGAGCTCAGGTTGATAATGGTATGCAAGAATTTGCGGAATCTACAAATTAAAATTTAAAACAACTAGTTTATTAATTTTATAAATCTTCAATTGCTATTTTTAATAAAGTCACTTCCCAGGCTAGTCTTGGTTGTATAAAACCTTTAAGGTGTAACTTCAATTTTTCTAGTTTTTTGAGGATGTTTTTGTTTTTAGTTTTTGCCCAACATTTTTGTTGTATAAAATTTATTAAAAAAATTTGTTGATCAATATCTAGTTCTTCAGATATTATCTTTGTGATTTTAAGTATTTCTAAATTATCACTCAATGGAAAGTCCAAGTTTTCTTTAATTTCATTTGGTAATTCGTTCCAGTTTTTTATATCTTTCAGCATTTTTCCTGGAGAGCCATTTGCTGAATGAATAAAATATTGTAAATCTATTTCTTTATAACTATCAAAAACTGTAGAATCTAAATTATTTCTAATGAAAATCTCAAGATTTTTATATGAAAAAGCTTTAAATCTTATAAGTTGACATCTCGAGATAATAGTATCCAACAGTAAGTTTAACCTAGAAGTTAAAAGAATAAATATACCGTTAGAGGGCTCTTCTAGTGTTTTTAAAAGACAATTAGATGCTGCTTCATTCATAAGGTGAGCATCATCAATTAATACAATTTTCCCACCTGATTCAATGGATTTTTGACCTAGAAAAGTCTTTAAATTTCTAATTTGCTCTATTCTTATTGTTTCTTTATTATTGTTTGATTGTTCAGCTTCTGAACGATTTATAAGATTACCTTTAAAAAAATAGGTAGGCTCAATTAATAAAAAATCAGGGTGGTTTTTATCTATGATTTTTTTTTCAATGTTTGCATTTGACGAATATTTATTAAAAATTTCCATAATAAATTTCATGGCGGTTTGTTTTTTCCCTATACCTTCCGGACCATAAAATATATAACCGTTGGAAAATGCTTTTCTTTTAAGTATGCTTTCTAGATTTTCATTAACTTCTTTATTAATTAAAAGATTATCAGTTTTAAGATCAATCATTGTTTCCTTGAGAAAACTTTTTTAGTAAGGTTTCTTTTATTTCATTAGTAATAGAATTTATATCTTGTGCAGCAGATATTGTTGTCCAATTTTTTTCTTTTGCAATCAACTTAAAACCTTCATTAACTTTTTCTAGGAATTTTATACCTTCAGATTCTATCCTATCTGGAATAAACTTTTCCCTTCGTAATACACTTTCTTCTGCTGAAATTTCTAGAAATATAGTTAGGTCTGGATATTCTCCTTGACAAACAATAGATTCGATATTTTTGATAATCTCACGATTTATATTTCTACCATAACCTTGATAAGCAAGTGTAGAGTCACAGAATCTATCGCTAAGTACCCAGTCTTGATTTTCTAAAGCAGGTGATATGGTTTTGGAAATATGTTCTGCTCTATCAGCAGAATAAAGCAATAATTCAGCCAGAGAAGAAGGTTTATTATCTTTATGATTGTCAAGTATTAAATTTCTAATTTTTTTACCTAATAAGCTTCCTCCAGGTTCTCTAGTTTTTACTAATTTTGAGTTTCCTCTCAAAAGACCACTAGTTGGGATCCATCTAGAAATTTGATCAATTTGGGTTGTTTTACCGCAACCATCAATTCCTTCAATAACAATAAATTTACCTCTCATTTATTCTAAAGATAAAGCATTTATTACAACGGTTATTGAACTAGTTGCCATCAATAATGCTGCGATTGATGGTGTAAGAAGAATGCCATATTTTGGAAATAGAATACCTCCCGCTATGGGAATTGCAATCAAGTTGTATCCAAAAGCCCAGAATAGATTTTGTTTAATTTTTCCTATTGTTCTTTTTGCGAGACTCAGTGCATAAGGTAATCCAGATAACTGATCTCCCATTAAAACAACATCTGCATTCGCTTTCGCAATCTGGGTACCTGAACCAACTGCTATACCTAAATTTGAAGCTGCCAAAGCAGGTGCATCATTTATTCCATCTCCAATCATTGCAACCTTATTGCTCTTCTTTAAATTTTCAATTATTTTTAATTTCATTTCTGGAAGAAGATCCCATTTTATTTCTGCTTCTGGACTATCTAATTTTTTTGCCAACTCGACTACAGTTTCTTTTCTATCTCCGCTTAAAATTTTTATATGATAATTATCCTCTCTTAATTTTTGAACGGAACTAATAGAATCCTCTCTTAATAAATCACCTAATAAAATAAATCCGAGTAACTGTTTATCTATACATACTCCAATAACAGAATGGGATTTGTTTTCTTCAGTTTCTAATATTTCTTTTGATCTGCTGTCAATTATTACTCCTTTACTATTTAACCATTCAATACTTCCAATATTGATTTCCCCATCAATTGAATCAAGTTCTCCTGAGATACCTCTACCAGATTCTGTATGGATGTTTTTAATTGTCAACAAGCCAATGTTTTGTTTTTTGGCTTCATTAACTAATGCACTAGCTATTGGATGTCTGCTTTGACTTTCTAAACTCGCAGATATTTTTAATAGAAATAATTTATCAGCAGTATTTAAATAATCGATTATGAAAGGTTTACCTTTGGTCAATGTTCCTGTTTTATCAAAAATAATATGATTAATTTTTGATGCCATTTCTATTTTATCTCCGCCTTTAAATAAAACGCCTTTTTTTGCAGCTTTACCTGATGCAACTGTTATTACAGTGGGAGTAGCAAGACCTAAAGCGCAAGGACAAGCTATTACTAAAACAGCAATTGAGAGTTGAATGGCTAAAGTTAAAAAATTTTCAGCATTACTACCTAATGAATTATGTAAAGTATGATTGGAGGCGGTTATCAAGTCATGATGATTGTTTCTTAACAAATCAGGCCAAATTTGTTTTGCACCTTTCCACCAAAAAAAGAAGCTTGAAGTTGCAATAAAAAGTACGAAGTATGTAAATTTCCCTGCAATCTGATCAGCGATTCTCTGAATTGGAGGTTTTTTAGCTTGAACTGATTCAATAAGATTAACGAGTTTTGCTAGCGAAGTTTCTTCTCCCACTTTAATAACCTTTAGCCTTAAGGTGGAATTTAAATTTAATGAGCCATTAAGTAAATGTTCACCTGAGTACACATCTATAGGTTTAGATTCACCTGTAATATGAGAAACATCTACAGATGAATTTCCATCAATAACAATACAGTCAGCTGGTACACGATCTCCAGCTAATAATTGAATTTCATCTCCTATTTTTAACGAATGTACTCTGACTGATTTGACTTTATTTGTTTCTATATAGATATTTGCCATTTCTGGTTGGAGATCTAGTAATTCTCCAATTGAAGAACCAGTTTGATACTTTGCTCTTTCTTCTAAAAAACGTCCAATAAGAATAAACCCCAATAACATTACTGGTTCATTAAAAAAACAGGGAAAACCAGTCGAAGGAAATATTAATGATAATAGACTTGTTGTGTAAGCACTACTCACTCCCAGAGCTACTAAAGAATCCATATCTGGTCGATTCTTAAAAAGTGATTTGAATCCTTTGATTACAATTTCTCTTCCAGGAAATAATAAAGCTAATGTGGCCAGTGCAGCATGAAAGAATAAATTTCCTAATATTGGTAAATTTAAAAAACCTCCTTCTGCTAAATGCCCTAACCCTGAAAACAATAAAAGTAAAAGTGCAAAATTAAGTTTTTTCCATTGATTAATCCATTTCTTTTTTTTTTCTAATTGGACTTTATTTACTTTTTTTGAAAAATCATTTATGTAAATCTTTGCGGGAAAACCACTTTGCTTAAGATTTTCTAAAACCTGATCAATGTTTGGAACTGTTTTATTAATTTCAAAATATGCACTTTCAGTAAGTAAGTTAACAGAAACATTTTGGACCCCATCCGAATTTTTTAATATATTTTCTACCGTGTTAACGCAACCACCACATTTCATGCCGGTAATATTAAGTTGAATACTATTCATATTGTTGCGATGAAAGCAAAGTAATACTTGTTTTTATTAATTACTATAATAATAAATGTTATAGACTTTTTAAATAGTTGATACTTTATTGACTAATTTAATTTTATTACAAAAAAAAGTGCCTAATAATCAAAACAGAGACAATTTCATAGATAAAGCTTTTACTGTAATTGCTGAATCTATTGTCAAGATTATGCCTATTGCTGATAAAGAAAAAAAAGCCTACATATATTATAGAGATGGGTTAGCTGCACAAAATAATGGCGATTATTCAGAAGCTCTGGATTACTATAATGAAAGTCTATTACTAGAAGAAAATAAAATTGATAGAGGGGAAACTTTAAAGAACATGGCAATAATTTATATGAGTAATGGTGAGGAAGATAGATCTATAGAAACTTATCAAAAGGCCTTAGTTGAAAACCCAAAACAGCCATCTTGTCTTAAGAATATAGGTTTAATTTATGAAAAAAGGGGAAGGTTTGCTGAACAGAATGGTGATTTAGATGAAAGAGATATGTGGTTCGACAAGGCTGCCCAAGTTTGGTCTAAAGCTGTAAGACTTTATCCTGGTGGATATTTAGATATTGAAAATTGGTTAAAAACTTCTGGAAGGAGTTCAATTGATATTTATCTCTAGATTTATGTAGATTCACTCTTTCAACGCATAAGTAATAGCTTCATTGATATTTGAAATTTCTTTAATTTGTATTATTTTTTGAAAACTATCTTTAATTTCACTAGTAATTTTAGGTACTAAAATATTTTTAATACCAAGCCTAATAGCCTCATCAATTTTGGCTCTAAGATTACTTGCCTGCCTTACCTGACCGCTTAAACCTAATTCGCCAATAAAGGCACAATTTTTCAATGGTGGAATATTGTTTAAGCTTGATAAGATTGATATAGCAACTCCTAAATCTGAAGATGTGTCATTTATTTCAAAACCACCTCCTGTCGCTATATAACAGTCATATTCTGATAATTTAATCCCAACATGTTTTTCAATCACTGCTAATATTTGATGTAATCTGTTGATACTGATTCCTGTTGTTGTTCGTCTTGGGTTATTGTAGAAAGTCTTATTTACTAAAGCTTGAATATCAACTGCAAATGGTCTTGATCCTTCATTAGTGATAGTGGTTGTGACGCCGGATATATTTTCTTTATTTGTGAATATTGAACTAGGGTTAATAACTTCTCTTAAACCATTTTCTAACATTTCAAAAATTCCTATTTCAAAAGTTGATCCAAATCTATTTTTTACACTTCTTAGTAATCTATGGGAGGCAATATTATCTCCTTCAAAATTGAGTACCACATCTACTAAATGTTCTAAAGTTTTTGGGCCTGCAAGAGCTCCATCTTTCGTAACGTGACCTATTATCAAGAGCGCTATATTATTTTCTTTAGCAAGATTCTGAAGTTCAGATGAACAAGTCCTTACTTGGGAAACAGATCCTGGAGAACTTTCCATCTCATCATTATTAATAGCTTGGATACTATCAATAATCGCAAAACTAGGTTTTATTTTTTTTATCTCTTCGATAATTAAAGATAAATTAGTTTCTGCATAAATTTTTAAATCGAGGCTGCTTTGATTTAATCTTTCCCATCTGATTTTTACTTGTTCTAAAGATTCTTCTGCAGTGATGTATAAAACTTTTCCATTAAGCGATATATTCCCTGCCGATTGAAGCACTATTGTGCTTTTACCAATTCCTGGTTCTCCTCCAAGTAAAACTATTGACCCCGGAACTATTCCACCTCCTAGTACTCTATCAAACTCTTTAAAACCGCTAGTAAATCTTGATATGTTACCTATTTCGATTTCGTTAAAAAGCTTAGATTTTTTATTTTTATTAACACTAGTTGTTTTAGATCTAGTGTTTTTTCTTTCTTCAACGATGGTATTCCATTCATTACAATTTACGCATCTGCCGAAGTATTGAGAAGTCTCAGATCCGCAATTTTGACATATAAAAGTCGAAAATTTATTAGACATTTAATTTTTGATTAGATTGAGGAACTGAGATGTTTGGGATTTTGCCCCTCTACAAGTTAGATTGGGTAAAAGATAAATTCTCTTACTGATTAGCTAATAGAAACAAATGGCTGTATCTAGTCAAACAAAAGAAACAATACTTGTCGCAGACGACGAGGCAAGCATTAGAAGAATTCTCGAGACTCGTCTCTCAATGATTGGTTACAAAGTGGTAACTGCTTGTGATGGTAAAGAAGCGCTTAAATTGTTCCAAGATTACGATCCTGACTTGGTTGTACTCGATGTAATGATGCCAAAATTAGATGGATATGGAGTGTGTCAAGAATTAAGAAAAGACTCAGACGTACCTATCGTAATGTTGACCGCATTAGGGGATGTAGCAGATAGAATTACAGGATTAGAATTAGGTGCTGATGATTATGTTGTTAAACCATTTAGCCCAAAAGAATTAGAAGCTAGGATTAGGTGCGTATTAAGACGAATAGATAAAGAACAACTGCCTGGAATGCCAAATTCAGGTTTAATTTTGGTTACAGATATAAAAATTGATACAAATCGAAGACAAGTTTTTAAAAGTGATGAAAGAATCAGGTTAACAGGGATGGAATTTAGTCTTTTAGAACTTCTAGTCAGTCGATCAGGAGAACCATTTAGTCGAGGAGAGATTTTGAAAGAAGTTTGGGGCTACACACCTGAAAGACATGTAGATACAAGAGTAGTTGATGTTCATATATCTAGATTAAGATCGAAATTGGAAGCTGATCCTGCAAATCCTGAATTAATTCTTACAGCAAGAGGTACAGGATATCTGTTTCAGAGGATAGTTGATATATCTCCATTTGACGGTAAATAGATGGAAAAAGATTCTTCTAATAAAAAGTCTAGAGCTATAAGAAGATTAGTTATTTGGTATAAAAGAAATTCTGCTGTGACTTCAATAGTTGATACTGCGGCTAATTCTGCTGTAACTGCAAGTAATGTTGCTGGCAACGTTGTTTCTGGTGCTAGTTCTGTTGTAAGTACTGCAAGTAATGTTGCGGGTAATGTTGCAGGTAATGTAGTCTCTAGTGCTGAATCTGTTGTTAACACCGCTAGTAATGTAGTTTCAAGTGCTAGTTCAATTGCAAAAAATACATTGCAGCCATTAGTTTTTGACCCTTTAAAAAGGTTACAAAATAGTGATAATTTGATAAGTAAAGAAGATGTACCAAATTCGGAGAGAATTTGGATCGCAGTTGATGGTATGGGTGGAGATTATGCACCTGTGCCCATTTTGGAGGGCTGTCTTGATGCTATTAATAGGTTTCCTATAAATATAAAGTTTGTAGGCAAAATTGAAAAAGTTAGATATGAAGCAGAAAGAGTTGGTCTAATGGAGTTGTTAGAAAAAGAAATTGATAATAATCGTCTTGAATTAGTAGATAGTGGAGATCCTATAGGGATGAATGAAGAAGCAACAGCAGTACGAAAAAGAAAAGATGCGAGTATAAATGTTGCTATGGATTTGGTTAAAACTAATAAGGCAAAAGCTGTTTATTCTGCAGGTAACTCAGGAGCTCTTATGGCTTCTGCAATATTTAGGATAGGGAGATTGAAAGGAATCGAACGCCCTGCAATAGGAGCGTTATTCCCAACTAGAGATCAAACTCGACCTGTGTTAGTTCTTGATGTCGGAGCAAATACTGATTGTAAGCCCTCTTATCTTCATCAATTTGCACTTCTTGGTGATGTTTATGCTAAAGATGTTTTACAAATAGAAAAACCACGAATTGGCTTATTAAATATTGGAGAAGAAGAATGTAAAGGGAATGATTTATCTATAAAAACATTTGAATTACTATCTAATGAAAAAAGTTTTAATTTTGGGGGTAATTGTGAAGGAAGAGATGTTTTGTCTGGTGATTTTGACGTTGTCGTTTGCGATGGTTTTACAGGAAATATATTACTTAAATTTCTTGAGTCAGTTGGAGGCGTTCTATTAGATATTTTAAGATCAGAACTGCCTAGAGGAAGAAGGGGGAAGGTTGGTTCTGCATTTTTAAAAAGTAATTTACTAAGAATTAAGAAAAGGTTAGATCATGCTGAACACGGCGGAGCATTATTGCTTGGGGTAAATGGTATTTGTGTAATTGGCCATGGTAGTAGTAAGTCATTATCTGTAGTAAGTGCTCTGCGTTTGGCTCATTCTGCTGTAAATCATAATGTTATGGAAAATTTAAATCAACTTCAAAAGCTTCAAGTTTTAAATTCTTAAAACATATTTTGTCAGATTTATGTTTGACTTATATAAGTAATTAGATAACTCTTTTGGAAGGAATAAATTCAAATCAAATTGGAGTCTCATTTAAAGGAAGTGGAAGTTATGTCCCAAAACAAATCCTTACGAATCAGGACATTAGTAATAAGGTAGAGACTAGTGATGAATGGATAAAATCTAGAACAGGTATTTCACAGAGAAGAATTTCTGGATTATCAGAAAATGTTAGTGAAATGGGGTATAAAGCAGCATTGGGAGCAATTGAGATGGCTAAATGGGATATTGAAACAATTGATCTAATAATTTTAGCTACATCAACTCCAAATGATCTATTCGGTTCTGCTCCTGAAATTCAATCAAAACTAGGTGCAATTAATGCTGTTGCTTTTGATTTGACAGCTGCTTGTAGTGGTTTCTTATTTGCTGCAATAACAGCTACTCAATTTTTAAAAGCAGGAAGTTATAAAAGAGCTTTAGTAATAGGCTCAGATCAACTTTCAAGTTATGTGGATTGGAATGATAGAAGAAGTTGTATCTTATTCGGTGATGGTGCGGGTGCAATAGCAATCGAAGTAACAAATGAATTAGATAATTTAATTGGCTTTAGTATGAGGACTGACGGTCAAAGAGGTTCTTTCTTAAATCTTCCATCTCAAAAAAATCAAGATCTAATTATTGATGATATTAAGTTTTCAAGCGGGGGTTTTTCCTCAATTAAAATGACTGGGCAAGAAGTATATAAATTTGCAGTTAGAGAGGTACCATTAATTATTGATAATTTATTTAAAAAAACAAATTTCAATTCTGAGAAAATTAATTGGCTTTTATTACATCAAGCAAATCAAAGAATATTAGATTCTGTTGGAGACAGGCTAAATGTTTCATCAGAAAAGATTCTCAGTAATTTAAGTAACTATGGAAACACTTCAGCGGCAACAATTCCTTTAATGCTTGATGAGGCCATAAGAAATAAGAAAATTAAAGAAAATGATATTATTGCCACAAGTGGTTTTGGTGCTGGGTTAAGTTGGGGTGCAGCCCTCATTCGATGGGGTTAAAAAAAGTTTTATTATGACAGTCGCATGGGTATTCCCTGGTCAGGGTTCACAAAAAATTGGTATGGCTAATGAAATTATAGATTTGCCAAATGCAAAATATAGGTTTAATTATGCTTCTGAAGTATTCGAGAGAAATTTATTTGAAATTTGTGAAATAAATTCTGATAAGAAAAATCTTTCTGATGATTTAAATAATACAAAGAACACTCAAATTTGTCTTTTTTTGGTGGAATCAGTCTTATTAGACTCTTTAAAAGAAAATGGTTATAAACCAACCTATATTGCTGGACATAGTTTAGGTGAAATTACGGCTTTATATTGTGCCGATGTTTTGTCTTTTGAAGATTGTGTACAGCTTATAAAAGTTAGATCTGGTTTAATGGCAGATGCCGCAAAAGGATCTATGGCAGCATTAATAAGTTTTGATAGAGATCAATTAGATTTACTGGTAGAAGAGATTGACGATCTTGTAATAGCGAACGACAATAGCTCTTCTCAAGTTGTTTTATCAGGAAGCGAAAAAGCTTTAGATAATATTTCAAAGCGAATTAAGGCAAAAAGATTCCTTAAATTAAATGTTTCGGGTGCTTTTCATTCACCATTTATGAAAGAATCATCATTTCAATTTTCAAAATATTTAGACACTCTAGAATTCAATCAGCCTTCTATGCCAGTTATAAGTAATTCTCATCCATCATTATGTAATGATCCAAATGAGCTTAAGGTTAGGTTTAAAAATCAAATGTGTAATGGGGTTAGATGGCGTGAAACTATGGATTTAATGAAAGAAAATAGTATTCTTCAAATGGTTGAAATTGGCCCATCTAATGTCCTTGGTGGTTTAGGTAAAAGGCATTTAAAGGATGTAAAAATTTCTCAAGTATCTTCTGCAGATCAAATTAAATATTGATTTTATGAAAAGTTATTTTTATCAAAAATTAATTTATAAATTGGTAAGTCAAGTAATTATTTTTCCGATTTATAAATTGATATTTCGAGGTAATTTAATTGGGAGAGAAAACATTCCTCAAAAAGGTGCTTTCATAATGGTATCTAATCACGGCTCCCTGCTTGATCCTCCTTTACTAGGTCATGCTATTGGTCGGAATATATCTTTTATGGCTAAATCAGAACTTTTTAGAATTCCCTTACTTGGTTTTATAATAAAATCATGTGGTGCTTATCCTGTAAAAAGAGGCATAGTAGATAAAACTACTATTAAAATCGCATGTGAAAAATTATCAAATAATCATAGTATTGGTATATTTATTGATGGTACTCGCCAAAAAGACGGTCGCGTAAATAAGCCAAAACAAGGCGCAGCTCTTCTATCTTTTAAAAATCAAAAAATATTATTACCAGTTGCAATTATTAATTCAAATAGATTAGTTAGATTTAGGTTTTTTATTCCATTTTTCACAAAAATAGTTATTAAAGTTGGGAAACCGATTAATCCTCCTGAAAGCGCATCAAAAGATGATTTAGGTACAGTAACTCATCTTTTACGGGAGTCCATAAATAATATGCTTGAATGAATGATTAGTTAATTGGGGATATTGGATATAATGGCAAAACTTTTTCCCACGTACTAGAACTTGAATGTTGTGAATTTTTATTAGATAAATTTAATAGTTCTTGTAAATCTTCTTTTTCAGAATATATAGCTTGATAAGAAGACTTTTTATCTATTAATTCTTCAAAAATTTTTGGAATAATTTTTTCTTTGATAGTGATGTTTTTGTTTGGTTTTTCAGTAATGCAAATTTCATATTTTCCTGCAATATATCCTCTTCTTTTTAATTTTTTGAAAATCCAAAATGAATTTTTATTGTAAAAGATCTTATTTTGCGTGGCAATTCTTTTTGCCATCAATTCAAAAGAACTAAAACTATCTAATGAGCAATTTATTTGCTGAGCGAGAGTTCTCGCTAATACTATTATTTGTCTGGATGCATTAAAGTTTGATGGCCCTATACTGACAGATATTTTATTAATTCTTTTTAAATTTTCTTTTGTAATAAATTTTGAAAAATCAACTATTAAATTATTACATAAATCTTTCTCAAATTTTTTTGTAAAAAAGTTTTCAGATAAAGAGTTGTTATTTTCTCTATAAGCGAAGCCAAAAGAATCATCAGTACTATGAATTGCTAAGGTTAATTTATTATGGTTTTTTAATTCGTAAGGCATTTACCTTTAAATAGGTAACTCTAAACCTGGCCTACATTTAGACCACTTACCAACTTCTTCTGAAAAACTTAAACAAGATTGCACATCCCAATCAATTTTAAAATCCCCATTTAAATCTTTGATTATACTTACATGAATATAAGGTTTTTTTGGTTTAAAATTAGGAATATCATTTATGTGCTCGACACCATGGTTTTTTTCAACATCATGATAAGTCATACATCTATCAACTAATTTACAGTTAATGCAAATGCACATAATCAAGAAAGAAGATCTTAAAAATCATATTTTTATTGATCATACACTAATAATTCATGAAATAGAAAGAAGTATAAAATTTTATAATTGGGATTTTATTTTATCTTCTTTACCTTCTGGATCTTGTTTAGTAGGTGGATATATAAGAGATTTAATTTTAGGAAGATTAAATTCAGTAATTGATGTTGATATTTTAGTTCCAAAAAATGCTATTAATGTTGGTAAAAAAATTGCAGATAAATTTGAAGGTAAATTTATTATTCTTGATGAGGCAAGAGATGTAGTAAGAATTATTTTTAAACATATCTCAATTGATATCGCTTCTCAAATCTCTCCTTCAATTGTTATTGACTTATTAAGTCGAGATTTTTCTATTAATGCTATTGCTTTTTCTTTTGAAGAAAAACTTCTCATTGATCCATCAAATGGAATTAAAGATCTACAGCTTGCATTTTTGAGAACTAATTCAAAGCAGAACTTATTGGATGATCCATTAAGAATTCTTAGATGCTTTCGTTTTATTTCTGAATTAGATTTTAATGTTGATATAAATTTAATAGATTTTATTAAAACTTATAAAAATCAATTAAGACTTGTTGCAAATGAAAGAATTAATTACGAAATACAGAGAATAATAAGAGGGAAAAAAGCATCGCAAGCGGTAATATTAATAAATAAATTTAAGATTTTTGATTATATACAGTCGGAAAAAAATCTGATATTTTTTGATTTAGAAAAAATTAATTTTGAAGTATTTAATAAATATGAAATGAAAAAATTTTTACCCTTATTCTATCTTGTTCAAATTTTAGACGAATTTTCTTTGAAAAATTTAAAATTTAGCAAATCTGAAATTTCAAAAATTAGGCTATTAAGAAAATGGAATCTCTCATTGAAGAAGCAAACTATTGATGAATTTAATGAGAGAGAAAGATTTGATTTACATCAAGAATTAGAAACTATTCTTCCATCTTTTATTCTTTTTTTGCCAGAATCATTTTATATAAATTGGCTTGCTAGATGGCGAGATAAAGATGATAAATTATTTCATCCCTCGAATTTAATAAAAGGGGACGTTTTAAAAAAATATTTAAAAATCCAAGATGGACCTATTTTAGGCCAGGTTATTAATTATCTTTCTATTGAGCTTGCGTATAATAGATTGAATAATTTTGATGAAGCTATATATAAAGGAAAGCAATGGATTCAACAAAATGCGCCAAAATGTGATTAAATACACATAGCTTAGTTTTTGTTTAAAGTTCAGACTTCAAATTATTTTTTAAAAATTTATGAGCATTCGTATTTACATTGGCAATTTACCACAAGAATTTAATCCAAAAGAATTTGATAGTTTTTTAAAATCAGTATCGGATTCTATTAGATTTAAAGCTGTTTTAGATAAAGAAACAAAAGAGTGTAGAGGATTTGGTTTTGCTACAACAAATAATGAACAAAATGCAAATTTAATAATCGAAAAGCTTAATGGGATTGAATTTAATGGCTCCAAATTGAGAGTTGAACTTTCAGAAAAGAAAGATTCTTCCTCACATAAGAGAAATAGTTTAGGCTCTAATAAAAATAAAAAGAGGAAAGATTTTAAGAAGATTGTTCATAGTGATGCTCCTAATCTTGAAGCCCCAGATCCAAGATGGGCTGGCGAACTTTCAAAATTAAAAGATTTGTTGGCTAACCAAAAAGCCCCTGCTTAGTTATTTGATCCTTGAGATTAAATAGGATATTGGTATTTCAAACGCTTTTACTGAATTCTTTACAAAAGCTCTATTATTAAACACATCATAATCTAATCTTTCAATAGAATCTAATATTCCTCTATAAAGGCGTAAAGATGTCCAGACAGGCCATCTTGCATCTGCAGATAACCATTTAATACCATCTTCAGATTTTTTAAACCAATCCCGAGCTCTTATTAATTGGAAATTCATAAGCATCTTCCACTGATTATTTATTACTCCTTTTAATAACTCTTCTTCAGAATAATTAAATTTATTCATATCATCCTGGGGTAAATATATCCGACCTCTTTGTCTGTCTTCTCCAACATCTCTTAAAATGTTAGTAAGTTGATTGGCTATTCCTAAAGCTATCGCTGCTTCTGAGGAGTCAGGTATATTGCTCCATGGCGCTGATGTATAGGCACTATCTATGCCCATTACATTCTGAGTCATTAATCCAACGGTCCCTGCGACGCGATAACAGTAAAGCTGTAATTCAGAAAAACTTTTGTATCTAAATTTCTCAAGATCCATTCTCTGTCCCTCAATCATGTCTAAATATGGCTCTATATCCTGCGGAAATTTTTCTATTGTATCGAAAAGAACAGCGTCTAAGTCTGATTCTATTTTTCCTTTGAAAACATTTTTTGTGTTTTCTTCCCATTCATTTAAATTATCTGAAAGTTCCTCAGTTGTTTTAGTTGAAGCTTCAATGCTATCCATTATTTCATCAGTTCTTCTGCACCAAACATAAATCGCCCAAATCGCTTTTCTTTTTTCGTACGGTAATAAAAGTGTCCCTAGATAAAAAGTTTTAGCCCATTTTTGAGTTTCTTTTTGGCATATTTCATATGCTTTATTAAGTTGGGATAATGAATTTTTCAAAAAAGGTTTTTATTCTTGAGGTTTAATTTATTTTAGATGTTTCTCGTGAAACATTATTTGATGTTTTGGAATATACTTTGTTGATAGTTTCTGCGCATAATTTACCACTTAAAACAGCTCCCTCCATAGAGGCAAGATATTTTTGCATTGTATAATCACCTGCTAAAAAAAAGTTTTTTATTGGAGATCTTTGACTAGGTCTGAATTCCTGACATCCAGGAACTGCTTTATATACAGATCTTGGTGTTTTGACAACTTTAAATTTTCTTAGTTTAGTTTTGTCATCCCCAATAAAATGAGTTGGAAATAACTTTTTGAGTTCTTCCATTGTTGCATCGACTATATCTTGATCACTTCTGTTAATCCATTCTTTAGCAGGAGCAAAAACTAATTCAAGCATTGATCTATTTGGATCCTCATATTCCTTACAAGTGATACTCATATCTGCATAAACACTTAGAAGCGGAGATCTGCTAAATAATAAGTGGTCAATATCCGTTAATTTTTTATCAAACCATAAATGAATATTAATTACTGGGACACCAATTAAACCATCTAGCTTTGAGAAGGCATCTATCCCTTTCCATTGGTCCGGAATTATTAGTTTAAATAGATCTACAGGCATTGCACTAACATAAGCATCTGCTGTAATCACTTTTTTCTTTGAGTCTGAGTCTAAAGGTGCAATTGTAAAACTTTTGACAGTGCTATCCTCATTGAGGTCTATTTTTCTCAGAGGACTATTCATATGAACCTCGCCTCCTCTCTCAGTTATATAATCAACCATTGGTTGGCAAAGTCGTTCTGGTGGAGCTCCGTCAAGGAAAGCCATTTTTGAACCGTTTTTTTCTTGTAAAAATCTATTAAGTGCTGTTAATAAAACTGTTGATGAGATTTCATCAGGTCCAATAAAATTAAGCGCTTTACTCATGGCTATAAATACTTCCTCATTAACTCTCTCAGGAATATTGTGTTCTTTTAACCATTCAGTCCATGATTTTGAATCACATTTATCAAGATATTTTTGTCCTCTTAACATTGCAGGAACTAAACCTAAGCCAAATAAAATCTTTTCATTCCATGAAAGCATATCATTGTTACTAAGAATTGCTGTTACTCCATTTGCAGGAGCAGGTATGTCAGGGAAATCAAATCTACTGTAAGTACCAGGCTCAGAAGGCTGATTGAAAATCATTGAATGGCTTTTCCATTGAAGTCTGTCTTCTATGTCTAATTCTTTGAAAAGTTGAAGCATATTTGGATAAGCACCAAAAAATATGTGCAAACCTGTCTCATACCAATCTCCATCTTCGTCTTTCCAAGCAGCAACCTTGCCGCCAAGGACATCTCTGGCTTCTAAAACGATTGGTATGTGGCCATTATCTACGAGATATTTAGCGCAAGATAAACCTGCTAAACCTGCACCTGCAATTACAACACGCATTATAAAATCAAAAAATAATTTAACACTTACAAAGAAGCTATCCTAAAGTTAAGACATAATTGTTTTTTTTGTTGATTATTTTTAAATTATGGAAAAAATGCTTTTAAAGTCAACCACAAGGCATGTAAGAATTTTTACTGCTGATGTGGTTAATAACGATTTGATATATCATCCTAATAAATTAACTCTCGACCTAGATCCTGATAATGAATTCATTTGGAGTGAAGACTCCTTAAAAAAAGTAAATCAAAAATTTACTGAACTTGTTCAAGAAAGAGCCGGAAATAGTTTAGATGACTATGAACTTCGTAAGATAGGCTCAGAACTTGAAGGTTTAATCAAATATTTGCTTCAAAATGGATTACTAAGCTATAACCCTGAATGTAGAGTTATGAATTATTCAATGGGTTTACCTAAGACCAAAGAAGTACTGTGAATAAATATCCTAGTAGGGGTCCCAGAAGAGACCCTGGCAAAAATTCTTACTCCTCACGGGATGGCGATAACTATACACAGAGGGGTAGAAGAATATCTCCTTCTAACTCTGGACAAAAAAATAATTTCAGCACCGGAACAATTGCTGTACTTGCTGGCGTTTTGATACTAGGGGTAGGTATAGGTAGTGCTATTACCAGTACAACAGATGGAGGTCAGGGCAATATAGCTAGTCAACAGCAATTAGACATGGCGGTTCCAGACCCTGAATTTTGTAGGCAATGGGGAGCAAGTGCTTTTGTTATTGATGTAGAAATGTATACAACACTTAATCCTTCAACTAGTTTTGTAACGCAACCGGCACTGCAACCTGGTTGCGTTATTCGAAGGGAGAATTGGACAGTTTTACAAAAACAAGGAGCTATAAGTAATGAGGATGTTAGAGAATGTAAGCAAAGAATGAATACTTTTGCTTACATAGGGTCAATAAGAGATAAGCCTATTGTTAAGTGTGTTTATCAGACTGATGTAAATGAGAACAAATTTATTATCAAAGGTGATGGGCAAGCTGAAGATGGAGGGGTGGGAATTAATAAGGAAGCTATTCAATTTTAGATTGAGTTATTTTGCCTTAGTGGGCTTTCTGAGCTTGCAAATTGAGGCAATATATATTTTTTAAAAACTTCTGAAGCTCTAGATGTGTATCTTGATGGATTTGTAATTAATTTCAACTCCCTTTTTACCTCTAAATCAGCTATTTGGGGTTTATGAATTGACCCACCTGCTAATTCTCTCTCAATAGAAACAACAGGTAAAAAAGAAACACCAAGACCAGATTGAACTGCATTTTTAATTGCTTCAAGAGAATTTAACTCCATTTCTATTTTTAATCTTTGAATATCAAGACCAGAATCCTTTAAAAGTTTATCAACAACTTTTCTAGTTGTTGATTGAGAATCTAATGTGACGAAATTTAGTTTGTATAAATCTTCTTTCATCAGTTCTTTCTTGATGGCAAGTGGGTGTTTTGGTGGCAATACAAGAGCTAATTCATCAGTTGCATATGGAATTACTTGTAACAAGTTTTCTAGATCGCTTGGCAATTGACCTCCAATTATTGCTAGATCAATTTGACCATTCGCAACGCTCCAACCTGTTCTTCTAGTACTGTGAACCTGTAGTTGGACAGATACATCAGGATATTTTTGACGAAAAAGCCCTATCATTCTTGGCATTAAGTAGGTACCGGTAGTTTGACTAGCTCCAATTATGAGTGTTCCACCTTTTAAACTATTCAAGTCTTCAATAGCTTTACAAGCTTCATCACATTGATTCAGGATTCTTTCGCAATATTCAAGTAAAAGCTTACCTCCTTCAGTTAAAAGTGCTTTTCTACCACCTCTATCAAAGATTGTTATTTCAAGTTGTTTTTCTAAATTTTGTATTTGTAAACTGACAGCTGGTTGAGTCACATAAAGTAAATCAGCAGCCTTTTTAAAACTTCCTTGAGCAGCAATAGCTTTTAATATTCTTAATTGGTCAAGAGTAAAAGGTAATTCTGGCATTCTTTTTATGCCTACAATTTAATTTCAATTCTAGTGCCTAAAGGTATTATTGTTAATAATGAAAACCTGTATTTCGAAATTATATGGAGACTCACAAAACTTCTTTATTGATTTTGGTATTAATATTAATCTTTGCAGTTATACATAGTGGAGGTGCTGCTTTGAGAAGCAGAGCAGAGGCTGTTATAGGACCAAGATTATGGAGATTGCTTTTTGTTTCTTTAAGTTTGCCATCTGCAGTGATTTTAATTAGTTATTTTTTAGCGCATAGATACGATGGCATTAGATTATGGAATTTGCAGGGTAATAATTATGTATTTTTGTTGGTTTGGATTTTAACTGCTATAAGTTTTTTATTTTTATATCCTGCAACATATAATTTATTAGAAATTCCTTCAGTTTTAAAACCACAAGTTAGGATATATGGGACTGGAATAATGAGAATAACAAGACATCCGCAAGCATTTGGCCAAATTATTTGGTGTTTAGCTCATACATTATGGATTGGGACATCGTTTACATTCATCACTTCGCTAGGGCTAATTTCCCATCACCTTTTTGCAATATGGCATGGTGATAAAAGATTAGAAATTAAATTTGGTGAAGAATTTTATAAGTACAAAGAAAGTACCTCAGTAATCCCATTCGTCGCAATATTTGATGGAAGACAGCAAATAAAACTAAAAGAATTTTTTAAATTATCACAACTTGGGATATTAATAGCCATTGCAATAATCTGGTGGTCGCATAAATATATAAATATTGCTGTTACAACATTTAATTCATCTTTTATGTCTAAAATTTTCAATTAGCAGTTTAGTATAAATATATAAATATTATTTAAAATGCCTCAAGCTTCAGAAATTGCCTGGTTGATTCCTGTCTTTCCACTTATTGGAGCGGTGCTTTCTGGCTTAGGCTTAATATGTGCGAATAAAAAAATAAATAATTCTAGAGAAATTGTTTCGATCAGTCTTTTGTCATTAGTTGGTGTTTCTGCGGTATTTAGCTATAAAACATTAATTGAGCAAATAGATGGCTATCAATCAGTAGAAAAATTATTTGTTTGGGCAAGTGCAGGAGATTTTACAATACCAATGGGATTTGTTCTCGACCCATTAGGAAGCGTAATGCTTACATTGGTAACCACAATTACATTATTAGTCATGATTTACTCTCATGGTTATATGGCCCATGATAAAGGTTACGTAAGATTTTTTACATATTTAGCACTCTTCAGTAGTTCGATGATGGGATTAATTATTAGTCCAAACTTGTTAGAAATATACGTTTTTTGGGAATTAGTAGGAATGTGTTCTTACTTATTAGTTGGTTTCTGGTACGACAGAGATGGTGCAGCAAATGCTGCTCAAAAAGCTTTTGTTGTAAATAGAGTTGGAGACTTTGGATTATTACTGGGAATTTTGGGTCTATTTTGGGCTACAAAAAGCTTTGACTTTAATGAAATTGCTATAGGAGTATCACAGTCAGTTTCAGAGAATTCGTTGCCAGTATGGGCTGCATTATTACTTTGTTTCTTAGTCTTTTTGGGCCCTATGGCAAAATCTGCTCAATTTCCTCTTCATGTATGGCTACCAGACGCCATGGAAGGACCAACTCCTATTTCAGCTCTTATTCATGCAGCGACGATGGTTGCTGCTGGAATATTCTTAGTAGCAAGGCTCCAACCTCTCTACTCATTATTCCCTTCAATTCAATTCATTATTGCTTTAGTTGGCACTATTACATGTTTCTTAGGTGCGTCTATTGCTTTAACCCAAATGGATCTTAAAAAAGGTTTGGCATATAGTACTGTTTCTCAGCTCGGCTATATGATGCTTGCGATGGGTTGTGGTGCTCCAGTAGCAGGAATTTTTCACTTAATAACACATGCTTGCTTCAAAGCAATGTTGTTTTTAGGATCAGGCTCAGTAATTCATGCGATGGAAGAAGTGGTTGGTCATCAACCTGTACTCGCACAAGATATGAGGTTGATGGGAGGCTTAAGAAAGAAAATGCCCTTTACTTCTATAACTTTTTTAATAGGTTGCGTAGCTATAAGTGGTATTCCTCCTTTAGCTGGGTTTTGGAGTAAAGACGAAATATTGGGAAATGCTTTTATCTCATTTCCAGCTTTTTGGTTTGTAGGATTATTAACAGCAGGAATGACTGCCTTTTATATGTTCAGACTTTATTTTTTAACGTTTGAAGGGGATTTCAGAGGGGAAAATAAGGAATTACAAAAAGAACTTTTATTAGCCTCCGAAATTAATATAGAAGAAGAAGAACATGAAGAGGAACATGGCTCACTCCATGAGTCACCTTGGTCTATGACATTTCCATTGGTTTTTCTAGCAGTACCTTCAGTAATAATAGGATTTATGGGATTTCCATGGGATAGTAAATTTGCAAACTTATTAGATCCAGAAGAAGCATTGATTGCTTTAGAGTCCTTTGAGTTACAAGAATTTTTACCTCTAGCTATTGCTTCCGTTTTTATTGCATCAATAGGTATAACTATTGCTTATCAAGCTTATTTTGCTAAAAAAATTAACTTATCAAAATTATTTGCACAAAGATTTCCATCTGTTAATAAGTTTTTATCAAATAAATGGTATTTAGATGATATTAATGAAAAACTTTTTGTGAAAGGCAGTAGAAAACTTGCAAAAGAAGTTTTAGAAGTAGATTCCAAAGTTGTTGATGGGGTGGTAAATCTGACTGGACTTGTAACATTGGGCAGTGGAGAGGGTTTAAAGTATTTTGAAACCGGCAGAGCTCAATTCTATGCTCTTATAGTTTTTGGAGGGGTCATTTTGTTGGTAGCAATATTTGGTTTCCAATCACCCCAAGTAACTTAATAACAAATGTGTGTCTTCACTGTCCATGGGATGAAAAAATCTAGATAATTTCTAGACTTTGTTTAAGATCAATTTCTTATTCATTTGAGCAGCTATTTTTTTACACATTTTGCATTACATACAATAGGAACATTAGGTGGAGGTTTATCTGATTTTCCCTGGTTATCAGTATCTATTCTTTTCCCAATTGGTAGCGCATTTTTGATACCTTTTTTCCCTGATAATGGAGAGGGTAAACAAGTAAGATGGTTCGCTTTAAGTGTTGCTTTAATTACTTTTCTGGTAACTGTAGGATCTTATATAAACGGTTTTGATATCAATAATGAAAACGTTCAACTTAAAGAAAGTATAAATTGGCTTCCGAAGCTAGGACTTACTTGGTCAGTCGGAGCTGATGGGATTTCAATGCCTCTTATATTGTTAACTAGTTTTATAACAGCCCTAGCTGTCTTAGCGGCATGGCCGGTAAAGTTTAAACCCAAATTATTTTTCTTTTTAATACTTATTATGGATGGAGGACAAATAGCTGTTTTTGCCGTTCAAGATATGCTTCTATTCTTTTTAAGTTGGGAGCTGGAGCTTTTACCAGTATATTTACTTTTAGCTATATGGGGAGGGAAAAATAGACAATATGCAGCTACAAAATTCATCATTTATACCGCTGGGAGTTCTATCTTTATCCTTTTAGCCGCATTGGCAATGGGTTTTTATGGTACTGAAGTTCCAAACTTTGAGTTTTCTCATTTGGCTAATCAAGATTTTGGCCAAAACTTTCAAATCCTTTGTTACATAGCTTTATTAGTCGCCTTTGGTGTTAAACTTCCAATTGTCCCTTTGCATACTTGGCTCCCTGATGCTCATGGGGAGGCTACAGCACCTGTGCATATGTTATTGGCAGGTATTTTATTGAAGATGGGAGGATATGCTCTTTTAAGATTTAATGCACAATTATTACCTATTGCACATGCTCAATTCTCTCCACTATTGATAGTTCTTGGAGTAGTTAATATAATTTACGCTGCATTAACATCATTTGCACAAAGAAATCTTAAAAGGAAAATTGCTTATAGTTCAATAAGTCATATGGGTTTTGTCTTAATTGGAATAGGAAGTTTTAGTAGTCTTGGGACAAGTGGAGCGATGTTGCAAATGGTTAGTCATGGACTAATTGGAGCAAGTTTATTTTTTCTTGTTGGAGCAACTTATGACAGAACAAAGACTCTAAAACTAGATGAAATGGGTGGAGTAGGACAAAAAATGCGTATTATGTTTGCATTATGGACTGCCTGCTCTCTTGCTTCTCTTGCCTTACCAGGTATGAGTGGATTTGTTTCTGAGTTAATGGTATTTACTGGATTTGTTACCGATGAAGTTTATACTTTGCCTTTTAGAGTAATAATGGCATCTTTAGCTGCAATAGGGGTGATACTTACTCCAATTTATTTACTGTCAATGTTACGTGAGATTTTCTTCGGTAAAGAAAATCCAAAGTTAACTGAAGATAAGAATTTAATTGATGCAGAGCCTAGAGAGGTATACATTATAGCCTGTTTACTCATACCAATCATCGGGATAGGTTTATATCCAAGGTTAGTTACAGAAAGTTATTTGGCTACAGTAAATAACTTGGTTGATAGAGATTTAAATGCTGTTAAAAGCCTACCAAAGACAAATGTTTTTGCGGGAAATAAATCAAATCAAATATTAAAAGCACCAACTATTTAAGTTTCTTAACATGTTTATTATTTTTTGGCATGACAATTGATATAAAGATATCTTGAAAAAGATTATATCTAATTAAAGTAACTAATTCTCATTCTATTGATGGGTCACAGCTAGGACCTAGATTACTCATAAAATTCCTTCAAGATGCAGCTGGAAGGGGTGATCTTGATCCATGGGATATTGATGTTATTAGTGTTATCGATAGTTTTTTAGAGCAGTTTAATCATAATTTGCAATATTCATCCAATAATCAAATTTCATATCAAAAAGACTTATCTGAGACGAGTGAAGCATTTTTTGCCGCCTCTGTATTAGTTAATTTAAAAGCTCAACTTTTAGAATCTGATGTATTTCCAGAAGAAACATTAGGCTATGAAGAAGAAATTGGGATGGATAATCAAGAATGGATTAATCAAGGATTTGACATACCAAAATATCCTGAAAAATATCTTAGAAGAAGATCTGTAGCTCAACCCGTTATTAAACGTACATCTACATTAGGAGAACTCGTTAGTCAATTGGAGTCTATTGCGGAAATAATTGAAACGCAGGATCTTTTGCTTATGAAAAGGAAAAGAAATAAAAAATATTCTGATAAGATTCTGATCTCTAAAGTTCAATCTTTAGCACATCGTGAAAAGCTACCTGAAACAACTAAAGCACTTGGCAAGTTTCTTGATGGATGGGAAAAGGCATTACAATGGACTGATTTTGAATATTTAGTTAATAAATGGCAGACAGTAGTAAAAAGTGATTTAGATAAAGATAGACTGGGTGTCTTTTGGGCTTTGTTATTTTTATCATCAGAAAATAAAATTGAATTAAAACAACAATATTCTCTTTATGGGCCAATACAAATTAAAAGAATTATTCCAGATGGAGAATTAGCTCAATTACCTATTGAAAATCTTGAGGTGTCAGAAACTTCTTCAACTGCTGCTTAGTAGTAAAAGAGTAATAAAGTATAATCTTTAAAAAAGAGGTCTATAGAACTGATGAAGGCAATGATACTTGCAGCAGGTAAAGGAACTCGCATTCAGCCAATAACGCATATTATTCCTAAACCAATGATTCCTATTTTGCAAAAACCCGTGATGGAATTTCTCTTGGAACTTTTAAAAGAACATGGTTTTAAAGAAATAATGGTAAATGTTTCTCATCTTGCAGAGGAAATTGAAAACTATTTTAGGGACGGACAAAGATTTGGTGTTGAGATAGCTTATAGCTTTGAAGGAAGAATTGAGGATGGAGAAATGATTGGTGATGCTTTAGGTTCGGCCGGAGGATTAAAAAAAATTCAAGATTTTCAAAACTTTTTTGATGAAACTTTTGTTGTATTGTGCGGCGACGCCTTAGTTGATTTAGATTTGACTGAAGCTGTTAAAAATCATAAGAAAAAAGGGGCGATAGCAAGCCTAATAACAAAAAAGGTACCTAGAGAACAGCTATCTAGTTATGGAGTTGTAGTATCTGATGAAAATGGCCGAATTAAAGCTTTTCAAGAAAAACCGGATATAGATGATGCTTTGAGTGATTCAATTAATACTGGTATTTATCTTTTTGAGCCTGAGATTTTTAACTATATTCCATCAGGAGATAAATTTGATATTGGGGCTGATCTATTTCCTAAACTTGTTGAAATGGATTTGCCATTTTTTGCTTTGCCGATGGATTTTGAGTGGGTAGATATCGGAAAAGTTCCTGATTACTGGAGTGCGATTAGAAATGTTTTATTAGGTAAAGTAAGGCAAGTGGAAATTCCTGGAAAAGAAATTAAGCCTGGAGTCTTTACGGGTCTTAATGTTGCTGCAAATTGGGATAAAGTTAATATAAAAGGACCCGTTTATATTGGAGGGATGACAAGAATAGAAGATGGTGCAACTATTATTGGACCCTCTATGATTGGACCAAGTTGTTGCATTTGTGAGGGTGCAACTATAGATAACTCTATAATCTTTGATTATTCAAAAATTGGGAAAGGAGTGCAACTTGTCGATAAATTAGTATTTGGTAGATATTGTGTTGGAAAAAATGGAGACCATTTTGATTTGAAAGATGCTTCTTTGGATTGGTTAATAACAGACTCAAGAAGATTAGATTTAACTGAACCATCTCCTCAACAAAAAGCTATGGCAGAATTACTGGGAACTGATTTGATTAACATTCCAGATTGAGTCCAGCTTTTTCAAGTATCTCTGGGATAAGATGTTCTGATTTTACTGCCATAAGATGAATCCCCTCTGCAATATTAATAAAATCTTTAGCTTGCTCTGAAGCAATTAATATTCCTTCTTGAAGTGGATTTTTTGCATCTTTGAGACGATTTAAAACATTTTCAGGAATATTTGCTCCAGGTACAAATTTATTTATGAAAAGGGCATTTTTATATGATTTTAAAAGAAATACTCCTGCAATAACTGGTATCTCAAGTGGATTGCTGATTTCGTTACAAAAGTCTGCTAAACATTTTCTATCCATAACTATTTGAGTTTGTAAGAAATTTGCTCCAGCCTCCTTTTTTTTTATTGTTCTACTTTTTAAACTTCTTTGATTTCGACAACTTGGATCTACTGCAGCACCTGAAAAGATCTTAGTGCTTTTGTCTGGAAGTTGTTTAAAAGTAGGATCAATTCCTTGATTGAATGATTGAATTTGTTTTAATAATCGCACTGCCTCAAACTCATGAACTGCTTTTGTTTCTTGCTGATCACCAGCTTTGACAGAATCTCCTGTAATGCATAAAATATTTTTAATACCTAATGCATTCGCTCCAAGAATATCTGATTGTAAAGCGATTTTATTACGATCTCTACATGAGATTTGCATTATAGGTTCTATCCCATTTTCCAGTAATAGTTTAGACATTGCTAAACTGCACATCCTCATTATTGCTCTACTTCCGTCTGTAACATTAACAGCATGCACCTTATTTTTGAGAAGTTGTGCTATTTTAAGAGATCTTATGGGGTCTCCTCCTCTTGGCGGCATTAATTCTGCTGTAATTACTTTTGAATTTTTTTCTAAAGTTTGCTGAAGTTTTGATTTCAATTGCTTTTTTTCCTTACTTGGTTAAGAAGTTTACTGTTACTGCTAAACTCAATTAATATATTAAAGGAACTGTTTAAATGCAAATGGTTGAAGAAGGTGTTAACGACATTGATATGATGGGTCTCTCATCTAGAGAGATGGAAATCATAGATCTAGTAGCTGATGGGCTTACAAATCAAGAAATTGCTGTAAAGCTTACTATTAGTAAAAGAACTGTTGATAATCATGTAAGTAATATGTTTACCAAGACAGGCTCCAAAAATAGAGTAGCACTATTAAACTGGGCAATGGATCATGGAAAAATCTGTAGAGATGGATTTAATTGTTGCACTCTGCCTGATTCAGATCAAGATTAATATTATTTTCTTTATCGATACTGGCTACCAAATTTATTAAACAACAATGTCCTGAATTCATTTCAAAAAGTTGTGCATAATCAAGACAGGCTTCTTTATCAGAGTTGGTAAATCTTAATACCCCATCGTTATCATAAAGACCATACATGTCTAAAAATAATAATATTTACCTCTCAAATATAAAGAGAATATAAAGGGAACGAGAGTTTTTTAGCTAGTTTTTTTTAAATCTTCTTTCCCCATTTTGAAAATGGATGTTTTGTCAGATTAAGATTAGTATATCTTTTTAGACCAGTAATTTCTTTTGCTATAAAAGATTGAAGAATAACTTGTTCTTCCTCTTTAGTAAGCTCAATCTCGGCAATTTCTAAAGGAAAATTTTTGTCTTTAAAGCAATCTACAATCCAATCTTTTCGATCAATTTTTAAAAAGAATCTTTCTTTTTTAATTGTATTGGTAAGAGTTGACATGATTTTTTCACCTTCACTATTTGGTATTGAGTATTCATATTCGTAATTAGTAAAATTTTTGATATGTTTTTTAAGTGCAATTTTAAAGTTATTGCTGTCATATCTGATTCTGACTATCCAATCCTCCAAATCGTGGGAAAGATAGCCCTGCTCTATAAAAGTCTTATGAGTAATAAAATCCTTCCATTGATCATTTTTGATAAGAAATCGTCTTTCAATTTCTAATGACATCTAATTATTTTGATTATTCTTTAATGATAAGTCTCCTTTCCAATCGAGCTTTTTGATTAATGTAATGTAATAGGAAATGCTTTTATTAAATTTAATCATTTTACAGGGCTTTGTTACTTTATTAATTTCACAATAATCGTTTTCTTTTATAGTCATACACTTTGAACCATCTTTCCATAGCTTTATTTCTCTTTTATTCTTTTGAACGACTCTAATAACTACTTTACTTGTATCAGGAATAATAATTGGCCGGCTAGCTAAGGTCATAGGACATATTGGATTTATAACGAATGCATTTATTGAGGGGTGTACTATTGGACCTCCTGCTGCCATAGAGTATGCAGTTGAACCAGTTGAGGAGGAAATAATTAAACCATCACCTTTGTATTCGTTTACTTTCTCATTATCTATTTCGATTTGAATTTGATTGGTTGGAGAAATATCTTCTTCAACAGATTTAAAATAAAAATCATTTAAAGCATCATAGCTTTTGAGAAGTTTTCTTTCTCTATTCTTCTCGTTGCTATAAACATCACAATGTAATCTGTTTCTAAAATCAATTATGAATTCTTCTTTTTCTAAAATTTTGATAAATGATTGGTCAAATAAAAAATCCTTTTCTTGAGTCAAAAATCCTAAATTACCGCCAATATTAAAACTAAGAATAGGAATATCATAGTTTACTAATGCATTTGCAGATTTAAGAACAGTTCCATCACCACCAAGAACAATTACTAGATCAGGTAATACAGCAAGATTGTAGAAGTAGCTTTCTAATTGATTGTTATCAAAATCACTTTCTATCCTTTTTGATTTAATATTTCTAGCTTTTAGAGCCTTATTACAAAATATAGATGCTTCTTTAGCAGTTAAGCTGTTAGAACGATAAATAATAAGCACCAATGAAAGATTCACTTGATGCTTTTTACCATTTTAATAAATTAAAACTTTCCATATCAACAGTCACTCTATTTCTATAAAGAGATAACAATATAGCTAAACCTACAGCAGCTTCTGCTGCTGCAACTGTAATAACAAAAATTGTAAAAACTTGTCCTTGAATTAGGTTATTGTCAACATAAGAAGAGAAGGCCATCAAATTTATGTTCACTGCATTCAACATTAACTCTATACTCATCAGTACTCTTACTGCATTTCTACTATTTAATAATCCCCAAATGCCAATACAAAATAAAACTGAGGAAACTATTAAAAAAGCTTGAAGTGGGATGGATTCTAAATTCATCTTAATTTTTTTTTATAAGTAAAGGTTCATTTGGTTTCTCTATTAGCTCTTGATCTACCGGTAATCCTGTTGAAATATCTTCATTCAATACATCTCTTCTAGCCAAAACAATAGCCCCAATCATAGCCATTAATAGTAATACAGATGCCACTTCAAAAGGGAGCAAATAATCACTAAATAAGTGTTCTCCTATTCTTATTGTAGATTCTTCCCCTATGGATGCATTAGGTTCAGCTAAACCCCAAGTATTGGATAAGTCAACTCTTATTAATAGACTTAGAAGAGTTAAACAAATTGATGTTGATATAATTCTTCTTGATTTGATATTTTCAATAGCTTTTAAATCCTCTTTTTTATTAACTAACATTATTGCAAAAATTATTAGAACATTAACTGCCCCTACATAAACTAAAACTTGAGCTGCAGCAACAAAACTTGCGTTTAATAGTAGATATAAGCCTGCAACACTCATAAAGACTCCCCCAAGCAAAAATGCAGAGTAAACAATATTCTCTAGAAGAATTACACCTAGTGCTCCAATTATTACAACTAAAGATAATACTGAAAAACAAATTATTTGAGTTGTGACTGCTATAGACATGTATTATTTAAAGTTATTTGTTTGGTTCGACAGTGGGATTTATATTATCATTCAATTTTGGTTTCATCCAATCATAAACTTCTTCTGGTAGTTTACCAACTCGAACATCTGAAGGAGGAACTTCATGAGGATCCATAACTCCTTTAGGCAAATATGCAAGTTCCCTAAGAGGTTTTACAGATGGATCAGTTGTAACGTTCGTAGGGAGTCTCCCTAATGCTATATTGTCAAAATTTAAATTATGCCTATCGAATGTAGCTAATTCGTATTCTTCAGTCATAGACAAGCAATTTGTTGGACAATATTCAACACAATTCCCGCAAAAAATACAGACTCCAAAGTCTATAGAGTAATTTCTAAGTTCCTTTTTCTTAGTTTCCTTATTCATAACCCAGTCCACAACTGGTAAATTTATTGGACAAACACGTACGCATACTTCACAGGCGATGCATTTATCAAATTCATAATGGATTCTTCCTCTATATCTTTCAGAAGGAATTAACTTTTCGTAAGGGTATTGAACAGTAACTGGTCTTCTTCGAAGATGATCAAAAGTTACAGTAAATCCATCATATAAATATTTACCAGCGCTGAAGGCTTCTTTAATATAACTATTTACTTTTTGAAGAAAATCTTTCATTTTAAAGAATTTACTTTTACATTTTATTCTAGTGTATTTAATTAATGTTTAAGTATTTCTACTTAAACATTATCCACCAAAAAATTGAGGGAAAGCTAATTTTAATCCCGCTGTCACAAGTAGATTAGCAAGAGATATGGGTAAAAGGAATTTCCATCCTAAATCTAGGAGTTGATCTATTCTGACCCTTGGAGTTGTCCAGCGCAATAATATAGCAACAAAAACCAATAGATATGCTTTGAGAACAGTCATTATGATTCCTATAGAAGCTGTGAAAACTTGAATCACAGGAGCATCAATTGGAAGATTTAGAACTTTAGCAATTATCTCAACAGGAATAGGAAATCCCCATCCACCTAAATAAAGTATGGATACTAATAATGCGGATAGGATTAAATTTATATAACTGCCTAAATAAAATAAAGCAAATTTCATTCCAGCATATTCAGTTTGATAACCCGCTACTAATTCTTCCTCAGCCTCTGGCAAGTCGAATGGTAGTCTTTCGCATTCAGCAAGAGCACATATCCAGAAAATTATGAATCCAACAGGTTGCCTCCATATATTCCAACTTAATATTCCCGCTCCGCTTTGTTGATTAACAATATCAATAGTACTAAGGGAATTTGTCATTAAAACAATAGCTAGCACAGACAAAGCCAGGGGTATTTCATAGCTAATAGATTGAGCAGCTGCTCTTAACCCTCCTAATAATGAATATTTATTATTCGAGGCGTAGCCACTCATAAGAAGTCCAATTGGTTGAATACTACTTAGAGCTATCCAAAGAAAAATTCCAATACCAACATTACTAATAAGCAAGTTTTGGCCAAAGGGAACAATTAACCAGGATAGAATGACCGGGACCAATACCAATATAGGCCCAGCAGTGAATAGAATTGAATCTGCTTTTGCAGGAATAATATCTTCTTTTACAAGTAATTTCAGACCGTCTGCAATTGGTTGAAGTACCCCTAATGCTCCTGCATATTCTGGACCTATTCTTTGTTGAGCAGCAGCAGATATCTTTCTTTCTAACCAAACTGTGACTAATACACCAACTACTGCTGATACTAAAACTAATAACATTGGTAAAGGTAGCCAGATTATATGAGCAAGCTCACTTGAGAGGCCGAAGCCTTTTAAGATTTCATTAAAACTATATTCGAGATCTAATCCGGAGTTCAAAATTTTATTGTTATTTATTCTTTAGATTAACTCTTCATAAACAATATGTGTGTTTTTTTTATGAAAAGCTGAAGATATTATTTTCGATTTTCTAAAGAAACCCAATCTCTTGGAGCCGAACCGGTATAAATTTGAGACGGTCTAAAAATTCTGTTTGCACCTAATTGTTCCCTCCAATGAGCTAACCAACCTGCGACTCTTGATATTGCAAAAATAGGAGTAAATAAGTCACGGGGAATACCAAGTTTTCTGTAAACAAGGCCAGAATAGAAATCAACGTTTGGAAAAATACCTTTTCCTCCTAGCCTTGGAATAGCCTCTAACTCTAATTTTTTAGCAACTTCATACATTTCATCTTTTCCAAACCTAATAAAAAGCTCCTCTGCTAATTTCTGAAGAATAATTGCTCGAGGATCTTTAACTTTATACTCTCGATGTCCGAAACCCATTATTTTACTTTTGTTTTGAATAGCATCTTCTAAAAAAGAAGCAGCTTTTTCAGGAGTTTTAATATCTTCTAACATGGCAATTACATCTTCATTTGCTCCTCCATGAAGAGGACCAGCGAGTGTTCCTACTGCAGAGGCAATTACCGCGTATGGGTCTGTAAGCGTGCTAGCCGTAACTCGTGCGCTAAATGTACTCGCATTTAAACTATGTTCTGCATGAAGAATTAGGCATCTATCAAAAACTTTTGCAGCTATGGGATCTTGTTCTTTTTCAGTCAACATGTAAAGAAAATTCGATGAGTAGGACAAATCATCCCTAGGTTGAATGGGATCTTGTCCTTTTCTTATAAGTTGAAATGCAGCAATCATTGTTGGAATTTTTGCAATTAGTCTTATTACTGCGTTGTAGATATACTTGGGATCATCTATCGCTCTTCTTGAGTAGAAAAGACCAAGAGAGGCGGCACTGGACTGCAGGGCATCCATGGGATGCCCTGTGGCAGGAAAGCATTTCATCATATCCCTTACTCTGAAGCTTAATCTCCGATGCATCTGTACTTCTTGTTCAAAATCTCTTAGTTCTGTTGCGGAAGGTAATTCTCCCCAAATTAATAAAAAAGCAGTCT
Source organism: Prochlorococcus sp. AG-388-A04 (assembly GCA_003279935.1). GTDB lineage: Bacteria > Cyanobacteriota > Cyanobacteriia > PCC-6307 > Cyanobiaceae > Prochlorococcus_A. The sequence continues at coordinate 32,206 of QCGL01000004.1, forward strand.
CTAAGAAACTACTTCTCTTTGCTAATTCTTCAATTGAATAGCCTCTATATAATAATTTCCCTTTTTGACCGTCAATATCACATATTGATGAATTAGTTACTGGAACTCCCTCTAATCCTGGTTTTAAAATTAGTTTATGAGTATCCAAAATTTTAATGTGATATAAATCGTTTATAGGTCTAAGATAGTCAAATAATTTTTAGTTAACCACAAGATATCAATCAAATTTAATTATTAAATATTTTAAAATTAGTTTCTGCATAATAAAAAGGAGCTTTTTCTGGAATGGATTGTTTGATTATTGCTTTAAATTCTATAATTGATATATTAATTATATTTTTAAAAAAGGAATTAATGTTTTCCAAATAAGAGAAATTTTTAGTTTGAATAGAGTAAGGATTTCTGAGATTTAATTTTTTATTTAGAAAATATTTAGCATGACTATCACTTCTTAAACTAAAAAATTCATTTGAAATTAAATCTATATCTCCCTCATTTACCAAAGTGTTACTAATAAAGTTTAGAGTATCAGTCTCAACTAAAAAAATCTTTTTGTAACTTGACTGTTTTATAATATTTTTTTCTTTTATAAGTTCATCTTTTGAATATATTGTATAAATATTATTATTATTATTTTCTAAACTATTTTTATTAAAATCTTCTAATAATTTTATGTTCTCAATAGGCAAATAATTTTTATCATAAATTAATATCCAATTGTTATCAGAACTTAAGAATAGTATATTATATTTTAATTTATTATTTAATTCTTTAATAATACCTTTTTCAAAACTGTTTATTTCAATTTTATCAAGATACTTATTTGAATCTAATAAATTATTATAAATAGATAGTTGATAATTGTTTTTATCTAATATATTGACTGTGTCCATATTTTCATATGATATAATATCTGAACTTTTGATATTATTAACTAAATATGATTTTAATATAATTTCTTTATCCTTAAAATCAAATAAAGTTACTAAATAGTCCTCTTTGCTTGGAGAATAATTTTTTTTATTTAATAGTTCATTTGTTTTGAAATTATTTGTTAAAAAGATATTCTGTTCATTTTTAAAAGTATTCAATACTTCTTTAATAAAGATATATTTTTTTTCGATATTTTTATCAATATTAATTGCTTGTAATGCATCAAGTATTAAGGTTTTATTAGAGGAAGTGATAATATAATTATCATTAGTTCGATAAATATATTTTAAATAATTTAATTTATTTTCTCTAAATATTTTAATTAATTTATCAGGTTTATCAATTTTATTTGGAAGATTTAAAATATCATCTATATCTTTATTTTCCTTTATTTTGAATATTATTAAAACATCATCTATCTCTTTTTCTTTATTATCATGGGTAGTAATTGCAAGTTCATTATTATAAATATCTTCTAACTTGTTTGTAGCTAAATCAACTCCTAAGTATGCCAATATACTATTTTTTACTAAAACAAGCTTATCTTGATTTGTTGTTTCAAAGTTTGTCCTTATGGCGCTAATGATTTTTGAACTTTTAGTATTTGAAATGAAGAATGTTTTATTATCATTCGGTAAGTACTTCAAGATTTTTAATTCTGAAATATCATTTTGGCTTACTTTATTTAAACTATAAGAAGTTTCTTCAAATCCAAAAATACAACATAAGAATAATATTGTTATTACAGTTAAATATTTAATATTCATTTTCATTTTTATTTTTATTTTTAACAATAAACATGTTCTTGCAACCTTACTTATAAAATTGTTAATAACAAATATTTAATTCTAACAATTGGGAAATTATCCGAAAACTTTAAATGCTTTTGATCTTAATGAATGGTTTAATTCGGAAGATGAAAATCCTATTATTATTGATGTTAGAGAGGATTCAGAACTCGAAATTGCATGTTTTCCTAGGGAATTTTTACATTTACCAATAAGTAAGGTTTCGGCTGAGTATGTAAAAACAAAAATAAGTGATCTAAAAGATAAAAAGTTCGTTGTTCTTTGTCATGCCGGTATCAGAAGTTATAATTTTGGACAATGGGCATTACAAAATAATCTCGTAAACGAGATTTGGAATCTTGAAGAAGGAATAGATAGTTGGAGTCAGAATATTGATCAAACCATACCTAGATATTAGTTACTCAATATCCAAGGATGATGCGACAGTATTAACATCCTTATCTCCTCTACCAGAACAATTAATTACTATTTCAGTATCTTTATCCAAGTTAGGACATAATTTTTCTAACCATGCAAATGCATGAGCTGTTTCGAGTGCAGGGATAATCCCTTCTAATTCACTTACTAGTTTCAATGCTTCTAAAGCTTCTGCATCCGTAACAGAACCATATTCGGCTCTTCCTATATCTTTTAAATAACTATGTTCAGGTCCTACCCCAGGATAATCAAGACCTGCGCTTATTGAATGCGCTTCTTGTACTTGACCATCCTTATCTTGTAAAAGAAGACTCATTGACCCATGTAAAATTCCTACGGATCCTTTAGTAATAGTCGCGGCATGTTTTTCAGTATTGACTCCACTTCCAGCCGCTTCAACTCCAATAAGTCGAACTGATTTTTCTTTTACGAAAGGATGAAAAAGACCCATTGCATTTGATCCTCCACCTATGCAAGCAAGCAAAATATCAGGTAAAGATCCAAATGATTCTAGACATTGTTTTTTAGCTTCTTCTCCTATAACTGCATGAAAATCTCTTACGATCATTGGAAATGGGTGTGGCCCTGCAACTGAACCCAAAATATAGTGCGTTGTTTCTACATTGGATACCCAATCCCTGATTGCTTCACTGGTTGCGTCTTTGAGAGTCGCAGTACCTGAATTAACAACTTTAACTTCTGCGCCTAAAAGTTTCATCCGAAAGACATTTAATGATTGTCTTTTTATATCTTCTGCCCCCATGTAGATAATGCATTGCAAACCAAATCTCGCGCATACAGTAGCAGTAGCAACTCCGTGTTGCCCAGCACCTGTTTCTGCAATTATTCTTTGTTTACCCATTCTTATCGCTAATAAAGCTTGCCCTAATGCATTATTGATTTTGTGAGCACCAGTATGATTTAGGTCTTCTCTCTTAAGCCATATCCTGCTAGTGGATGTTTTAGTCTGGTAATGTTCAGTAAGTCTTTTAGCCTCATATAATGGGGTCTCTCTTCCTACATAAGTTTTCAGCAAATGATTTAATTCATTAACAAATTGTTTATCTTTCCATGCATCAGAAGCTGCTTCTTCCAGTTCAAAAAGAGCTGGCATTAGTGTCTCAGGGACATATTGACCTCCATATTTTCCAAATCTTCCTTCTTTTGAAGGTTGATTTAAATCATCATTATTATTTTGATCCTGACGAGAAATTGTACTTACCAATTTTTTATAGTATAAGTATGAACTAACTATAGATTATATAAAAAATAATGGGAAAAAAAAATTGGATTGAATTTGATAATCAGGAAAATATTTATAAAGTAAAACCTAAAGAAGAGAATTTTCAAAAAATATCAAAAATAAATATCTCAAAACAAAAAAAAGGTAAAAAAGGAAAAACTATTACTTTAATAAAAGGTTTATCTATAATAAATGAAATAGAATTTAAGGAATTACTAAAAAAAATGAAAGTGTTTTGTGGTACTGGAGGAACTTTAATAGGTGAAGATATTCAATTACAAGGTGATATGGTAAACAAATCAATTGAGTTTCTTCGCAAAGAAGGATTTCAAAATTTATGAGTCAAGAGTTAAAATAGATTTCTACTTTTAGAAACATAAAAAGATGACGGAACTAAATCAGAAAAATTCAGGAAAAAATATAAAATGGCACAATTTAACTATTGATAGAAATAAGTTAGAAAAAATGAGAGGACATAAAGGAATGGTAATTTGGTTTACAGGTTTATCAGGGTCTGGGAAAAGTACCTTAGCCAATGCTGTAAATGAGGTTTTACATTTGGATGGGTTATCAACTTATGTACTAGACGGAGATAATATTAGACATGGTTTATGCAAGGATCTTGGATTCTCTGATGAAGATAGAGAAGAAAACATAAGAAGAATCGGTGAAGTAGCTAATTTATTTATGAATGCAGGAATCATAACCATTACAGCATTCGTCTCCCCTTTCATTAATGATAGAAATAAGGTTAGAAAAATTATTGGATCAAAGGATTTTATTGAAGTATATTGTTCTGCAGACATTGATGTATGTGAGAGTAGAGATACTAAAGGTTTATATAAAAAGGCACGTTTGGGAGAAATTAAAGAATTTACAGGAATATCTAGTCCATATGAAGCTCCTGTAAATCCAGAAATAGTAGTTGATACAGGTACCTTAAATTTAAATGATTCTGTTGAAGAAGTTATTAATTATCTTAGAGAACAGAATCTAATTGAAAGGATTTAATTATAAAAATATTTTTAGTAATTTTTCAGGTAATTATCAGCCCCTAGATCAGACAATTTTCTATTTTTAGATCTTACTTGTGTATGGAGATTATCTCTAAATTTTTTCATTTTTACTCTTAAAGCTTCTTCAAATAAACTAAGGATTTGAATTGCTAATAAACCAGCATTTTTTGCACCGTTTATGGCCACTGTTGCTACAGGAATTCCCGCAGGCATTTGCACTATTGATAATAGAGAGTCAATTCCTCGCAAAGTTTTACTCTCTACCGGTACACCTATGACAGGAATGCATGTTAGCGAAGCTATCATTCCAGGCAGATGAGCAGCTCCACCGGCACCTGCGATAATAACTTTTATTTTTTCTGATTCTGCTTTTTTTGCATATTCCATCATTTCCATTGGTGTTCGATGTGCAGAAAGTATACAAACCTCATTTTCTATTTCAAATTCATTCAATATATCTATTGCAGGTTTCAAAGTTTTTAGATCTGAATCACTTCCCATTACTACAGCAACTTTATAAATATTGCTGGAATTAAATTCTGACAAAATAACAAATCAATTCTTTTCTTATAATGACGTGCAATTACTTGTGCGCTAGTTAGTTAGTATTAAAAAGACTAATTTTGTATGAATTGTTATGACGTCTAATAAAAATCTTGAAAAAAGCGAAGTTAGGGAGTATTTCAATGGGACAGGTTTTGATCGATGGAGAAAAATTTATAGTAAATCAGAAGAAATCAATACAGTGCAGAAAAATATTAGAAAAGGTCATCAAAAGACTGTCGATGATGTCGTTTCATACGTAAAAAATTATCCTGAATTAACAACTAAGACTTTTTGTGATGCCGGTTGCGGTGTGGGAAGTTTAGCTATTCCTTTACTAAGACTTGGTATAAAAGATTTGCAGGTTAGTGACATATCTTCTGAAATGATTAAAGAAACAAAGAAACGTATTAATGCATTAGGTTTAAGTCAAAGAAAAATTAAATTTTTAACTAGTGATCTTGAACAGTTAAAAGGGTTATTTGATGTTGTGATTTGTTTAGATGTATTTATTCATTACCCGCAACCAGTCGCTGAAGAAATGGTCAGACATTTATGTGACTTAAGTAAAGAGAAGCTAATAGTTAGTTTTGCCCCTTATACACCAATATTGGCAGTTTTAAAGAATATTGGAAAGTTGTTCCCCGGGCCAAGTAAAACTACTAGAGCTTATACATTAAGAGAAAAAGGGATTATTAATGCTGCTAATGAAAAAGGCTTTATTGTAGTTCAAAAGAAATTAAATCAAGCTCCATTTTATTTTTCCAAATTAATTGAATTTAAGAAAGTAAAATAAATTATTTTACTAGGTGATTTTCAAGTGCATAACGGACTAATTCAGTTCTGCTAGATGTAGTTGTTTTTATAAAAAGCCTGCTTACATATTTTTCAACATTTCTAATAGAGGTTTCAAGTTTTCTGGCAATTTCTTTATTCATAAGGCCTTCTGCTACAAGTTGAAGTACGCTTGCTTCTCTTGGCGTAAAACTTGGAATATCTATAGAATTTTCTTGATTGAGTGGATTCTGATCTGTAAGCATAGATTTTATTTCAGTGATCTGTTTTGCCATTTTACTAACATCAATATCAGCAAATCGGGCTGCTTCTTTGAGTAATCGCTCTTGCCTATTAATAACATTTTTAACTCTTGCAGATAATTCATCTGGATCAAAGGGTTTAGCAATATAATCATCAATACCTGCAAGATATCCTTGGGTTCTGTCTAAAGTCATTCCCTTTGCAGTCAGAAAAATAACTGGAGTTCCTCCCAGCTTTTCATCTCCTCTTATTTTTTCTAATAAAGCATAACCATTTGATCTCGGCATCATAATATCGCTAATAATTAGATCTGGGAAAATTGTTTGAGCTTTTTCCCATCCATCCTCCCCGTCAACTGCAATAAAAATTTCAAATCCTTCGTCTTCGAGAAATGTTTTTACAGCTGTTCTTAAACCAGGTTCATCATCTACCAACAAAATTTTTGATTTTTTAATTACTTCATTATTTATTTGATTAGTATCATTCATTTTTTAATTTTGAATTTAATTTTCTTTAGCCTAATAATAATTTTATATACTAAATATGATGCTTACAACTCCCATACTACTAGATTATCAATCCTCAACCCCTTGTTTAGAGGATGTTGTAAATTCTATGACACCTTATTGGAGTGAAATTTTTTCTAATCCCTCGAGTAAATCAAATTTAGCAGGCATTAATGCAAGTGCCATATTAGAAGTCTCAAGAGAAAAAATACAAGAATATTTATTTCTAAAAAAAAAGAAAGTAATTTTTACTAGTGGAGCAACAGAATCTAATAATTTGGCTTTGCTGGGTTTTGCAAGGAGACATTATATAGAAACAGAAAATTATGGTCATATTATTACTTTAAAAACCGAGCATAAAGCTGTACTAGAGCCACTAGATCAATTAAGAAAAGAGGGATTTCATATCACTGAAATTAGTCCAGAACAAGATGGTTTAATTTCAGAAGAAAAGTTTGTTAGCTGTATAAGAGATGATACATTTTTGGTAAGTATTATGATGGCAAATAACGAAATAGGTGTTGTTCAGCCTTTGAAAGTAATTTCAGAAATATGCAGTTCAAGGGATATAATTCTCCATTCTGATTATGCTCAATGTCTAGGTTGTCTGGAGTTTGATAGCCTTGACTCAGTAGCAAATATGTTAACAATAAGCTCCCATAAAATATATGGTCCTAAAGGGGTAGGAATACTTTTGATTGATAGAGATATTGAGCTGCAGCCTTTAGTTTTAGGAGGAGGTCAAGAATTTGGTTTAAGATCAGGAACATTGCCTTTACCTTTGATAGTAGGTTTTACTAAAGCAATTGAAATAGCAGTTTTAAATCAAAAAAAGAATATTCAGAATTTTCTTTTTCATCGAGATAAACTTTTGAAGGGATTATTAGATAATAATTCTGGAGTGGAAATTAATGGGTCAATGAAAGAAAGATTACCTCATAATTTGAATCTGACTGTACTTGATGTTAACGGTTCAAAATTGCATAAAAGTTTGAAATCTAAAATAATCTGTTCTAGTGGTTCAGCGTGTAGTAATGGTGAGCCTTCGCATGTATTACTCGCTTTAGGAAGATCTTTTAAAGAAGCGGAGGCTTCATTAAGATTAAGTATTGGTTTGATGACTACTACAGAGGATATAGAAAAATCAATTGAGATAATAACCGATTCTATTAAATTATTACGCTGAGATATTAACTATTTTAATTGCGCAATTCTTAATTTTGCGCTTCGAGATCTTTTATTAATTTCAATTTCTTTTACATTTGGTGTAATCGGTTTTTTTGTGAGATTTTTTAATCTTTCATCACCCTTAAAAAATTTTTTCACCAGCCGATCTTCTATTGAATGAAAGCTAATAATTGAAATTATTCCCCCAGGTAATAGCCAATCTGGAGAAATATCTAAGAATCTTTCTAATGATTCGATTTCTTTATTTACAGCAATTCTTAGTGCTTGGAATGTTCTAGTGGCAGGATGAATTTTTCGATATCTTTGTTTGGGTGGGAAACAACCAGCAATAGAATAGGCTAAATCTTTTGTACCCGAATATTTACCTTTTTCTTTTAAATCTTTTTTGATTCTCCTAGAAATCTTTCGTGATAATCTTTCATCACCAAATTTAAAAATTAAATCAGCCAGATCTTTTTCACTTAAAGTTTCAATTAAGTTCTCTGCATTCATCTCAAGTGTGGGATTCATTCTCATATCTAAAGGCCCATCTTTTTGAAAACTGAATCCTCTTTGTGGGTTATCTATCTGATTACTATTGACTCCAAGATCTGCTATTACAAAAGAAACTTTTTCTTTTGGCTCAAAGTTCGCAAAATTTGAGGGACATATTTCAATCCTCGATTTAAATTCTTCAAGCTTAAATAATGCTGACTTTCTTGCGAATGGATCGTGATCTAATCCAATTATTTTTAAATCAGGATATTTTTTTAATAATTGATACGAGTGTCCACCACCACCTAAAGTTGCATCTATCCCTGTTAGTTTATTCCCTGATATTAATGGATATTGATTTATAGAAACTAAAATTTCATCTGTCATCACTGACTTATGATTGAATAAAGATGAATCAGAAAGGTCAGTTTGCATAACTTTCTACTAAGATTTAAATAGAGGTTAAATTATTAATGGCTCAACTAGAGACTAGAACAGAACCGATGGTGGTCAACTTTGGCCCTCATCATCCATCTATGCATGGAGTTTTAAGGTTAGTTGTAACCCTTGATGGCGAGAATGTAATAGATTGTGAGCCCGTAATTGGATATTTGCATAGAGGCATGGAAAAGATAGCTGAAAACAGGACAAACGTTATGTATGTACCTTATGTAAGCAGAATGGATTATGCAGCGGGAATGTTTTATGAAGCTATTGTAGTAAATGCACCAGAAAGATTGGCGAATATTGTTGTACCCAAAAGGGCCAGTTATATAAGAGTTCTAATGTTGGAGCTCAATAGAATTGCAAATCATCTTTTATGGCTAGGTCCATTTCTAGCGGATGTAGGAGCTCAAACTCCATTCTTTTATATCTTTAGAGAAAGAGAAATGATTTATGACCTTTGGGAAGCTGCTACTGGACAAAGATTGATAAATAATAATTTTTTTAGAATAGGAGGTGTGGCTTGTGATTTGCCTTATGGATGGTTAGAAAAATGCATTGATTTTTGTGATTGGTTTGCTCCAAAGATTGATGAATATGAAAAACTAATAACAAATAATCCTATATTCAAAAAACGAATTGAAGGTCTTGGAACTATAGAAAGAGATCAAGCAATTAATTGGTCACTTTCTGGACCAATGCTTAGGGCCTCTGGAGTCTCTTGGGATTTGAGAAAAGTTGATAGTTATGAATGTTATGACGATTTTGAATGGGAAATTGCTTCAGAAAAAGAAGGTGATTGTTATGCCAGATATCGAGTAAGAGTTCAAGAAATGAGAGAATCATTAAAAATTATTCGTCAAGCTTGCGAAATGATTCCTGGAGGCCCAACAGAAAATTTAGAAGCTAAACGTATGGCTACAGAGGATAAAAAAAGTGAAATATTTGGCATGGATTATCAATATGTAGCTAAGAAAGTTGCGCCAACTTTTAAAATCCCTAACGGAGAATTATATACAAGATTAGAATCTGGGAAAGGTGAAATAGGAGTTTTTATTCAAGGAAATAATGAAGTTACACCATGGAGATTTAAAATTAGAGCTGCTGATTTAAATAATCTTCAAATATTGCCTCATATTCTTAAGGGAGCAAAGATAGCCGATATTATGGCAATCCTTGGCTCAATAGATGTCATTATGGGTTCTGTAGACAGGTAAAAGCTTTTAATGAAACCTAATAATTGGTTGATTTTAAAAAGGAAAGTAAGGTTTGGTGATTGTGACTCTGCAGGAGTGATACATTTTCATAACCTTTTAAGATGGGCTCATGAAAGTTGGGAAGAAAGTATAGATAAATATGGTATTCCTCATCAGGATATTTTCCCGGATGCTAATTCCCATGAAAATCAAATTATATGTCCCATAGTTAATTGCGAAGCCAATTTTTTATCACCTATTAAGATTGGCGATTTACTTTCAATTAAGTTATTTCCCAAAAAAATTAATAATCATTTATTTCAAGTAAATACACTTTTTTTAAAGGATGAAATTAATGTCGCTGAAGGAAAAATTATCCATTGTTCTTTAGATGTTGATTCAAAATTGAAAGTTAAATTACCTGATCAACTGGAGAGGTGGATAGAGGCTTCCAATATAAATACGAATTTAAAAGAGTGTTAATTATAATGAGTTACTATTTTTCAAATTTGAAATTAGATTTTTTTGATTGATTTTTATCAATAATCCAGGTTTCAGGCCTCTCATGTTTTGGCCAATTTTTAGAAAAGTTTTTTAATAGTTTTAATGAATATTCAATATCTGTTTTACTAGTTTGTTTTTTAAAATCAATGATGATTTCAATTTTATTCCCCCATTCTTTGTTAGGTATATTTGAAATCATAAAATTTTCTATTGGAATTGCTTCATTTGAGATAAATTCACTTAATCGTAATTTAATAACTTCTGGAAAAACTATTTCACCTCCAGAATTAAAAGCATTATCTATTCTGCTAATAAATTTCAAATAAGAAGAATTATTCAATTCTTGGATCTCACCCAAATCACTGCTTTCCCACCAACCATTTTTATTTTTGAATTTTTTAGTTTTAGAAGGTTCAAGCAATTCAATTCCTACTCTTTCTGATTTGATTTGGATTAAACCCTTTTTACTAATTCTTAAATTTATATCACATAGTATTTCTCCAACATTATCAATTCCTTCTAAAAATTCCTTAGGTTTTAAGCTTGTAACCATGGCAGCAGTTTCAGTTGATCCATAACAGGGTGCTAAATTTATTTTTTCTAGTCTGCACTTGCGAGAAGTTTCATTAGATATAGATGCACCACCAATCCAAATTAAATCAAAAATCTTTAACCAATCAATTCCATTTTCTTCAGATAAAAGTCTTTTTAATTGTGTTGGAACTAATGATGTTATAAGATGTTGATTTTCTTTTTTTATCTCATTAGTAAATACTAATAATTCCTTGGTATTTTTAATTAATTTAGGAGAAATATTGATATAGTCACAATTCCATATTTTGCTTCTAAATAGTGGCATTAATCCACTGATATGATTCAAAGGTAAAGTATTAAAAATTAAACAGTTTTGTAATTTAAATCCTTGCTTTTCAAGCCAAATTCCAGATGCCTTAGCAGACGTATTTAGATTTTCTAAACTATGTATGCATTTTCTAGGCTTTCCACTACTGCCACTACTATTTAAGATAATTGCAGGTCCATTTATATCAATAGTCTCTAATATTTCATCATTTTTATAACATTTATTTTTTATGTAGGTTATTTTTTTATCGTTTATATTTTCAAGAATTTTTTTTATAGATTCTTTTTCATTATTTTGAACTTCAATAATATGAATTTTATTTTTCATAGTTGATCCCATATCTTTTGAGCATTATTTAGGAAAAGAAAAGAATTAGGATTTTTTTTCATAGCCAAACCAGGAACTTTGGGAGTTTGTCCCAATAGCTGTAAAGAGGATAAATGAAAAAGCCATCTTCTGCCTATTCCTGTCTCGAAAGAAGTGCTTAAGGATATAAAACCTTTTTTATCTTTTAACTCATTTAAAAGATGCATAGGATTTCTTTCTTGAGAAGGTCTTCTAATTTGCCAACCATCCCATTCATTAATCAAATATGGATATTTTAATAGTGATTCATCTAAAGCAATTGGCATCCTTTTATTAAGTTCTCTTAAACCCTCTATATCATCTGTAGAAAGAGGTTGTTCTAGCCAATCTATATTTTCAATATCTTTCAAAATATCAACCCATCTATTAGCTATTTCTCTTTTCCAAGAACCATTAGCATCTATTCTTAATTTTATATTACTTCTTAAATGATTTAGTATCTCCATTAGAGTTTTTTCTTCGGAGGAATTATCTTGTATGCCTACCTTCCATTTAATAGTGAGTGATTTCTCATTCAAAAGTTTATTACCTTTTAAGATTATTAATTCTTTAAGAGCATTACGAGGATCTAAAAGTATAGCTGTTTGATTAATTTCATTAAAGTAATAATTTTCCTGAAAATTTATTTTTCTTTCAATTTCAGCTAATGCAGAATTTATTGCAGATTGAATGCACGGGTGAAAATTCTTTATTAACTCAGATATATTTTTTGATGTTACGTATTTGGGAATCTGATTTAATTGTATTTGACATGAATCTAAATCTTGTTTTCTTAGAGGATTGACTTCTCCAAAACCAACTCCCTTTTCCATATTTTTTAATTTAATTATCCACCCAGATTTATAGTTATATGTTGTATTTGAATTATCCACTTTCGAAGATAATTTAAAGAAAAAAGATTTTTTTTTAAAAGTTAAGTTCATTTATAAATCAAGTAATCTATGATAAATCCTGCTATTAATCCAATTCCATTTAGAGTTTGGAATTTGATAGCAATAAATTTACAATTTTTGATTGCTTCAGGTTTGTTATATGAATATTTCAACAAAGTTATAAGCTTTAATGATTGAGGAAAACTTATAAGAAAAAGAACACAAAGTATTGGAATAAATCCATTAATTATTATAAAAAGTTGTAAAACATAAATTATAAAAACTATCCAAGGAATAATTTTAGCTCCTCTTTTCGCTCCTAAACGTACTAAAGGTGAATTTTTACCATGTTCTTTATCTTCTTTGATCTGATGAAAATGAGAGCAAAATAGTACTAGTGTGGTTGCCAATGAGGATCCTGAACCAAGAAATAATGACTCTTTCCAAGGAATAGAAATCATGTATATATCTGATGGATTTAAAGCAATTAAAGCAGCAGCGTAAGCTAAGGGACCAAAAGCTAACCAGCATAATGGTTCACCTAAACCCTGGTAGCCCAAACGGAAAGGTGGTCCTTGATATAAATATCCCAAGAAGCAACAAACGCCTACTAATATCATTACATTTATGCTCGTCGAAAGTGAAATAATGGCAATTAATAATAATCCAATCAATAGAGATGTATAAGCGGTAATTGAAACTATTGTTTTATTTCGCACAAGATTTACAATGGAATGAAATTTAAATTCATCAATTCCTGTTTCTGAATCAAATAAATCATTAGTTAGATTTTCCCAAATTAGTATTAATATTGCAGCGATTGTGAATGCTATTAAATTAGATATTTTGACATTTTTGAAAGAGTTGAGGGTATAAGCTCCTGAAATAAAAACTGGTAAAATTGCTACTGAATAAAGAGGCCATTTTATTGCTTGTTTCCATAAACTTTTATTTCTTTCATTCATTATTAATGCAGTTAAGAAAAACTATAATTATTAAATATAGTTTATAAATTGAGTTACATTTTTTACTTTAATGCATGATTTTTAGTTATTTTCAATAAGTGATGAAAAATAATTCAAACTTTTCAGATTTTTTAAAAGGCGTTTTTTCCAATTTCGATAAGAAAGGGGTAAATTCCGGATTAGTAAGTATTTGTATTGAGATACCTTGTGTTGATTTATTTGATGTATACGAATTTTTTATTGATAAATATTCTTTTTCTTCTTTTTGGGAAGAGGATAATAAAATGTCATATATAGCTCTTGAGAAATGTAAATATCTAACTTTAGAAGGACCTGAAAAATTTAAAGTAGCGAAAGACTTTAGCTCTGAGAACTTTAATAATCTAATAAATTTGACGGATGAATCGAGTACCTCTGCCCTTTCAAAAATAATTTATTTTTTTTCCTTTTCAGAGAATCTAAATAAAAAATATTGTTTTCTTGACGTCCCTGGTTTAGAGGCCATTTTACCTAAAATATTAATTATTAAAAATAAAAATAATTGTTGGTTAAGAATAAATGCGCATGTCGATGGTAAATCTTCTTTGAGGACATTAATTGAAGAACTATGGTCAATAAGGGATCAGATTTTAAATTCAAAAAATAAAAAAAGTAAAAATAGTTTTGATTATCCTTCGATCAATTATTTTTTGAATTCTTTAGAGTTATCAAATAATAATCTCAAGCAATTAATAAATAAGGGAATTCAATTAGTAGAGGAAGACAATCTTGACAAGATAGTTTTAGCGTCAAGAGTCAAAATAGACTTTAAAAATAAATTAAATTTAATAAATATTTTGAGAAAATTAAAAACTAATCAACCAAATACTTGTAGATATGTTTGGAGGAGAAATAGCAAGGATATTACATTTGGAGCATCGCCAGAAAAATTATTTTCTTTTATTAAGCCTGATTTGGTTTTAGAGGCTATTGCTGGAACAGTATCAAGTGATTTAAATCCGGATTCTCTTATGGAAAGCTCTAAGGATATAAAAGAGCATAATTATGTAATAAAGTATTTAATTAAATCTTTGGAAGTTGTAAAGATTAATAACTATACAAAAAGTTCGTTAAAGGTAACTTCTTTTGGAGATATTTCTCATTTACAAACTTTGGTATATTCTAAAGTTCATAATATATGCCCTTTTGACTTGCTTAGAGTTTTGCATCCATCTCCAGCAGTCTGTGGATCTCCTAAAAAGGAAGCAATGAATTGGATAAACACACTTGAATCATTTTCTAGAGGAAATTATGCTTCTCCAATAGGGTGGGTGGATTCTGAAGGGAATTCAGAATTCAGAGTAGCTATAAGAGGAGCACGTTATATTGACCAAAATCTAGAATTTACGGCTGGTTCAGGTTTGGTAAAAGGTTCGATCTCTAATAAAGAAATTGAGGAGATTCAACTTAAATTTAAATCTTTAGTGAAGCAAATTTTTCTTGCCAAAACAACTAAATAATTTCTAATAATTTTTCAATTACTTGATTTGAAACGCTTTTGTTAGATAAAGTTTCTATCTCTCTTAATCCTGTAGGACTTGTTACATTAATTTCACTAAGCATCCCATTTATTACATCTATACCAACAAAGAATAAACCCTCATCTTTGAAATGTTGAGATAACTCAGTACAAATTTTTTTTTCTTTAGCTGTTAGGTTTGTTTTTTCTGCTTTACCTCCCATAGCTAAATTACTCCTAAAGTCGCCCCCTTGAGGGATTCTATTAATTGATCCAATTGGCTCTCCATTAACAATAATTATTCTTTTATCCCCTTCTTTTACTTCTGGAATGAATTTTTGCATCATTACTGGTAATTCTTCTTGCGATGTTATTAATTCAATCATTGCTTTAATACCTGGCGAATCCTTAGTTAGACGAATAACGCCTTGTCCTCCTTTTCCGCCAAGTGGTTTAACAACAACATCATGATTAATTTGTGCAAAATTAATAAGATCTTTTACTTTACTTGCAACTATTGTTGGAGCCATCAAATGGCTGTACCTCAATGCGCCTAATTTTTCGTTCCAAGCACGTAATGAGGAAGGCTTATTTATAACTTTTACTCCTTTTCTTTCGGCCACTTCCAAAAGATGAGTCGCATATAAATATCCCTCATTTACTGGGGGATCTTTTCTCATCCAAATACAATTAAATTCAGCAAGAGGGATACATTTATTTTCTTTAAAAGAGACCCATGGACAAACTTCAGCTCTCCAAGAAGATGCCCATACTTCATCTCCCCTTGCCTCTAGATCTTGAGGAGTACAAGTCCATACTTCTATCTTTTTCTTAGAAGAAGCTTGCATTAATGCTGCAGATGAATCTTTTAATGGATTTATATTTTTTATTGGGTCTACTACAAAAAGAAATTTCATAATTATCTAATTCAGTAATAAGTCCAGTTTGTCCTCTTTTTCTAATTCATAAAGTTCGTCACAACCACCAATACTTTTGTCATCAATGAAAATTTGAGGAACTGTTCTTTTACCATTAGCTCTCTCCATCATTAGTTCCCTTGCATTATCATCGCCATCTATTTTATGTTCAGCAAAAGTTATATTTTTTTTTTCAAGTAAAGATTTCGCCCGTATGCAGAATGGGCAAAATCGCCAAGTATAAATTTCAACTTTAGACATTTTTTTAAATATTATTTACTTTATACTATTAAATAAAAGTGCTTGTTAGATTATAAATAACAATTAAATTCTATTTTGATAGATATAACAGAATTTAAAAAAGATCTTTCAGAGTTAACCAAGCGCCTGGGTCATGCTCAGGATTGTCTTTGACGTTCCCAATTTAGTAGCTAAGAGAAAAGAGTTAGAGCAAATTGCTGCTCAACCAGAATTCTGGGGTAATCAGGCAGATGCAAAAAAACATATGCTCAATCTTGATGATGTTAGAGATCAACTTCAATTGTTAGATAAATGGAAAATGTTCATTTCTGATGCTGAAGCTTCTCTTGAGCTTTATTCCTTAGAGCCTGAAGAAGAAATGATTGTTGAGTCATATCAAGGGTTAGTAACTTTAAGAGAGAATTTAGATAAGTGGGAATTTCAGAGATTATTATGTGGTGAATATGATAAAGAAGCTGCTATCGTCTCTATTAATGCTGGTGCAGGTGGCACTGATGCACAAGATTGGGTGGAAATTCTATTAAGAATGTATTCAAGATGGGCAGATAATAATGGAATGAGCTTGGAAATTACTGATTTATCTGATGGAGAAGAAGCAGGTATTAAAAGCGTTACTTTTGAAGTTAATGGTAAATATGCTTATGGTTATCTTCAAAATGAAAAAGGTACTCATAGATTAGTAAGAATTTCACCATTTAATGCAAATGGTAAAAGACAAACTAGTTTCGCTGGAGTTGAGGTCATGCCTAAATTAGATCAAAGTATTTCATTAGAGATTCCTGATAAAGATTTAGAAATTACAACAAGTAGATCAGGCGGAGCTGGAGGGCAAAATGTTAACAAAGTAGAAACAGCAGTAAGGATTGTACATTTGCCTTCAGGAATCGCTGTAAGATGTACTCAAGAGCGATCTCAGTTACAAAATAAGGAGAAAGCAATGTTATTGCTTAAAGCTAAATTATTAGTAATAGCAAAAGAACAAAGAGCTTCTGAAATATCGGATATAAAAGGTGATATTGTTGAAGCTGCATGGGGTAATCAAATTAGAAATTATGTTTTTCATCCCTATCAAATGGTCAAAGATTTAAGAACAATGAAAGAGACTAATGATTTAGATGCAGTTCTTAATGGTGGATTAGATCAATTTATTCATGAATTATTACGTATGAATATTTCTTCTAAAGAGTCTATTAAATAAATTTATGGCAAATAAAAACGAAAATTTAGAAAAAAAAGTTTCTCCTCCTAGCTTTGTAAAACTAGCTATGAGAAATATGGTTAGGAAGGGTTCTAAAAGTATTTCTCATTTTTCAATTACTTTTTTAATTTTGATCGGACTTTTAATTTTAATAGCTACTTTAGGAAAGCCTAATATGCCTGTTTAATGAAAGTATGTATCAAAAAGATTTATATGACTTACAAATAGATTTAGTCTTTAAATGTAATGAGTTTTCTAATTTATCAGATCATTTTCTAAATAAGCCAGATAATCTTATTTTCGAATTTAGTTATTGGGAAGAAGTATTATTGTGTTGGATTAAAATAATTCTAGATGAAAAAGATACTTCTTTGCCACATTTTATTTTAGACAAAAAAAGTTTTTCGTTAAGTTTGCAGATTATAAATGATAATGAAATTTCTTCTATTAATCAAAAGTGGATGAATAAATCTGGGTCAACTGATATTTTATCTTTCCCAATTATTTCTGATGAAGATACTACTAAAGATTTAAATTTTATTGAATTAGGAGATTTATTTATATCCTTAGAAACGGCTTTTAAACAATCTTTAGAATTTAATCATTCTATTAAAAAAGAAATGCTCTGGTTAGCAAGTCATGGATTATTACATCTTTTGGGATGGGAACATAATGATGATTATGAATTAGATAATATGTTAAATTTTCAAGAATATTTAATTTCAAAATTAGATTGAAAGATTTTATTAATCAACTATAAATGAAGAGTAAAGCAAAACTTTTAAAAAGGAGAAGAAGTTCATATAGGACATCTAAAAATGTTTTAGTAAGTTTTAGATACGCTTTTAATGGGATTAAATATACATTTGAAAATTCAAGAAATTTTAAAATTCAAGTTCTTTTTGCTCTTTTTATTTTAATAATAGGTTCTATTCTTCAACTTGATAAAAGCGATTATCTAATTATGCTGGGGACTATTTTTTCTGTATTGACTTTAGAAATAATAAATACATCAATCGAATCTTTAGTTGATCTAGTAATTAAAAAAAAGTTTAGTAATCTTGCTAAAATTGCAAAGGACTGTTCAGCAGGTGCTGTATTATTAGCTTCAATTAATTCTGTTATTATTGGTCTATGCTTATTTATTCCTAAAATAAAGTTATTATTTTTAAATTGAAAAAGATATGTTTTTAGTTATTGATAATTATGATAGTTTTACGTATAACCTAGTTCAATACTTAGGAGAGCTTTCATTAAAACATCATATAACAAAAGAATTATTAGTAAAAAGAAATGATGAAATTACTTTAGAAGAAATAAGTCATATTAATCCCGATGGTATTTTATTGTCTCCTGGTCCAGGGAATCCAGATCAGTCAGGTATTTGTCTGCCAATTCTTCAAAACTTATCAAAGGAAATTCCAATATTGGGAGTCTGTTTAGGTCATCAAGCCTTAGCTCAAGCCTATGGCGGTAAAGTAATAGTTGGTAAAGAATTAATGCATGGAAAGACCTCAAAAATTATTCATAATAAAAAAGGATTATTCAAAGATATTGATAGCCCATTTGTGGCTACTAGATATCATAGTCTTATAGTAGATTCAGAATCTCTCCCCTCTTGTTTTGAAATAACTGCAACTCTAGAGGATTCAACAATTATGGCAATTTCTCATAAAGAATATAAAAATTTACATGGTGTTCAGTTTCATCCAGAAAGTGTTCTAACACAATTTGGACATAAATTAATCAGTAATTTTCTTAAAATGGCTGAACAGAAGTAAAATATAATTATGAAATTTTCTATGAGTATTAACAAAATTAAAAAATTTTTCTTTTTTATATTATTTTTATTTTTAATACCCTCATCCGCTATGGCAGGTGATTTGTTATTAAAAAGTTTAGGTCATGGTAGTTTTTTAATTAAAGGAAGAGAAAAATCAGTTCTTATAAATCCTTTTAAGGCGATTGGTTGTGCAAGTGATTTAAATGAGCCCAAAGACATAAATGCTGATTTTATTTTAGCTAGTTCCAAACTAGCTGATGAAGGATATAATCCAAATGATAAATTGATGTTTGTAGAACCTGGAGTTTATAAATTCGAAGATATATTATTAAATGGAATTGAGGTTCCTCATGACAGAGTTGGGGGAAGAAGGTTGGGGATGGCTACGGTCTGGAGTTGGGAGCAGAATAATTTAAAAATAGTCCATATGGGTGGAGCTGCTGGTGAAATGAATATAAATAGTCAAATTATTTTGTCCCGTCCAGATATTTTATTTATTTCAATAGGAGGAGGATTCAAATCTTATAACGGAAGCGAGGCCTCAGATATTGTAAAAAAATTAAAACCCTCAATTGTTGTTCCTGTTCATTTTATGAGAGGTAAAAATATTAGTGAAAATTGTGATTTTTCTAATGCTGACTTTTTTCTTGAAAATATGCAAGATTTTAGAGTCAAATATCTTGGTAAAAGCTTCGAAATAAATTCAAAAAGAATTGATAAAAATACTATTTATATTTTCAAAGATTAATTATTAAGATCTAATTTTTTATAGGTACTCCAGAAAAAACTCATTTGTTCTTGAGTTCCTATACTAACCCTTATAGAATTCTCAATATCTTTTTTGTTTTTCATCTCTCTTATTAAGATACCCTTTTCTCTCATTTGTCTTGTCAAAATTTCGGGATTTTTTTTTGGCCAAATTAAAAAATAATTTCCTCCTCCAAAATGTTTTCTAATTGCTATAGATTCAAATTTCTTCTCAATTAATACTCTTGCTTTTTTTACTTCAGAAACATAATTATCTATATAAGATTTATCATTTAGAGCAGCTAATGCAGCAGTAACAGCAAAACTGTTCACATCGTAAGGTCCTGTCACTTTATTGATATATTGCATTATGCTTTTATGTCCGAACGCAAAGCCAATTCTTAAACCAGCTAAACCAGCAGTCTTTGAAAGGGATTGAATAACAACTATATTTTTAATTTTTTTAAAATCTATAATTGGAAGAAGACTATCTCCGTTAAATTTCTCATAAAGTTCATCAACAACAATTAATGAACTTTTATTCAGATTTGCTAATTTAATTATTTCTTGAGCACTGACAACAGTACCAGTAGGATTATTTGGATTACAAATAAATATTAATTTAGGTTTATGTTTAATAATTTTTTCTTTAAATCGCTTTATTGGGAAAAGAAAGTTTTCTCCTTCGTAGGCACAAGTTATTTTTCTCATACCTTGTATTTCAGAACAAGGTGAATAATAACCAAAAGTCGGGTTTGTGGTCAGAAATATTTCATCCCTGTCGCCAAAAGAATTAAATATCGCATTTATTGCAGCATCAGCTCCATTAAACAAACCTATCTCTTCAGAATCAAATTGCCTTGATTCATAATAGTGATTCGATACAAACTTTTTTAATAAGTTATATTCTGGATAGATTGAAATTTGATTTAAATTAATATCTTTTATAGCTTTATATACTTTTTGACTGGGACCTAAAGTATTTTCATTAAAATCTAAACGCAATAAATTTCTTCTGTTTTCTAAAGGTGCAGAATAAGATTGCATATTTATTATTTCCTTTCGTGGGAGAGGTGAAAGATTATTTATTTGATTAAATTCATTCATTACATTCTCTCTAAGGTTTCAATTCCAAGAAGCTCTAAACTTAATTTTAAAGTCTTTTCAGTTAAAGCACATAATGTAAGTCTTGAAATCTTTGTATCTATTTCTCCCTTAAGAATAGGAACTTGATCATAAAATCTATTAAAAGTCTTACATAATTCAAACAGATAATTACATAGTCTATTTGGCATTAAGTCTTTTTCTATCGAAATAATAACTTCATCAAATTTAAGTAATTTCCTTATAAGCTTCCACTCTAAATCATGGCTATATGAAATAGATTCCAAATTTATAGCCTCTTCAGTCATATTATTTTTTCTATTAATGCCTGAAATTCTTACAAGTGTATACAAAAGATAAGGTGCCGTATTTCCATTAAGAGAAAGCATCTTTTCAAAACTAAATTGATAATTTGTGATTCTATTTTGGCTTAAATCAGCATATTTTACTGCTCCGATTCCAATAACTTTTGAAGTATTTACAATAAAATCATCATTTTCAAAACGACTTTCGTTCTCTAATCTTTTTAATAGATCTTCTTTTGCTCTTTTAACTGACTCTGACAATAAATCTTTTAGTTTTATGGTATCTCCCTCTCTTGTTTTAAGTTTTTTACCATCAATACCTTGTACTAGCCCGAATGGGACGTGATTAACTTCACAATCTTTAGGGATCCAATTAGCTCTTTTTGCAACTTGAAAAACTCCTGCAAAATGATTGGATTGACCATGATCAGTTACATAAATAATTCTAGCTGCATTATCGCCATAAGGTTCCTTATTAAATCGATATCTTAGAGCAGCAAGATCAGTAGTTGCATAATTGAACCCACCGTCTTTTTTTTGAATAATAAGTGGTAATGGATTACCTTCTTTATTAGACATGCCATCAAGAAAAACACATTTTGCGCCTTGATCTTCTACTAAAATTCTCTTGTAATTTAAATCCTCAATTATTGATTTTAAAAACGGATTATAAAAGGATTCTCCTCTTTCCTTAATTTTGATGTTCAATGTTTTATAGATTTCATCAAACTCTTTTCTTGATTGATTACATAATAATTTCCATGCTTCAATTGATTTTTTATCTCCACTTTGTAATTGAACAACCTCTTCTCTTGATCTCTTTTGAAATTCTGTTTCATTATCAAATCTTTTTTTTGAAGCTTTATAGAATTCAACTAAATCACTAATTTTGATCCTATCTATTTCTTTAAGATCACTTGAATATAAATCTTTAAGCTGAGTAATAAGCATTCCAAATTGTGTACCCCAATCTCCAATGTGATTTAGTCTTAAAACCATATATCCTCTAAATTCGAAAATTTTTGAGATCGAATCTCCTATAATTGTTGATCTTAGATGACCCACATGCATTTCTTTAGCAATATTAGGACTTGAAAAATCTACGATAACTTTTTTTTGGGAATTACTATTATTTTTATGGGATAAAGGAACACCAGCTCTAGGGCATTTAATATTAGATTTTATTGCTTCAATCAAAACTTTATTTTTTAATTTTATATTTATAAAACCTGGTCCCGCAATTTCTAAATTTTCACATAAATTAGATATCTTTTTTTTTTCTTTGAGGGTCTCAATAAATGCAATAGCAATTTCTCTAGGGTTACATTTATAAATCTTAGATAAAACCAGACATATATTACATTGATAGTCACCAAACTCCTCTTTAGATGCTTGATTAATTAGATTTTTACGAATTTTTTCAAATTCTTCTTTCTTTTCATTTTTTATAAGACTTTCTAGAAGGGTTTCTTCAAAGCTTTTATTTAATTCTTTAAAAATTGTCTGCATGAATTATTAAAATGCTATTCGAGTCATTTAATTAATATAACGCATACTAAAATCAATCCAATTACTTTTAGTAATTGAAGAACTTGTTGAAATCAAATCAATTCCATCAATTAAATAGTTACTAACGTTTATTGGATTAATTCCAGATACCTCTATGATTAAATCATTCTTACTTGTTCTATTAGAGTTATTTGTTGATAACTCTCTTAATTCTTCAATGCCTTTTTTAAGTAATTCAGGATTAAATTCATCTAATAAAATACTATCTGCACCTGCTAAAACTGCATCTTTTGCTTGCTTCATATCTTCTGCTTCAATAATAATATGAGTTGTAAAGGGAGTATTTAATCTAATTTTTTCAACTGCATTTTTCAAGTTATCAGTCCATGCAATATGGTTTTCTTTAATCATTGCAGCATCATATAATCCCATTCTATGATTAATACCACCACCACATTTAAAAGCATACTTTTCAAATATTCTTAAACCAGGAGTAGTTTTTCTTGTATCTGCTAAATTTATATTTGTACCTTTCAGAACATCTACAATATTTTTTGTATAAGTTGAGATTCCTGATAAATGCATTGAGATATTGAGACTTATTCTTTCACTTGCTAAAAGACTTCTTGAAGGGCCATTTAGTTCAAGAAGCTTTTGATCCTTCAAAAATTTTTCACCATCATTGATAAAAAAATTGCACTCTATCTTTTCGTCAATTTTTTTTAAAATTTCTTTTATTATTCCAACACCACAAAATATTCCTTCCTCTTTTGCTATCCAATAGGCTTTTCCTATTTTTTTGGTAATCGCAGAAGATGTTAGATCACCTTTACCGATATCTTCTTCAATCCACCCATCAATAATTCTAGAAATATTTGGAGAGTATAAATCCACTAAATTTGAATAAGATAAAAATTTTATTTTAACTTTTAAAGTTTACTTTATACATTTATGTATTTTAATAAAAATTTATTTACCTATACAAAATTTGGAAAAAATATTATTTAGTAGATCCTCAGTTAATTCTTGACCTGTAATTCTCGATAAGTTTTTTATTCCATCTCTAACTTCAATTGATAATAAATCGAAGGGTAATTGATTAGCAATTATTGGATCAGTATCATTTAAATTTTTTAGGCAATCATTTAGGTTTGATATTTGTCTTTCATTTAAAAAAATATCTATATTTTCAAATTCTTTTGATCCACATTTTTTAACTATCTTTTCGACTAATTCTTTTTCGCCTTCATCATTTTTAATACTCATTAAAACAGAGTTCGGTAAACTTTTTTTATTTACTTTTTTTGGATCAATTAAATCTTTTTTATTCCCCAAGATTGTAATTAATTTTTCTTGTGGAATAGTGCTTATAATTTTCTCATCATCCTTATTTAATCCTTCTTCAAGACTATATAAATAGATTATATAGTCTGAGCTTTGAATCATTTCAAAGCTTTTTTCAATTCCAATATTTTCTATATATTGATCGGTTTCTCTAATGCCAGCGGTATCTATTATTTTTATTGGTATATCTTTTATAGTCAAATTCACTTCAATTGTATCTCTAGTTGTTCCTGGAATACTAGTAACTATTGCCTTGTCTTTTTTTGAGAGAAGATTTAAAAGAGAACTTTTCCCAACATTAGTTTTGCCAATAAGAGCAATTGATATTCCATTATGAATATGCACCCCCCTTTTTGAATTTTCTATAAGGGTTTCTATTTTTTCTTTTATAATTTTAATATTTTTAGAAAAATCACTATAATTAAATTCTGAAAAATCCTCGTCAAAGTCTACTCTTGCTTCTATTTCTGATAATTGCTCGATTAAATCATTTTTAATAATATCAATCTTTTTCTTTATTTTTCCCTTTACTCCATTAAAAGCTATTTCGGCTGATTTAAGATTTTTTGCATTAATTAATTGATTAATTGATTCTGCTTGAGTTAAATCTATTTTGCCATTAAGAAATGCTCTTTGACTAAATTCTCCTGGATTTGCAATCCTTACTCCAGTATTATTTGATAACAATGTCTCCATCACTTTATTTACAACAATTACTCCTCCATGACAGTGCAATTCAACAATATCTTCTCCAGTGAAACTATTAGGAGAATGCATAACTGTAATTAAAATTTCATCTATAAATTTATTTTCTAAATTATCTTTTATAAAGCCATGAAAAACTCTGTGAGACTCCCAAGCATATTTAGATTTTGTTTCTACAATATTTTTACAGGAATTTATTGCTTCTTCCCCTGATACTCTTATAACTGCAATTCCTCCTTTACCTATACTTATAGCCGAAGCTATAGCTGCTATTGTATCCTCAGTATCGATAATTGATTCCATCTCTCACTATGCTGTGGATAATTAAGTAGGCTTATCAAAGAAAACTTTTTTGATTGTGATTTCAGAATGAAGTTGATAAAGAATCTTCAATATAAAAAAATTCTATCATTATTTTTGAAACAAGATGGTACTCCATTTTTTAATGCAAAGGGAGTAGCTGTTGGGGTCTTTTGTGGATGCTTTCCTTTCTTTGGTTTTCAAACTTTATTAGGATTATTTTTAGCAAGAGTTGCGAAAGGAAATCTTTTTCTTGCTGCAATAGGTACTTGGATAAGTAATCCGTTTACTTATGTACCTCTATATTTTTTCAATTATAAAGTTGGGTCATTCTTGCTAAAAAATTCTACAGATATTGTTTTTGATAAAAATTTAATGATTGAAGAATTATGGGAACTAGGGAGTGTTTTTTCATTAAGATTAATTTTGGGTTCAGCATTAGTTGGATTTTTATTAGCTTCTATTTCTGGCATCATTGTTTTTTTGCTATATAAGAAAAATAAAAAAAAGAGCATTTTATAATTCTTTTAAGTTGTAATTAACTTATTCCTACCCTTGCAATATCTAATACATCAGCCATTGATTTAATTTGATCAATAGTTTTGTGGAGTTGGCTATAACTTTCTAGACCAACACATAAATTAATTATTGCAGGTTTACCAAAAGCGGTCTTTACATTTGCATCACTAACATTTATTCCTTTATCAGATAATCTCAAAAGTATATCTTTTAGGACCCCTACTCTATCTATAACCTCTATTCTTAGTTGAATTGGGAACTTATTGTCAAGAACTTTATTCTCTTGGTTCCATGCAACAGGTAATCTTCTCTCTATTGGTATTGGGAGAACGTTCTCACAATCTCTTCTATGAATAGTGATTCCATGATTACCTAGAGAGACAGTTCCAATTATTGCCTCCCCAGGAAGTGGACTGCAGCATTTTCCGATTCTGTAATCTAGGCCTTCTACCCCAGTGATTGGTGATTTATTAGTTGCATGAGATTTGGATGCTATTGAATTATTTTTATTTATAAGAGATTTTGCTAATTCAGTATTAGATTCATTTTTAATTTCTTCTGTTTGTATTTTAATTTCTTCTCTTAATCTATTCAATACTTGATGTAAAGTTAAACCCCCAAATCCTAATGATGCTAGTAGATCTTCCGTAGTCTTTAAATTACATCGATGTGCAACTTTTTTCATGGCATCACTTGAAATTAATGATTCAAATCCGTTGCGACCTATTTCTTTTTCAAGCAGATCTTTTCCTCTTTTAATAGTTTCATCTCTATGGCTTTTTTTATACCACTGCCGAATTCTATTTTTTGCGGTTGGAGTAACTACAAAATTCAACCAATCTAAACTTGGAGTTGAATTATTATTAGTCAAGATTTCGATAAAGTCCCCATTTTGCAATGATGTAGATAGAGGAGATAATTTTTCATTTATTCTTATCCCATTACAATGATTGCCAATTTCTGAATGTATTCTGTAAGCAAAATCGATTGCAGTAGATCCCTTCCTTAGGCCAACAACATCTCCTTTGGGTGTGATCACAAATACTTCTTCATCGAATAAATCTTCTTTTATAGATGCTAGATAATCATTATGGTCTTTCTCATTACCTTCTTGTTGCCAATCTACTAATTGTCTAAGCCAATTAAATCTTTCTGCATTACTTGATGCAGGTGAACCACCTTCTTTATATTGCCAATGTGCAGCTATTCCGAATTCTGCAATTTGATGCATTGAACTAGTTCTTATTTGAACCTCAATAGGCCTATGTCTGCCGATCACAGAGGTATGCAAGGACTGGTATCCATTTGGTTTTGGTAAACCTATATAATCTTTAAATCTTCCAGGAATTGGCCTAAAAGTATCATGAACGACTGCTAAAGCTTTATAACAGCTATCTGAATTGCTAACAATAATTCTTAAAGCAGCAACGTCATAAATCTCGCTAAATTGTTTTTGTTGTCTTTCCATTTTGCTCCAAATACCATAGAGATGTTTTGGTCTTCCCGTAATTTCAAAATTTCCTAAACCTGAAGAGACTAAGTTTTCCTTCATCAAATTTAAGGTAACGTTTAACCTTTTTTCTCTATCACTTCTTTTAACTGCAATTTGATCTTTTAAATTTTTATATTCCTCTGGTTCAAGAAATTTAAATGCTAGATCTTCTAATTCCCATTTAAATCTATTTATTCCTAACCTATTTGCTAGAGGGGCATATATTTCTCTTGTTTCTCTTGCAATTCTCTCTTTTCTCTCTTCATTAAGCCATTGAATTGTTCTCATATTATGTAGTCGATCTGCAAGTTTAACTAAAACAACTCTTATGTCGCTTGCCATAGCTAAGAACATTTTTCTCAGATTTTCAGCCTGTGCTTCAGTTCTATTATTAAAGTGAATACCTCCTAATTTAGTTACACCTTCTACAAGTACTTTTACCTCTAAGCCAAAATTAACTTCTATATCTGAAAGAGCAATTCCGGTGTCTTCGACAACATCATGTAATAGGCCGGCAGCTACAACTGATGAACTTGCACCTATTTCTTTAAGCAGATCTGCAACAGCTATGGGATGAATTATATATGGCTCTCCACTTGCCCGAAGTTGTCCATTATGAGCTTCATAAGCAAGTTTGAAAGCTTTTACTATAAGATCTTGATTCGAATTATTTTTTTTATTTGATACTTCATAGTTTTGAATAATCTCAAGAAGCCAATTAGGAATATTTATCTCATACTTCAAAGATTCACTTTCATAATTTTTATTTTCAGGCAAAATGATTGTTGAAACCTTAATTTCATTTTTTTCTTTTGAATTCGCAGTCGCCTCAGCCATATAATGTTCCTTTAAATTTATTTTATTTAGTACTAGAGAAATTTGCTACAAAATTATGAAAATAAATAAAAGCAAAATCTTTGAAATAAGGAATCTAAATGTCAAATATGGTCCTTATCAGAAATCTACCATAAAAAATTTTAAATTAGATTTATTTAAAGGAGATCACTTAGCAATAATAGGTCCTTCTGGATGTGGTAAAACAACATTTGCAAAAACAATTGTAAATATGCTTCCTCAGGGATCAATTACTCAAGGATTTATAAAAATATCTGGAGAAGATCTAACTAAAATTGATAAAAAACAAATTCAATTATTTAGAAGAAATAATTTTGGATTTATTTATCAAGATTCCATAAAAAAACTTAATCCTTTAATGACAGTTGGAGATCATTTAAAAGAATTATTAAAAACACACTTTCAAAACTATCCCCCTTTAATTATTAAAGATTTAGTAGAAGAAAATTTTAGAAAAGTAGGAATAGATATTGAAAGATTAGATTCATTTCCCCATCAATTTAGTGGGGGAATGAGACAAAGAGTTTCAATTGCAATGGCTTTAGCTTTGAAACCTAAAATATTAATAGCAGATGAACCTTCAACCAGTCTGGACTCTAAGACTAGTTTTGAAGTAATGGATCAAATTCTTTGTTTATGTGAGGAATCTGGAACCACTTTGATTTTGATTAGTCATGACATTAATCTTGCAGCAAAGTGGTGTAAAAAAGTCGTGATAATGGATCAAGGATCAATTCAGGAGCAAGGAAATATAAAAGAAGTTTTTAAATCACCTAAATCAAAAATAGGAGAGAAATTGGTAAATGCAGCAAATATATCTTTGAAGCCAAGAAAAATAGTTACCTCTATAAATGATGTTGTTTTAGAGGTTAATAATTTAAGACATTGGTATAAATTAAATTCTTCAATTTTCCGACCCAAATGGAATAAGGCTTTAAAAGAAGTCAGTTTTAAATTGTATCGAAATGAAGTCCTTGGAATTGTTGGATCTTCTGGGAGTGGAAAAAGTACTTTATGTAGAGCTTTAATAGGACTCTTGAAGATGAGAGGAGGTGAAATCAAAGTTTATGAAAGAAATTCAGAATTACATAAAAAAAAGTCTAATAACTTTAAAAATATACAAATAATTTTCCAAGATCCTTTTTCAAGTTTAAATCCAAAAATGAAAATCAAAAATATTTTGAAGGATATATTTTTAATTCAAAAAATATCTAATAATTATCAAATTAAAAATGAGATTAAACTAATTTTAAAAAATTTAAATCTACCTTCAGATCCTGAATTCTTAAACTCCTACCCCAATCAATTGTCTGGCGGTCAATTACAAAGAATTTCAATTGCAAGATCATTATTACTGAAACCAAAAATCCTCATCTGCGATGAAAGTGTAAATATGTTAGATGCATATGTAAAAGTTGAAATACTAGATTTACTTAGAAAGATACAAGAAAAAATGGATTTAACTATAATTTTTATTACTCATGATTTAGGAATTGCAAAGAAATTTTGTAATAGATTGTTAGTTATGAATTATGGACAGATTATTGAAGAAGGCGATTCAGATACAGTTTTTTCTTGTCCTAAGAATAATGTTACAAAAGCTTTAGTAAATAGCTCTCTAAACCTTAATTGATTTTTTTAAGACTCTCAATAATTTCTGAAATTCTTGGGGTAATTCTGCTTCAAATTTCATTTCTTCTCCATTTATAGGATGAAAAAGTCCTAGCTCTACAGCATGTAAAGCCTGACCATCCAATTTGCAAGGAAGCTTTTTACATCTTCCATATAAAGGATCACCTAGAATGGGATGATTTATATGTGCACAATGAACTCTTATTTGATGAGTTCTTCCAGTATCTAGTTTGAAGCTCATTAATGAATAATTACCTAATCTTTCTAATAATTTCCAATAAGTACATGCATATCTCCCGGAATTTTCATCAACTACCGCATACTTCAATCGATTTAGTTTATCTCTACCTATATGCCCAACAATTTTACCTTCTGAAGTATTTGGGACTCCATGAATTACCGCAATATAGTTTCTTGAAGCGATTTTTTCTTTTATTTGTATTTGAAGGTTGACAAGTGATTCTTGGCTTTTTGCTACAACCATACAGCCAGAGGTGTCCTTATCTAATCTATGAACTATCCCAGGTCTTAATTTGCCATTTATTCCGGGTAAATCTTTACAGTGAAAGAGTAGTCCATTTACTAAGGTGCCTGATTTATGTCCTGGAGCTGGATGGACTATGAGTCCTGATTGTTTATTAATTACAATAATGTGTTCATCTTCAAAAAGGATATTTAAGTTCATCTTTTCTGGCTTTAAATATATGAGAGGTTCTGGAGGAGGCATCCAAATTTGTATATTATCTCCTGTTTTTAGTGGGGTTTTAGCTTTTGCAGTTTTGTAGTTAACAAGAACTAATCCCGCATTTATAAAATGTTGTATTCTTGCTCTACTCTGTTCAGGCCTCTTGCTTACTAGCCACCTATCGAGTCGCATAGGAAGGGACATTTCATAAGTAATTTCTATTAATTCACCTTCTCCTACTCCAAAAGAGTTTTTATTACTTGAGTTCATATTGGCACTTCCAAAGCAATCTTTCCTAGCTTTTGATTGCGATAATCTTCTAATAATTTGTGAGCCATTCTTCTCTTATCACCTGAGGTATGTTTCAAGGCTACAAGATCAATCCATTCATGAGGGCTATCAAAGTTCTTTAATATATCAACTCCATATCTATCAGATATCTTTGAAAGTGAAATTTTCGCATTTTTATCTTCTTTTAATTTGAAAATTATTTTTATAAATTCAATAGCAACACTTTCTATTTCATAAGCAGCCTCTCCTATATCATCGCAAAGTGCAAGATTTAGAGCCGATTTTTGATTCTCTAAATTAGGGGGTATAACACCGGGGGCATCAAGCAAATCTATCCCACTGTCTAATCTGATCCATCTAAGATTACGTGTTACTCCAGCTTTCCTAGCGCTTTCAACAACTTTTTTATTGGCGATTCTATTTATTAATGCAGATTTTCCTACATTAGGAAAACCGAGGGTAAGTGCTCTGATAGGCCTAACCTTCATTCCTCTAGATAACCTTCTGTTATCAATTGATAATCGGGCTTCCTTAGCAGATTTACAAATTTCTTTAATTCCTTTACCATTTTTTGCATCACACCAAAGAGGATATATATTATCTTTTTTAAACCACTTGTTCCAATTAGTTATAGTTTCTGTAGTTATCATATCCGCACGATTTATCACAAGGATATGTTTTTTGTTTCTAATCCATTGATTAAGATGAGGATGACCTGTTGATAAAGGGATTCTTGCATCTCTAACTTCTATAACTAAGTCTACTCTATTTATAACTTCAGTTAGTTTTTTTTCGGCTTTAGCAATATGGCCTGGGTACCATTGAATTTTAGGTATTTCCAATTGATTAAATCCAACAAGTTTTACGAGTAAACCTTTTGATTCTTATTAATTTCAAAAGTAATTACATTTAATATTAATGTAAACATTAAATATTTTTTATTTTTATAAATTTTATATTTCTACCTAATTTTTAAAATTTATTAAGGCATAAGTAACACTTAGTACTTTTTAACCCAATAAGCTCAAATTAACGTTAGGGTTTCATGGTAAAAATAGGATGTTTTAATGTCGAAGTTGTCTCTTTCCAGTCTTGATAAGTCTAAATTAGAAGGAAAAAAAGTTCTTGTAAGGGTTGATTTTAATGTCCCATTAAATGATAGTGGTCAGATTACTGATGATACTAGAATAAGAGCAGCAATTCCTACGATAAAATATCTTATAAATAATTCGGCAAAAGTTATATTAGCTGCTCATTTTGGAAGACCTAAAGGGAAAGTTAACGAGAAAATGAGATTAACCCCAGTTGCTGCCAGATTAAGCGATATATTGGAACAAAAAATTAATCTTACTGAAAGCTGTATTGGTGAAGAGGCTCTAGCTAAATCTAATAGTTTAAAAAACGGCGATGTTTTATTACTAGAAAATGTTCGATTTTATGAAGAAGAAGAAAAAAACGATTTAGATTTCGCTAAAAATTTAGCTTCTCATGCAGATATGTATGTTAACGATGCTTTTGGAGCTGCGCATAGAGCTCATGCTTCAACTCAAGGAGTTACACAATTTCTAGAGCCAGCTGTTGCAGGATTTTTGTTAGAAAAAGAGTTGAAATATTTACAGGGCGCAATTGATGCTCCAAAACGTCCTCTTGCAGCAATAGTAGGAGGTTCTAAAGTAAGTAGCAAAATTGGAGTTTTGGATTCTCTTTTAGATAAGTGTGACAAAATTATTATTGGGGGAGGTATGATTTTTACTTTTTACAAGGCCAGAGGATTAGATGTTGGGAACAGTCTTGTTGAGGAAGATAAACTTGAACTAGCAAGAAATTTAGAGGCAAAAGCAAAAACTAAAGGGGTAGAGCTTCTATTACCAACTGATGTATTACTTGCAAATGAGTTTTCTCCTGATGCAGAAAGTAAAGTGTCTCAAATAGATTCAATAAGTGGTGATTGGATGGGCCTAGACATTGGGCCGCAATCAATCAAGGTTTTTCAAAATGCTCTTGCCGAATGCAAAACAATTATTTGGAATGGCCCAATGGGTGTTTTTGAATTTGATAAATTTGCTGAAGGCACAAATGCAATAGCAACAACCCTGGCAGATTTAAGTTCTTTCTCTGAGGTTTGTACAATTATTGGAGGGGGAGATTCTGTCGCTGCAGTGGAAAAAGCTGGCTTGGCTGAAAAAATGTCACATATATCTACGGGTGGAGGGGCTAGTCTAGAACTTTTAGAAGGTAAAACTTTACCTGGAGTAGCAGCTTTAAAAGACGCTTAAATTATATTTTTTCAACAATTTCAACGCTTTTAGTGAAAGAAATAGTTCCTTGTGGATGAGCGATAATACCGGACCATATTTGTCTAGCTGGTTTGGATGATGCTCTAGTCGTTTTAAAAATGCCTCCAGAGGCTAAAGGCTCAATATTGATTTCTTGTTTTAAATAAGAATCATCCTGATGCGATATTATTCCTCCAGCTATAATTACATCACCAAGTGGTTCATTTAGAATAATATCAATATCATATTTTGTACCAGTAAGAACTTTCTCAGGGATTTTAAAAATAATATCTATTTTGTTTTGATCATTTCTAATAGTAGTTAATAAATTTTTTATATTTCCATTATTTATTTTGTCGTTTTGAATGGAAAACAGATACTTAAAATTAGATTCAAGAAAGTATATTTCCCCATTAACTATTTTATTTCCATTAACTTTGATATTAAATATTTTTTCTTTAGAGTTTTCTCCATTTAATCTTTTAATTTGCCATGTTGAATTAGGGAAATCTTTGATTATTTCCTTAAATTGTTCTTGAATTTTAAAGTTTTCATCTTCTTTAAAAATGTTTTTTATAAATTTTAGGTTTCGAGTATTTAATGCATTTTCAAGATTTTTTCTTATATCAACGTTTGTATTTTGGGTGATTGCTAATTTTGGGGAAATGAGATAAATAAATAAATATATAAATAATCCTAATTTTGAAAAAAACTTTAAATTGAACATTTTCATAATTTTATCTTACTTATTAAATTTTTAATGTCTAAAAAAAGAAATAATTTATTAATAGCGGCAAGTGGAACAGGAGGTCATATCTTTCCTGCTATAGCAGTATCTAAAAAGGTTGAAAAAGATTGGGATATTCATTGGCTAGGAGTTACAAAAAGACTAGATTCTGAATTTGTACCTAGAAAATATAATCTTTTGACTTTGAATTTGGAGACACCAAAAAAAAATATTTTTAGAGTAATTCAATATCTAAAAATTTTATTTTCAATTTTTAATATTATTAAAATCCTTAAAGAAAAAAAAATTAATTTAGTATTTACTACTGGTGGATACATTTCAGCACCGACAATTCTTGCAGCAAAGTTGCTTAAAATACCTGTTATCCTTCATGAATCAAATTTAATACCGGGAACGGTTACAAAATATTTTGGTTTTCTATGTGAATTTGTTCTTCTGGGTTTTAAAGATACAAATTTTTATTTAAAAAATTGCAGAACAATTTTCACTGGAACTCCACTTAGGGAGCAGTTTTATAAAATTAATCCTTTACCAAAATGGGTTCCTAGAGGAAAGGGTCCTCTTCTGATTGTTATGGGAGGAAGTCAAGGTGCAAAGAAGATTAATGAAATTTTCTATGCATCTATTGATTTTTTAATAAAACAAAATTTTCGTATAGTTCATATTATTGGTGAAAATAATCCTAAAAATTTGGTAAAATTAAAATCTAACAATTATGTTCAAAAGAAATTTACTAATCAAATTGCATCTTTGATGCAAAACTGTGAACTCGTTATATCAAGATCAGGATCAGGAACAATAAATGAACTCATACAAACAGGAAAACCATCAATTTTAATTCCATACCCTAATTCAAAAAATAATCACCAAGAAAAAAATGCAATGATTCTCTCTTCAATAGGGGGTGCAATTTTAATGAATCAAAATCAAATATCAAAGTTATTTTTTGAAGAAACTTTGAAAAGGATTTTAAAATTTAAATTAAAAAAAGGAAAACCTAAATATGAAATTTTAGATTCAATGAAAGAAAATATAAAAAATCTTGATACCTTAAAATCTACAAATGAGATTAAAAAATTAATAAGCTATTTTTTAAAAGAATTTTGAATTTCTCTACATAAAATTTTATTATTTTTTCTAGTCTGTAAACTTATTCTTGCCCATTTTTCATTAAGAAATCTAAATGAGTTGCATTCTCTAATTAATATACCTTTTTTTTCTAAATAATGAATATTTAAAGACAAGGAGAATTTACTTTCTATTAAAAAAAAGTTAGTTGAAGAGTTATGTACTTTAAGATTTTTTATTTTCGATAATTCATTAGAAACCCAATTTTTCTCAGTATTTACCCAGTCATGAATCTTT
Organism: Prochlorococcus sp. AG-388-A04; assembly: GCA_003279935.1. Taxonomy (GTDB): domain Bacteria; phylum Cyanobacteriota; class Cyanobacteriia; order PCC-6307; family Cyanobiaceae; genus Prochlorococcus_A. The sequence continues at coordinate 67,116 of QCGL01000004.1, forward strand.
GATGTCCATTCCTCATAAAGAATTTTATTACTTAATAGTTCTATTCCAGCTTTTATAGCAAATGAATTTAATGGCCAAGGGTCTCTTTTTATATTCCATTTCTTAAGTTTTTCAGATGAGCCAATAATATAACCTAATCTTAAACCTGCAATATTAAAGAGTTTGGTCAAACTCCTAATAACTAATAAATTATCATATATTTTAGTGAGTGGAATTAAAGATTCTTTCTCACCATTAGGTGTAATGGCTAAGAAAGCTTCATCACAAATAACTAGTTTATATTTTTTTAGAATAATTTCTAAAGATTTTTTATCCCATAATTGACCCGTAGGGTTATGTGGGTTGGTGATCCAAAGAACATCACAAATCGGTTTAATTGGAAAGGGTTGAGGAAAACTATTACTCCAATTCTTTGGCAATTCCGAATAATCGAAGCTAGCGTTCCAGCAATTTAGTGATCTTTCATAATCTACGAAGCCTGGACTTGGTATACAACTTGATCCAGATTTGGAAGCTTCATAACCTGCCCAAGTTATTAATTCAGAAGCTCCATTACCTGGCAATATATTATCGGGATTTATTTGATGAAATTCTCCAATTATTTCTCTCAAACTATTTAGATTTCTTTCAGGATAATATCGAAATCCTAGAGTTTTAATTTCTGAAATTAAAACATCTAATATCAGCTTTGGGGGTTCGAAAGGTACTAGTGAGGCACTTGAATCAATTATTTTAGATGGTAATAAATTTAATTTTTTTGCTTTAGTTAATATATTGCCTCCATGCTTGAAGTTTATATTTTTCATATCTTGATCATTCAAATTATTGGTATTGAATTTATTCATTAATTATTTTAGGTTTTATTCAATCCATTCTAAGTTTGATCCAATAGCTTCTTTCACATTTGATAATTGGTGAATATTAATTTGCTTTATGATTCCGTTAAGAATATTAGGGACTAATTGTGGACCGTTATATATCCATCCAGTATATATTTGCACTAAAGATGCTCCAGAACATATGCGTTCCCAAGCAGATTCTGGGCTATCAATTCCACCCACTCCAATTAAATTAATATTTTTATCAATATTATGTATATGACTAATTATTTGATTTGCTTTTCTTTGAAGTGGTTTGCCACTTAATCCTCCATTTTCCTCAGAAAGTAATAGCCCTGTTTGCTTTATCTTTCTTTGTTCAAGACCTAATCTATCTAGACTAGTATTAGTAGCAATTATTCCATCAATATTTTCGTCAATTATTAATTGGCATATATCTTCAATATCTTTATAACTTAAATCTGGTGCGATTTTCACAAATAAAGGAGGACAATTACCTAAATTTTTGACTTCTCTAAGCAGTTCTTTAAGAAGTATAGGATCTTGTAACTTTCTAAGTCCTTGAGTATTAGGTGAACTTACATTTATAACTGCGTAATCACAATAAGGAATCAAAAGTTTTAAAGAAGTTAAATAATCTTCTGTAGCTTTGGATAAGCTTGTAATTTTAGATTTCCCAAAATTTATGCCCAAACAATTATTTTTTCTATGTTTTTTTAAATCAACATTTTGCTTTAAAAAGTTTTTAACAAGATTTTCGGCACCATTATTATTAAATCCCATTCTATTTAATGCTGCCTGCTCCTTAGCTAATCTAAATAATCTTGGTTTAGGATTACCAGATTGAGCGAATTTAGTAACTGTACCAATTTCAGCAAAACCAAATCCAAAATCCTTCCAAATATTTGCAGCATTTCCATTTTTATCAAAACCTGCTGCTAAACCAACTGGATTACAAAAATCTATCCCACATATTTTTTGATGTAATCTTTTATCAACAACGCAAAATTCTTGATTCAAACTTTTTATTATTCTTGAAATTAAGGGCCAATTTCTGTTTTTTGAACTAAAAGTAAGAAGACTTAAGGAGAAGTTTGTAAGGTATTCTGCATCTATCCCGACGTCTTTTTTAAGGATAGGAGTTACCAAGTTCTTATAAATATTATTAAACATCTCTTTCTGATTAATCATAAAATATTAAAGATTAAGTATTAATATTCTCTATTATCCAATATTTTTGATTTTTAGGAATCAATCTCCAATTACGCCATTTAAACAATTCATATTTTTGAACGAGTATATAACTTTCTTCTCCAAGTAATTCATTCAATTCACTAGAATTTAAAAAATATTTTTTTTCAGCAAATTTTTCAAGTAATTCATTTTTGGAAAATAATTTTTGAATTTCATTAGGTTCTTTTTTCTTTGAAAAGTCTATTGCTTCAAATGATTTTTTGACTTCACCAACTAAAGGTATCCCTTTGCTATAACTTGTAGCAATTAAATCTACTCTTTCATTCTGTTTATCCCCACTATGACCTTTTACGAATTCCATCACTAGGCCTTTAATTCTTAAATCATCTATTTTTTGCCATAAATCCAAATTTTGAACAGATTTACCTGCACTTGTTTTCCATCCATTTCTTTTCCAATTGATGATCCATTTTGTATAGCCCTCAATAACATATTTACTATCTGTTCTTAATTTAAAGTTTTCTTTTAATTGAAAATTTTTTAACTTTTCGAGTGTTTTAATAGCTGCAGTCAGTTCCATCCTGTTGTTAGTTGTATTTTCCTCTGAACCACCAATTTCTATTTCACTATTATCATTAAAAATTATTAATCCTCCCCATCCACCTGGACCGGGATTTCCACTGCAAGCACCATCTGTTGCAGCTTCAATTGCAATATTTTGTTGACTATTCATGATTTTAAAGCCGATATTGGATATATCGGCTAGAAAAATTTTTTCTCTATTTTAGTGTAACTTTACCGCCAGCTTCTTCAATCTCTTTCTTTAAAGTCTCAGCATCTGCTTTCGCAATACCTTCTTTAACTGTCTTTGGTGCGGATTCAACAAGTGCTTTTGCATCGCCGAGACCAAGACCAGTAGCATTTCTTACAACTTTAAGGACTTTGATTTTAGCCGCTGCGTCGAAGCTTTCTAGAATTACATCGAATTCAGTTTTCTCTTCAGCTGCTTCGCCGCCTCCATCTCCACCACCACCTCCTGGAGCTGCCATTACTACACCAGCTGATGCAGCTGCAGAGACACCAAATGCCTCTTCAATTTGTTTAACAAGCTCAGATGCTTCTAAAAGTGAGAGGGATTTCAATGATTCGAGAATTTCTTCAGTTTTTGCAGTCATTTTCTTAATAGATAATTAATTTTGAAGTTTAAGATTCTGATTTTTCAGAATGTTGTTTAAGTGATCTAGCAAGTCCAGAAGGCACTTCATTGATAGAAATAGCAATTTTTGTAGCAACACCATTTAAGGCGCCGGCAATTTTTGCCATTAATACCTCTTTCGAAGGTAGACTTGCGATCTCTTTTATTTCAGATTCACTGAGAAGTCTACCCTCGAATAAAGCTCCTTTGGTTTCGGATTTTTTTGTCTCTTTCTGAAAAGATTGAATTGCTTTTACAGCGCCTCCAACATCTTCTTTGATTAAAACAAAAGCATTAGTCCCTGTTAGTAAAGATTCAAGATCAGTCCAACTACTATTACCATCAATTGCTTTACGCATTAATGAGTTTTTAGTAACTTTGCAAATGCCATTATTTGTTTGCAATCTTGATCGCAAATCAGACATCTCCTTGATAGTTAAACCTTTATAGTCAAGAACTACAGCCATTTCCGAATCATCTAACAGAGATTTTATTTCTGTGACGATTTTTTGCTTATTCTCTATTGTTCGGCCCATTGTTGTTTTTGGATCGTAATTTAGGAAGAGCAGGAAATGCGGCAAAGTCCATTTATGAAAGAGGCCGCACTTATTAGATCCAAAAAGAAAATAATTAAGACGAAACCTCGGCAGGATTTAAAGATTTAGCCGGAACTAAATCAACCTACTTTCTTTGGCCGTATTATTGCTTTAAAATTATACTACAGAGCGTTAACTTTCAGGCTGATAATCTTGCAAAGCATTTATGTCGACTTGAACTGAAGGTCCCATAGTTGAAGTTACATAAAAACTTCTCCAATACTTACCCTTCGCACCACTAGGCTTATTTTTATCAATAGATTCTTGTAATGTCTTTAAGTTTTCAAATAAGGCATTTTCGGTAAAACTAGCTTTCCCAAAGCGAACATGCACAATGCCAGCTTTATCTGCTCTAAATTCTAGTTTGCCCGCTTTAAATTCTTTTATTGCACTAGCTATATCACCAGTTACAGTACCAGCTTTAGGATTTGGCATTAACCCCCTTGGACCTAAAACTCTTCCAAGTTTTGCTACTTTTGGCATCATATCAGGAGTCGCAATAAGCAAATCAAAATCCATATTGCCTTTATTAATGCTTTCTACAAGATCCTCTTCTCCAAATAGATCTGCACCTGCAGATTTGGCTTTTGCTACATTTTCACCACTTGTTATAACAGCGATTTTAATACTTTGGCCAGTTCCATTGGGTAGAGCTACGGTTGTTCTTAGCTGTTGATCTGTATATTTAGGATCAATTCCTAACCGAATATGGGCTTCAATAGTCTCATCAAATTTAGCGTTTGCATTTTCCTTGACAATACCTAAGGCTTCAAGGGGAGCATACGTGCGTTCTTCTATCTTTGTTGATAGAGCCGTCATTCTTTTTGAAAGTTTTTTCATAATATATTTGGGTTCAAACGGTTAAATAATTAACCTCCCCTAAAAAGTGAATGTTTGGGATTGAATTTATTCTGTAATAGAAACACCCATGTTTCGAGCAGTTCCTTCAATTACCTTCATGGCTGATTCAATACTAGAACAGTTTAAATCAGGAAGCTTTGTTTTGGCTATCTCCTCTAATTGAGATTTACTTATATTGCCAACAGATCCTTTGGAAGACTCACCAGCTCCTTTTTCTATTCCAGCGGCTTTAGTTATTAAGACTGAAGCAGGTGGAGTTTTAGTTATAAAGGTAAAGCTTCTATCTTCAAAAACTGAAATTTCAACAGGTATAACAAAACCTGCTTTATCTTGTGTTCTTGCATTATATTCTTTGCAAAATGCCATGATATTTACACCGTGTTGACCTAAAGCAGGACCCACTGGTGGGGCTGGATTTGCTTTGCCAGCTTGAAGTGCTAGTTTGATAACCGCAACAATTTTTTTTGCCATTAGATTCTTGAATTTAAACGGAGGTTAAAATGATTATTTTACTCGATAAACAGAAATAATAATTAATTTTGTTTATTGATTTGGGAGAATTCTAATTCTACAGGAGTTTCGCGCCCAAATATTGAAAGTAATGCTTTTAATTTATTTCTTTCACCCGAAACTTCTATAACTTCACCCTGGAAATCTTTAAAAGGTCCACTAGTAACGATAATTCTATCTTTTTCCTTAAGATCTAATTTTATTACAGCTTTCTTCTCCGAGGCGCGCTTAAATATTCTATTTACCTCTTGCCTGGATAAGGGGCGAGGTTTAATATGTCCTCGTGATCTACCGCTGCCTCTCCCATCTTCCGCTCCAACAAAATTAATAACATTGGGAGTACTTTTTACAGCCATCATTGTATCTTCATCCAGAATCATCCTAACCAATACGTAACCAGGGAAAACTTTTTCCTCTGTAGTTTGTCTGGAACCATCTTTCTTAAGTTTAATACCTGGAGTTTGAGGTATCTCAATCTCTATAATTCTATTATTAACACCTAAAGTTACAGACCTTTGCTCGAGAGTGGCTTTTACTTTCTTTTCACAGCTTGATGCAACTTGAACCGCATACCATCTAGCAATACTAGTATTAGCCTTTTGAGAACTCAGGTTTGTTGTCAATTCATTACTCATTTTTCTTTCTTTGGAAACTGGATAAATGATTTTTTAAAATTATAGGATTGAAGCTATATTTAAAAATTTTTAATTTAACGGAAAATTTGTGATGCAGCCCATCCATAAAACCTACTCACAGATGCAATTGCTGCAGCTGAAAAAGATACCATAATGATAACAGCAATAGATTCGCTAAATAACTGTTGTTTGTTAGGCCAAACAACTAGTTTGAGTTCATCGAATGTAGAAGTTAAAAAATTCTTCTGTTTCTTCGGTTCTTTTCTTTCAGAAGGCTCTTTTTTAAGAGGTTCTTGATTAGTAGGACTTGTCACAAAATTTTAATTTAGTTTAAGCTTAAAAAACTTAGAATCATTTTAGCTTATCGTTTTACTCATCAGCTAGGTTTAAACAAAATCTCATCTTTTTTTGAAGAGCTAATTTTTACAGATATATTTTTTTTATTTTTAAAATTATCTTCTAATAGTTTTGATGCTAGTGGATTTTCTATTTGTCTTCTAAGTTCTCTTCCTAAGGGTCTAGCTCCATATTCAGGCTGATAGGAATCATTAGCAATCTTTTGTATAACTCTTTGATCAATATTAATTTTTATCCCCTGTTCAAGTAATAATTTTTTTAAATCTTCTATTTGTAAAAGAATTATTTTTTGTAGTTGATCAATTGATAGGGTATCAAACTTTACTATTTCATCGATTCTGTTTAAAAATTCGGGTCTAAAAATAGAGGATAATGATTTATTAATAGAATCTTGTAAAGTTTGTTTTCTTAATTCGGAATTTTCTTTTTGATTCGGAACTATTTTTGAATCTTTTAATATTATTTTTCCAGCTAAATTGCTAGTCATTATTATGACTGTATTTTTGAAGTCAACAGTTCTTCCTTGAGAATCCGTTAATCTCCCTTCATCTAAAACTTGTAGGAGGATATTGAAAACTTCTGAATGCGCTTTTTCGATCTCATCAAGGAGAATTACAGAATAAGGTTTTCTCCTAACTGCTTCAGTTAATTGTCCTCCCTCTTCGTATCCAACATAACCTGGAGGAGCTCCTAACAGTCTTGCGACAGCGTTTTTCTCCATATATTCACTCATATCCAGCCTTAATAAAGCTTCTTCTTCATCAAATAATGATGATGCCAAAGATTTTGCTAATTCTGTCTTACCAACTCCTGTCGGACCCATAAATAAGAATGATCCAATTGGTCTTTTAGGATTCTTCATTCCAACTCTCGCTCTTCGTATCGCAGAAGAAACAGCTTCTATAGCTTTTTCTTGTCCAATAACTTTTTCACTTATTTCTAACTCCAAGTTAACTAATTTTTTTCTTTCATTTGAAACTACTTTGGCAATAGGAATTCCAGTTATTTTTGAAATAACATCAGCAATATCATCAGGTTCAACTTGATATTTCAAATTATATTTTCTATTTCTTTGAAGTTTCTGGCAACTTATCTCAACATTTTTTATTTCACATTCAACTTCATTCAGTTCTGCTTCTAGATTATTTAGGTTATCAAAATTATCTATTTCGTCACTATGAATGCTTAATTCTTCGATTTTCAGAATTAGCCTATTTTCTTCTTTTAACAAAAAAGTTAATTGTTCCATTTTTTCTCGATCATTGTTCCAATCATTAGTAATTTCATTCAATTTCTTTATAGATAATTCTTTGCTTTCTAATAATTTTTCTCTTTCTTCGATATTTTCGGGGAAGATATTTTTTAACTTAATTTCAATATTATCGATTTTTTTTTCTTCATCGATAATTGTTTGGGGTTTTATATTAGATTCGATTTTTAATTGGGCTGCTGCTTCATCTATCAAATCTATTGCTTTATCTGGAAGGCACTTATCACTTATATATCTATCTGCAAGTCTCGCAGAACAGTTAATTGCTTCTTCTGTAATTCTAATGCCATGATGTAATTCATATTTCTTTTTTATACCCTGTAAAATTTTCGCACTTAATTCAACTGATGGTTCATTAACTAATATCTTTTGAAAACAATTATTTAATGACTGATCTTTTTCAATACTTTCGCGAAATTTTTCAGGTGTTGTTGTTCCTATGCATCTGAGCTCACCTTCGGTAAGTAAAGGTTTTAAAATGTTGCTTATATCTGTTGTAGTTCTATCAGAAGTGATTATTGTATGAATTTCATCAATAAATAAAATAATGCCTTGATTAGAGTCTTTAATTTCATTAAGTATTAAGCTTAGTCTTTCTTCTAATTGACCTCTAAATTTTGTTCCAGAAACTAATGCTCCCAAGTCAAGAGAAATAATTTTTGAGTTTTTTAACAAATCAGGAACTTTTTTTTCTACTATCAATTGAGCAAGTAATTTGGCAATAGAAGTTTTGCCAACGCCTGGATGACCAATGAGGATTGGATTGTTTTTACTTCGTCGAGATAAAACTCTCATTAAGTTATTAATTTCATCCCCCCTCCCTATTACTGGGTCTAGCAGACCTTTCTCAGCAGATTCTGTTAAATCTTTTCCGTAAAGAGAAAGTACATCCTCTTCAGTTTTTTGCTTGTTTTTAATTATAAGATTACTTTTCGGTGAAGGGATGATGGCTTTTGATTCCTTTATTAGCTCCTCCTTATCACTTTCATCGATAGATTTATTTATTAAAATATTATCTTCATCAGATATATTTTTTTTATTTTCTATATAAATTTGTCTTTGAATAATATTTGGGGAAAATTTTAATTCTTCTTCTAATTGTTCTACTGAGAGGTCTCCCTCTTGAAAAACATAATTTCCTATTCTTGAATCACGGCCTAAAGCAATTAATAAATGAGGAATCTCTATTAATTTTGAACCCCACTGTGTTTTTATTTGATTCGCATTGTCTAATAAAATTTCGAGCTCTTCACCAATAGTAAAAATATCTGAATCATTTATTGGGGTTTCTTCTAAAAATTCTTCAGTTATGTCTAGAACTGTATTTTGATCTATTGATAACTTTTCTATAAATGAAAAAAATTCACTTGAGGTGAATAAAGTATGAATAATGTGTTCAATATTAAATTCACTATGATCCCATTTTTTTGCAGTTTCTTCTCCCAATAAAAGAAGATTCCAACTTATATCACTAAAAAGTTCTGGATTTGAGGTAAGAGTTTCTCTCATAAACTATATAAAATTTATGCTTGGTAATTTATTTTTATTTTAATTAAGAATAACTTAATGATCATTTAGAATTTTGTATAATTATAGGTTTTATTTAAAAAAATTTTTATTTAATAAAGAGATTTTTTAGTTTGGTTGGAAAATTTTCATGATTACTAGATAATTGGTAAAGGGTTTAAGCACTTGTTTTGAAATCAAAAAAAATTATTTGATTATCTTCTTTATATTTCAGATATTAGCCAAATACTTCAGCTATTTATAGGATTTAAATAGTATTAATTAAATTGTGAAAGAAACTATTGATTTCCTTATTGACACTATTGAAGCTAGGCAAGTGCTTGATTCAAGAGGGAACCCCACTGTAGAGGCTGAAGTATTTTTGGAATGTGGTGCTGTTGGCAGAGCAATAGTTCCTAGCGGAGCGAGTACTGGCGCTCATGAAGCACATGAATTAAGAGATGGTGGAACAAAATATATGGGAAAAGGTGTTTTAAATGCGGTTAACAAAATTCATGAGACAATTTCTCCTGCTTTATGTGGACTATCAGCTTTAGATCAAACAAGTGTTGATAACTTAATGATTGAAATTGATGGAACTCCTAATAAATCAAGTTTGGGCGCTAACTCAATTCTTGCAGTGAGTCTAGCCAACGCTAGAGCTGCATCAAATGCTTTGGATATACCGTTATATAGGTATCTTGGCGATCCATTATCTAATCTTCTCCCTGTACCACTGATGAATGTAATTAATGGTGGGGCTCATGCACCTAATGGTCTTGATTGCCAAGAATTTATGCTTGTCCCTCATGGGGTGAAAACTTTTAGCGAATCATTAAGAATGGGAACTGAAATATTTCATTCACTCAAATCTTTACTTGCTAAAAAAGGTTTATCTACCGCTGTTGGAGACGAAGGTGGTTTTGCTCCAGAATTATCATCTAGTGAAGCAGCAGGAGATTTGCTTTTAGAGGCTATTCAGAAAGCAGGTTTTATTCCTGGTGAACAGGTATCGTTAGCATTAGACGTAGCTAGCACTGAATTTTATAAAGATGGATTATATAAATATGAAGGTAAAAGTTTAACTAGCTCTCAAATGATTTCTTATCTTTCAAATTTAGTTTCAAATTATCCAATAGTTTCTATAGAGGATGGACTAGCAGAAGATGATTGGGAGGGTTGGTCAGCCTTAAATAAAGAGATTGGAAATAAAGTGCAGTTAGTAGGTGATGATTTATTCGTTACTAATACTGAAAGGTTAAGACAAGGAATATTAGAAAAATCAGCAAATTCAATATTAATAAAGGTAAATCAAATTGGCACATTAACGGAAACTCTGGAAGCTATGGATCTAGCTAAAAGTGCAGGTTTTACAAGTGTTATCAGTCATAGAAGCGGCGAAACAGAAGATACAACGATTGCCGATTTATCCGTGGCAACGAGAGCTGGGCAAATTAAAACTGGCTCTTTGAGCAGAAGTGAAAGAATTGCTAAGTACAATAGGCTCTTAAGGATTGAGGAAGAGTTGGGGGATCAAGCTAGATTTGCTGGTGATTTAGGATTAGGTCCAAAAAATATATAGTTTTTATTGCTTCAGCTTTTCTATTCTTGAACCTTTTCTCATACTTAATTGACACTTAATCCAATCAATACTTATTGGTGCTGCAAAAATTAAAGGTAAGACCGCAAAATTATTTTGGTTATTAGTTACTAGTAAAGCTGATGCTATGGTTAAGCTTCCTATAAGAATAGAATGACCTAATGATTTTTGCGCAGTAAACATTTTCTTAAATTGCCTATCAGACTCGCCCATCCTTATTTGAAGTTGTAAATCACCCTGTTCTAATCTCTCTAAACTCTCATCAATTCTTTTTGGGATACCTACAGCCTTTGAACCTAACTCTCCTACTTGCCTACCAAATTGGTTAATTAAATCATTTGGTGTTTGATTGTTAGAAGTCATTAAATCAATTAGATAAGGCTTAGTTATTGATACAAGGTTAAACCCTGGATCTAACATTCTACCAACACCTTCAAAAGTTGATAGTGCTCTCATTACAAATATTAAATCAACTGGTAGCTGAAAAGGAGTCTCATAAACAAGTTCGTATAAGTCCCCAGATAGTTTTTCAATAATATTTGGGCTGAATGGTGGAGTTAAAGCTTCTTTCAGCATTAATCTAACTAATCTTCTAACTGGACCTACATCTATATTTTTAGAAATCAAGCCCGCTTGCTGGAGTTGAGTTACTAGTGATGATGCATCTCTTAATGCAGCAGATTGAACCATAGATCCTAAGCTTGCTTGTAGACTATTTGAAATATTGCCCATCATCCCAAAATCATAAAAGATTAATTTGCCTGCATTTGAAACGGCTAAATTACCTGGATGAGGATCAGCATGAAAAAAACCATAATTTACGAGCTGTTTTAAATAGCTAACTGCACCTATTTCTGCAATCTTTGATAAGTCAATATTCTTAGATTTTAATTTTTCAACATCACTTATTTTTGTACCTTCTAAATAACTTAAACAAAGAACTTTTTCAGTGCTCAAGTTCCAAATTACCTCAGGAACTTCTACATTCTCATCATCAAGAAATTGCTGCCTAAATCTTGCGGCATATTGAGCTTCACATTTAAAATCTAGTTCTTTCATAAGAACTTTTCTACACTCTTTTGCTATTGCAACCCAATTCCTTCCTCGACTCCAGTTCTTATTCTTTTGGATTATGAAAGCAATTTGTTGCATTATGTTCAAATCGATTTTAAATAAATTCTTTAGATTGGGTCTTTGAACCTTAAATACAACTTCTTTCCCATCTTTTAAAGTTGCTTTATGAACCTGAGCTAACGAAGCTGATCCAATTGGAGTAGAAGTAATTTGGTTGATTTCTGAGAACTTATGTCCTAATTCTTTTTGGATAATTTCTTCAACTTTCGTATATGAGAACTGAGGAACTTGATCTTGTAACTTTGATAATTCTTGTATCCAAGTATTCGGAATTAAATCAGGCCTCGCAGATAATAGCTGACCAATTTTGATAAAAGCAGAACCAAGTTCAATTAATTGATTAGTAAACCACTTAGCTCTTTTTATTTGAACTTTATTTTTTTTATCTCTATTAGTTTGAAAAATTTTAAATATTAAATTGTCTAGCCATAAATTAACCAAAAGTAAAATAAGTATTCTCCAAATAAGAAATCCTCTTTTGATTTTCTTTATTCGATTTTTTAATTTATTATTACTCATTAAATTGTATTATTCATTTTTCTATTAAAGTGATCTATTTTTAATTTAATATCTTCTATTTCTTTTAGAACATTACTTAAGTATGGATCTTGATTAGATTCTGAAGTATCAGCATTTCTACTCTTACTTACTTCATTTTCCATTCTTGCAGCTTCTTCAATAATTGCCTCTTTTAGCGTGTCAAATTCTTTTTTAATTTTTTCTGGGACATCTTGAGCAATATTTGAAGCTTCTTCAATTTTTTCTACGAGTATTTTGTTTAATTTTTCAGTTACCTTTTTAATAGCTGCTTTTAAAAGATAATCAGAATTCGTCATAAATAATATTTAAAGCCTTTAAGCAATTCACAACTTTCATTTATCTAATCATAGATCAATTAAGAACAAATCTGTTAATTGGTTTCCTTTTTAATTTATCTATTCTTATTTTTCCTATGTAAGTTTGTATCTATATTATGCTTTTTTCTTTTTTATCTCTTAACTTATATTTATGTTAAAAGGTTAGAAATTTTAATAGTATGTTTTTCTACCCAAAAACTCAACTAATTATTGATTAAAAGGAGTTTTATTAAATTGGAAATTATTGAGACAGATGTTGCTATTATTGGAGGCGGTCCAGCTGGATGTACTTGTGCATTATATACATCTCGTTCTAACTTAAACACTGTCATAATAGATAAAAATCCATCTGTTGGAGCTTTAGCAATAACTCACCAAATTGCAAATTATCCAGGAGTGCCAGTAGATATTAGTGGCGAAAAATTGCTTACATTAATGAGAGAACAAGCTGTTCAATATGGAACTGACTATAGAAGAGCTCAAGTTTTTGGTATTGATGTAGCAGAAGATTGGAAGACTGTTTATACACCTGAAGGAACTTTTAAAGCTAAAGCGCTCGTACTTGCAAGTGGGGCTATGGGGAGACCTGCTTCTTTTAAAGGAGAAGCTGATTTCTTAGGAAAGGGTGTAAGTTATTGTGCTACATGTGATGGTGCTTTTTATAAAAATAGAGAAGTTGCAGTTGTTGGTGCTAATAAAGAAGCAATTGAGGAAGCTACTGTTCTTACTAAATTTGCTTCAACGGTACATTGGATTACATCTAGTGATCCGAAATCAGATAATGAGGAAGCTATGGAATTAATGGATAGCTCTAATATTAAACATTGGAGTAGAACGAGATTATTAGAAATAAAAGGAAATGATATGGGAGTTAATGGGGTTGTTGTTAAGAATAAACAAAAAGAGGGGCCTATTAAACTTGATTTAGATGGAGTCTTTGTATACATGAGTGGTTCGAAGCCAATCACTGATTTTTTAGGAGATCAAATTGCTTTAAAGGAAGATGGAGGAGTCATTGTTGATGATTTTATGTCTACCAATTCTGATGGTGTCTGGGCTATTGGTGATATAAGAAATACACCTTTCAAACAGGCGGTTGTCGCAGCATCAGATGGATGTATAGCAGCCATGTCTATTGATCGATATCTAAATAGTAGAAAAAATATAAGAGTAGATTGGATACACTCTTGAAGAGTTTATAAAATAATTAGTTTCATAAAGGCGTTGCTTCTGAGATATAAGCTACTCCACCGTAATAACTTAGATCAGACTTAATATTGTCACGCATTTGATCAATTAATTCTTGCTCACAGAAAACTATCACATGAGCATTTGAGCCTAACCCAGTAAATTCCATATCTTCAGTAACAACTCTTTCTGGACCTCTCCCAGTTGCATGTTTCATTACTGTATATCCTGGGACATTGGCTTTCTCTAATGTATTGATAATTGCATCAAGCTCTCTTTCACTAAAAATTAAATCTAATCTTTTCATTTTTTACAACGGGGCAAGTGGGATAATTTTATTTACTAAACTCATATAGATGGGGATGCCTATAACTATATTGAACGGAAAAGTCAAACCTAATGTCGTAGATATATAGTAACTTGATCGTGCTTCTGGGACAGTCATCCTCATTGCTGCCGGTACAGCTAAATACGAGGCACTTGCACATAAAACCACAAATAAAAGTGCATTTCCATGTCCTAGAGATAAAAATCTTGCAACGAAAACACCTATACATGCATTAAATAATGGCATGAAGATTGCAAATCCAATTAAATATGAACCCGCATTCTTTAACCTTGGTAATCTTTGAGCTGCAACTATTCCCATGTCTAAAAGGAAAAAACATTCTGCTCCATAAAAAAGTTGTCCAGTAAAAGGTTCCATTTTTGAAATTGCTGCGGGATTACTGAAAGCCGTAAGAAAACCAACAATTAAACTTGATAGTAATAAATAAACTGACCCATTTAAAAGAGACTCATGCAATATGGAGCTAAGATGCATTTTTCTTGAATTGGGTCTATTTTTAGGAGCTGCAATTTTTACTAATAATAAGCCTACAATGATTGCCGGAGACTCCATTAAAGCTAGAGCCCCGACCATGAATCCATCGAAGTCTATACTTTGACTCTCTAAGAAACTTTCTGCTGAGATAAAAGTTACAGCGCTGATAGATCCATATGCAGCTGCAATAGCTGCTGAGTTAAAAACATCAAACTTGTATCTTAAGATAAAGAATCCAATCAGTGGAATTATTAACGACATCATTATCGCTGCACCTAATGTTGGTAAAACCTGATCAGTAAAACCACTTTTTTGTATTTCAATTCCTCCTTTGAAACCAATTGCCAAAAGTAAGTATAAAGAAAAAAGTTTAGGTAAAGGAGCAGGTATTTCTAGGTCCGATTTAAAAAATATAGAAATTGCTCCAATTAAGAAAAACAGTACAGGAGGAGCTAATACATTTTGTAATATGGGATTTATTTCCATAAATTATTAGGCTAATTCATTTAAAGCAGCTTCTAAAGCTTCTTTCCTTGTCTCAATTATTCCATCAACCCCAAATTTGGATAATCTTTCTTTAACTTTTTCATTTGCTCCAGCTACAAATGCTTTTCTAGAATTATTTTTAGCTTCTTGCATCATATCTTCAATTGCAAGTGTAGCTGTTACTCCAACTCTAGGGACATCAGTGATATCTAAGATTAAAATTTTATAGTTTCTTACTAACATCATTCTCTCAGTAATACCTTTTGCTGCACCAAAACTTAGTGGACCTTTTAGTCTAAATAACATTACTTCTCCAGAACATCTATCAAGAAGAGCTTTTTCATCAGAGGGTAAAAGATTTTTACTTTGCTCATTATCCTTAGATAAAGGATTATCCTGATCCATTCCTTCTAACTGCGTTTCAGTTATTGAATCAATAGTTAGCATATTTGCAATAAATACTCCAACTAATACTGCCCATATTAAATCCCAAAAAACTGTCATTAGTAATACACCATACATAACAACTGCAGTTTTAAGAGATAATTTGTGAGCTCTTCTCAAGAATCCCCAGTCAATAATATCCAAACCTACTTTGATAAGAATGCCTGCTAAAAGAGCTGTAGGTATTTGCTCTGCTAATGGTCCAGCACCTACTAAAACTATTAATAGAACTACTGAATGAACCATTCCTGAAATAGGAGTAGAGCCTCCCGATTTAACATTTATAACAGTTCTCATTGTCGCCCCAGCTCCAGGTAAACCTGAAAATAGTCCAGCTATAGCATTTCCTATTCCCTGGCCAATTAATTCTCTATCAGAATTATGTCTTGTTTGAGAAATATTATCTGCGACTAGAGAGGTCAGTAAAGAGTCAATAGCTCCAAGAACTGCCAGAACTAAGCCAGCTTTGAAAATGATAGGAAAGTATTGATTAAAGCTTGGAAAACTTAGAGATGGCACTCCTCTAGGGATTTCACCAATTCTGTCTAATGCACCATCGCCAAAAATTAAAATTGATAGTGGGGTGACTATTAATAAGGCTAGAAGAGGGGAGGGTACCCATTGGCTAATTTTTCTAGGGGTTAGAAATACTATGCCTAATGTCATTATTGCCACACCAATAGCAGCTCCATTCGGTTGGAAATTAGAAAAAACAGTTGATAAAGACTCGACTACGCCTCCTCGGGTACTTATTCCTAATAGTGGACCAATCTGAAGAGCAATGATTATCACTCCTATTCCAGACATGAATCCGGAGACCACAGAATATGGAACAAGCGTTATATATTTACCAAGCTTTAAAATCCCAAACAATATTTGTAATAATCCGCCAATTACTACTGCAGCCATGACTAAAGGTAAAATTTGACCTGCTGAAAGATCTCTAGGTACACCAACAGCTGCTAATCCTGCTACAACTCCTGCCACTGTCACGCTCATTGGACCAGTTGGACCACTAACTTGCGCGGGGGTGCCCCCAAATAAAGCTGCTAAAAAACCAACAACAACTGCTCCATATAAACCGTAAATTGCACCCCCAGGTCCTAAGGCTGCGTTTCCAAAAGCAAGTGCAAGAGGTAAAGCTACTACTGCAGCTGTTATTCCTCCTAAAATATCACCCCTTATATTCTTAAGATTAAATCCATTAATTATTTCCAAAGAAAATCTCCTTAAATAAATACATTAACTAGAAGATATTATCTCTTTATGTCCAAAATTTGTTAAAAAATTAAATTTGTGAAAAATATATCAACAACTTTTAAAAAATTTTTTAAGTATGTTAGGTTAATTTTCCTGAACAAAAAAGGATTTTGGTTATTTTTTATGGAAGTCAAGAGACTATCGTATTAGTTAAATAATTACTTTATAACTTCAAAATATTCAAATGAATTTGATCATTCGCCCAAGAAGATTAAGAAGGACAGACGCAATAAGAGAGATGGTAAGAGAAAACTATCTGCATCCTGCAGATTTTATATATCCATTGTTTATTCACGAAAAGGACTTTCAAGAAGAAATATCTGCAATGCCTGGTATTTATAGATGGGACATGAATGGATTAGTAAAGGAAGTTTCTAGAGCCTGGGAATTAGGTATTAGATGTATTGTACTTTTTCCAAAAATTGACGATAGTTTAAAAACAGAAGACGGATCAGAGTGTTTCAATGAAGCTGGTTTAATACCAAAAGCTATTCGAGTGTTAAAAAAAGAGATACCTGAGATGGCAATAATGACTGACGTTGCCTTAGATCCCTATTCATGTGATGGTCATGATGGCTTGGTTGATGACAATGGAAGAATATTGAATGATGAAACCATTGAGATTCTAAAAAAACAGGCTATTACCCAAGCAAAAGCAGGAGCAGACTTTATTGGTCCTAGTGACATGATGGATGGGAGAGTTGGAGCTATTCGGAATGCTTTGGATATAGAGGGATTTAGCGATGTGGGAATTATTAGCTATACCGCAAAATTTTCATCTGCTTATTATGGTCCTTTTAGAACAGCTTTAGATTCTGCCCCGAAAGAGAATAATAGGAAAATAATTCCTGATAATAAATCAACATATCAAATGGACCCTGCTAATTCTAAGGAGGCTTTAATTGAATCGGCATTGGATCAATATGAGGGAGCAGATATTTTGATGGTTAAACCTGGGGTGTCTTATTTAGACATAGTTTATAGGCTGAGTACTTTTTCAAATAAACCAATAGCTGCTTATAACGTGAGTGGAGAATATTCCATGGTAAAAGCTGCTGCTATGAAAAATTGGATTAATGAAAAGGATATTGTTTTAGAAACATTGCTTAGTTTTAAAAGAGCAGGGGCTAAATTAATACTTACCTATCATGCTTGTGATGCATCAAAATGGTTGCAAGAGAAGTAAAAACTCATTAAAGTCAAAAAATTTGTTTATTCTTGAATAAGTAGTATTCATTGTTTTGTTTTTACAAGGTTCAAAAGGTGTTCAAAGAATTGGACATATTGCACTTAGAGTAGAAAATCTCGATAGAGCCAAGTCTTTTTATTTGAACTTAGGCATGCAATTGATTTGGGATGATAAAGATTGGTGCTATCTAGAGGCTGGGAAAGGAAAAGATGGACTTGCTTTATTGGGGCCTAGTTATAAAGCAGCTGGCCCACATTTTGCATTTCATTTTGAAGAAAAAAAGGAAGTGGAAAATATTTATTCAGATTTAAAAAAATTTGGAGTGAAAGTTGCACCTATTCATGAACATCGAGATGGAACAGCTTCTTTTTATATGCAAGATACCGAAGGTAACTGGCTTGAAATGCTTTATGTTCCTCCTGGTGGGATTGAATCAAATATTTGATTATTTAGATTGAATGATAAAGAAAAGTCATTATAAAAATTCATCTGATCATAGATCACTTTCAGAAGAATCTATAAATCTTTTAGAATGGGAAAATTTAAAAACTCAGCTCTCCTCTTTTGCTTCTACAAAAATGGGAGAAAATGCAATATTAGAGTCTGAAATTCCTACTGAATATGAAATTTCCAGAAGATTATTGCAAGAAACTATCGAAATAAATGATTTAGAAAAGACCTTAGATAAATCAATTAGTTTTTCAGGTGTATTTGATATAAGTAAAAATATTGAGATTTGTTCAAAAGGAGGGGTTATTAATTCTTCTGAATTATTAGAAATAGCAGAAACAATATCTGCAGCAAAAGATTTAAAAAAAATACTTTTAGATTTTGAGGAAAGACCTTTTATTTCTTCTTTTTTAAATCGTTTAATTGATCACAATCAGATTGAAAAAATTTTAAAAAATGGTATTGAATCAAATGGTAGAATTTCCGATCGAGCTAGTCAGAAATTAGCTAACCTTAGGCAAGATTTATTATCAAAGAAATCAGAAAGAAGGATATTAGTAGATAAATTTATTCAAAAAAATATTTATTATATTCAAGATACTATTATTGGTGATAGATATGGGAGACCTGTTTTAGCTATAAAAGTACAATTTGCGGAGAAATTCAAAGGTATAATTCATGATTCTTCTGCATCTGGGAATACCATATATTTGGAGCCAGAATCTATAGTATTTAAGGGTAATAAAATTGCTTCAATGGAAGCCAGAGTAGCAGGAGAAGAATTTAAATTATTAAAAGAATGGTCACAAATTATTAGTGATAATGATAAAAGCCTTATTGATATGTCAGATATTCTATTGAGAACTGAGCATGCTCTTACACGTTCAAGATATTCAAATTGGATTGGAGGTAATGCTCCAATTGTTGAAAATAATCCAATAGTTAATTTAATAGGTTTTTCGCATCCTCTTTTAATTTGGGAAAATAAAAAAAAAGAAGCTCCCAAACCAGTATCCATAGATTTTCATATAAATAGAAACACTAAAGTAGTAGCTATCACGGGTCCTAATACTGGAGGCAAAACTGTTGCTTTAAAAGGTCTTGGAATAGCATTATTAATGGCTAGATCAGGATTATTTGTCCCATCAATAAAAAATCCAATAATCCCTTTTTGTCCAAATATATTTGTGGATATTGGTGATGATCAATCCTTGGAAGGAAATTTATCTACTTTCAGTGGGCATATTTTGCGTATTAAAAATATCCTAGAATCTCTAAATAATAAAAAGGGACTATCAGTTGTTTTATTAGATGAAATAGGATCTGGCACTGATCCCGCTGAAGGTACCGCTCTTGCGATCGCGTTACTAAAAGAATTTGCAACCCTATCTGATATCACTCTAGCTACAACTCATTATGGTGATATAAAAGCTTTAAAATATAGCGATAATAGATTCGAAAATGTTTCAGTTGCTTTTGACGAAGAATCTTTCAAGCCAAAGTATACTCTGAATTGGGGAATACCTGGAAGAAGCAATGCTTTATCAATTTCAAGGAGAATTGGGATTGATAAAAAAATACTAAATGAAGCTGCTAATTATTTAAAACCGAAAGAAGTTGAAAATATAAATAATATTATTAAAGGGCTAGAAGATGAGAGGATAAAGCAACAAAATTCGGCAGAAGAGGCTGCCGAACTTATAGCTAGAACCGAAATATTACATGATGAAATAAAGAATAATTATGAATTTCAAAAAATTAATGCTGAAAAAATTCAAGAAAGTGAAAGACAAAAATTATCAAAACATATTAGAGCAGCTAAAAAAGAGGTTATTAATTTGATTAAGAAATTAAAAGACCAAAATGCAAATGGAGAAGATTCTAGATTAATTGGAATTAGGCTTAAAGAGATTGAGACGGAACATTTAACTCAAACAAATATCAATAAAGAAATTTCTTGGAGTCCTAAGATAGGAGATTTTATCAAAATTAAAAGTTTAAATAGTACTGGTCAAATAGTAGATATAGATCAAAAAGCTAGATCTTTCGAGGTTAAATGCGGATCATTTAGAAGTACATTATTAATCAATGAATTTGAAGGTCTAAATGGCGAAAAACCCAATTTCAACAATTCTAAAATTCAAATAAATTCTGTAAGAGAAGATTTTTCTTTCTCTAAAATTAGAACAAGTAAAAATACCATAGACGTTAGGGGTATGAGAGTTCATGAAGCAGAAATAATAATTGAGGAAAAAATTAGAAAGTTTCATGGACCGCTTTGGATAGTTCATGGAATTGGCACTGGAAAATTAAAAAAAGGTTTACGTATTTGGTTATCTGGTTTGCATTATGTCGATAAAGTTGAAGATGCAGCAACTAATGAAGGAGGTAGTGGTTGCAGTATTGCGTGGATAAAATAAAATCTGTAAGTATTTATAAAAAAATCATTCAAAAATTTTTAAGTGCAATTTATTGATCAAGCAAATATTATTCTCAAAGCTGGTAAAGGCGGTAATGGAATCGTTTCATTTAGAAGAGAAAAATTTGTTCCAGCCGGTGGACCTTCAGGAGGTAATGGAGGAAAGGGTGGTTCAATAATCATTATCGCTGATAATAATCTTCAAACACTTTTGGATTTTAAATTTAATAGAGAAATATTTGCTAAAGATGGTTTCAAGGGAGGTCCAAATAAAAGATCTGGAGCTTCAGGTGAAAATACAATCCTAAAAGTTCCTTGTGGTACAGAAATTAGAGATTTTAATACTGGTATTATCTTGGGTGATTTAACTGAAGATAAGCAAAGTTTAACTATTGCTCATGGAGGGAGAGGCGGACATGGGAATGCTTATTATTTAAGTAATCAAAACAGGGCTCCAGAATCTTTCACTGAGGGAAAAGAAGGAGAGATATGGGAGGTGCAATTAGAATTAAAACTTCTTGCTGAAGTAGGTATTATAGGTCTGCCTAATGCTGGGAAGAGTACTTTAATTTCTGTTTTATCATCAGCAAGACCTAAAATCGCAAACTACCCTTTTACAACCTTGATACCTAATTTAGGTGTGGTAAGAAAAGCTGATGGGAATGGGTGCCTTTTTGCGGATATCCCTGGTTTAATATCTGGAGCTGCTGAAGGAGTAGGATTGGGACATGATTTTTTAAGACATATACAAAGAACAAAAATACTTATTCATTTGATTGACTCAATTGCTGAAAATCCCCTTAATGATTTCGCGATAATTGAGAAAGAATTAAAACGATATGGAAGTGGTCTTTTAAATAAAGAAAGAATAGTTGTACTTAATAAGATGGAACTTGTAGATGAAGATTATTTGAAAATAATTACAAAAAAGTTAGAAAATTTATCTAAGAAAAAAGTTTTAGTTATTTCTTCATCTTTACGAAAAGGTTTATCTCCACTACTTTCTGAGGTTTGGAAACGAATCTAATTTTTTGGAAATATTATTTTATTGATTAAATTACTTGATTTAATTTAGGAAATTAGTCATAAATTAGATATTGCCTTTAATAACCTTATGAATTTTTATAGTTGCTTTGATCAACAAGGTCAAATCATTGCCAGGTGCCAAACTATCCAAGATATTCAAGTTTTAAAGAAAATGGGAAGGCCGATAGTAGAAGTAAAAGAAATGAAGAATGAAGAATCTGTTGTCTGTTCATTAACTGGAAGTCCATCTGATTTCAACATGGATTATTAATAAAAAATAAAAAAAGGAAAGGGGCTTTAGTCTCTCCTTTCCTTTTTTACATTTTTAAAATTAATAGTTAATCGTCATAAACTAAACATTCAGGTTCGTCTGGATTTGCATCGCAGAATAACTCTAATGCATTCGGATCATGCTTATCTTCAGGATGATGATCCTTATATCCTTCGAGGTCTTTTAATTCTTCAGTTAAATGTCTAACCTTTGGAAGATTTCCCTCTTCTTTTGCAGAGGCGATTTCCGATTGATCTTTTTGAATGTGTTCGTCAATGGATTTCATTTTCAGTTTTTCATACTAAATTAGATACTTATAACATAGTTAATTTGAATTGATTTTGCATCATGTATTTATAAAGTTCGTGTTCATTACAACATGAAATTGATTAATCAATAATTATTTGAAAATAAATCTAATTTGGAAGTGATTGCATTATTTCCTGTAAAGAAGGAAGAACTGGGATAATTTGATTAGGATTTAAAGGGAATAATGCTTTGTAATAATCTTTTTTCCATTCAGAGTCAAAACATGTTTCAGAAACATTAGTTAATTTAAAAAACCTTAATCTCCATTTAATAATATTTTTAAAATCTGAAATTTCTTTTTCAGTACATTTAAAAAGGTGCCTATAAATTAATTCCCAACGAATAATTGTTGGAAATAAATAGATATCTGCATAAGTTAAATGTTCTCCACAAATCCAATTGCCTAAATTCTTATCAAACTTTTTTTCTATTTTAGTTAGAGCTTCAAAAAGGTTCTTACTTGCTTTTTCATAAGAGATCTGATTTCTGGCAAATCCGCATTTATAAACCCCATTGTTAATGTCCGAATGAATTATTTCTAGTAAATTTTTATCGCATTTAATTATTTGAAGTGTTTTTTGAGAGGAGTCTAATTTTATCGAGTTTAGAAACTTTACTATTTCAGAACTTTCATTAGATAAAATATTAATCTGATTATTTTGATAATTAAATAGTAATGGTAATGTCGACCTGAAAAGATTATGCTTTTTCGCTTTTTTATAAAATTGATGGAGAGTCTCGCATCCATCAAACTTTTCATTGAAAATCCATTGACCACTATTAATATCTGCTTCTAAAAAAATAACTTTGACTTTCTTTGATAAGTTTTTCAGCTTGTAAATGAGTAAAGTTCTATGGCACCACGGACAAGAATTCCCTACTAATAAGTAACTATTTTCATTCTTGCCTTTAAATTCATGATTTTTATTTATTAGTATCCCACTCGGCCTTCTATAATTTCCTTGTAAATCTGCAGGTGCGAAACCATTCATTAATTTTGTCCAAAACCAAAACCAGAACTTTTTCGAAAAGTTAATGAGGTACTTATTTTGCATAAACTTAGAATTTTAATTTTTTAAATGACCATAAAAAAAATACTAATTGTTTCTGGTACTCATGGAAATGAAATTAATCCAGTATGGGCAATCAATCAATTTAATAAGCAGTCTAAAACTATTGATAAAAATATTGAATATAAATTCATTATAGGAAACCCTCTTGCTTATGAAAGAGGTTGTAGATATATAGATAATGACTTAAATAGATCTTTTACTTCAATTCAAGATAATAATATTTATGAAATTAATAGGGCAAATTTTTTAGTTGAAAAGTTTGGATTCAATGGTTTAGAACCTTGTGATGTTGCTCTTGACTTACACACTACAACGGCAAATATGGGAACAAGTATTGTTATGTATGGAAGAAGAATAAAAGATTTTTGTTTAGCAGCTTTACTTCAGCATAAATTTGGTTTACCAATTTATTTGCATGAAAAAGATCTAAAACAAACTGGATTTCTCGTAGAAGCATGGCCATGTGGATTAGTCCTTGAAATAGGATCTGTTGCTCAAAATTTTTATGACCCAAAAATTATAAATAGATTTCTAATAATTATTAGTTCTTTGAGAGATGAGATAAACAAGTTAAAAAATAATCAAATAAGACTTCCGAAAGATTTATATGTCCATGTTCATCAAGGAAGTATTGATTATCCAAGAGATAAAAATGGAAATATCAATGCTTTAATACATCCTGAGAGAATCAATCAAGATTGGAAGCCTATAAAAAAGGATGCTCCATTGTTTATGGATTTGGAGGGTAAAACTAAAACTTACACAGATGAAGATACTATTTGGCCTGTTTTTATTGGTGAGGTCGCCTACAAAGAAAAGAATATTGCAATGAGTTTTACAAAAAAAGAAGTAGTAAGTGTCTCAGATCGAATGTATGAGGAATTTTTTAGTTAGGTTCTTTAAACTCGATAATTTCCT
>QCGL01000005.1 GCA_003279935.1 Prochlorococcus sp. AG-388-A04
CTATTTTTCTAGTTAAACATTAAATAAACATTGTGAGGAACTAAATTTTTCTGTCAAAACGATTAAATAGATAACTTTAGTGGAGTATAAATATTTTTAATTTTCTGTACTGTCGATAAAAGATTAATTATTGAAATTATATTTAAATTCCACAAAATCTTTGTATCAACATGAACCTAATGAATAAGATCTAGCATTGCTATAAATAAATTGCGTGGTCAATATTGGCATCGTTCCGCCGATATTCCCGCCCGGATTTGAAACTATTAAATGTTGATCTAAAGTAGAGGGTATTGAACACCTCTTTTTTTAATGGATAAAAGATTTATAGCTGAAAAGATAATGACTCTTCTTATTTCTTTTATTGGTTAAAGAATGGAATTACTTCATCAAATATTTCCTCCTTGGCATATCTATCTTGATGTTTTTCTACTTGGTATTGGTTTATATATTTACCTAAGAATTACTAAAAAAATAAATACAAAATAAATTCCTATCTTACTTTTTAAGTTCAATTATCTCGTAAATATCAATAAATTAAAGATGGTGTAAATACTTCAGTTAATTGAGATTTTTTCTATTAGATTAATAACATCAGAAACTCCTCACACACTAATTTCTGATCACTAAACGCCCCGATTCGTAAGAATTAGGGTGTTTTTTAATGCGATTGAGTCTGAATCGACATAACTGGCATATGTGACAATTAAGTAATATTACTCACCCTCTTCCACGAAAAGGAAATATATGGCATAGTCTAATTGAGTGTGAAGGAGAGGTTTTACTGAAACAGTGGAAACAAGGAAACACTTGATTCGGTAAAACCAGAAAAAGACCTCTAGAAATAGGGGTCTTTTTTTATGGAAATTAAATAAATTCAGGGGTACCCCTCCGTATATAGGGAGAAGACAACAAAGACAACAAGTAGCTATTAACTAATATCCTCAGCGAGACGAAGTCGAGCGGGTGAATGGATATTATAAAAACATTTCCTAACACTCATCTAACTAAAGGGATAGTGATGTACTGAATACTCGCGATTATCCATTAATAACACTACAAATACCAATCTATAAATAATCAAAATTACTAATTAAAAATGAAAAACATACATAACATGAATATCTTCAATACTTCACTTGAAGAGGCAATCAAGACAACACTCTTCTACAAAGACCAACAAGGAAGATTGAGAAAGAAAACAAATGATTATTCTGGACTTAAAGCTGCCTTTGGCAATAATGAACGAACTAAAAACTAAAAAGTATTCATAAATCTAAGACAATCTGCTACTGCGCCTTGAGAAACCTCTAATTTAGTTGGTCGATAATTTTCAATACACTTATAAAAAGCTTTATCTAAAATTGCAAAGCTTATATCTCCTTTGAAATAAACAGAAGGATTATTAGTTGGGTTTAATGTTTTAGAAGAAAGAGGAACTAATAAAGCTTTTGAACGTGATTTTTTAAAAATAATACAAGGTCTTCTTTTACCTGTACCCATCCCAAAAACTTCTAAATAAATAACTTTTCCTGTCTTAATAACTGGTTTTGCGTTGATCAATAAATTCATTTGTATGGTCTGACTAGACAAATAAACTATAACAGTGTATGGTAAGACCAGACAAATCGTTATTTTTTCTTTACAATGGTAATTATTAATCAACAAAGGTTATCTGATGACAGCTTTTCTGCGGAGGCTATTCAATTGGCAGAAATAAGATCTCAAGCTGACGGCGATGCAGCTGTAGCTCTTTTAGATGACTATGACCGCAGGCTTTTATTCTCCGCTGTAAATGCTCATGCAAAGAAGGAAGGGATTTCTATTTCTAAGATCGCAGAAGATATAGGAGTAGGAAGAACTTATCTTTATAGTCTTCTTGAATCTGATCAAATAGAACTAGACAGACTTATAAGATTGCAAGATTATTTAGGGATTGAAATTCTTTTAGATTCAACTGTTGAAAGTTATCTAAATCATTTAAAAACTTTCTTATCAAAAAAAAATAGAGGTATTAGCTGGCAAGAAAAATGTATTCAACAAAAAGTTCCTAAATATTATCTCTTGGAATTTTTATTACCTTCATTAAAGCAAGAGATAAATACTTGGGATCATATCTATAAAATTTCAGAGGGATACGGGAAAAAGTCTTTTGGAGGTCCTCTTACTTATGACAATATTTTATTTAGAAAATTAATCGAATATTGCGAAAATAATATTAAAGGTGGTTTTTGGGATGAATATGAAGATAGTTTCAGTAGCAATTTGAAAGTCGATTATTTTAATATTCCAATTGATCCAAAGTTAGGTTTTTGGGAAGACATACAGGAGAATACCGAAGAAACAATTATCTACTATTACGATAGTCTTTGTAGTGATCTCGATAAACAACTGAAAAAGAAAGAAATTAATAAATCAGATCATAAAAAGATAGTAGATTCGTATAGAGAAGAAGAGAAAAAAATAGAAGAATTACACGAAAACTTTTTTGATGAACTTTATAAGCAGAGTGAACAACTTGAATTATGGGCTTCAGACATAAAAGAATACTGTTCAAAAAATAATCGGATACTCATAAGAGAGCCTGAATACCCAATAGACATTGAGAAGGTTGCAAACAACCTTGAAGAGAGCACTATTCCATTGAAAGAGAAGAAAGCTAAAAGTAAATAGAAAAACGCGATTAAATACATTAGTTAAGGGATCTGCAGTCCAGCTAAAAAGCCCGCATCCAATCCCTAAACATTAAATTAGACACCTCTGTAATTTTGGCAGAAATTTGTGAGGTGTCGTATTTACGTATAGGCAAAGATGATTACCCCCGTACCACCCCTTAGTAAATACTTTTTAGATAAAGACTCCTTAATACAACATTGTTCTTGCTTGGATTAATCACTATCATGCCTTTTATTTAGTTCCTTTTCATAAAAATTGAACTCAGCCCATCTAAACAAAAAAAAGAAGCCCTGATGTGTGGGGAGTGGGCTGCTTATTTTCTTGAGACGAGGATTAAATTTTAGAATTTAAAAGTAGCACTAGCTCCAACTGCTGTTTTATCTAGCCAGTAAATACTATTATTATCAGGCATTGAGAAGGAAACTCCCGTTGTAATTTCCACTGAATCATTCATATCGTATGTATAGTAGATTTCTGCATATTCTCCAAGAGCATCTGCATAAGCTGTGGAACCTATAATTGTATAGAACTCTGAAGACTTAATCGCAGCGGATAAAACACCTTTACCAAGTTCATGGTCAATTCCAAAGTGAGCTTCGTTAATATCCTCAACTGTCGCGCCAGTTACTTCTCCAGATGCAACTCCTATAGATGCACTTAATGTTGTTTTGCCTTCATTAGGAGTCCAATACCCTCCAAAACTTGTAGTATTTGCTGATATCCCAGAAAGCCCAAGAGAATTACAAGTTTGATAGCCTGCAATAAAAGAACAAATATCATCCATATCGCTATAGATAATACCTAGTCCATAATTTTCTCCATCATATCCAGCTGATAATGTGAAAGTATCAGTTCCTTCTTTTGTAAGTAGACCATCTGTAGTTGCACTCATACCTATAACACTTGCTGAGGCATTAAAACCATTATCAAAAGTACGTGCAACAGCTACACCAGCTCCAGTAATCCCAGGCGCGTAATAGAAATCAGCAGCAGTTAATCCACCATTTGATCCAGCCATGAAAAACTTATCCGAATATTTGGAAAGAGTTGTTGGCCTTAAATCATCACTATCTAATAGAGGTCCAACAGCAACGTCATAACTGCCAAGAGGGAACTGATAATACATTGAAGTAACGCTTAAAGTATCACTACCTCCACCTGAACTATCCAAAGCAAAATCTACAGTTGGGAAACCTCCATTACCAGTCTCAATACCGACATACAAGTTATCATCTCCTGTAAAGGTAGTATTCAGGTCAAGATCATAAGAGTAAGTAGCTGTAACTGCCTCAGATATAGTCGAACCATCTACAGCACCAACTTGGAAAGAAGCAGATCCACTCATTGTTGTTGTCTCTGAGAAAGAACCAGCTTCAAAATTGTTTAATTCAGCTTCTAAACCATCTATTCGACTATTAGTAACAGCAAGTTCTTTAGCATTAAATTCGTTAATACTTTGAACTTCTTCTGAAGAAGAGTAACTAGATACTTCAGCCAAGTTAAGCTCATTAGCTGAACTAGCAAAAGGGGTCATTAAACCTAATACCGCAGGGGTAATTAGTAGTTTTTGAAATAATTTCACAAAAATAGCCTCACACTATAGTTTTTATTGTATTCATATATTACTAGTAAATTACTAGATGTATAGTAATAATATCCAAAATTCACATTGTCACATAAAGATAACTAGTAATAAAAGTTATCTCTTAATAAATACTTCTAGTTAAAAACCTTTAAAATTGATTTTCTATAAGTAAAACTAAGGAGCCACCTAAGTTACAAATCAAATCTTGAGTAGGATACTCAACGCAACCAGTCCATTCTTTTAATCCAATATATATTGGGCATTCACATTCTCTACTCTTAGTCATGTCATTTAATTCTTCTGCTTTAAAAGGAGTAGCCGTGTCATCAAGCAAAACTTCTTTCAAGCGCTTTGTATAAATATTATTCCATTGCTTAGAAGTTTCTATATGAGATAAAAGCTTGTTAAAAGCATCCAAATCATTTGTAAATATATTTTTTACACGCATCTTTTGAAATACTCCCTTCATAAAACTAGTACAATTTATTGCATGCTTTTCTGTAAAAGGTTGTTGTTTTGTAGATAAACTTTTTCCTCTTTCACCAGAAACTATATCCCTCAAAGAATTTCTTATAAAAACGCTTAAAGCCAGGTTCTCTGTCAAGGCAAGTTGCTTTAATTCCTTTAGCAAGGATTCATCAATATTTATATTTAATTGAGTCCTCTTAGACAAAATTGATATTTAATTACCCCAATTCTAAGTATTATTTTCATAAATAAAAAGCTTAACTAAGTTAATATGCATATATTATTAATACACGATAATTACTAGTCGTTTATAAATTTACTAGTAACATTAATAAAATCACTAATTTAAGTAATTTAAATAATTATATTGAATGAATGTCACTACAATTTTCACATTCAAAATTGATATCTCGTTTGATGAATGGTTAGCATTTTTTGATAGCGAGGATTCATATAAAAGACTTTCTGAATTTGATATCAAGCCGCTTTATAGAGGTCAAAGCAAGAAAGATCCTCAAAAAGTTATTGTCATACATCAAGGTCCCGAAGGGAATATTCAAAAGTTCTTTGAAAAGCAAGGCTCTTGGATAGCTACTCATGGAGTTAAGATTTCAACAATAGAAGTTTCTGATTGGGTATAACATTTTTACTGCCTGCGCTTATTTATAACCTCTAAAAAATTCCGAAAAAAAATAATCAAAAAGTCTCTTAGGGTTTACATATACGCATGGCAATGGAGCTGACCCCATGCCACCCCATCGAAAACTACACAGACATAACTAATCAATTAAAACTTAAAACAAATGGACAGAACACAAGAAATTAAAGAAGCTCATCCTTGGCTTTCCAAATAATTCTATTAAACGTTTCTTAATAGCTGAGATCAATTGAAGTCACTAAAAAAACAGCCGTGAAGCTGCCTCTAATTGGTGGCGGGGAGAAGATTTGAACTTCCGACCTTCGGGTTATGAGCCCGACGAGCTACCAGACTGCTCTACCCCGCGATACATACATAGCATACATCTGCACGGGTTCTTTTTTTTATATTTTTTAAGATTCTTGGTATTTTAATTGACCTTTTACTTCAATTTGAACCCCTTCAGGTAATTTTATGATCTTGTCCTCTATATCTTGTATCCTTAATTCAGAAATCCATTCTAGTTGTTTCAAGATATGTAGACCCACAGAATGTTTTGCTCTTTTTGATCCATCTTCTACTTTTAAAGCTAAACCCATTCCTTCATTTACTTTACAAAAACACTGTATTCCTTCTGCTCCTCCCTTGCTTATTACATGTCCATGTGATGCTCGTATAACTTCCGTATCAAATCTGTTGTGGTCGCTTATCATTGTTGGATTAGTTGTCATCGCTCTACTTATTTGTTCTAATTCCGCATTATCTGAACTACTTAATAGTGAATATAATTTTGCCATTTCGAGTATTTTCATATAAAGAGTTGGTGCTCCACAGTCATCTCTCTCTGCATATATCTGTTCCAATGGAATTTCAAGAAGTTCTGATATTATCCTAAAGATTTCTACTTGAAGAGGATGATCTCCCTTTAAGTAACTTTCTAAAGGCCAATTTAATTTTTTACATGTTGCAAGAAATGCTGCATGTTTGCCAGAACAATTATGTTCTAAGGGACTTGTTTTTTTTAAAGGACATTTGAGATTATGGATATCTATATTATGTTCCCACAAAATTTTAAAAGCTTCTCTTGCATGTAATTTAGATCCACTGTGAGATCCACAGGATAAGGCAATTGACTTTGATGAAGTCTTGATTTTTGATGAAGCTCCACTACTTACAAATGGAATTGCTTGAAAAGGTTTTAAGGCAGATCTTATGAAGCTTTTATATTCTGGATTACCAGCACACATTAATACTCTGCCTTTTTTATCACTAATTACTGCATGTACTTTATGTATCGATTCTAGTTTTGAACCTCTCATTAAAATCATTTCTAATGGAGGATTATTTGACGTGTATAAATTTTTAAAATTAGAACTCATTTTAGAGATTATTGTTTTGGAAGAGTAAAATTCCAATTAAAGCAACAATAATAATAATAGATAAAATTTGAATTAAATTTTTTAAAATTGGTTTTACTTCTAATGATGCTATTAATGATTCTTTCTCTTTTAATTTAAGTGGTTTGATCCATATTTGTCCGTCATACCAACCTGATTCTTCATATTCTACTATTTCAGAAGTTAGTCTTTTGAATATATGATTCCAACCAAGATATAACCTTATAGAGAAAAGGAATGGTAAGGATAAACTACTAAAAAAGCTTAATAAAATATATTTTAATATAGAAGTTTCAAAATATACACTTCCTGAAGAAATTACAACAAATATAAAAAATGTTACGATCCAAAACTTTAGTAAAATAAAGGAAAAAGATTTCTTAGATTTTGGCCAAGTAAATATTTTAGATTTTGATAATTCTATAAATTCATTTGTAGGCTGTTGGTCTTTAGGTACTGGGCAGTTAATTTGATTCATCAATGTTTATTATGGAAAATTGAGGTCATCTCCATTACTCCAAAATGATTCAAGGTCATAGAACTTTCTTATTTCGGGTTGAAAAATATTTACTATTAAATCACCATAATCAAGTAGTGCCCATTTTGCTTCGTTAACTCCTTCTTTTCTAATTGGTTCAATCTTTGCTTTTTCTCTAAGTTCTAACTCGACTGAATTAGTAATTGATCTAACTTGAACATCTGATAATCCTTCAGCAATAAGTATCCATTCACTAATATATGAAACTTTGTCAATTTTAATCAATTTTATCTCTTGAGCCTTTTTTATATCACAAGCTTTAGCTGCCATTAAAACTAACAATTTATTGTCCATAAACGTTTTCACTTGAAACTGATTTGTCTGAACCCTCTTGTTGTGATAATTCTGACCTGGCTTTTTCTGCACTTTTTCTTAATGCTTCTAATCTATCTTCAAATATTATTCTTTTTTTCTTTTTTCTAGTTTTATCTATTAGCTCTTTTAAAGCTCCGCCAAGGCTTTTATAAGCATTTGGGATACTATACCCAAATCTACAGGCAAGGTCTATGGCTCTTTCATCTGCAAAAATAGCATCTTGTAATCTTTTCTCAGAATTATTTTTTATGTAAAGTCTATATCCTGCAAAACCTGATAAGCCAAGAGCAAGTAATAAAAGTAATCCATCTTGTACCCATAGTTCTCCTATCGCTCCGCCAAGGCCTATTGCTAAAGCTGCCATTTCCCATCCGTCTCGTGGAATTGCATCATTTTGAATCTTTCCTACTTCATGCCAAAACAATAAATTTCTATGATCAATTGCATAATTATCCCATTCTTCTAAATTTATTTGAATTTCAACTTCGTCACGACCAATTTCCTCCAATGTAATCAATGGAGGATCTATGGCGGCGGCAGCTTCAATAAAAACCCAACTTTCATTCTCCGGAGGCAACAAACTTTTAAGTCTCTGAAGTTCGCTCATAAATTATGTTTTATTATCAATACTATAGAAACAAATGTTGCTTTTCAAGTAACTTGATTAACAACTGATGATTTGTAAGTAGCATTAAATAAATGATTTTTTCTAATTATGCCTCAAAGAGGTGATCTTAAAAGAATCCTGATTCTTGGTTCAGGTCCAATTGTTATAGGTCAAGCATGTGAATTTGATTATTCTGGTACTCAAGCTTGTAAAGCTTTAAGAAAAGCTGGATATGAAATTATTTTAATTAATTCTAATCCAGCTTCAATAATGACTGATCCTGAAATCGCTAATAAAACCTATATTGAACCTTTGACTCCAGAAATAGTTTCTCAAATAATTTTAAAGGAAAAACCTGATGCTATTCTTCCTACAATGGGTGGTCAGACTGCCTTAAATCTGGCTGTAAAACTTTCTGAATCTGATTTTTTGATAAATAATAATGTTGAATTAATAGGCGCTGATTTAAAAGCTATTAACAAGGCTGAAGATAGAAAACTTTTTAAAGAAGCGATGGAAAATATAAATGTAAATGTATGTCCTTCAGGGATCGCTTCTGATTTATTCGAAGCAAGAGAAGTATCTAAGCAAATAAATTCATACCCTTTAATCATAAGACCAGCTTTTACTTTAGGTGGAGTTGGAGGGGGAATAGCATACAATCTTGAAGAATTTAATGATCTTTGTAAATCTGGTTTAGATGAAAGCCCTAGTAATCAAATTTTAATTGAAAAATCTTTAATAGGTTGGAAAGAGTTTGAATTAGAAGTTATGAGAGATACAGCTGATAATGTTGTTATAATATGCAGCATTGAAAATTTAGACCCAATGGGTGTTCACACTGGTGACTCAATTACAGTGGCTCCTGCTCAAACATTAACTGACAAAGAATACCAAAGACTTAGAGATTTATCGTTAAAAATAATAAGAGAGGTAGGTGTTGAAACAGGAGGAAGTAATATACAATTCGCTGTAAATCCAAAAAATGGTGATGTAATAGTTATCGAGATGAACCCAAGGGTAAGTAGATCTTCTGCATTAGCCAGTAAAGCTACAGGTTTTCCTATAGCTAAGATTGCGGCGTTGTTATCTGTGGGGTACACACTTGATGAAATTATTAATGATATTACTAAAAAAACTCCTGCATGCTTTGAACCCTCAATTGATTACGTTGTAACAAAGGTACCAAGATTTGCTTTTGAAAAGTTTAAAGGTTCTTCAAATATTTTAAATACATCAATGAAATCTGTTGGAGAATCAATGGCAATTGGCCGATCCTTTGAAGAATCTTTTCAAAAAGCTCTGAGATCTTTAGAAATTGGTATTTTCGGTTGGGAATGTGATTCTATTGAAGATTTTAATAATGATAATGATTTAAGGAATAATTTACGAAACCCAACTGCTGAAAGGATATTAATAGTAAAAAAAGCAATGGAATCTGGTAAAACTAATTCTTATATTAATGAAATAACGAATATAGATTTGTGGTTTATTGAGAAGTTACGAAATATTTTTAATTTTCAGAATGAATTTTTAAAAGATAATGAACTTACTCGAATTGATAGAGATTTAATGTTAAGTGCAAAGCAATTGGGCTTTTCAGATCAACAGATTGCAAAATTGACTAACTCTGAATTTTTTGAAGTAAGAAATTATCGAAAAAAATTGAAAGTTTTACCACTTTACAAAACTGTGGATACTTGTTCAGCTGAGTTTTCATCTGAAACTCCTTACCATTATTCAAGCTATGAAGAAGCTTTTTTAGATAATAATTTAAATATAAATGACAATGAAATTACTGCCGATAACGGTAAGTATTTAAAAAAAATTATGATATTGGGAGGTGGACCTAATAGAATTGGTCAAGGTATTGAATTTGATTACTGTTGCTGTCATGCCTCGTATCAAGCTTCAAGTAATGGTTATCAAACGATAATGGTTAATAGTAATCCTGAAACTGTTTCAACTGATTATGATACAAGCGATATATTATATTTTGAGCCTGTTACTTTGGAAGATGTTCTCAATATAATTGAGGCTGAAAATCCATATGGATTGATAGTTCAATTTGGAGGACAAACACCTCTTAAGTTGTCTTTGCCTTTATCTAATTGGTTGGAGTCTGAGGAAGGTATTAAATGTAAATCAAAAATTCTTGGAACATCTCCCCATTCAATCGACGTAGCAGAAGATAGAGAAGAATTCACAAAGATTCTAGAAGAATTAAATATAAGACAACCGCTCAATGGAATAGCGCGTAATGAAGACGAGGCAATATTAGTTGCAAATAATATAGGATTCCCTCTAGTCGTAAGGCCCTCTTATGTTTTAGGTGGAAGGGCTATGGAAATAGTTAAAGATAAAAATGATTTATCTCGATATATAAAAGAGGCAGTTAAGGTTTCTCCAGATCATCCGATTCTTTTAGATCAATATTTAAGTAATGCTATAGAAATTGATGTTGATGCGTTATGTGACAAAACCGGTTCGGTTGTTATAGCAGGTCTTATGGAGCATGTAGAACCTGCTGGAATCCATTCTGGTGATTCTGCATGTTGCCTACCTTCTATTTCTTTATCCCAACAAACATTAGATACTGTTAAAAAGTGGACAAAATTAATTGCAAATAGATTAAATGTTGTTGGCTTAATTAATTTGCAATTTGCAATTAGAAATAATAGTAATGAAGAAAATCAATTATTTATTCTTGAGGCTAATCCACGAGCATCAAGAACTATACCTTTTGTTTCCAAAGCTATTGGAAAACCTGTTGCGAAACTAGCAACTCAATTAATGCAAGGATCCTCTTTAAAAGATATAAATTTTACTAAAGAACTAATACCTAAATATCAAGCGGTTAAGGAAGCTGTTTTACCTTTCAAAAGGTTTCCTGGCTCTGATGCTTTACTTGGCCCTGAGATGCGTTCTACAGGTGAAGTAATGGGATTGGCAGATAACTTTGGCCTGGCTTATGCAAAATCTGAATTGGCGGCTGGAAATGGTGTCCCTTCTGAGGGTGTTGCTTTTTTATCAACTAATGATTTAGATAAAGAGAAATTAGAGTTCATAGCAAGAGAACTTATAGTTTTAGGTTTTAAATTAGTCGCGACTAAGGGTACTGCTAAATATTTATTTAATCTAGGAATTGAAGTTGATGAAGTTTTAAAGGTTCATGAAGGAAGACCTAATATTGAAGATTCAATTCGTTCTGGTCTTATCCAATTAGTTATTAATACGCCAGTTGGATCACAGGCTCTCCATGATGATGCTTATCTCAGAAGAGCATCCTTAGAATATAATATTCCTACTTTTACTACTATTCCTGGGGCAAAAGCAGCTTTGCAGGCAATTAAATCATTACGGTTAAATAAGATTGATACCTTATCACTTCAGGAAATTCATTACTAATAGAATCTATTCATAATTTTTAAGTCTCTCTCTTAATTGGTTTGTTAGGGAGTTTCTACCAATGGATAACAATTTAAATGTGTCTTCATGAATTTTTAGCTGAGTTTCAGCTATTTGTAATCCTTTAATTAGTTCTTTTGTTTCATTCGTTAAATCATTAATATTATATTCCCCCCCCTCAAAAGTTAGGACTGGATTTTTATTTTCAATGTTTTTTTCAATCATGATTTTATCTTTTATTAAATTAAATACAATCAATTAACCTTTATCAACTGTTTTTCACATAATTCTTTATAAATTCCATCTTTATTGAACAAATCTATATGTTTACCACTGTCTACAATTTTACCTTTATCAAAAACAACAATTTTATCTGCACCCTGGGTAGTGGATAATCTATGAGCCACAATTATAACTGTCCTGTTATTCATTGCTTGATTTAGCCCTTTTTGAACTTCTGCTTCTGAATCTGAATCTAATGCACTAGTAGCTTCATCTAGTAAAAGTATTGATGGGTTACCTAATATTGCACGAGCTATTGCTAATCTTTGAATCTGACCTCCTGAAAAGTTAGATCCTCTTTCGGTAATATTTGTTTGGTATTTACCAGGGAGTTTAAGAATAAATTCATGAGCATTTGCAATCTTGGCAGACTTAATTACATCCTCTTCACTAAAGTTCCTTCCCATTTTTATTACATCAATTATTCTTCCAGAGAATAAAAAAGGTTGTTGTTGAACTAAAGCAATATTTGATCTTATATCTATTGAGCTTATACAGCTTATGTTTTTGTCATCAATATATATATCCCCTATCTTAGGGCTTATGAATTTTAATATTAAAGACATCATTGTGCTTTTCCCAGCTCCTGATGATCCTACAAATGCAATTACCTGTCCTTTTGAAATTTTTAAAGTGATATCCTTTAAAACTTCATTATTCTTTTTATATTCAAAACTAACATGATTGAACTCTATCTTCCCATTTATTTTTGATATTTTTTCTAAATTCCGATCATCTTGTTCAATGGGTTGTAT
Organism: Prochlorococcus sp. AG-388-A04; assembly: GCA_003279935.1. Lineage (GTDB taxonomy): Bacteria > Cyanobacteriota > Cyanobacteriia > PCC-6307 > Cyanobiaceae > Prochlorococcus_A. Next base: position 12,669 of record QCGL01000005.1, read on the forward strand.
ATTTATTTTTTTTAATCTTTTTAATGAAGCCTCTGCTTGCTTATACTCATTAAAGTTTGTACTGATGTGACTAATTGGGTCTATAAGCATTAATATTGCAGCAAAAAAACTGCTAAATTCTTCGCTATTTAAAAGACCTAGGTTAATTCTTAATGCTCCTATACCTAATATTGCCAATATTCCAAAAGCTTCAATAAAACCTACTATTGGATGTTGAATAGCAAGTAATTTAAGTGTCTTATATTTTGCTTGTTTATTACTTCTCAATCTTGTATTGAATCTACCTTTAATCCAATTTTCTGCCGCAAATGATCTTATTGTTGAAATTCCGTTTATAGATTCTCCTATTAAACCAGCTAAATCACTAGTTGATTCTTGGCTTTTTTCAGATGCTAGTAAAACTCTTTTCCCAAAGTTATTTACTGATAAAACAATTATTGGAGCTAAAATGAATGTTGATATCGTCAACGACCAGTCTAAATAAAACATATAGATAATTACTGCTAATAATTGCAGCACGCATGGTAATGTATCTTGAAATGTTTTATAAATTACTTCACTGACTCTGTCCGAATCCTCGGTAAGCCTATAAGTAATATCTCCTGCAGAAATATTGTTGATAAAATTCATTTTTATTTTGTGAATTTTACTAAATAAATTTTGTCTCATTACTTCACTTATTTCTAATGAAGGCTTGGCTATGTAAACATCTTGACCATATTGAGCAGTTTTTTGGATTAAAAATACAACAAGAGAATTTATTATAATATTAGTTACAGTTGATATTTCTCCAGATCCAATAGCGGGTATTAATTTTCCAGCTAAAAAAGCTATTATTGGCCAACATGCTACATAAATTATCATGCATATAAAACCTTTTATAAATCTATTAATATATGGAGTGATTGGTGGAATTAATTGCAAAATATTATTTTGAATACTTCTTTTACTTTATCAATAGCTATGGATTTATAGAACAATGAAATTAAATCAATTTTTAAAATGGCATAACGTTGTTTCTTCTGGAGGCGAAGCAAAAATTCTTATAAATTCTGGTCAAATAAAAGTTAATGGAGAAATAGAAAAAAAAAGAGGAAGAAAATTAGTTAAAGGAGATAAAGTTATGTTTCTAAAAAGTGAATTAATTTTTGAATGATTAGCCTAAAAACTTAGTCTATATTAGTATATTTTTCTTAGACAATATATTTTGAGAAAATCTGTAATCGCTGGTAATTGGAAAATGCACATGACTTGTGCTGATACAAAAAAATATTTGGAAGACTTTCTTCCTCTTATTGAAGAAATTCCTAATGACAGAAAAATAGTAATTGCTCCTCCCTTTACAGCTATTTCTACTTTTTCAAATTATACAAACTTTGATTATTTAGATATTGCAAGTCAAAATATCCATTGGGAAGATAAAGGTGCTTTTACTGCAGAAATCTCCCCCAATATGCTTATTGAACACAAAGTAAAATATGCAATTGTTGGGCATAGTGAACCTCGGAAATATTTTAGTGAAAGTGATGAACAAATTAATAAAAGAGCTGTATTTGCTCAATCAAGTGGACTAACTCCAATAGTTTGTGTTGGAGAAACTCTTGAGCAAAGAGAAAGAGGTGAAGCAGATAGGGTCATCACCAGACAAGTTGAGCAGGGCTTGGAAAATACTGATCCATCTAATCTTATAATTGCTTATGAACCAATATGGGCTATTGGTACAGGTAAAACTTGTGAAGCAAGTGACGCAAACAAGATATGTGCTTTGATAAGGAAGTTGATTGGTTTCAGTGACGTAATCATCCAATATGGAGGTTCTGTTAAACCTAATAATATTGATGAGATAATGTCAATGAGTGATATTGATGGTGTCTTGGTAGGTGGTTCTTCTTTAGATCCTATAAGTTTTTCAAGAATTGCAAATTTCGAATAATAATTACCCTTGGCCTGATGATTGGGGAAGGAAAACCTCAATAATGGGGATTATTAATTTAACTCCTGATTCATTCAGTGATGGAGGTGATTTTTGTTCGATAGAAAAAGTTTTAAATCAAGTTAATTATTTTGTTTCCAATGGGGTTGATGTAATTGATCTTGGTGCTCAAAGTACTAGACCCGGAGCGATAGAAATCGGAGCGAAAAATGAATCGAAAAGATTGATACCATATTTAAAAAAAATTAGAAGTGAATATCCCAATGTTCTTATTTCTATTGATACTTTTAATTCTGAGGTTGCTTATGAAGCTCTCTCAAATGGTGCTAATTGGATTAATGATATTACTGGAGGCAGAAGGGATGAGGAGATTTTAGATGTTGTCTCAGAGTTTAATTGTCCTTTCGTAATTACTCATAGTCGCGGTGACAGCATAAACATGAATAATTTGACAAATTATGATGATTTTTTAGTTGATATTATTCATTCTCTTGAATGTTTGACAAAAAAAGCTATTAACAAAAAAGTAAGTAAGGAAAAAATAATTTGGGATCCAGGTATTGGATTTTCAAAGGATACTAAACAGAACATAGAAATTCTAAGAAACTTGCCTCTCTTTAAAAAATTTGAATTTCCACTCTTAATTGGGGCCTCAAGAAAAAGATTTATTGGAGAAATCTTAAATCAACCTAATCCCAAAGAAAGAGATATAGGAACACTGGCTATTAGTTGTGTTTGTTCTCAACAAAATATTCACTTAGTGAGAGTTCATAATGTAAAAATAAATTATCAGGTTTTAAAAGTCGCAGATCACATTTTTAGATAAAGAAATTAATTTTTACTATTTAACTCCCTCAATTTTATCCTCTACCTCTTGATAAAGTTCTTTAAGTTGCTCTATATTTTCATCGGATGTTTCCCAATAACCTCTCCCATTTACTTCGAGCAATGTTCCTACTATTCTTCTGAAACTATTTGGATTTAAATCCATAAGCCTTTTCCTCATTTCTTCATCATTAATAAAGGTTTCATTAGTTTCTTCATAAACAAAGTTATCTACTTGGCCACTTGTTGCACTCCATCCAAGTGTGTAGTTAAGTCTATTAGAAAGTTCTCTAACTCCTTCATATCCTGACTTAAGCATTCCTTCATACCATTTTGGATTCAAAAGCTTGGTTCTAGAATCTAGTCTAATTGTTTCACCTAATGTCCTAACTTGAGCATTAGATGTAGTTGTGTCTGCAATGTAACTACTTGGTTCTTTCCCATCATCCCTTAAGGTTTTTATTAATTTAGTAGGATCAGAATCAAAATAATGGCTGACATCAGTTAGAGAGATTTCAGAAGAGTCAAGGTTTTGAAATGTTACATCAGCAGTTTTCATGACAGACTCGAATACATCTCTTTTTTGATTCATTTCTCCTGGATTATCAGCATTAAAAGCATAAGTTTTTCTTGATAGGTACATTTCTTGCAATTCATTTTCTTCCTCCCAGGTTGAATTTTCAACAGCTAAATTAACATTTGAACTATAGCTTCCACTAGCATTTGAAAATACTCTTGCTGAAGCCTCCCTTATTGAGGTACCCTCTTTTTCAGCTTGTTCCAATGAATGTTTTCTTACAAAGTTGGACTCTAACGGTTCTTCTGCTTCAGCAGCTAATTTGACGGCTTGATCAATTAGTGCCATTTGGTTTATAAATAAATCCCTAAAAACTCCTGAACAATTTACAACGACATCAATTCTTGGCCTACCAAGTTCCTCTAACGGGATAAGTTCTAATTTATTTATTCGACCAACAGAATCAGGTTTTGGTTTGACTCCCACAAACCATAAAATTTGAGCTAGAGATTCACCATAAGTTTTGATATTGTCGGTACCCCATAAAACACAAGCTATTGTTTCAGGCCAAGTTCCTTGTTCTTCTTTTTGTCTTTCAATTAATTTGTCTACTACAGATTTAGCTGCAGCTACTGCTGCAGTAGTAGGAATTGATTGTGGATCAAGTGCATGAATATTTTTACCACTTGGTAAAACGCTTGGGTTCCTAATAGGATCTCCTCCAGGCCCAGGTAATACATAATTTCCATCCAAGGCTTGTATGAGGCTATCCATTTCTTTGTCTGCACATACCTGTTCAAGGCAGAATAATAAATAGTCAAATAATTTATTTAATTCTTTTTGATTTACTTCATTAAATCCATTTAATCTACATACTCTCAGCCAAGGGGTAGGTAAATTTAAACCAAATATCTTTAAGAAATCTAATAGTTTTGACAATAGTGATTTCTCCAAATAGACCCTTCCGTTAACAATTTTTAGACTATTAACCATTGCAAATATGCATTCTCTGGCAGTTTTTATAATTTTTTCATTTAGTTCAACAAACTTAAGTTCTCCTTTATTATTACCGTCGTAAACTTTATCAATTTTTAAATTTATTGATTCTGCTAATAAACCTGGTAAGGATCTAAGACCTTCTTGTTCTCTTTCTAATGAAGCTATATTTACTAAGGTGGCAACGGCTTCCTCAGCAGTAGGAGCCTCTCCAATTGTATGGAGTCCACATGGTAATAATCTACTTTCTATCTCCATTAATTGCTTATATATATTCCCTACGAACAGATCTCTATCTTCAATAGTTAGTTCCTCAACCTCACCAATAGGGAGATCTACATCTTTATCGAGATTACATTGCTTTGAAGTCTCTACTATTGCATTAACAATTTGAATACCTCTACTACTTTCTCTTAGTTGTTGATAAGAACCTACAAGCTCGCTCAATTCTTTAAGTCCCTTATAAAGACCAGCATTTTCAGCTGGAGGAGTTAGGTAACTTATTGTTGATGCGTAACCTCTTCTTTTTGCAATTGTTGCTTCTGATGGATTATTTGCTGCGTAATAATATAAATTTGGCAGAGATCCTATTAAAGAATCTGGGTAGCAAGTTTCACTCATACCCATTTGTTTTCCAGGCATAAATTCAAGTGAACCGTGTGTTCCAAAATGTAGAACGGCATCAGCTCCCCATATTTTTTCTACGTATGTGTAATAAGCGGCAAATCCATGGTGAGGACTTGCACTTCTTGAGTAAAGTAATCTCATTGGATCTCCTTCATATCCAAATGTTGGTTGTACTCCTATAAATACATTTCCAAAATGTTTTCCGTAAACAAGTAAATTTTGTCCATCGCTGTTCAAGTTTCCAGGAGGTTTCCCCCAGTTTTCTTCTAATCTCTTTGAATAAGGTGTAAATTCCTCATATTCTTTTACAGTCATCTTATGAGCAATATTTAATTCAGGAGAACCATCCATAGCCTCTGGATTATTAATGACTTTCTCCATTAATTCTTTGGAGTTTTTAGGGAGATCATCAATTTGATACCCTTTAGCTTTCATTTCTAAAAGAACTCTATAAATAGAACCAAATACATTCAAATAAGCTGCTGTTCCAACATTTCCTTTGTCAGGTGGAAAACTAAATACAGTTATCGCTAACTTCTTCTCCTCCCTTTTTTTTACCCTAAGAGTGGACCACTTTATTGCTCTTTCAGCAATAACATCTACTCTGTCTTGGAGAGTATGAGCTTTACCAGTAGCATCATCACGACCTGAAAGAATAATTGGTTCAATAGCTCCGTCTAATTCTGGTATCGCAATTTGGAGTGCAACTTGAACAGGGTGTAATCCTAAATCACTTTCCTCCCATTCTTGAGTTGTTTGAAATACTAATGGTAATGCAACCATATATGGTCTATTTAGCTTTTTAAGTGCATCAATAGCTTTTGGATGATCTTGTCTTGCAGGACCACCTACCAATGCAAATCCTGTTAAAGATACAACCCCATCAACTATTGCTCTTTCCTTATCATTTGAATCATAATAAAATTCATCTACTGGTTTAGAAAAATCTAATCCACCACAAAAAATAGGTAAAACACGAGCTCCTCGATATTCTAATTCTTGTATTACGGCTACATAATGAGCATCATCACCTGTAACTATGTGGCTTCTTTGTAGAACTAATCCAATTGTTGGAGTTTTATCATCTTTTGGTTTTATATCTTTTCTACTTTTTTCCCAATTTTGATATTCATTTAAACTTTCAAACATATTTGGTGCTAATGGATGCCATATACCTAAATCTGGAAAAGTTTCAGGATCTTGTATTTTAAATTCTTCTAACTGATCTTTTATATTTTCTGAAACTACATATTTTTCTGAGATCATTAATAAGAAGTTCTTCAGATTTTCTGTAGTTCCGCCAAGCCAATATTGAAAACTTAATATAAATGTTCTTGCATCTTGTGCTTTTTCTACAGGTAAATATTTGAGTATTGAAGGTAAGGTATTTAGTAGCTTCAACATTGAATCTTGGAAACTAGCACCATCAGATTCTTTTTTCTTTTTAATAAGATCTCCAATAATACTTTTAGATTGTCCAAGTTGAGCCATGCTAAATGAACCCAATTTGTTTAATCTCATCACCTCTGGCATTGAGGGGAAAATTATAGAGGCTTTAAGATTCTCTTTATAAGGTGTAACTGCATCTACAACTTTTTGTGCTAAATCTTCTATGAATATTAGGGAGGCAACAAAAATATCGGCACTAGCTATATCAACTTTAAAATCTTCATAATTTTTATCGTTTCTAAGTTCCTCTATAAGATATCCGCTAAGATCTATCCCTATAGGGCCATTGGTTTGATTTATTGATTTTGCAGCTTCTGTTAAGGAGTTTTGATATTGTGGTTCAAGGACAACATAAACTGCTTTTATTACAATTTTATGTTTGTTATCCTCAACAGGAGAAACTCTGCGGTTTGCTGAGCGGACCTGCGTAAACATTGATTCTCTTTAAGTATTTTTACCAGCCTACGGGTGAATTGCCGTTATTGTGTGCAATATAAATAGCGTGTAACAACCTTTAAAAAAATTTTTTAATTAAAAATGATCAAAAATTCAAAAAAAACTATACCTGTACTTGTTTCTGGTGCATTAGGCAGAATGGGAAGTGAGGTTGTTAATTCCGTCCTAAATTCTTCTGATTGTGAACTTGTTGCAGCAATTGATACAAATAAAAAAAATAATGGTGAAAACATTTCACAATTGCTAAATCTTAAAAAAAGTGATGTTCTTGTCTCAAATGATCTTGAGGGATCGTTATGTTCAATAAGTCAAGATTATCGAAATGAGAAAATTAAGCCAGTATTAGTTGACTTTACACATCCTGATTCTGTTTATGAAAATACTAGATCTGCAATTGCTTATGGTATATCTCCAGTTGTAGGGACTACAGGCCTTTCTCCCTCCCAAATAAATGATTTGGCTATTTTTGCTCAAAAAGCAAACATCGGTTGTGCAATAATTCCAAATTTTTCTGTAGGAATGGTTCTTCTTCAACAAGCTGCTTCTGTAGCAGCAAAGTTTTACGATAATATTGAATTAATAGAAATGCATCATAATCAAAAAGCAGATTCTCCTAGTGGAACTTGTATTAAAACTGCTGAAATGATTGAAGAATATCCAAAAAAATATAATCAAAGCTTAGTTAAGGAAACTGAATCATTAAAAGGTGTAAGAGGAGGTGTTAGAGATTCAGGCCTAAATATTCATTCAATAAGATTGCCTGGGCTTTTGGCTCATCAGGTAGTTATTATGGGTTCTCCTGGAGAAACTTACACAATTAAACATGACACGATTGATAGAAAAGCTTATATGCCTGGCGTTTTGCAGGCAATAAGAAAAATAGGTAAATTTGATTCGTTAATTTATGGACTTGAAAAATTAATATTCTAAATGCTTGTACCAATAAAACAAAATCAAATATCTAAACTTATCCCTTCTGTGGGGACAGGTGGTCAGTTTAAATATACACTTGGAGATCCCAGAAAAATTTTGCAGAAACTTATTATTTCCTCTATTGGAGGAGTTTTAAATCTCTTGCTTTTTATTAGTCAATCATCAACTCAGACTGAAAATCTTTGGTTATTGTTATGTGTGATTTTTTTTCTTTACATAATATGGGGACCAATTCTTGAATCAAGCAGAAAAAATATTAAATATAAAAAATCTAAGTTCTTTTCTCTCTTTGATGGTTATGTATCTGATATCTATAAAACTGAAAGAATTGAAAGTTCACGTGAGCAATCAAATAGGCAAGGTCGTTTAGAGTTGATTGAAAAAAAAAGAACTTGGTTAGTTATTGAATTGGAGGATGAGGATGGTTATTTAGATAAAATTAGTTTTCCCATGGAAAACAAACATAGTCGAATTAGAGTAGGTTCCAATATTAGATGCATTATTTCATCTAATTATAGAAACTTTGAAAGAGAGATTTCCTTGACCGATGCATGGTTACCTGACGAAAATATTTGGATAGGAGAGTACCCTTATTTGCTTCGACCAGCATTTGAAGAAATTTGCTATATTTATTTGAAGTAAATTGTAGTTATATAATAATTAATGAATAATTATTTAAATTTTAAAATTGTTGGTTCTGGTCCCTCTGGATTACTTTTGGCTATATCTTTAGCGAAATTAAATTTCAATATTTACATAACAGATAAACTAACAAGAGAGAAACTTATAAATAAAGACAAAACATACGCCATTACTCATTCAACAAGAAAGATACTTTCAAAATTTGATCTTTGGAGTAAATTAAAATCTTATCTTTTTAAATTTGATTCTCTTTCAATTTCAGACAGTGTAACTTCAGATTTTACAATTTTAACTACTTCTGATTTAGATAAAGATATTTGTTCTTTAGATACTATTGGTTGGGTAGTTAAACATTCTGATCTTATGAATGTATTTTTCGATGAGGTCGATAATGTGGATAATATATTTTTTAAATCATCTTTAGATCTATCTTTCAATGATATTAAATTTGATTATGAATTTGTATCAACCGGAGCAAATTCAAACCACAAAAATAATCGAAATTTAATAGATATTAGAAAATCATATAATCAGTCTTGTTTAACATTTGAAGTTTTAGTTAGGGGAAATGTTCCTTGGCGCGCATATGAAATATTTAGAAAGGAAGGTCCATTAGCTTTATTACCACTAGATAAAAATAAGTATCAAATAATTTGGACAGCTACTACATCTAAATCAATGGATAGATTAAATTCAAGTAAAAGCTTTTTGTTGGATAACTTGTCCACAATATTACCTGATAATTTTAAGTTAGATCAAATCAATAGCGATATTAATATATTTCCTGTTTCTCTATCTTTTCGTCTACCAATTTTTAATTTGAAAAAGGCTGTATTTGTTGGAGATTCATTTCATACCTTCCATCCTGTTGGAGGACAAGGGTTAAACACTTGTTGGAGAGATGTTAACGTCATATATGATATTTTTAATAAAAATTTTCCTGTAAGTAATAGAGCTTTAAACATATTTAAATATAAATACTATTTTATAAGATGTTTAGATATTATTTCAACTATTGTTGTTACAGATTCTTTAATTCAATTTTTTGCAAATAATAAATTTTTCTTATTACCTTTTAGAAAATTCTCTTTTTTACTTTTAAATAAATTTATTTTTATTAGGAGAATCATATTAAATCATATGACTAAGTCTTTAATCTATTCATCAATTAAATAATTTCTATGGATAATTATTCAAATAGAAAAATAATATTTTTTCTTATGGATGAAATTGGATTAAACGAGTCTTCGATTGAGCTAGGATTAAAGTTGTCAATTAAAAATAATACGCCACTTCCTATTCTTCTTTGGAATTATGGAATATTAACAATTGAAGAACTGGATGAGTTTTATACATTTTTATTTCAAAGTAAATAATAAATATTCTGTTATGATCTGTAAATAGCGTTCTAAGTTGACCATTACTATCTTATCCAAAGGAAAACAGATATCTAGAGAATCTATACAAAGACTTGATTTACTTTTATTAGCTCTAGAAACTATTGATTTAAATGGTGCTGAATCTCTATATTCTTTATCAGTCAAACTTAATTTAAAGGAAATCATACCTAATAAAGTTACTATTTGGAAACTCAGGAATAATAACCCAATGAGGAATTCTTTTAATAATATCAATATTAAATTAGATGAATTTGAAGCACTAATTAAACTTGCTGCTGAAATGGCAAAATTTTTATATCCTTACATAAGACAAATACTTCAATCCAGAGATGATCTTATTAGAAATCCTAATGCTTGGAATGAATTTAAGAAAAGATATATTGAATTAATTAATGAAAGGTTTAATACTAATAGTATGAAGGTCAAAAGGCTTCTTGACCCTAATTGTAATGATGAGGTTTTTAATAAAATTATACTTACATTAGCTTTGTGCGTCTCAGACGATGGTTTTCTAAAATTAAGAACAAATTTACTTAATTATTGATATGTTGCAAAATAAATTTTTATTTAATCAATCTTCAGTAAGCCTTGAAATTATTGGATTGCCTGATTATTCGAATAACGAAAATAAAGACTATATATCAATTATTTCGCAATGGAAACTTATGATTATTGATAAGCCTGTTTTAGAAGGAAATTTGGAACATTTAAAGTCAATTATGAAGGCTTTTTATTCTTACTCTAATTCCCTTTTAAATGATGAAAATCCAAGATATGAATCCAATTTAATTGATATTACCTCTGAGAATTTTTATACGCATATACTTCTTTTGAAGAGTTCCAAACCTGAGGTTAAGCCTTTAAAAATAAGAATTGGAAATTCAGTTTTAGCGGATACTATAAATTGTTTTGACCAATTATGTTCTTCAAATAAAGTTAAAAATATTTATCAAAAAGATTTTACAAACTTTAAAAATACAAATTATTTAAGTTTATTGGATAAAAAAAATATCTTTAATTTTCTTTTTCCTCCATTATTTTCATTATGCTCTATTTTTCTCGTTTCTACTGCTTTCATTTATGTTTATGATGGAAATGATAATAGATCTTTAATAAATACTAAAAACAAACTTATTAGCATTAAATCCTCAAACAAGTTACTATAAAAGATAATTCTTATTTTAGAATTATTTTTTATTTATTTTTTTTATTTATTAGTTTGATTTTTTATAAATGACTGATTTAAAAATACCAAATTTGAATAAGAATTCTGATAAATATTTTTTTAAAAAAAAGTTATCTTTGAGAAGAAAGTCTAAAAGTAAATTGATAAATGAATCTTTTATTATGATTTTTTTTAGTGCCTTAATATTTTATCTAATTTATTTAATCCCTAATAAAATCTCAATTTTTAAAAACTTATTAATAAATTTTAGTAAATTGTTTGCTAATGTTTTGGACTCAATCTCATATATTTATGAAATTTGTTTATCTATTTTTATTGTATTTTCAATAATATTTGCCTTAATTTTATTTATAGGCTCATTTTCAAGAATATTAAAAGTAGTAAAAAGAAAAACTAGCCGATTAAACTTTAAATAGGGTTCATCAAACCACCACTTCCAGAATCTGAATCATCGTCATCATTCTCAGTTTCAAATCCTAATAAAGCATATAAACCAACTGCTACAGATGAAATTAATAAAGTAAAAGGTAAAATCGAAGTTTGTAATCCGACGTCAATGTACTCACCCATTTAACAAAAAAATTTTTACTAACCTAACCGAAATTTAACTTATCCGCGGTTATTAAATATTTTTTTAATGTTTTAGATCTTTGTAACGGAAGTTTCTTTATCAAAGTTATTTATTTCTTTTACAAAAAGTCCTAACCAATAGATTAACTGATCAATTTGATTTTGAATATCTGTGACACCTAATCCTCTAATAGTTATTTTTGAGAACTGATCATCTTCTTCATAATTAAATTTTGATTGAATATTTGATGGTAAACCTTTTTTTATAAGTTTAAATGTAGAGTTTTTTAGCCTAGTTTCTATAATTACATTTGGTTTTTTAAGTTTAATTTTATTAAAGCCACACTTTTTTGCTAACAATTTTAACTTCATTAATAGTATTAAGGATTCAACAGGTTTGGGTAAAACTCCATACCTATTTGACCAGTCAGTTGCTAGCTCTGTAAGCTCTTTATTGTTAGTACATTCGGTAGCATATTTATAAGCATCTAGTTTCTCTTCTCGGTTTAATATCCATGTTGCAGGTATAAAAGCATTAACCGGCAAATCAACTTGCGTATCATTTACTTCAGGTATTTCTTGGCCATTTATTTCCGAAATTGCTTCATGAAGCATTTCAATATATAAGTCATATCCTATGGCATTAACTTTTCCACTTTGTTCCTCGCCTAATAAGCTCCCAACTCCTCTTATTTCCATATCTTTCATGGCTAGTTGATATCCACTTCCTAGTTCAGAGAAATCTTTGATTGCCTTTAACCTTTGCTTAGAGGCTTCATTAATTTTATTTATATTTGGATAAAATAGCCATGCATGAGCTTGTACTCCACTTCTTCCTACTCTTCCACGTAATTGATAAAGTTGTGAAAGACCAAATTTATGTGAATCTTCGATTACGATTGTATTTACTCTAGGTATATCTAATCCGCTTTCAATAATTGTAGTGCAAATCATTAGATCAACCTCGCCATTATTAAAGGCAATCATTGCATTTTCAAGGTCTATTTCATTCATTTGTCCATGAGCGACAATGTACTTTAAATCTTTGAACATATTTGTTAATTTATTAACCGCTTGATCAATGTCAGATATTCTTGGAAGAACATAGAAAATTTGACCACCTCTATCAAGTTCTTGACTTATCGCAGTTCTGATTACATCCATATCAATTTCAGATAAATACGTTTTAATCGATCTTCTAGAGGGAGGAGGAGTATTTAATAAACTCATTTGTCTAAGGCCAGACAAACTCATATATAGAGTTCTTGGTATTGGTGTGGCTGAGAGAGTTAAAACGTCAATATTTGTTTTTATATTTTTAATTTTTTCTTTTTGCCTAACTCCAAATCTTTGTTCTTCGTCAATAACAAGTAGTCCTAAGTTTTTAATTTCGATCTCTTTTCCTAAAATTTGATGAGTAGCTACAACTAAGTCTATTTTATTATTTTTTAGACCATCATAAATATCTTTTTTCTCAGTATTTGTTTTAAATCTGTTCAGTAGAGAAACTTTTATTGGGTAAGGAGAAAATCTATTATAAAAAGTCCTCCAGTGTTGTTGAGCTAAGATTGTTGTTGGAGCAAGTAAGATTACCTGCTTACCAGATGTAATTGCTTTAAAAATTGCTCTTACTGCTACTTCTGTTTTTCCGAACCCGACGTCTCCACAAACTAATCTATCCATTGGTTTATCGCTTTCCATATCAATTTTTACTTCTTTAACTGCTGTTATTTGATCTGGAGTAGCTTGATAAGGGAATGACTCTTCTAACTCCTTTTGCCAAGGTCCATCTTCTGGAAATATATGACCTTTAAGTTTTTCCCTTTTTGCATAAAGTTTTAAAATGTCTAAGGCAACTTTTTTTATTATTTTTCTATTTTTATCTTTTATTTTTAACCATTCTGTACCTCCTAATTTATTTATTCTAGGCTTTATTTTTCCACTAGATCTATATCTGTTTATACTCCCAAGTTGATCAGCTGCAACACTTATTTTTCCATCAAGATAACGAATGACTAAGTAGTCTCTTGATTCACCTGTAATGTTTATTTTTTCTATTTTTAAAAATTGTCCAATACCATGGTTTTTATGAACTATAAAATCTCCTGGATTTATTTTATTTACATTTATATTTGAATTTACACTCCTTTTTCTTCTTCTTATAAATACATTATTAAATAAAGCTTGCTGAGAAAATAATTCTTTGTCTGTTATTAGAATTACTTTCCATATCGGTAAATAAAATCCTTCTATTTCATAATTATTTTTATTTTTAATAATTACTGGTGTCGAATTTTCAATTAACTTATTCGCGCTTTCAAGATCGTTGGGTTTTTCTAAGTAAGTTGTATTACATTCATGCTCAAAAAATAAACTTCTTGTTCGTAGTGGCTGCGCTGATAATATCCAGACTTTATCTTTATTTAATATAAATTTATTTATTTCTTTTGAAAGTTTGCCAATATTTTTAGAAGAGGTATTTATGCGTTTATCTGACAAAAGAAATCTATTATCTAAATTTCTTTTTGACTCAAATTCATATAAATTTATTACATTATAATTACTAAAAGTTTTTATAATTGATTCAAATTTTTCATGAAGATTAGATTTAACTTTTATATTTATATTATTAAATTTTAGGTTATTGGCGATTTCATCTTTGTATTGTTCAAAATTATTATCTGATTCAAGACACCAATTATTAGAAAATTTATTACATTCCTCTTTTTCGTCGATGACAATTAATGTTTCTTTGTTTATGTAATCTAATAGATTTGATGGATGTTCTTCAATTATCCCCAAGTATCTATCAAGATTATTCTTAGTTGTTATTTCTTCTGAATTAAATATTCCTTGTTCTGATAAATTTTCTAAGCTTTTTCTTATTAATAAATTAAATCCGACTTGTACAATTTCAACTTTATTAATACTATCTAATGTTCTTTGTGTTACGGGATCATATTCTCGTATTTTTTCAATAATATTATCAAAATATTCTATTCTTATAGGTAGTTCATTATTAACTGGATAAATATCAATAATTTCTCCTCTTCTACTCCATGAACCTTCTTGAGAAGTTAGATTTTCTTTATTATAGCCAAGTAAAACTAACTTTTTTGTTAACTCTTTTATGTCTAGTTCATTTCCCTTAATAAGTGTAAATATGTTTTCCTTGAATTGATTATTTTTAATTAAATGAGGTTGAAGGGATCTTTCAGTGGTTATTATTATGTTTATATCTTTTCTTTCTTTTTTAATAATTTTAGAGATAACTGATAACTGTGAATATTCTGTTTCTCTTGACCTGTTAATTGATGCATATGGTAAATTTTCACTTGGAGGATAATATAATACATTTCTATTATCTATACTATCAAAATATCCATACCATTTGTAGGCAATTTCCTCGTTAGGACTTATAAGTAAGATATCTTTATTTTCTTTCTTAGCAATACTATTTATAATAATTGATTTTGCATATCTACTGGAGCCAATGATATTTAGTTCATTATTATGTTTAATTCTTTTTACTAACTCTATTATTATTTGTGAATTTGAAATATAACTAATTAATGAATTTAAACTCATTTATATTTAATTAACTTGATTACTACTTAAGGTTATATTATATTATATTTTACAAAGATTGTGAATAATAATTAATGGATTCTGCTGCAATAAATTCCTTTATACCAACGCTTGATCAAGTTGATAGTTGGTCAGAAATTCTTACACTTTTACCTATCTTGATTATTCTAGAATTATTGCTATCGGCAGATAACGCGATTGCTTTGGCATCGCTTACTAAATCTCTTGATAGTCCTTTATTAAGATCTAAAGCTTTAAATATAGGCATAACTATTTCTTTATTATTCAGAATATTTCTTATTCTTTTATCTAATATCCTTTTAAAATTCATTATTATCCGTATTTTTGCAGGTTTATATCTTATTTATTTATTTATTTCAAATGTTTTTTATAGCAGCGAATCAGATAATCAAGATTCAGACAATGATAAAAGCAACAATAATTTTAAATTTCTAAAGATTGTTGCTTTGCTTTCTTTGACTGATTTTGCATTTTCAATTGACAGCATTACAACAGCTGTTGCCATTAGTGATCAATATATTCTGATTATATTTGGAGCAATTATAGGTGTATTAGCATTGCGATTTACTTCAGGTATATTTCTTAGTCTTTTAGAGAAATTTTTAAGATTAGAAACTGCTGGTTACATTGCGATACTAATTGTTGGGATAAAGCTTCTTCTAAATACATTAGTTACTGAGACTACTCTTCCAGATTATTATTTTTATGTTTTGATATTAATTTCATTCATTTGGGGTTTGTCCAAGAGGGATCAAATTACTTAGTCAGAAAATTTTTCTCCAATTACAGGATTTAATTGTTGTATCAATTGATTTTTACTTGATACGTTTTTCCCTTCCAGTTTTGCTTCTAATAAAAGAATAGGATCAGTTTTTGTTGTTATGATAATTCCTATGTTTTCTATAAGTCCAATAATTAATCCTGGCTCTATTACATTACTTGAAATTTTATAATTTTTATTATGTATTTCATCCATTGTTAGGATCCTTATTTTTATTATTTTGAGGTTTTTCCTTTTATAAATTGTATTTGCTCTTGGGTATAAAGCATTTATTTTTCTATAAATATCAGTTGAAGAATTTTCCCAATTTATTATGTAATCTAATTTGTTAATCATTCTTGCATATTTTAATTCTCTTTGAAAATCTGTTTGTTTTTTAAGTAAATGATTAATATCTCTATTTTTATTTTGTTCTATGTCTGATATCGCTCTCAAAATTAACTCTGATGATAAATCACTTAATTTTTTAGATAATGTTTTTAGATTATCATTATTCTCAATTTTAATTTGTTTCTCAACCAATACGTCCCCGGTATCTAATCCTTCTTCCATTTTCATAATTCCTACACCAGTAAGCTTATCTCCCTCTAATATTGACCATTGAATTGGCGCAGCACCCCTCCATCTTGGAAGTAGTGATGCATGTGCATTCCATGATTTGTATTTAGGAATATCTAATATCGCTTTGGGTAATATCTTTCCATATGCAATTACAATAAAAAGATCACAAGATAAGTCTTTAATTCCAGTTATAAATTCAATATTATCCTTTATTTTTTCTGGTGTAAAAACTGTGATATTTTCCTTAGTTGCATATTCCTTCACCGGTGATGAAATTAACCTATTACCTCTAGATCTTTTTTTATCTGGTTGGGTAATTACAGCGACAATATCATGATCTGATTTTTTTAATACTTCAAGACTTTTAACTGAATATTCAGGCGTACCCCAAAATATAATTCTCACTCGTCACCAGTTATAGATAATTCATTAATCCATACATGTGGAGAAATCCCACTTGTAGTTAATTCTTTTTCATTTTCAATATTTATTATATTTTTTAGAAGATACTTTATATCTCCTGCCACAGTCGCTGATTCAATGGAACGTTTTTCCCCATTTCTATAAAGCCACCCCTCAAAAGGAAGAGAGAAGGAACCTTGACTAGCTCTAACTCCTGCATGAATTGCGTTTAATTCTTCAATATATACAAAATCTCCTTGATAATTTGTATGTACCAAGGAAGTGTTTAAGTCCGAACATTCATTTGATTTTTCAATTACTAACCAATCTGGAGACACTGATACTTTTGAACCAAGTCCAGCATGTCCTGTAGGTATGGTGTTAAAAATTTTTGCAGTTGATTCTGAATGTATAAAGTTTTCTAATTTCCCTTTATTAATTAAGCTTATTTTTTTTGTTGGAGTCCCTTCACCATCGAATGGTGCAGAAGATATATTTTTATCATTAAGTCCATCATCGTAGATATTCAAAGCTGGAATTGAAATCAACTCACCAATCGAGTTTTTATTTGAAAGACTTACACCGTCAATAATACTTCTAGCATTAAAGATTGAACTAAAGGCATTCATCATTGTGAGAAATGCTTCAGGTGATAGACAAATTAAATACTTATCTGTTTTGATTGATGAGTAGTCTAAATGTGCAATTGTTTTCTTTGCTGCCTCTTTGATACAGGATTCAATATCAATGTCTTCAACACCGTATCCCAGTTTTACTGAACCTGAACTACGAGGTTTTTTATCTTTTTCTTCTGCTCTGGCATATAAATATATAGCAGCTTGACTTTTACTATAATTTCGAAATGCCCCATCACTGTTGGCATAAATTCTTTCATAAAAACTTTCTGACAATCCGTTGTAAGGAATAGATTTAATAGCTTCATGACTATCGATTAGCTTCGATTCAGCCTCTCTAAGAATTTTTAGTAGCTTTTTAATTCCTAAAGGATTTTTTTTATCAACTTCTTTTATTTGTATAGGATCTTTGGCTAAGGGAGAAAAATCAGTAAATTCATTTTTATTCCCAAATTCTGAAGCTATATTTGCTTGTCTTAAAGCTTTTTTAATACCTGTTTCACTTAGATCACTTGTAGTCGTGATACCAACTAAGTTGTCTTTATTCCAAACTCTTAAAGTTATGACCTGTTTTTGAGATGCTTTTAACTGTTTCGCTGCTCCTCTATCAACTTGAACAGAATAATCATTAGAAAAACTAGCACCGTAATCCCATTTATCAATATTTAACATATTTGCAGCATTTGATATTTGACTTGTTATTTCTGTAGGATTCATTTTTATCTTCCACCTACTGTTATGGAATCGACTTTAATATGTGGCTGACCTACTGTTACATTAACGCTGCCGCTGACTGAACCACAAAAACCAGGAGCTAACTCTAAATCATTTCCACACATAGATATTTTTGGCATTACTTCTTTTGCGTCACCTATCAATGTTGCTCCTTTTACTGGTTTAGTTAATTTACCGTTCTTTATTAAATAACCTTCCTCAACAGCGAAATTAAATTGGCCTGTAGCTCCTACACTTCCACCTCCCATTGACTTACAGTAAAGGCCCTCGCTAATACTATTTATTAATTCTTCTTTTGTGAATTCACCTTTAGCTATATAAGTGTTTCTCATTCTTGATGCAGCAGCAAATGAATAATTTTGCCTTCTACCACTACCGGTTCTTTTGTGACCAGTCCTTAATTCACCGGCTCTATCAGAAAGAAATTTCTTTAATATACCGTCTTTAATAAGTATTGATTTCTCTGGTTCCATTCCTTCATCATCAATAGATAATGATCCGAATGCTCCTTCAGAAAGACCCTCATCTATTGCTGTCACAGACTCGTGAGCTATTTTTTTGTTCAACTTATCACTAAATGGAGTTGTTCCACGTTCGATCTGAGTTGTTTCAAGTAAGTGCCCACAAGCTTCATGAAATATAACACCACCGAATTTGTTAGCTAATACAACTGGCATTTGTCCAGCTTGAACATAGTCTGCATACAACATATTCATTGAACTTTCATAAACTTCATTTGAAGCTTTTTCATGATCCCATAATCTAAATTCATTAGGAATTCCATGCGAGCCATATCTTCTACTCCCGTTCGATCTGTATTGAGCGTCGTTCGCAATTATGTTAAGTCCTACCGTTTGATGCAGTCTTATATCAGTAGCGTAAGTTCCATCACTTGAAGCTATTATTACTTCCTGCCAGTTTCTTGAGTAACTACCTTTTCTAACAACTACTTTCTTATCCTTTTTTAATGATTTAGTGCTTAGTAATAATTTTTCGCTTACTTCATTTATTGTGGGTACTTCATTAAGCCAGTCAATTTTTGACTTACTATAGTCTTTTAGTTTTTCAAGTCCATTAAAAATTAATTTATCAGTTTTTTTAGAGATATCTAACATTTCGATTGCTTGAGAAATAGATCTCATTAATCCATGTTTTGACAAGTCATTAGTGCTCACAAATCCATCTCTCTTGTCTTTAAATATTCTTATTCCAGCTCCTTTGCTGAATGATGGACTTACATTTGTAATAAAATCTTCTTCTGCGAGAACATTTGAATTATCTGAGTTTTCAATAAATAATTCTACAAAATCAGCACCTAGGGATATGCCATAGAAAATGACTTCTTCTAGAAGTTTTTTATTACATTCACCAAATCTAATTTCGGAAGATTTAATACTCGCAGATACCATTTGAATCTTATAACTTTAGCTCTTTGTTAAGATCAGATTATCTAATTGATGGTTGAAAATCATCACTTTCAAGAGGTTTTAATAAGTATAGTCTTATCAGTTGATAACCGTTTGAAATAAATATGGGTAATTTAGATAATACTTTAATTACATTTGGATTATCTTTCTTATCTATCTCTGATAAGCGAGTACCATTTTCAACTATTCTATCTAATCTTTTGTAAAAAGATTTATCGTACACATTTAAAACAACAGGAAATACTTTGGCTGAAGTTTCATTTGTTTTGTTAATGACAAATTGGTCGTATTCTCTAGCGTTTAAACCTAGTGCTCCATAAAAATCTCTTTTGGTGCCAAGATCTCTTATATACATAGTTGCAAAAACAGCTAGTAGAAAAAACCTAGACCATAATTTAGAAATTATAGGATGATTATTTAAAAAATATCTAAATCTATGGTAATAATCAAAAATTGGATGTTTCAAGGTATAACCAAAAATTTCAAATTTCTGGCTTAAACTTTTAACCGTTCGAGGTTGTGCTTTCATTAATGCATCAAAGAAATCACCATGCCTATTTTCATCTTGACACCAATTTTCAAAGAAATTAAATAATGGAAAAATTTTACCACTAGGATTTTTTTCAAGGTGCTTATAAATTGCTATATATCTCCAATATCCAATTTTTTCAGATATGTAAGTAGCATAAAAAATTGCTCTTGGAGCAAAATAAGTATAATCCTTGTTGGCTGTTAGAAATCCTAAATCTAACTGTAAACCGAAGTCATTCATTGATTTATTCAAAAATCCTGCATGCCTTGCTTCATCCCTAGCCATATGAGCAAAACATTCAGCAAGAAGTGGATTTTTGTCTTTTATCCTTTTACTTAATTCTTTGTATAATAGAAATCCTGAAAATTCAGAGGTACAACTTCCTTCGAGAAAATCTACAAAAAGCTCCCTAGTTTCAGCATCTAATTTATCTGCCGCCCCCTCAAATTCTTTATTTCGTACAAAGTGATGCCTATTATAATCTTTTCTAAATTCTTCACATATTGCCTCCAATTCTTCTTCATTAATGGATAAATCCATTTTTTCCATTGCTTCAAAATCTGTCGTGTAAAAATTTGGAGTTAATATCGTATCCTTTGCGATATCTTTCCCTCTATTAACAGTTTTTTTATTATTTGATTCAATAGTTTGTTGTGCCATTTTCTCTAATTCATTACTACTATTATTTACTATTTATTGTATTTTTGAGTAAAAAGTTAACTAGGTGTTATTCTTTCATTTTTTTAATTAATGCCAATTAATTTTTGTCCATTTAATCTTTGCAGAATTCTAGAAATAATTAATTTGAGGGTTATTCTTTTTTCATCTATTAAAAATGATTCAATTACACTTGGTTTTTGATCAGATTTGCATAATGAAATACTTTTTAAAGAGCTTATGTCGTCTTTTTCAAATGATAACCAAAAGTTACAAATGTCTTTTATTTCGCAAAAAATAACCCAGCATTTATCACCAGCAATTGGTCTTGATGAGTTTTTTAGATTTATATCTGAAACTTCAAATCCTCTCACTTTAAATTCTTGAATTATGGAAGGTAATAAATGATCATTAATAAATTCATTAAAAGGTTTTTTTTCAATAGGTAGTTCCTTTTTTGGTTTTATTTTTATCGGGATTGATTTTTCGTCCCCAACTTTTTGTTTATTAGAATCTTGTGAATTTGTATTAATTAAGGTAGATGTTTCTTTTGGATTATCAATATCAATATTATCCTTTTTTAAAGGATCATCTTCATTTCTAATACTTTCTTTTATCGAATCTAAATTTTCTTCCATAACAACAATTTAAATATTAAATTTAATTATAAATATAATTTAACCTGTTTTTATCATTATTTAAAATTAACCATATATTTACCATTCCGATCCATTATTGTTCCAATCATCATCGTATTGTGATTTATTAATTGTCTGGTTACTATCTTTTAATTCATTCTCACCATTATTTTTAATAACACGATAATTAACAGAAATCGTGGGTTGAGGCTCTCGTAAATCTCTTTCAGGAGTTATTTCGAATAGTTCATCATTGTCTTCTCTTTTTACTGAATAATCATTATCATCGATTCTTTTTTCATCACTTTCAAAGATAGTTTTAGTTCTAATGTTATTTCTTAGTGTTTTGTTTAATAGAGAACTCATAAATAAACCAGAAAAAAAGGAAATAAATATTAATCTACCTATTGCTACATCTTGAATATTCCAAATAAAATATCTAAAAGAAGTTTTTTGTCTGTTATTTATTAATAATAAAATTTGAATACTTACAATTAAAAAAACAATCAATATTAAATTCTTTTTTTTATTATTCATTTTGAAAGTAAATTATCTTGCATATTTGAATATAAACTTGATAACTAATAAATTTTTAATCATTAAACTAATTCAAGATCTATTTGATATTTTAGAATATCAACTTTAATAATTTTAATATCTATTACATCACCTATCTTATATGATTTTTTTGACTTTCTTCCAATTAATAGGTTTTGCCTAGATCTATATTCGTACCAATCATTATTAAGCGTACTTACATGTACTAATCCTTCAACATATAATTCTGGAATCTCTACAAAAAACCCATAACTTTGTACTGTCATTATTAACCCACTATATTTATTTCCTATAAACTTTTCGGCTTTCCTTACTTTCTTTATATTCATCATATTATATTTAAACTGTCTAACTTTATTTTTATACTCGTTAATTTTATCGATCATTACACTATTAAATATTAAATCTAAAGATTTTAATGTTGATGAATTATATAGACGCCAATTAACATTTTTCCAAGATTCTTTTTCCATTATATTTATCAGATTTCCACCACTATTTTTATTTCTTTTGCCATTAATTATCATATTATAAACATTATATTGATTAATTAAGTTAGTAAAATCAAATGAGGGTAATGTCCAAGGTGAAATAATATTTTTAAAATCATTTATAGAATTATCTTTAGAAATTAATGTCACTTCATTATCCCTAACAACATTAAATAATATTTTATGCAAGATTCTTTTTTTATTATCATCAGTGCATAACTCAACTAATTTCTTAAATGAAAGAGTCCCATTATCATTAAGTTCGATATTACTATCAATTAATTCTGAATTTTTTATAATTTCAGTGACATTTATATAATCTAATTTTTGAGAAATATATGATGCATTATTTAAGCCATAATTATTTGAATGATTGAACCATATTGAATTCGCCTCGTACAGCAAAGGAGAAAGATATGTTTGGATGTCATTATTATTTAATGGTTCAAAATATTCCTTTGAGAACTCAGCTGGGTTGTGAACTAATAATTCTTCTAAAGATTCAATATTATTATTCGACTTTGGTAATTCAATTTTCCCATTGACTAATTGTTTCTTTCTAAATTCATTTGAGATTTCTATTATTTTCTCTAAATCTTCTATGTAGTCTTTAATTGGTTTAAGTATTCTTGAAGTGATTCGAGCATTACTTTTTCTAGTTAGAAGAGCATCTATATGTTGATTTTCTACTAAGAGTGAACATTTCACCTTTGTTAAGTGGAAAGACCAATTAATTATTTCATTTTCACTATTCATTTCTATACACAAACTAATAGCATCATTTATTTCGTTTGTATTAAACTTTGCAGCATTATATATTTCATCACTAAGATAGTTTTGCCATTTTTCTAGTAAGGGAAATGACTCAAATCTATCAAAGAACATTTGTAAGGATTTCTTATTACTTAGATCTAATCTTTCTGCAATAGTATTGGTGTGTATCCAAAGTTTAAAGGTTTTGTCTTTATTTTTGTCTATTTGAAAAATTGGCAGTATTGGCGAATTTTCACTTTTCCAACTTTTGAACATATATGAATTTTTACTTGATAGATCTAATCTTTGTTGTTGATTTCCAACAGTAAGCTTTGGATTTTCAAAGTTAGGAATTCTATGAATATTGCTTTTAGATAATACGAAATCTGTATCTAGCTTTTCGTTATTATTTAATTTTAATTCCTTTATGACATGACCAATACCTTCTTGTTGGGCAATTGGAAATAAGTCAATTTCAATTTTTACTATATTTTTATTATCAGAAACATATTTATATTTTTCATCTTTTTTGGGAAGCTTAATTTTAGCTAGAATTCTGTCATCAATAGGTATTCCATATACTTCGTCATTAATTATTTCGACTTTTGCTAACAGTATTTGATTAGTTCTTTCAACTATGCAATCAACAACTCCTTCAGGTGATCTTCTTCTTACACCATCTTTGATTATCCTTACTAAAACTTTATCTCCATTCCATGCATAGTTAAGTAAATTTTCTTTTATGTAAATATCTTCATTATTATTTTCTCTAACTGCAAAGCAATAACCTTTGCTACTGCATCTTATTTTAGCAACTAAGTGATTACTATCTTTAACGTTAAAATATTCATTATCTTTATTTTTATTTATTATTTCAAGTTCTTCTAATGCTCGTAATGCTATATCTAATTTGGCCTTGTCCGTTTTTTTTGATAATTTTAATAATCTACATAATTTCTTATATTCCAAACCTTCTTCTTGGTTTAAATTTTCAATTATTGAAGAAGTTGAAAACATAATATCTTTTAATTTTTAATTAGCATATAACTTATATTCATATTATATCTTTCTTTCTAATCAAAAAACGATTTAATATTTCATTCATTGTTATCATTTTCGATTGAAATAAATGAATTTAAGAAAAGTCTAATACCAATAATAAAAAAGGTTATAGATGCGATCGATTTTAAAATGATTTCAGGTACAAAATTTGATATTGATCCACCTGCTAGGGCTCCTACTAAACTGGCTAAGACAAGAGCTGATGAGGAACCTAAAAAAACCGCTAGAGGTTTATTGGATGTCCCACTCATTGTTAAAGTAGCTAATTGCGTTTTGTCACCTAGTTCGGCAATAAATATTGTTATGAATGTTGATAGTAGTAAACTTAAAATCATTTATAATATGGGTTTTAAAATGTCATAAGCTAAAAATATACTTATGATCATCATTAATAAACCTGTAAAAAACGCAAATTTGTTTGGAGATATTTTATTTGATAACCATTTTCCAATTAATACACCTACTAGGCTAGAACTTATTAAAGCTATTGAACTTCCGATAAAAACAATAATTGGTTTTCCAGATTCTGCAGATAACATTAGAGTCGCTATTTGAGTTTTATCTCCCAATTCAGCGATAAAAATAGTAGTAAAAGTTGTTATAAAAATAGATGAAAAATTCTGTTCAATATTTTTATCCTTTTTTTCTAGTTTAATATTCATTTTTTTGAAACAGCAGATTTAAAGTCCTTCATTTGTTCACTTTTTTTTCCATAAATAGAAGATATATGTTGTGTACAACAATCAATTAAGAATTTATCACCATTTTTTAAATACTTTTTGAATGACGAAGAAAATTCATTAACACGGCAGAAATGTGGTCTTGATTCATAAATCATGCATTTTCTGCTTGATCTATCAAGATATTTACACCATCCATCATTGCTTTTCATGGAATTTATTAATGCTAGATCTTTATTACTAAGTACCCCTGATAAGTTATCTCTATCATTTAAATCTAATTGGCAGCAAGCCCCACAATTTTCTATACAACTCCATGACTTCATAATTTAATTCAATCTTGTAACGTATTGGTACAGTTGAAAGGTTTATTTGTAAAAATAGTATCACATCATTTAATTATTCACATGGCAACCCTTATTCCTTTAGCCGTTGTTGCATTAGCTGGACCTGCAATAATTGCGCTTGTTTTTTTTCGCAAATAAAAATTAATTCTTTAACTCTTAGTGACTTACCTTGAGGGTGTTTATTGGGATTTAGATGGAACAATTGCTAATACTGAATTAGAAGCTCATTTGCCAGCTTTTAATTTTGCTTTTAATGATTTCAATCTTAATTGGAATTGGGATAGATCTACATATTTAGACCTTTTAAAAATAAATGGAGGTAAAAATAGAATTTATTATTATTCAAAGTTAATAAAAAAATCTTTGAATAATAAAGAAGTCAAAGAAATTCATGAACGTAAACAATATCATTATATTAATTATGTAAAAAAAAATAATGTGGTCTCACTTAAAACAGGTGTTTATAGATT
Organism: Prochlorococcus sp. AG-388-A04; assembly: GCA_003279935.1. Classification (GTDB taxonomy): domain Bacteria; phylum Cyanobacteriota; class Cyanobacteriia; order PCC-6307; family Cyanobiaceae; genus Prochlorococcus_A. The sequence continues at coordinate 38,541 of QCGL01000005.1, forward strand.
AATTAAGGAATTAAAGAAAAATAAAGTAAGACAATTTATTGTTACTTCGAGCTCTATGAAGCAAGCAAAACTAATAATTAATCAATTATTTTTAGAATTTAATCCTTTTGAATTTATTATTTCAAGTGACGATGTTAAATTTCATAAACCAAACCCCTTACCTTACTTAAAAGCGATGAAATTAAGCGGTATAAAATTTAATAAATCTATAGTTTTTGAAGATTCTATTCCTGGGCTTAAATCATCTTTAGCAGCTAAATTACCCACTATTTATGTTCCTTCAAATATACCTGCGCTTATTGAGAAGGATATGAATTTAGACTGTTTTATAGATAGTCTGGGAAATGAAAGTTGTAAGGCTAATGTTATTAAAGGACCTAAACTTGATAGAAATTATGTTGATTGCGCTTATTTGGAAAAATATTTGATGATATTTTAAAATGCAAAAAACAAAATTTTCAAAAATTAATGATCAATTTAATAATTTATTGTTTGGTTTTTTAAGCTCTTCTTGGAAATCAAAATCTATTAATATTATTTCTGTATTGACAGGTTATTTTTTATTTGCAAATTTTGCTACAAAATTCATATCAGAAGGTAAAAATGAATTAATAATGGTTCCCATAATAATATTAATTATTGAACTTATAATAAGAATTAAGCCACCAGTTAGTTCTAGTTTATTTAACTTGTGGTCAATAATTGATAAGGCTCGAATTGGAGCAACTTATGCTGTGATACTTGAGGCCTTTAAACTAGGCTCTTAACAAAATTATTCTTCACTTTCCTCTTCTTCGTCAATCGGATATACAAATCCTTGTGCTTTACCTGTTAAAACAGATTTACCCAGTGACATTGCTTTTTGAGCAGCTAATGCTGCTTTACCTTTCCAAACAGCATGTCGATGATTTCTCTTGCTCTTTGATTTTTTCTTCTTTGGAACAGCCATACTAATTTCCTATCTCCATTTATTAATATAACCTTTCAGTGGTTATCTCTCAAATATTTGAGTATATTTGTTTTAAATAATGCAATTCTTAATCTTAGCTTTTAAGCTTTAATTATTATATTTTATAGAAGATTAGTGTTCTTTAAATCAAATTTCTCATATTCAGATTCTAATAAAAGTTATTCTGATCTTTTATTAGAACTAGATTCGGGGAATATACAATCTATATATTTTTATCCTAGAAAGAGGGAAATAGATGTTTTGTATAAGAATGGGAACAAAGAAAAAGTACCTATACTTTATAACGATCAACTAATTCTTGAAAAAGCATCAGAAAATAATGTTGACCTAACCATTAATAACAGTCGAAAAGAATCTTCAGCAGCCAATTCTTTTGCATCAGCTGGCCTTTTTTTGATTTTTATAATTGCCATTGTTTTAATATTGAAAAGTACCTCAAAACTCGCCTCAAAAGCTTTAGGCTTTGGTAAAAATAAATCAAAATTTGTCACTATTGATGATGTAGATACACGATTTGATGATGTTGCTGGCGTTCCTGAAGCTGCTGAGGAATTAAAAGAGGTTATTAAATTTCTTAATGAACCAAAAAAATTTACTGATCTAGGAGCAAAAGTGCCTAAGGGTGTTCTTTTAATTGGCCCTCCTGGAACTGGTAAAACATTATTAGCTAAAGCTATTGCGGGTGAGTCCGGTGTTCCTTTTCTCTCTATTGCCGCATCAGAATTTGTAGAACTATTTGTGGGTGTTGGTGCAAGTAGAGTTCGAGACTTATTTGAAAAAGCAAAAGAAAAGTCTCCTTGCATAATATTTATTGATGAAATTGACTCTATTGGAAGACAAAGAGGTTCGGGGATCGGAGGAGGTAATGATGAAAGAGAACAAACTCTTAATCAGCTTTTAACAGAATTAGATGGTTTTGCAGATAATTCTGGAATCATTGTTATTGCTGCCACAAATAGACCAGATACATTAGATTCAGCTCTTTTAAGGCCGGGACGATTCGATAGAAAAATTGAAGTCATGTTGCCTGATCTAGATGGGAGAAAAAAAATACTCTCAGTTCATTCTTTATACAAACCTCTTGCAAAAGATGTAGATTTGTCATATTGGGCTACAAGAACAGTAGGTTTTTCTGGAGCTGACTTAGCAAATTTAATGAATGAAAGTGCTATACATTGCGCTAGAGAAGATTCTAAATTAATTACTTATTCTCATATAGAAAATGCTTTAGATAAAGTTACTCTTGGTCTTCGTACTTCTATTATTTCTTCTCCAAATATGAAAAAAATTATTGCATATAACGAAGGTGGACGTGCAATTGTTTCAGCGGTTAAAAATGGTATTGATTCAGTAGATAAAATAACAATTCTTCCGAGATCTGGATACATGGGAGGATATACGAAAATTAATCCAGACGAAGATATCGTATCAAGTGGATTAATTTCAAAAAAACTATTGCTATCTAAAATTGAAATAGCATTGGCAGGAAGAGCTGCTGAAACAATTGTATACGGTAAAAATGAAATTACTCAATGTTCATTTAATGATATATCGTATGCTACAAACATTGTTAGAGAGATGGTAACTAAATATGGATTTTCTTTAATAGGTCCTCTATCTCTTGAAGATTCCGGAGAAATATCAATTGGAGATGGTTTTGTTAGGAATAAATCAATAATAGCTGATAACACATACTCCAGAATTGATAATGAAATTATCAACATTTCTAAAATTTCTCTAAATAATGCCATTACTATTATCAGTAATAATCGCGTTTTATTAGAAAAATTAGTTGAACTTTTATTGATCAAAGAAACTGTTGAGAATAATACTTTTAAAAAAATAACTTTTGATTTATTAAAAGTGTGATTAAATACATTTAATTTATATAAAAACTTTTCCTTGATAATAAAATTTAGTCTATTAAGACTATCCATAATAATTTTATTAGTAATACTTTTTCCATTGGTTCAACAACAATGGTTAAATTTATACTTGTTTAATATTAATAATTTATCTATTTATAAACTTTTATATTATTTAAGCGGGTTAATTGTCCCTATTCTTGTAATAATAAATTCTTTAAATAAGTTTACTTATTATAAATTTAATTTTCATAAAAAGAATATTAATAATTTTGATATTAGTGGTAAATTTTTATTCTTAATAACTCTAGTTATATTAAGTACACTATCAATTCTTATATCACATTATATTTTTATAAATCTAAAAATTATTTTAAATTACTTTACGAGTAATAATGAATATTTAGTTCAATTTGAAATATATAATCAAATCTTATTTGTAGTGATTATTTCATTTTTCTTAATATTTAAAAAGACTAAATTTATTCTAAAAAAAATTATTTTAACAAATTTTTTTATATTTTCTATTATAAATTGGTATTTACAAATTGAAAATTCTTCTTTAAATGATGTGATTTCATTTTATATTTTTAAATTTGGAAATATAAACTATGTAAATATAGGTTTCCTTTTAGCTATTGAAATAATGTTTTATCTATGGTCATACATTTCATATAACTCATATTTAACTGATTGGAATGTTCCCAAACCATATAAAAAAGAAGTCACACCAATATTTTTTATTATTATATTTTATTTATTTATAATATTATATTATTCAATACTTTTTAAATAAAAAAAGTACTGAATAATTATCTTTAAGACTTAAAGGGCAGAAAAATACTCTTTACTACCTTTTGGATCTTCTAGCATTGTTTTCTCACCTGGAGTCCAATTCGCAGGGCATACCTCATCAGGATTGGCTGCTACATACTGATAACCCTGAAGTATCCTTAGTGTTTCATCAACATTTCTTCCTACAGGTGCTTTATTTACTGTTGTGTGCATTACAATTCCTTCTGGATTAATAAGAAATAAACCTCTATCAGCTTCACCATCATCATTAAGTACGTTGTAAGCTTGGCAAATTTCTCTTTTCAAATCAGATATCAAAGGGTAGTTAATATCACCGATACCTCCTTCATTTCTTGGTGTTTGTATCCAAGCTAAATGGCAATGTTTGCTATCTACAGATACTCCAAGAACTTCAGTATTTAAGTTTGAGAATTTATCAAATTCATCACTGAATGCGGTAATTTCTGTTGGACAAACAAAAGTAAAGTCTAATGGATAGAAAAACAAGACAACCCATTTACCTTTATAACTTGAAAGGGTAATGTCTTTAAATTCTTGATCATAAACTGCTGTTGCAGTGAAATCTGGTGCTTCTTGACCAACTCTTAAACTCATGAAATTTTATTCCTTTTTTTGAAAAAATTAAGGCCTTATTATACCTTAATTCTATTATAATTTTAACGTTTATAATATAGCAAGTAAATCTCTAATATGAATTCATGAAATGGCATCATTCCTTAACAAGGAAATTTACAATAATGAACTATTCTAAATTAATAAAAAATCTTAAAAGAGAATTGATCAAATACCCCATTAATAGAGATATTGATAAGAAGAGTAATCAATAATTAAATTTTTTCTCTTTAAAAACATTAATAGATATTGATAGCATTATTAAAGCTATTTTACTTAAACTTCTTAGACATTTTTAAAAGTATGACAAATTACATAGATAGGCTTAAAGCAAAACTTAAAATTAAAAAATTTGATTCTAACCAACCAATAAATGCCTGGTTATTTGTCTTGATATTAAATATTGTCGGTTTTGCCGGTTACATTTATTTAAAAATAAATGATATTCACTTAGGAGATTAACTTCTTTATCTAATCTCTTTTTTAATTGATCTACAAAAATTCTTATATCTATCGATTCTTGTTAAGTCAGGTAAAGTCCAAATTAATTCTTTATCAAATAAAGGATCATTCCATTCCTTAAACTCCTCTCTAATTGAATCACTATTTAATTTGGAAAGTTTTTTTGTTCTTTTCTTTAAATCTGTCTTAATTACTCTAATGTTTGCATTTATGTATTCTCTCATAATAAATATATGACTTTCATAAAGTTTACATTAAATAGGTCAATTAAACTTATTAGTAACTATTAAACGTTCTGAACTGCTTGAAATAATCCGAACGAATACCCTCCTATTAAAATCCAACCAAGAACACTTGATATGATAGTTGACCTCCTATTATGTCTTCGTAATGCATTCTCAATCATCTCGTTGACTTCATCTCTGCTTATGGAATCAGAATTTGAATTTTTATTCATTAATTTTTATTTTCAATTATAAGGGAAATAAATAGGCAGTGAGTTTAACGTCTTTGATTTATGTTTAAATAATAGCTAATGGGCTTTGTTATTGATATCTCTAAAACTAGTAATAGATGTATTTTTGTTCATTTAATTCATTATTTTATTGAATGTATAATTTCAAATTTTCATACCAATAAATAAATAACTAAAATTAAGTTTTAATGGTTTATTTAATTAGGTACCAAAATATGAATGTTAATGATACATCTGTTCTTGAAATGATAAACAGACTTATTGCTACCGATAGATTAAATAAAAACCAAATTCTCCAATTAGTAAAATTAGCATCAATTTCTAATAGTATTAATGAATTAGAAGAAAACATGAAATGGGAAACTTTGAAATCTAAATATTAAAAAAATATAAAAAATAATATAATTAGTTCTCATAATAAATATCATTTAAATACGGCGAAATTTCAAGATGAATTCTAAAAATATACAAAAAAAAACATCTCTGAACAAATCTTTAGATGCATTAAAGGAATTAAATTCTTGCGAAGTAAGTAAAGCTAGTGCTGAAATAATGCTTGAACGATTTTGTAACGGTAAAGAAATTGATTTTCCTTTTTCTCAATAATTAGGATTTATTAGTAGTCACGATTTCATTCGGAGCTATTTGAAAATAAGTTTGCTTGTCACTGTCTTTAACTTTATTAATAATAAAAACTGTTGAAATTACAAAAATTAAAATTATCATTAGATCACCTACAGTTAATCCTCTCTCCTTTAAATTCATAAAATCTATTTTAATTATTTTTATTATAACTGGGTTTTTTATCTAATTTTACGTGAATTATCGAAAGTTTATTTAATATAATTATTTATATAAGATAAACTATTACTATATAATTTTTTATTAATTAATATTTAACCGAGCACGAACTTTAAATACCATAACAATGATAGTCATTTTCTAATTAAGATCCCAGATTTAATCCAAGGTTAAAAAAATTTTCAATTATGTGTAAATAAATCTTTTAATAACTTTCATTCAGAATATTTAATAACCTTGTCCTTTTAACATAGTTTTCTTTTTCCCAATAACTTGTTACTTCATCATTATTTATTGGTTTCGCTTCATAAGCAAAATACCATAGTATAAATCCAATTGGAATTATTAATATTTGCATTTTTTTTTAAGTTGACTTAAGTACAATATAGTGCAACACTATTAATATGCAAGTGTCACAATAAATCTTTTATATGCCCACGCAAAGAAGAAGAATTGGGTTTTTACCAAGATTGGAAGTTCAGAATATAATAGATAAAATTTGTAATATTAATAAATTAAGTCAATCAAAAGTAACTGGGATATTGGTTGAAGAAGCACTAAGGTCTAGAGGAGTATTAAATACCTCTATTAAAGAGCTATCATTTAAATTTTGTAGTAATAACGGTGAAGAATTATTAATTGCTAATAAAACAATTAACAACAAAGTACCAAAGGTTGAAGGTATCACTAATTTAGATGATGAATCTATAAATGATGAAGTTCAAATGATTAACGACTATATTGATTTTAAGTTCTTTAAAAATATAATGAATAGAAATAAAAGAAAGATAAAGTAATAGTGTCACACTTTTTTAGAAATAAATGAGCATTACTTGAACATAAAACTAGAGGCCTAAGTACCCACAACAACATTGGGCAATTTAGTTATAGCCAATAAAAAAAGCAAAGTTAAAAAATAAAATCGTTGATTTCGAGATTTTTTATACTATTTATGATTGACAGTCGATTTAAAATAAATAATAATTATAATCTTTTTTATGGATAAAAGATTTATAGCTGAAAAGATAATGACTCTTCTCATTTCATTAATTTGCTGATGAATATTTCTCCCCACTTATTAATAGATGTTGGAATACTAAGTAGTGCATTGACTATAACTCTGGTATTGAGAGCTAAAGGTAACGCAGCAAGAAAAGAGCGAGAAACAAAATGATTACTAAAAAAGAGGAAACAGAATACGAAAAACCTAAATTATTTAGGTTTTGGGATTTTCTAATCTATGGAAGTTTTTTTGCTATTGGTGCTTTCTTAGTTTATTTATATTCGGCTTATATCTTTATAAATAAATAATGGAACATTGGCTGATAAATTCCAATAGATCAGAAGTTAAGAGATTTATAAAGAATGATAAGAGTATTGATGAAGTATTCGAGTATATGTTCATTGATTCTGGAAAAATAGTTGGAGTATTAGGGAATAAACCTCCAGTAATAACTGCAACAGTTTCTGTAGATATAGATTTAGCTAGAGAAATTTATGAAAGATTACTTTCTAAAGGTTGGCGAAAAACAAAAGTAGTTTGGTAATAAATAATCATCTATATTTTTGATAATTATTTTTTAAAGTGTGAGTCAATAGATTTGTGATTTGAACTTTGTACGGGTTAAGGAACGACAATGTTCGGGAGTAGGCACGTATAAATACTTAGTGAATAATTAAGACTTCCTAGAGTAATTGCATGGTTGTCATGAGACTGCCGCGGAAGCTGCAGAAATCAACCATACTTTTTATACAAGGAATTTATATGACCGACCCAATTCTCTATCTTTCAATGATTTTAGGACTTACTGGAGTGTACGTTTTAATTTCTTCTTTTGGCGATGATGACGATGATAGTAATGATGATGGTGAAAGAAATATCTATAATCTTGAATATGTAAAAGTAGTAAGGTAGATAGTATCTATTAAATAATTGATTCATTAACTAAGTGATATCTTTTTGATCATTGATCTGACATAATCAGCGAGGAAGAGTTAGTAATATTTAGGAATTTTTGCTCTCACGGCTAGAAAAACCTGATGTTAGTATTAATTTACGTTCATCCTAGTAATATCTGGACGCATGACATGGAAATAGGGAACGGGATTTCCATTAACTGCAAAGGTCATGAATAACCTCGTACTCATTAGAGAGAAAATCAAAAGAGCGGAAAGGCTAAACAAAGCCCAGCTTCTTGCTACAAAAAATGGAGAGATTACTCCTTATAATCATTCTGTTTTTGAGCTAAGACAAAAGCAAGCTCGTAAAGATATGGAAGCATTAAATTCTTAACTTGAATTTAATTTCTTACATTCGACTGAGAGGGTTTTAATAACCCCCTTTTTTTTAGGAAAGTTTTTTGATAATAAAGTAAATATTGAAACACTAATCACTTGCACCGTTTTTTCTATGAAAATTAATTCTAGAAAATTACAATTAATAAGAGAAGAATCATATGGTTGCTATCCTTATTGGCAGATGGCAATTAAGAACTAATGAAGGAATTACAAGAAAACACTATTGATCAAATAAGAACTCTTTTGAGGTATTTGATTGAAACGGATTTATTAAAAAATAAGGATATTCTTATGTGTTTAGATGTAATAGCTAGAGAGTATGGCGGAGAAGTCGTAGATAAAAACTAAATATTAATATCCGATTTTATTTTTTGGATCAGTTATGAAAATTATAAGATTAAGAACTAGATTGGCAGGAAAATTAAGTGGCTTTAGAAGAAGTAAAACCATTCCCTGAGTTACATTAAAATCCATACCTTTTCGGGTCATTTTTGTATGATCCCTAAGACTATAGATTGCATCAAGTTGTTCTTATTAAAACTATAGATTTAGATTATGTTTGTATTACATAATGCAATAAAATATTAGTTATGTTCGTTGCCGATATAGCTCAGCGGTAGAGCAACTGTCTCGTAAACAGTAGGTCATCGGTTCAATTCCGATTATCGGCATTTAATTTTCAAGTATGAGTAGTAGAAATTAGATATAAAATAATACTTAATTAGCTTTTTTATTTAGGGTTAATTTTTAAAAGCTGAATCTTTTATCATCAATACGAGAAATAAAAAACAATCCATAAACGGAAATGGTCTAATAACATTTAGAGTTACTTAAACTCAATCAATTTTAGGAACTTATGTTGTTAAAATTGCCAATTTTTGAGTAATGCAATTAGGATTTAAAGAATTTTTTTAAAAATACCTTTTAAATATACTGGTCTTCATCCATCCGTCCTCCAATAACTGCTTATATTCCTTTCTTGCCTCTTCAATGGATTCTACTCTTGAACCTTTGATAACTGGTTTACTTGATCTTTTATATACACAAGCATATTTAATCTCCATTGCATTAATAGTTGGAGAAGGTTTACTAACATCCTCGAATGGTTTAAATATTTTTATTCGATCTCTTCTCTTATTTATTAAAGTAAATTCTTCCATATATAGTTTACGACAATTAGGCTTCTTGATTTTTTATAGCGATAGATTTTCAATGTGGCAACACAGGTCTAGGATAAGAATCTTAAGATCATCTGAAAAATGTTTTTATCTCGTTCTCTTGCAATAAGTGAGTTCTTTTTTATACTCAATCCGTACAATTTAGTTCCTCTTACCGCACACATAAAACTCAAGTTAAACTAACCAAATTGATTAGAACATAGATATTAATAAAAGGTAAGTACAATGAAACTAAAATCCAGATTTAGTATTCAAGACAAGAATTTTAGAGATCTTGATAATTTGGATGAATATTTAACTCTTGCTGACCTAATGAAAGAGCAGGTATTTCAACCGATTTAGCTGATTACTGGGATAAGGAATATGAATTAAATACATCCGACCCTCATTGCTTAGAATATGACGATTAGCCTAACAGTGATTTATTACTAATCTCATTTCATGTCAATCTATTTAGTATTTTCTACTTATTGAAACTAATAAATTTTCTAACTAGACTTTTAAAAATTATAAATTTGGGGAAATTTATGAGTGGAGATTATGAGACATTAGAAATCAATCAACCTAAGATTTCTTATTTTAAAAAAAGATCAGAAGACAATTCTTTATGGTTAGATGAAATGATTAATAAGATTGAAGATATGAAGAACAACATATTTGATGCTGCTTAATATGACGAATAAAGGCTAATACCTTTTCATATCTTTTATTTTTCTTCAAATGAATGTAAGAATAAATCTATGATTAAAAATTTTAATATCAAAAAATTCAAAATAAAAATGTCAATGGGCGGATTTGAACCGCCGACCGCGACGATATGAATGTCGTGCTCTAACCAACTGAGCTACATTGACGTGAATTATATCTTACTATTTTATTGCATTATTGAGCAATTATTTAATTAATTTCGACTGAATCAAAATGTATATTTTTCAATTATTTTTTTATCCATCATTGATATTTCTTTAAATATACGTCCATATCATTTCTAATATTATTCTCTGTTTTACATTGTTTAGATGTTTCCATTCTTTGTCTGCAGCTTATCCTTTAGCCCATCTATAACCTAAATAAATACTGTTATCTGGGTAGTGTTTTCGTACTCTCTCAGTTTATCTCAGGTTCAGAAGTAATCTAATCTTGAATATGTCTTATATTCCTTTCATTTAACAATCCACCAATTTTTGTCTTATTTACGAAAAATTCTTAAATAAGTATGTCTGTTATTAAGATTCCATTGAATTGTATTATTTAATTAGCACATTATTATTGGCTTAGATTTCTCAGGTAATAATTTATGATATTGATGAAATTAATCTAGTAAATGATATTGGTCTATCCAACCTGAAAAGTTCAAGCATGAGTTGCCTTAATTTGCATTTTTAGAATTTATTTGTTTATAAGCTTCATATATAGCTATTCCACACGCTACTGATAAATTTAGACTCCTTACACCTTTGGGATCATTATTCGATAACTCTACCTTGGGCATAAATATTGATATTAATGAACTACTAGCGCTAATAATATTATTAGGTAATCCAGTGTCCTCCCTTCCAAATAATAATATATCGTCTTCGTGAAACCTAAAGTCTTTCAAGTAAACCCCGTTTTTTTTGCTAAAGGCAATAATCCTTTTATTTTTTTTTGAATCTTTAAAGTTATTAAAGTTAGGATAATTTTTTAATTTCACTAACGGCCAATAATCAAGACCAGCTCTTTTTAAATATTTATCTTCTAATTTAAAACCTAAAGGCTCGATTAAATTTAGTGTGATATCAAAAGCAGCACAAGTTCTGGCAATACTTCCTGTATTTTGAGGAATCCTTGGTTCAAAAAGTGATATTTCCAATTTCTAAATAGGTATTTCAATACTTATGTTATCTAGTTTTATAGCTCTACCATTCAAAGTAAGCCAATTCTCTAGAGAAATCCTAGTAATTCTTTTTTGAAGATCTCCAAGCCTCTCTATATATTTATTACCAATTTCATATTCTGAAACTAGACTCCAGCCTACTTGCTCTCCAACAATTAATGTTGTTTTAACCCTCATTACTAAAAGATCTAAAAGTGAATTAATCATTTTTTCCCATTCCTCATCATTTTTATTGATGCTCTCCATTATAAAACCGCCAATAGAATCAATCAGTATTGGACCATTTTCATTTTTTAATGTATGAATTAGGTTATTTGTCTCAACTAATCCCCACTCTTTTGGCCTTCGTTTACGATGATTAATGATCTTTTTTTGCCAATTAATATCTTCGGGTCTTGATTCAGATAATGCTATGTATGTTACTTTACTAATTTTTTTACCCAAATATTCTGCAAATTCGCTCTTCCCACTTTTTGTACCACCGGTAATAAATATGATATTAGACGAAATATTATCCTTGACTTCCATAAAAAAAGTTATTTAGAGAAATACCACCATGTTGCAAGTGGTATTAATGTGGCCGCTACTAATAAGCCAATAACAATATAAATTGATGTTGATGAACTCTCGGCGTCAACATCCCTCATAGCATTAAAATTTGGATCTACCACTGGGTTATCAATAGAAGAAGGCTGACTTTTTTCGTAATTAATAATTGTTTTTTGCTGACCAACTATAAACAGATCACCAATGTTATTAAAACTTTCTGCATAAGTACTTATTGGTAGTGCAATGAAAAGAAAACCTATTATTACAATTGAAAAAAAAGGTTTATAAATAATGTTTTTCATTTTAGTTTTAAATCAATTATATAATAATAAACTATAAGCCTGAATTTCTTTGATATAAAAATCAAATATAATTATTAGAATTAATTTTTTTTATTTACTAAATTATATTTTATGTATTTTAATGGTAAAACGTTAATCATTATTGGTTCTATTCTTTTTTTCTTTCAATTAGGGAATTTTTTTTCAATAGATTCAATTTCCCCAGCATTAGAAAGAGCACAAGTATTATCAGCAATATCATCTGTAATTATTGTATTAATAGGTTTTTTATTTAAGCAATTTAATCCAAACTTAGGAGATAAAGTTGAATTAAAAGGTGAAAATAAATTTATATTCGAGCCTGATATACCTAGGGATATTCTAGATGAATTGGCATGGGGCACAGAAGCAATATTAACTTCAACAGCCGCGGCTACAGTATTAATTCATAATGATGGTAAAAACATCTTAAAAAGAGGTATCACAACGAATAATGTTTTTAAACCTGGTGAAACTTGCAATAGATCTTTAAAAGATATGAAATTAATTTCATTAGCAAACACTAAATTTTATCCAGGAAGAGATGAATTTTTCAGTTTTTGCCCAAACGTACCTTCCATTTTAATAATTCCAATAAATAGTAAATCCTTCATTTTAATAGGAGGATGGAGTTATAGATGTTTTACTAAGTCAGATGAAAAATGGATTAATAATTGGTCTAAAAAAGTAAATAATATATTTATAAAAAATAGTTTTTAAAAATATATTTTAGAACGAACTCTTTCTTCTTTTGAATTGAACTTTACAGATTTATTCTCAATATTATAATAAGCATTCTCAGAGTTAATTTCATATCCACTATCTTTCATATTGTCTTTAAATTTATATTTTACAGGATTAAAAAATTCAATAATATTTGTACTTTTTTTTAAAATTGCTTTATTTGAGCTTAATGTTACAAGACTATTTTCAAATTTAACATTTCCTATTAATAAATATTCAGAATTTTTAATATTCCAGGTGAAACTATTAGCTGTTAATTTATCACCTTGTTGAATAATAGTTTTGACTGATACATTACCATCTAATTCTAATAATTTATTATTATTAGATAATTTTGAATTGTCTGAATTTATTATATATTCAAGATTATTATCTTTAAATAAATTTATTGTTGTTTCTTTAAGATCAAATATATTTCTCTCTTTATCATAGTTAGAATAGGGACTTTTAATTGAAATTAATTTTTCTCCCTCTTTAGAGAATATATTCATATTCAAACTATTAATGCTTTGACTTAAATATTTCTCATCTGATTGCTTATTCTTACATCCAATTATTATTAGTGGTAATACCAGTAAAAGTTTATACAATCTATTCATATTCGAGCTTTTCTATTACTGGATTTGGTGCTGGTAAAATTGATTCATGTATTAATTTACCCCAATCTAATTGCTTTTTCCAAGATTCTTTTTTGTTATATAATAAACCAAGTTGTTGATCAATTTTTGATGATAAATTAGGTAATATAGGTAATAATAATAAGCCAACTATTCTAGTACTTTCTAAAACATTATAAATAATATTTCTTACAAAAGGTATATTTTTTTCGTCTTTAATTAATGTCCAAGGTTGTTTTTCATTAAGATACAAATTTGTATTAATTGCAAGACTAAGGATTACATTAGCTGCTGAATCTAATTCATAGGAATTAAAATGTCTAAAATAATGCTCAACTGTCTTTTTTGCACATAACTCCAGAGTATTATCTTTACTTAACATCTCATTACTTGGAACTCTATTATCAAACCATTTTCTAGACATCGAAGAAGTTCTATTTAATAAATTTCCAATTGTATTTGCCAAATCGTTGTTGATAATATCAACAAATCTTTTATTTTGAAAATCGCCATCTTGCCCCAATGTAATATCTTTTAGTAGATACCACCTAACAGCTTCTTTACCGTATTTTGATAACAAAACATCTGGATCTAATACATTTCCTAAGCTTTTACCCATTTTTTGTCCTTCCCTAGTAAGAAAACCATGACCATAAACCTTTTTAGGCACTTTCATGCCGGCGGAAATTAGCATTGCAGGCCAATAGACTGCATGAAACCTGAGAATATCTTTACCTATTAAATGAATATCAGCAGGCCAACCATTATCAATTGATTCATCTAATGAGGGTTGATTCATATCTAGGCTTATCGCACTGACATACCCAAGCAAAGCATCAAACCAGACGTAAAAAGTATGGTTATCAATATCGGGGACTGATATACCCCAAGATACATTTGTTCTTGATATTGAGAAATCTTTTAAACCTTTAGATACGAAATTGATAATTTCATTTCTTCTTTCTTTTGGCTGGATAAATGTAGGCTCTTTAATAAGTTCCTCTATTTGTGATTGGTATTTTGATAACTTAAAGAAAAGATTTTCCTCATTTTTCCATTCCAAAGTTTTTTGATGAATAGGACATTTATGTGTTGGTGAATTATCTGGATTATCTTTAAATTCTTCACAACCAACGCAGTACCAACCCTTTTGGACTCCCATATAAATATCATCTGATTTTTTTACTCTGTTGTAAAATTCTTTAACTATATATTCATGTTTTTGGGAACTGGTTCTTACAAATTTATTGTGTGTTATGTCCCAATCCTTCCAGTTCTGCTTAAAGATATCTGAAATTTCATCACAATGAAATTGAGGTTCAATACCTTTATTTTTTGCTGTTCTTTGGATCTTTAGACCATGTTCATCTACTCCGGTAATAAATATCACATCTGCTCCTGTAAGCCTCTTATACCTTGCTATTGAATCGCAGATCAATGTAGTATATATACTACCCAAATGAGGTTTATCGTTTACATAATATAACGGTGTAGTAATTACAAAACTCATAATATTTTTTACTTATAATAACAACTATAAATTGTACAGTAGGTCAGCAAAAATTTTTATCTAGTGAATAAACTCTAATAAATTATTATTACTTATATTATATTTAACTTTATATATTTTATTAGTATATGTTTCTACAGAAATAAAGAGTACAATTAAGAGTTCTAATGAATATTCTGGAAAGTATACTAAAGCAATACCTTTTTTATTATTTATCCATTTTATAAATATCATTTTATGGGATATTTTTATTTTATTCTTAAAGAATAAATTTAAATATTTTAATTTATCATTTTTGTAAATATTATTATTTTCTAATTGTTTAATTTTTGTGATATCTATTAATTCATTAATCTTATTCTGACTTAATCTCTCAATATTATTTATATTATTAAAAACTTGTCTTTGAACAATTAAATCTAAATATCTTCTTAGTGGTGAAGTACATTGAGTATACTTAAGGAGACCTAAAGATTCATGTTTATTAGCCTTAGTAGTAATATAACTTTTACCCATATATTGCTTTAATATTGAATATTTTATATCACTGTCTTTGTATTTTTCTAAAATCTCGTTTGCATCACAATTAATTTTATGTGTTCTATAGGGAGTAGCTATATTATTTTTAAATAAATATAAACTAGTGACATAACCCATTAGTATCATAGATTCAGATACAATTGAATGCGAAATACATTTTTGTATATTATTAATTTCTACATTACCATTTTTAATATTAATTTTATAACCTGGGGTATCAAAAATAATTGCTCCTTGTTTTTTTCTATAATTAATACTTTTAAGTAATAAATTTTTAATTTCAATTATCTCAAATTCTTCTTTAGGTTCTAATTCAATAATTTCTTCTGCATCTTCATATAATAATTGATATTTTGGTTTTATTTTTGCCTCTACTATTTCATATTTATTTATTGAACCATCATCATTAAAGATAATTGAGGCACTTATTGTATCTGAAATTTTATTTTGATTTAAATTTGCTTTTTCTATAATTTCAGCAGGCAGCATAGGAATATATTGATTAATCAAGTAGAGGCTGCTACTTTTACTTCTTGCATCAATATCAATTTTAGAATCTATTAAAAATAATTTGCATGGATTGCTGATGTGTATCCATAATTTTTTTTTGTTTCCTTCAATTAATTCCAAGGAAAAAGCATCATCAACTTCTTTTGGATCCTTGGAATCAATTATAAAAGTTTTTAGATTAGTTAAATCTCTCAAATATTTAAAATATTATTTAAATAACTATTATTTATAAAATTATCCTTCAGGGTTAACAAATGGCAATAAAGCAACAATTCTTGCTCTTTTTACTGCTAATGTTAAATCTCTTTGTTGTTTGGAGGTCAATCCAGTCATTCTTCTTGGTAATATTTTTCCTCTTTCAGTTATGAATTTTTTAAGAAGCTCAACGTCTTTATAATCGATTGGATCACCTGGTTTAATTGGGGATAATTGTTTTTTAAAAATGGAATTTGGCATTGTTTTTCTTATTTAATTTCTTTGTGAATTGTCATTTTGTTTAGATGTGGATTGAATTTTTTAAGTTCTAATCTTTCAGTAGTATTCCTTTTGTTTTTTTCAGTTGTATATCTGGAAACACCATTAGATCTCCTTGGTTCTGAACTTGTTCTAGCTTCAGTACATTCTAAGGTTACGACAACTCTTGTACCTTTTTTGGCCATTTTGATTAATACGTTGTTGTATAATTTTCTATTGTACAACTTCAAGAAACTATTTTGCATATATTTGCTTTTCTTTTAGTATCATTAGACAAAAATAATAAATGAAGGTCTCTCAGAATTGGTTGAAATCCCTTGTAGAAATAAATACTACAGCAGACGATTTATCTGAAAAACTATCAATAGGTGGTTTCGAAGTTGAGTCACTTGTTGATTGTTCAGAAAATGTAAAAGGTGTAGTTCTTGGAAAGGTTTTGTCAGTAGTTAAGCATGAGAATTCAGATAAGTTATCTATATGCACTGTTGACATTGGAAGGTCTAATCCTTTACAGATAGTTTGTGGAGCGAAAAATGTAAAGCAAAATATATATGTTTATGTAGCTACTGTCGGTACACATTTAAGTGCGATAAATTTAACTATTAAAAAGAGTGAAATAAGAGGTGTTTCTAGTGAAGGAATGATTTGTTCGCTAGAAGAATTAGGAATAGAAGATACTAGTGAAGGAATCGCCATTATTGATGAGGATTTAGCTTTAAAGCATAAATTAGGGACATCAGGAGCTGAAATACTTAATCTAAACGACTACATCTACGATTTAGCAATTACTGCAAATAGACCTGATGGAATGTCTGTAGTTGGCATCGCAAGAGAAATATCTGCTCTTTTGGAAACTAAGTTAATCTTTCCAGATTTAAAAACTAAGTATAAAACAAATGTTTATAAAAATTTTAATCTCTGCTCCGAAGCAATCACAAAAAATTGTCTTTATTCAATTAGCAATATTGAGTCTGTCAATGGGAAACAATTGTCTCCAGGATGGCTCAAAGATCGTTTAGATAAATCAGGAATTAAATCTATCAATCTTTTGGTTGACATAACTAACTACATTCTTTTAGAACAAGGACAACCATTACATGCTTTTGATAAAGACAAATTATCTAATTTAATTGGTCGAAAGGTTTCATATAACGATTTCTCGGTTAGAAAGGCAAATAATAATGAAAATCTGTTGTGTTTGAATGGTGAGGATTATAAATTAAATGAAAATATAACTATCATCGCTTGTGACGACAAACCAGTCGCTATAGCGGGTGTAATTGGTGGTTTGGAAACATCTGTAAATGAGGATACCACATCAATATATCTTGAAGGAGCAGTTTTTAATCCCGTCACGATAAGAAAGTCATCAAAAGAAATTGGAATTAGAACAGAATCTAGTAGTAGATATGAAAAAGGAATTTCTTATAAAAATACATTAGATTCAGTAACCCGTGCCATTAATATTTTAGAAGAATACTTTAATGTTCTAAATCCAATAATTAATATTTCCAAGGAATTAGATTCCACAAAAATACTAATACCGTTGAGAAGAGAAAGAATTAATAAAATACTTGGTCCAATTGTAATTAGAAATGAGAATTACGATACTAATATTAAATTAGAAAAAAGGTATTTATCAGATAATGAAATTTCGGAGAAATTAAAGCTAATAGGTTGTACCTTAAACATAAAAGAATATGGATGGGATGTAGAAATTATTCCCAACAGGTCTCAAGATTTATTACGAGAAATTGATTTAATTGAGGAAATTGCAAGATTAATTGGTTATGACATGTTTGATTTGAATTTACCAAATCCCATAAAACCAGGAAAGCTTTCTTCATCTCAAATAGCATTAAGGAAGTTAAAAACAGGATTAATAGTAAATGGATTTAACGAAGTATTGTCTTATTCTCTTGTTCCAGAAAGTAAGAATGATTTAATCAAGATTTCAAATCCATTACTTTTGGAAACAAGTTGCTTAAGAGATAATATTTGGCAAGAACATATTAAGATATGTAATCAAAATATTAAGTCAGGACATAATTATTG
The DNA here is from genome assembly GCA_003279935.1 of Prochlorococcus sp. AG-388-A04. Taxonomy (GTDB): domain Bacteria; phylum Cyanobacteriota; class Cyanobacteriia; order PCC-6307; family Cyanobiaceae; genus Prochlorococcus_A. The sequence goes on from QCGL01000005.1 coordinate 57,213, forward strand.
TTGGATATTTGAGGTTGGAAATATTTTTAGTAAAAAATCTGATTTTTCACAAGATGAAATCCTAAATGGAGCTCTTTATGGAAAAAATAAATTTGAACAATGGTTAGATTCAAATAAGGATAATAATTTGACTTATTACGAGGCAAGAGGAAAGTTAAAGGAAGCATTATCAATATTAAATTTAAAAATAGAAGATAGATCAACAGATACGATAGATTTTCTTCATCCAGGCAGATCCTCTAAATTATTTACCGAAGGTAACGAAGTCGGATATTTTGGTGAGATTCATCCAAATTTAATATCTAACAAAATATCATTAAAAAAAATGTATTTATTTAGTTTAAAAATAAATAATATCTTAAAAGCCTGTACCAGACAAAATAAATGGATAACAGTTTATAAACAATTCCCAACAGTACCCAAAATGGAACGAGATATTTGTTTTATATTCAATAAAAAATACCTAGTAAGTGAGATAATTTCACAAATAAAAAAATCTGGTAAAAAACTATTAGAAGATGTTAATTTAATTGATGTTTATGATGATGAAAGTTTTGGTAAAGAATTAATAAGCTACACATTTAGATTGTCTTATAGAGATTCTGAAAAAACATTATTAGATTCTGACATCGCATTTCTTCACGATAGTATTGTTGAAATAATTGAAAAAAAATTCTCCACTAAATTAAGAGATTAATTGTATTACTGTTCTTAATCTGGTCTTAATAGTAGTCTATATTTAAGTCTTATATTAGACGGTTGGTATTCGTATAAATCTAAATCATCATATATAATATTAGCTATGATTAATATCCTCTCATTTTTAATATCTTCCATCCTTTGGGTGCAGGTTCCTCAATGGTCTGATGATTGGTCTAAATGTGCGGTAGATGTACCAGATTCATCATGCCATTGGTACATCACAGCACCAGACAATACTTTTGGAGATGGATTTGACTGGGCAAGTGCTCCATGGTTCGATGCAAATGGCTTGAGTGATGTTCCAAGCATTGAGAGAGAAACAGCCCTCCAAAAGCTTCAGGCTAAGTAGTACTGTCTTTAAGGCAGAGCTACATAATTAAAACTTTAGTTGTATTAGGGTTTTTAGTACATTAATTAAAAATTGGACACACAAAGGACAATAAACTATAAGATTAGATATATTGATAGTCTTATTTAAGATTAATTATTAGACTATTTATAAGTCTTGAATGAGACTAGTAATTCCATCTCTTTTATTAAAATTTATTCAACTCTTCTACATAGGGAGAATTGATAATTGTATTTTATTAAGTCTTATATAAGAATATTTATACAGTGTCATTTTATTTAATAGGCATCATTTAATAACCATTATTCACTTTTAGCTACTCTTAAAAGAAAGAATTAATTGGATAAGAAATTTTTAATTTAAAGTTATATCTTTATAATCTTATATGAGACTTTTTATTAGACTTAGGCTAAGTCTAATATAAGACTATTAAAACTATCTTCTATACATATTTTTAAGCAATTGATATGCATCATTTAATTTCCTCATCTCATCAGTAGATCCCCCAGAATCTGGATGGGTTTCTAAAGCTTTAATTTTATATGCTTCTCGTATTTTATTTAATGTATGTGCTGAACCTGCGGCGGTAGATAAATTTAATAATTTTAGAGCTCCATGAACAGTCATTGTTGAATCAAGTGCTTCAAATGAATTTCCTTTATTTTTTCTTTTAAACCTACTTATAAATCTTCTTACTAATGTTGGGACCCTATTTATCAAATCAGATGTTGCAAATGGATCTTCTAATACACCTATCATTAAAATTACTAACTCTAAGGAGGGAGTTTGTTTTATCCAAAAAGGGCATAAATCCGACATTAATTTATTTGCGGCACTCCAGGTGAATGGCAACTGCTCAGTTCCATCAATATTTGGCCAAATATCTATACAAAACCAATCAATAGATGCTTCTATTACTTGTTCATTTGGAATTGATCCATATAGGTTTTTCCAATGGCTTATAATTTCAATTCGACATTTAATTAAATCATTTTCCTTAATAGTATTAATTTGAATATCATTAATTTTTTGTTTTGTCTTTTCAATATTTATACTTCTTCTCAGATTTTTAACTTTTTTTCCAACAAAATTAGGTAGGTTGATGTTTAAGTTTGGTTTTTCATTAACTTCTTTATTATTTAATAGAAGTTTTTCTTCGGATTCTGTACTAGTACTCTCATCCTTATCAGATTTAATAAGGACTAAAGCACTATTTTCATCAAAGTTAGAGTATTCATTAATATTCCCCTTTTCACTGTAATCAATTGTCTGTTGTTGACTTTTAGGTAATAATTCTTCTTCTTGAAGAATTTCTGTAAGCAACTTTTCTATTACAGGTCCTCTTGCTCTAAAACCCCATTCTTTTCGTAATTGATCAAACCTAGAAACTAACTCTTCTGGCAAATCAATTGAAATTCTTTTTGTATTTGAATTCTCAGAATTATTCAATTAATCATTTTTTTTTATAATAGATCAAAAGTATTAATTGTATTCATATTATGAAAGTCTAAATAAATATATTGTCTTTAAATCAAAATCTTGCTTTTTATGAGTCACGTCTAAACAAAATAAATTTTTATAATAATAATAAAAAATGTTTTACTGTAACTTTAAATCCTCAGAAGATAAAAAGTCTTTTTATCAAAAAAAGAAATTAGAGATGCTTAATTACATCAAGGATTCGCTTGAAAGAAAAATTGCATCAGTAAGCGCTTCAATAGAAGTTCTAGAAAATCAAATTTCCAGAGACAAAGTTGAAGTTAGTAGTTAATTTTCAAACAAAATTTTCAAGAAGTTTCTCTGGTCCATATTTCTTTAAATAATTAATATTAGATTTTTCTGTAACTAGTAAATATCCTGCAAAACCCAACCCATTAACACTAAAACCATGGACGTGATCATACTTTCTTTTAATTATGGCTAACCAATTATTTGTAATTAAAATATTGTAAGGAAATCTTGGTTTTTCATCATCAATTGGATTTCCTAAACCAATTTTTTTTGAAAGTTCTAAGTATAAATTATAAATATTTATTGAATTATCTAAAAAGTTAAATTTTGACACAACAGCATTTTTCTTAAGTTTGCTATCTTGATCATTATTATTTTCTAAATCTAAAAACCACTTCTCTCTTGGACAAATAATTTCACCATGATCTCTTCTTAAAAGCTGAAAATGCCTATGCGGTTGACTTGCTCCTGCTATGGGAGAACTATTAAAAAACCATAGGCCACTTGTATCTTCATTTACCATTTGTATAGCTATCCAATCATTAATATCTAACCATCCATCTTGAGGTCTCCAAGTATTTGTTATTAGTAAAATATGACCTTTTTGTACAGGATATTTATTTAGTATTAGTTGATGATCTGTTCCAATTTTATCAACTTCAAGTATCTTATCCCACGGGTTAAATGGATTCTGATTTGGACCATAACTATTTTTTTTCTTAAATCTTGAAGTATCAAGTTCTCTAATTATAAAATCATTTTTATTGTAATATTTCCTAGTTACAACAGTCGTTTTTAAAGGAAATAAGCCATTATTGGTAATAGATAAATGAGTTTGATCTAATGCTTTAACCCAATATTTTTCGCTTCTCATTTATAAAAGTAGAAATAAATTCTCATAATCATTTTAAAAAAGATAATTAATTTGGAATTACTTTTTATTAAATTGATATTCTTTTAATTTTTCTAACGATACAGATTCTAAAACTTTTATATTTGTTGCTTCTAAAATAACCATAGGTGCTAAGCCATCAAGCAATGCCTGTCTCCACCTATCTAAACAAATACACCAATGATCTCCATCCTTCAAGCCTTGGAATGAATACATTGGCATAGGTGTAATTAAATCATTACCTTGAGACTTACTGTATTTAAGGAAATTATCATCCATTATGCAGCAAATTGAATGATTTCCTACATCATTTGAATCGTATTTGCAATACCCATCTCGAAACCAACCTGTAAGAGGTTTGCAGCTGCATACCTCGAGCTTTTGTCCTAAAACATTTAAATGTTCATTATTTTTTTGACTTTCTTTATTCATTTTTAGATAATTTATTTAAATAATAATAAATACTCATACATTTCTTAAAAAAGGGTTGACGAATATGGGGGGTAAAGAGGTAATAATTTTAATAAGGTTTTTTTCAATATGGATTGGGACTTCACTGAAAACATAGCATTTAAATCCCTAATTGAAGCTTTTAAAGAATGTGATGAAACATCAGCAACTGAATTCTTGGCAAGCGATGGGGCATCATATTATTTAGAATTAATTCAAGATGCTGCAGGTGATGGCATCGATATAAGTGATTCTGAAATTATGGAAGAACTTCAAGAAGAAATTATAGATTATCTTGAAAATAATCTATAATCTAAAATTTATTTAGGCACTAAAATACTTTGCTTTTGAATGTAGTGAAATTATAGCAGTAGTACTTTGTTCAGGATGTAATTGCTCTGATTCATCCATTGTTAAATTAATCCTTTTTGTATCCAGTAATGATAACTGTATATTTGAATCAGAAACTTTAGGACAAGCTGGATAACCAAATGAGTATCTAGCTCCTCTATATTTTTGAGCTAATATTTCACGGTTATTGTTTGGCTCATATGTTTTAAATCCGCATTCAATTCTTACTATTGAATGAACATATTCTGCAAGAGCCTCTGCTAATTGAACGGTTAAACCATGAAATATTAAATAATCACTATATTTATCAGCTTTAAATAATTCTTGGGAATATTCGCTAGCTATTTCACCCATTGTCACTGCTTGCATTGGAAATATATCTACTGGTTCATTATTTTTAAGATCACAGTAAAAATCAGCAATACAAAGATTATTTCCTGATTTTTGTCTAGGAAAATTAAATTCAGAAATTCTTTTATTTGATACATTATCAAAGAGATAAATGCTATTATCATTCCTACCGCAACGGAAGTAGCCATAGACTGCTTTTGGTGAAATTAGGCCTTTATCTAAAATAATATTGATCCATTTTTCAAGTAATGGATTTGCATATGAATCTAAATAATTATTGTATTCTTCTACTGATTGACCTTTATTTTTTTTAATTTGCCATTGACCACTAAATAATGCTTTTTTATCCAAATAAAAAATTAGTTTGTCAAAGTCTATTTCAATATCTTGAAGAACTCTAGTTCCCAAAAATGGAGCCTTTATAGGTTCCTCTTCCTCTACAAAATTAGATCTATTAAAATTCTCAATTAATTGCATACTTTTGGTATTTTCATGATTTTTATTTAAATCTTTATCTTTAGCGGAAGACCTTGGGGAAGCTAATTTAATTTGAATATCATCTGTATTAGTAAAACCATTTTCATTAGACCAATTACCCTTCTTTTTACTATCCATATATTCATTCATAAATTGTAAATCTGTAAAAGCATCTTTACCATATAAAATTTTACCTTTATATATCTGACTACAATCTTCGTTCACAAATTTTGGAGTTAATGCTGCACCTCCAAGAATAACTGGAACATTAATTTCAGCATTGTTAAATGCTTCTAAATTATCCTTCATAAATGCTGTAGATTTAACAAGCAAACCACTCATAGCAATACAGTCTGCTTTATGTTTTTTTTGTGCATCAATAATCGCTGAAACATCTTGCTTAATTCCAAGGTTGATTACATCAAAACCATTATTTGAGAGAATTATATCAACTAAATTTTTACCTATATCATGAACATCTCCTTTAACAGTTGCTATTAGTAATTTTCCGTTAGATATTTTTTCATCTACTGTTTCCATATGTGGTTCAAGCAGTGAAACAGCAAATTTCATTGTTTCCGCTGATTGCAATACAAAAGGTAATTGCATTTGGCCGGATCCAAATAGTTCACCGACTACTTTCATTCCATCTAATAAATAAGTATTAATTATTTCAAGTGGCTTGTATTTTTTCAGCGCATTATTTAATTGTTCTTCTAAACCTATTTTTTCCCCATCTACAATATGGTTTTTAAGTTTTTCTTCTAAGGTGAGGTTTTTGTTTGAAGTAGATGCTTTTTTAAAGTCACTTATTGTTATGTCTTGGAATGCTTTTGTTAGTTCAACTAATGGATCATATATACATATTTCATTTTCGAAAATCCTTCTGTCATAAATTAAATCTAAACATAATTTTTTTGTTTCCGCAGATATTTTTGAAAGAGGCAATATTTTATTTGGTGCAATAATCGCTGAATCTAATCCTGCCTTTATACATTCATCGAGAAATATTGAATTTAGATTAATTCTTGATAATGGAGAAAGCCCGAAACTAATATTAGATATACCTAAAATAATATGAATATCTGGGAAGCTTTTTCTTATTTTTGATATAGATTCAATAGTTGCTTTAGCATTTAATCTATCTTCTTCAATTCCAGTAGATATTGGCAATGCTAGAGGATCAAAAAATATCTCATAATCAGCGAGGCCACTTGATCTAGTTTTAATTAATGCTCTTTTTGCAATGTCATATTTTTTCTTTGATGTTCTTGCCATTCCATCTTCATCAATAGTTCCAATTACTATTCCAGCACCATAGTCTAATGCGAGTTTTAAGACCTGATTAAATCTGTCATCTCCATCTTCGTAGTTGGTTGAATTTATAATGCATTTTCCTCCTACAGTCTTTAATCCACTTTCCATTTTATCTGCTTCTGTTGAATCTATCATTAATGGAAGGTTTATATTTGTAACTAATCTTGAGGTAATTTCTTTCATATCTTTAACTCCATCTCTTCCTACATAATCAACATTGACATCTAGTATGTGAGCATTTTCTTTTTGCTGTTGCTTAGCAATTGATACCAAGCCGTCCCAATCATCTTCATTTAGTAATTCCCTTACTTTTTTTGATCCACTAGCATTTAAACGCTCTCCAACTATTAATATTGAGTTATCTTGTTTATATGGAACTGCGTTATATATAGAAGCTGCTGATGGAACAAAATTTGTTTTTGCAGTAGGAAGTTTTTTATTTATTTTTTTATCAACTATTTCCTCAATGATTGAGGATAAATGCTTGATATGTTCTGGAGTGGTACCACAACATCCGCCAATAAGTTGTACGTTAAAATCATAAATAAAGTTCATTAACTGCATTTTCAACTCCAATGGAGTCAATTTATAGTGAGCAACACCTCCTATATTTTCAGGTAATCCTGCATTAGGTATACAACTAATTGCAAAAGGTGAATTTTCAGCTAAATACTTAATATGTTCTTTCATTTGAACTGGGCCAGTTGCACAATTCAGTCCCAGAATATCAATATTGTATGGCTCTAATATTGTTAATGCAGAGGCTATATCTGACCCGACAAGCATCGTTCCTGTGGTTTCCATAGTTATGGATATCATTATTGGTAATTCAATATTCCTGTTTTTAACAACTTCTTGAGAAGCAGATAAGGCTGATTTTATTTGTAAAACATCTTGGCATGTTTCAATCAATAGAAGGTCAATACCTCCGTCAATTAGACCATTTATTTGTTCTTCATATGAATCTTTAAGCTTATCAAAATCAATATGACCTAATGTTGGTAATTTTGTAGTTGGCCCAATTGATCCAGCGACAAATCTAGGAGTATTAATAGATGAAAATAAATTTGCACATTTTTTAGCTATCTGAGCTGCTTTTTTATTGATTTCATAAGCTTTATTAGAAATACTATATTCGTCTAAAACAATAGATGAAGCACCAAATGTATTGGTTTCAATTACATGACAACCTGCTTCAAGAAATGAATTATGTACTTGTTCAACAGTATTAGGAGAGGATAAGACTAAGTTTTCATTACAACCCTCTAATTCATCTCCACCAAAATCATGTGATGATAAATTTAAATTTTGAAAAGAAGTACCTGTCCCGCCATCGAAAATAATAATTGGTTTATCATCTCTATTTAAATAATTTCTAAATGAAACCATGATTTAAAAGGAAAATTAAAATTAACTAATATTGATGCGTGTTATCCAATCATCATAGTCTTGTGAACGGCCTTCCGTTATTTCGATAAGCTTATTTTTCAATTTATTCATTATGGGACGATCATTATTAATATTTGTTGATTCTATTTGCTTTACAGGTGTAATTTTAGCTGCTGTACCAGTTAGAAATACTTCATCAGCAATAAGTAATTCTGTTTTATCAACAGGTCTTTCAATAACATTTATACCAAACGATTTCGCTAATTCAATAACACTAGCTCTAGTAATTCCTTCTAGGATGTCTTGATCAACTCCTGGGGTAATCAGTTCACTATTTCTTACTATAAATAAGTTCATTCCACTAGCTTCACTTACTTTACCACTAGAATTTAACAGCAATGCTTCGTCAAATCCTGATAAACTAGCCTCTGTTTTGGCTAATGAACTTGTAATGTAAGCACCGCTTATCTTACCTCTTAAAGGTAGGGATCTATCTTCTTGTCTTGTCCAACTACTCATCCTACAAGACACACCATCGGGAGATAAATAGTCTCCAAGTTCAATACAATAAATGAAGAAATCAGTTTCTATATTATGTAATCTTGGAGCAATACCTAAATCACTTGTATAAACAAAAGGTCTTATATAGATCGGTTTTGTAGGTTTATTTTTTTTTAATAATGTTTTAAGTGCATTAAATATATATTCTTCAGATATTTCTGTTAAAAGCAACCTTGCACTTTGAGATAACCTTTTTATGTGTTTGTCTGTTCTAAATAAAAGAAATTCATCCTTATTAGATGGATTTGGAATAGCTCTCATTCCTCCAAAAGCTGCTGTTCCATAATGAAGTGCATGAGTTGCTATTGACACTTTTGCATCTTTAAAGGGTATACACTTACCTTCAAACCATGCATATGGAAGAAATTCTTGCATATTTTATTTAAGAAATGAGTTAAAATTGTTTTAACTTACTTAAGTATTCTAAACCTAATTGTTATATTTAAATGCATAGGATATTAAATATTGCTGGAAATGGAAATAATAACGTTGATTTAATAGAACATCCTAAAGCTGATTTTATATTTATCACAAGTGTAAAAGCTGATATTAATATAATTTCGGATTTAATTGAAGATAAAGAATTTCTTTTATTACAAGATAATTTCAGAGCATTAGAAATTTCATACCTAAATACATTTGCACAAGTAGATAATTATTTTTTAAAAACAATAAATTATGCCAAGATAGTTGTTTTAAGATTGTTTGGAGATAAAGGAACATGGAGTTATGGACTTGAACAATTAATAAAATGGCAAGAAGCAAATATTAATAAAACTCTTTTAATTCTTTCTGGTACGGATGAAGAAGATTTATCACTAAATGAATTAAGTAGTGTTGATTTAGATACTTCATTAAAAATTAGTAAACTTCTTAAATCAGGTGGTAAGGAAAATTATAGAAGATTTCTTCATTGTTTAACTTATCTATCATCTAATGAAACTAATATTCCACAAAAGTATATCTCTAACATCATCTATCCAGATCCTTATCTATATGATTGGAAAAATGAAAAAGGATTAAAGGTTGGAATAATTTCTTATAAATCATTGTTTTTAGCAAACGAAATTGAATTATCAAATGAATTAATATCTCAAATAAGGTGTAATGGTTTGTCACCTAAAACAGTATTTATTTCAACTTTAAAAAATTACGATGTTCAGAGGGAATTGATTAATCTTTTTAAAAAAGAAGATATAAAATTAATAATTACAACTACCTCTTTTTCTTCCTCAATTAATAGTTGTAATGAAAATATAGATAATAATTTAAATATCTTCAAATCATTAAATCTTCCAATTCTTCAAATACTCTCTTCTAATAAATCCAGAAAGAATTGGTTGCAGTCATCAACTGGAATGAATTCAACAGATTTATTAATGCAAATAATTATTCCAGAATTTGATGGTCGAATTACAACAAAACCTTGTGCTTTTAAAGAGGTTATTTCTGAAAATAAAACCTTATGTAGCAAAATTACAAGTTACAAAGTTGATTTTGGAAATATTAAATGGATAACCAAACTTACAAGTAATTATTTAAGACTAAATAATTTAAATAATTTTGATAAAAAGATATCATTAGTAATTGCAAATTATCCTGTAAAAAATGGAAGAATTGGAAATGGAGTCGGTTTAAATACTCCGCAGTCTGTCCTTAATATTCTTTATTGGTTAAAAGATGAAGGTTATGATCTTGGTTCTGGAGAATTACCTAAAAATTCATCAGAACTAATTTCGTTACTTATAAAAACTAGAACAAATGATATTGAATCTCAAAATAACAAACCTCTTGATTATTTATCATTAAATGAATACTTAGAATTTTGGAACCAACTATCCCTTAAACCTAAAAATCTTATCGTTGATAGATGGGGTATTCCATCTATGTCTCAAGATTTAGAAAACCAAGGTTTTTCGATTAATGGTCTTTTATTTGGAAAAATATGTTTACTAATTCAACCTCAAAGAGGCTACGATATTGAATCTAATAAAGATATACATTCTCCAGATCTACCACCACCCCATAGATATCTAGCCCAATATTATTGGATTGAAAGTAAATTTGATTCGAATGCTATTTGTCATATAGGTAAACATGGCACTATCGAATGGTTACCAGGTAAATCTATAGGACTTAGTGATGAATGTTTTCCGAGTATTATTTGTCCACCAATTCCAAATATATATCCATTTATTGTTAATGATCCAGGAGAAGGATCTCAAGCAAAAAGACGAACTCATGCAACAATAATTGATCATCTAACACCTCCTTTAGATAGATCTGATTTGTATGGAAAACTCTCGATTTTAGAACAATGTTTAGACGAATATTATGAGGCTAAGTTATTAAATTCTAAGCGATTAAACATCATTGAAAAATCTATATTAGAAATTATAAAAATTGATTTTAAAGACATTATATTATTAGACGACTCAAATAAAATTGAAAAAATTGACTCATATCTATGTGAACTAAAAGAATCACAAATAAGAACTGGTCTTCACATTTTTGGAAGTAGACAAAAATTTATAAATGAAATTAATTTAATCCTAAGTATTGCAAGAGTTCCAACTTCAAAACGTAGTGGTATAGTTCAATACATCGCTTCAAATCTTAATTTAGATTTAGATCCATGGACTAATAACTATGATCAAGTTCTTAGTGATAACGATAAAGAAATTATTAGTAATTATTCAAAAGATAATATCAATAACTTTAGAAGAGCATTAGAATTTATAGAAAATCAAGCAAAATATTTAATTTATCATTATTTTTACAAAGACCATATAACTCTAAATGAATTAAAAATATTAGAAAATAAAAATATATTATTATTATTTAATGTAGAAAAAAAACATAAAGACTATTTTAATCTAATTCATAAAGAAATATTAGAACCTATAATTAAATCGACCATAAATGAGAAGGCTTCATTTATAAATGCCTTAAATGGAATATATGTAAGTAGCGGACCATCAGGAGCTCCAACAAGAGGCAAAACTGAAGTTCTTCCTACAGGTAAAAATTTTTTTTCGGTTGACTCCAGAGGCTTACCAACAGAATCGGCATGGATTGTTGGATGTGAATCAGCTTCTCAAATAATTGATTTATATAAACAGGATCATGGACAAGACCTTAAAAAATTAGCAATTTCTGTATGGGCGACATCTACCATGAGAAACGGAGGGGAAGATGTTTGTCAAATATTGTATTTACTAGGCGTAAAACCAATTTGGGATGGCCCTTCTAGAAGAGTCATTGATATAGAAATAATTCCTTTAAGTATTCTTAATAGACCAAGAGTTGATGTTACTTTAAGAATTTCTGGTATGTTTAGAGATGCATTTCCACAATTAATATCTTTAGTTTACAAAGCTATAAAATTAGTTTCTCAACTTGATGAAGATAAAAAATTAAATCCAATTTCAGCATCTTATAAAGACGGAGATTCTTTAAATCGAATTTTTGGTTCTGCACCTGGATCATATGGAGCTGGATTACAAGAACTTATATCTAATTCTAGTTGGGAAAATATAAATGATTTTGCTGATTCTTATTTAAACTGGAGTAAATGGATATATTCTGATGGAAATGAACCTATCGAAAATAAAAAAGAATTAGAAAATGCGCTTAAAAATATTCAAGTAGTTATTCAAAATCAAGATAACAGAGAACATGATATTTTAGATTCTGATGATTATTATCAATTTCAAGGAGGAATATCATCAGCAATAAATAAACTACAAGGCAAATTTCCCGAAATATATCATGGTGATTTATCAAAATATCGTTTATCTAAAATAAATAAATTAAGCTATGAAATAAATAAGGTTGTTAGGACAAGAGTGCTTAATCCAAAATGGATAGATGGAATGAAGGAAAACGGATATAAAGGTGCCTTTGAGTTTTCTGCAACGCTCGATTATTTATATGCTTATGATGCCACAACGGAAATCGTATCTGATTGGTGTTATACCCAAATATATAATTCTTGGATATGTGATGAGAACCTTAAAAAGTTTTTTATCGAGAATAATCCATGGGCCTTACGAGATTTATCCCAAAGATTTCTTGAGATTATTAATAGAGAAATGTGGAGTGACCATACTCCAGAAATATTAGAAAATTTAAAAAAGATTGTTAATATGACTGATGCCAAAATTGAGAAAAACGAATACTAGGTTATCTGCCCAATAATGAATATCCATGACTATCTGTTCCGCAGGTTTTAAGCATATTAAGGCTTTCCGTTATTTTATTTATCTCTGAACATACAAAATTACTTGCTTGCCATCTTTCTTTTAAATCATAATCGTACCAAACTTCAATCCCATCAACTCCTTGCTTATTAGCCTCAGGGATAAGTTTATAAAAGGGAATTCTGTACCTCGCTGGATGTGCAAGAAAAGATAAACCTCCAGCTAATCTGATTGCCTTGGTTACTGATTTGATGTGTAAATCATTCCCAATTGGTGACTCGCATTGAATATAAGGTGTTAGATGAGTACTTTTTATATTAATTCCTAATCCAATAACATGAACTAAGCATCCTAGAAGTAAACAATTTATTTCAATTCCAGAAATTAGTTTAAATGAATCAATTGGATATTTTTTGAGTATATTATTACGTTCAATAAAATCATGTGCTTTAACAGTGTGATGATCTGTTATGGATATAAATTTTATTTTATTTATAAAAGCTTGATCTAATAATTGTTCTGGATCAAAGCTCCCATCGCTAAATTTCGTATGACAATGAAAATTCACAATGCCTGGACAGCTTTCCTTATTTATATTTGTTGTTATTTTTATTAAATCTTGCCTATCCATTCTTTAGAGTTTCTTCATTTTTTCTCCTGATTTTTGCATATAACTGAATAGATACAAGCATAAATATTATTAGTCCAAATACACTCCATGTCGCAATACTAGTAGGAAAATTATTTTTAAAAATAACTAATAGTACAATAATAAATAATAATAACGTAGGAAGTTCATTTAATAATCTAAGGTTTTTTGCTGATATTTTTGAAGTACCATTCTGTAAAGAGTTCATTATTTTATAACAATAAAAATGATATATTACTAAGCCCAAAACAAAAGAAATTTTTACCTGAAGCCATTTTTCACTTAGCCATCCAGGTTGCATAATTACTAAACAGATAGCCATACTTAAAGCAAGTATCATTCCCGGTGTAGTAATAATATTGGCAAGCCTTTTTTCCATTAAGGAATATTGATCATTAAACGCAATCTTCAAATCATCTTGCATGGTTCTTGACTCTTCATGATATATAAAAAGCCTAACTAAATAAAAAAGACCAGAAAACCATACAATTACCCCAATGATGTGAAGAGACTTAAACCATAAATATGCTTCTGATGACAAATTAATAAAATATAATTTATAAACTATTACCAATATAAATACTTATTTAATAGTGAATAATTTTAAATTTATAAAAATTAATCAATATTTATAACTCATTAAAGTAATTATAAATATCATTTGCTGAATGTATACCCAGACCTTTAACTTTTGAAAGTTCCTCTCTACTTGCAATTCTAATTGCATCAATTGAATTAAAATGCTCAAGCAAATCTTTAATACGTGAAGGTCCTAAACCTGGTATTTGGGATAATTGAGATCTATTCATTCGCGTAGATCTTTTATTTCTATGAAATGACAATGCAAATCTATGTGCTTCATCTCTTACTCTTCGAAGTAATAGAATACCTTTTTGATTTTGATCAGTTTCGAGAGATTTTGAGAAACCTGGTATGAATATCTCTTCATTTTTTTTTGCTAATGAACATATACTAACTTCTTCATGTAGATCTAATTTTGTTAATGCCTTCAATGCTGCATTTAATTGTCCTTTACCCCCATCAATCATAATCAAATCTGGCCAATCTGTTAGTAGATCATTTTCTAATGCACTTTTTTTCTTATCTTGTAAAGAACTAATGTCTCCGCCATCAATTTTAAATTTTGACCATTTTTTAAATCTTCTGTATATAACCTCATAAATTGAAGCAAAATCATCACTATGACCAATATATACATTTGGATCTTTAATCTTATATTTTCTATAATTTTGTTTGGATGGAATACCATCTATAAAGACTACTTGTGATGCTACAGGATCTGTTCCTTGTATATGACTAATATCGTATCCTTCGATTCTTCTCGGCTGGTTAGTTAATTCAAGTATTTGTGTCAAGTCTTCTATTGCAGATTCATTATCTTGAATTCCATTTAATATCCTCTCTAATTCTAATTTTGCATTTTTTAAAACCATTTCAACGGTTTCAAACTTTTTATTTCTTTTTGGGATAATTAACTTAACCTTTTTCTGCCTTAATTCACTCAACCATTCTTCAATTGTTTTATGTTTTGGAAGATTAAATTGCAATAAAATTTCTGATGGTATTTCAACTCCTTCTACATTAATGTAGTGCTCTTCTAATACTCTTTGTAGGATCTCTTTCTCATCTCTATTATCAATTTTTTGAGTATATCCAATCCTTCCTATTAATTTACCAGACCTCATTTGAAAAATTTGAATACTAGAGATATTATTTTCAGAAACAATGCCAAAAATATCTCTATTAATTGATGAGTCTGGTATCGAAATTTTTTGAGATTCGGTTAATAATTTTAAACCTAAAATTTGATCTCTTATTTTAGCAGCATTTTCAAATTCTAAATCATTGGAATATTGATTCATTTTTCGTTCTAGAAAAACTTTTAGATCATCGTTCCTTCCTTGAAAAATCATAGATACTTGCTTCATAGTTTTTTTATAATCTTCTGAGGATATTATTTCTTGACAAACACCTGGACATCTCCCAATTGAATAATTTAAGCAAGTTCTATCTTTATAAACAGGACGTGGTCTTTGTCTTAACGGAAATATTTTTTTAATAATGAATAATGTTTTTCTTAATAATCCAACATCAACATAAGGTCCATAATATCTATCAAAATTATTTCTATTTCTCCTTTTTCTTGTTATGAAAATTCTTGGATATTGTTCGCTCCATGTAATGCAAAGGTATGGATATTTTTTATCATCTTTTAATAAAATATTAAAATAAGGTTTATTAGTTTTAATTAAATTTGATTCTAAATTTAAAGCTTCATACTCACTATCTGTAACTATAATTTCAATTTCAGTTATTTGTCTAACCATTAGACTTAATCTTGGTGACAGTTCAGCATAATTATTAAAGTAACTACTGACCCTATTTCTTAGTGTTTTAGATTTGCCTATATAAAGTAAGTTATTATCAATATCCTTAAAAAGATAACAACCAGAGGATTTTGGTATTTCAGTTAGTCTTGATTTTAATAACTCCTTATTTTTAATAAGTTTATATTCAATTTTAAGATTATATTTTTTATCAAATACTTTAGTAGAAACCTTTGTTGAAGGATTATTCATCTATTATTTCTAACCTCCGTAATTCCATCCCGTAGTATTTAAATTTAACGAATCAACATCATTATTTAAATAAGCAGATAAAACCTCACCAACAAAAACTGTATGATCACCATACATAACATTTCCTACAACCTTACATTCGACACCACCAACACTATCAACTAATATCGGTAAACCAAATTCTCCCAAATTAAATTCTACAGATTCAAATCTTCCTCCAAGTGCTTTTTGCGGCTTAAAAAAGACTGCGGCTAAATCCTTTTGATCACTTTTCAGAACATTTAAAGAAAACTTACCAGTATTTTTTATTATTTCATGACTGGAACCTTCAGCTCTTACAGCCATAACAACTAGGGGAGGGTTAAATGAACCTTGTGTAACCCAGCTAGCAGTAAAGCCATTAACTTCATTTGTTTCATCATCTTTCACTCCGCAAATAAACAATCCATGTGGTATTTTTCTTAATAAGATTTTTTTTGCTTCAAGATTTAATGTCATAATTGATTTAACTCATAATCGTATTTTAACCAAATATACTTTCTAATCATAATTAAATTATGAAAATTCTTTACCCAGGTACATTTGATCCTTTAACAAATGGTCATTTAGATTTAATACAAAGAGCTGAAAAATTATTTGGAAATGTAGTTGTAGCTGTTTTGGAAAATACTAGTAAAAACCCAACCTTTGATATTAGTAAACGAATAGTACAAATAAACAATGCTGTATCTCATCTATCAAATATTAGTGTTATTTCCTACGAGGGTCTTACAGTAGATTGTGCAAAAGACGTTAACGCGAATCTAATATTAAGAGGATTAAGAGCTATGAGTGATTTTGAATATGAACTTCAAATCGCGCATACAAATAAATCTCTTAATACAGAAATAGAAACAATTTTTCTTTCTACTAATACAAATTTTAGTTTTTTAAGTAGTTCCTTGGTTAAAGAGGTTGCTAAATTTGGAGGTGAAATAAACCATATGGTGCCTGATTCCGTAGAAAGAGATTTAAAAAAATATTATAAGAAAGATTAAATACATCCTTCTAATCTATAGATGTTTTTTAAAAGGTTAAATGTCTTATCCCTGTCTATATTTTCTGAGTTTTGAATAATACTTATAACTAGAGGTTTCTTATCTTTGTATAGATATCCTGATAAGGCAAATACATTTGATAAAGTACCTGTTTTCCCAAAAAACTTACCTTGTAATTCTGAGTTTGTGAATCTTTTAGCCAATGTTCCTCTTACGCCAATAATTGATAGTGAAGATTGGTAAGTACTAAAGTTTTTTGAATATTTCATCTTATTCAAGAATTCTGATATTAATTTTGTTGTTACTCTATTATTTCTAGAAAGACCACTGGCATCAGAAATAGTTGAATTATCAACTTTTAATCCTCTATTTTTCAACCAATATTTTAATTTAATATAATCATTCTCATTCCAAGAATTGGAAGCATTTTTAAAAAGTGATTCTGCAGTAAAGTTATGGCTTTCAGAATTAGCTAATGTTATTAATGATAATAATGGATTAGCAGCAATTGCTTCCAATCTAATTGATGAATTCAAATAATGTTTTTCAGAATTATCTTCAATATTTATATTTATTGAGGCATAAGGAAATTTTTTAAAAATATATTTTTCTATAGTATTTTTTAAGTATTCAATATTTTCATATTTACTCTCATTACTATTTAATGCCAAAGTTGTAATAGGAGCTCCGTAATCGTATTGCTTATCAATATATGTCCAACCTTTTGGCCAATAATTTTTAGAATTTATTTCTAAGATATACAGATTAATATTATTACTGTAAGTAATATTAGATAGTAATTTATAAATATCAGAATAGTTAAGATCTGGATCCCCTTGACCTACTAAATAATATTTATCTTTACCCTTTCTAAATATTGACGTTTTAAAACTTCTTGAGGATTTGAATTTATTTAATACATATGCAGTACTAAATAACTTTAAATTTGAAGCTGGTATTCTTAATATATCATCATTATATGAACCTATAAGAAAACCATTTTCATTAATAATGGATACGCTAAAAGTCTTATCAAGTGATTTAAATAATAATTCATCATACTTAATACACTTTTTGTTATTCCTAATTATTCCTGCAGAATTAAAATATATGTTATTTAATAATTTACTTTTTTGAGTATTTAATAAATTCCATATTAAAAGAGGAAAACTTAATAAGCCAATAAATAAAATTATATAAAAATAAAATTTTCTAAAAACTTTCAAAACTATAAATTTACAAAAATAGTTTCATTATCAGGTCTCTCATCAAATTCTTTTATAAATAAATATCTTTTATTAATTTCTTTAAAAAGTAACCAATTATTTGGATAAGAATGCATTAATGCACCATTATCAATTGGTTGAAGAAAGTAAACGTTATACCAAGTTTTTACAAAGTTTTTTCTTCTTTCTCTTATTACACTTCCTATCCCAATATTTGCATCTTCAAATTTTGGATTTAAAGAATAATGCAAACCTTTAAAGTTATCACACATAGGTTCAAATGTATCAAAATCGTAAGGTTGAGGCCGTATCGATATCAAGATTGATTCATCCTGATCGATATAAATGGATTCATTAAAACCTTTAAATGTAAAAATATTTTCTTTAATATCTGGATAATCCCTCTGAGCTAAAGCTACAGCTCCTGGATCAGAGTAAGTAAGAAAAACATTTTTTTTTATTTTTTTATTATTATAGTAATTTGCAAGAATCTTATAAATAGTTATACCTATTTTATTAAATTTTAATCCCTCGAAATTAAATTCAACAGTAAATCGAAAACTTGATAGTTTTAAACTAGAGATTATTGAATGTTCAAGATTTTTTAAAGCATCATTAAGATCCTTAGGTAGCACATAAATAGTATTCATTAGAATTTTTTTATACAAATTTGAATTAGTTTAAATAATCGATCTATATCAGACTTCTTATTCATAGATCCTAAACTAACACGAATGTTTGAATAAAGTTGATTACTATCATATCCCATATTTTCAAGAGTAAGACTATGTTTTCCTGAGGAGCTAGAACATGCACTACCACTACTTATAGCAACATTATTATCAGACATATAATTAATAACCTTATAAGCTTTTATTGGTTCTAATTTCGTATTAAATAAAAGAAATGATATATGATTTGGAAGTCTTTCAGTACTACTACCTGTAATTTTAATATTTGGATTATTAGATATTTTATTTATAAAATATTTTCTAAGCAGTACTTTTTTATTATTTTCGAACTCGGCATTATACGAATTGAATTTAATTCTTCCCTTAATATTTTTTATTGACTGATACATTCCTGCTATTAATGGTAAAGGAGTTGTTCCTTGTCTTATTGAATATTCTTGAGAAAGTGAAATATCATTATTTTTTAATAACAATCTAGATTTTGAATTCGTCAATAGCAATCCTATGCCTTTAGGACCTCCAAATTTATGTGCAGATAAACTTAATAGATCACAGTTAAGTTCTTTCCAATTAAAAATACCGTTACTTAATATCTGTGTCCCATCGATATGAAATAAAATATCTAATTCCTTGCATTTAGTTCCAACTAATTGGACAGGTTGTAAAGTTCCTACTTCACTCTGACCCCAAATTAGCGAAACAAGATTTGTGTTATTTTTAATTACTTTATTAATGTTTGATATATTTATAATCCCATCTCTATTAACTGGCCATTTATAGATTTCCCAACCTTTTCTTCTTAGCTTATTTGCTGAAATTATTGTGGCTTGATGTTCAACATTAGAGATAACAACTCTTCCACACTTATATTTATCACTAAGATTACTAAATACTAATGATGTCGATTCTGAAGAGCCTGACGTAAAAACGATATCTTCTGTATTTGCATTTAAAATCTTAGCTATTTTAAGTCTTATTTTCTCTAGGTATGTCGCACATCTAATTCCATATTTATAAGTTGAGGATGAATTACTCCAATAGTTTTTGTATGTAGAATTTATTTTATTTAATACATTCTTAGATAATGGAGTTGTAGATGCATTATCAAGATAAATATACTTATTGTTCATCTATTTTAGAATATATGTTCCAGAAAAAACTTTTTTTGCATTACCAGTCATCAAAATTTCATCTTCTGATCTAGACCAATTAATTATGAGATTACCTCCTGGTAGATTTATTACTGTTTTTGAATTACATAAACCTAGTTTGTATGCTGCCACATGTACAGCACAAGCTCCTGTTCCACAAGCTAATGTTGCTCCTGCTCCTCTTTCCCATACAAGAACGTTAATATTATCTCTATTTATTATTTGGGAAAAATGAACATTTGTTTTTTCAGGAAACAATTCATGTTTTTCAAATACTGGACCTAATAGTGAAAGTGATATTTTAGTGATATCTTCAAGAAAAAATATCAAATGTGGATTTCCCATCCCCACTGCATATCCCTGTTGTTCAAAATTCTTTTCTTTAAAGAGGCATGAAGGAATTGAATTGATTTTTGTATCTATTTTTGTTGGAATAGATTTAGTTTCTAATATTGGTTTTCCCATTTTTACAGTAATTTCGCCATTATTATATTTAGCAATTTTTATACCAGCTTTTGTTTCGATCCTATATTCAGAAACGCTATAAGAACCTTTATTGCAATTGTGTAGATATTGAACTAAACACCTGATTCCATTTCCACACATTTGAGCCTCCGAACCATCTGAATTATAGATAATCATCTTTGCGTAATTATTTCTATCAGGTTCCAATATGAAAATAACGCCATCACCACCTATACCGAATTGTCGATCACATAAATTTTTAATATCGATATTTTTGTCAGATAGAAATTTTTTGTAAATATTACTATTTCTGGAATCAATTATAATAAAATCGTTGCCATTGCCATGATATTTTTCAAATATTATATTGTTCATTTAAAAATTATATATCTAATAAATTTTAATTATAAATTAAAGCTTTTAACAATCTATTTCTTTTTATAGAATCAATATTAAAATAATATTTTAATAAAGCTAAAATAAGTGATTACTTCTGAAAATACAGATAACAGAGCATTTAATTTATATAAACCATCTGATATAGAGGGTAAATGGCAGAAAATTTGGGAAGACGATAACTTATATAATACAGATGAGCAAGCAAGTAATAAAGAAAAATTTTATGCCTTATCCATGTTTCCCTACCCTTCAGGAAACCTTCATATGGGTCATGTGCGCAATTATGTAATAACAGACTTAGTTGCACGATTTCAAAGATTTCAGGGCAAAGTAGTGTTACATCCGATGGGCTGGGACGCATTTGGTTTGCCTGCTGAGAACGCCGCGATAGAAAGAGGAATAAATCCTGAAAAGTGGACTAAACAAAATATCGCTCATATGAAATCACAATTAAAATTATTAGGTCTTTCTGTTGATTGGGATAGAGAATTTGCTACTTGTGATGAAAATTATTATGTATGGACTCAATTTTTATTTTTGGAATTACATAAAGCTGGTCTTGTTTATCAAAAGGAGTCTGAGGTAAATTGGGACCCAATTGATAATACTGTTTTAGCCAATGAGCAGGTTGATTCAGAAGGCAAATCATGGAGATCTGGAGCGATAGTTGAAAAGAAACTTTTGACTCAATGGTTTTTAAAAATTACTGATTATGCAGAAGAGTTATTGCAAGATTTAGAAAAATTAAATGAGTGGCCTGAAAGAGTTAAGATAATGCAGGAAAATTGGATTGGTAAATCAATAGGTACAAATATAAATTTTAAAATAAAAGAATTTAAAAAGGAAAAAATACAAGTATTCACAACAAGACCTGATACTTTATTTGGGGTAACTTATTTAGCAATATCAGTTAATCATCCTTTAATTAAAAAAATATCTGATAATAAAATTTTAATTAAACTAGAAAATTTAAAAATCTATTTACAAGAAAGTAAAGATAAAGATCAAAAGAAAATTGGTATTCCCACAAATTTAATAGCTATAAATCCTATAAATTCAAAGGAAATTCCTATCTGGATAGCAAGTTATGTTCTTGATGAATATGGAACTGGAGCAGTTATGGGAGTCCCCGCACATGATGAAAGAGATTTTGAATTTGCCAAAATTAATTCTATTGATATTAAACAAGTAATTATTAAGGATAAAGATAAATCTACAACCGAATTAACAAAGGCTTTTACCGACAATGGTTTTTTAATTAACTCAAATAATTTTGATGGCTTAAATAATAGTGATGCCAAAAAAAATATTTCAGAATATGGTGAACGAAATGGATGGGCTGAAAATAAAATTCAATTTCGTTTGAGAGATTGGTTAATTTCTAGGCAAAGATATTGGGGATGTCCAATTCCAATTATTAAGTGTACTAATTGTGGTTCTGTTCCAGTAAATAAAGAGGATATTCCTGTTAAATTACCAAATGAGATCAAAATATCCTCTAATAAAATTAATTCTCTAGGTAATAATAAAAGTTGGATTAATACGACATGTCCAAAATGCGGTAATTTGGCGAGTAGAGAAACGGATACTATGGACACCTTTATGTGTTCATCATGGTATTTTTTAAGATATCCTTCATCCAAATCTTTAACAAAGCCATTCGAAAAAGAAAAAATTAATAAATGGTTACCTGTTGATCAATATGTTGGAGGTGTAGAGCATGCCATTTTACATTTGCTTTATGCAAGATTTCTTACCAAAGCCCTAAGGGACAATAATCTTTTTGATATTGATGAACCATTTAAGAGGCTCTTGACACAAGGTATGGTTCAATCTGCAGCTTATAAAAATTCAATAACAGGAAAATATATCTCTCCAACTGATATTAAAGATATAACTGATCCAAAAGATCCAAAAGACAATTCAAATCTTGAAGTTCTTTTTGAAAAAATGTCAAAATCTAAATATAACGGTGTAGACCCTGAATCTGTAATAAAAAAATATGGAGCAGATACAGCAAGAATGTTTATTTTATTTAAAGCACCTCCAGAAAAAGACCTCGAATGGGGTGATTCTGATGTAGAAGGGCAATATAGATTTCTATGTAGAATATGGAAACTTTTCTCGGATTACACTAATAATGATATTTCTCATGAATTAAATAAACTTAAAAAAGAAAATGAAAGCTCATTATTAAAGTCTATAAATATTGCTATAAAAGAAATTTCTAATGATATAAAAAATAATCAATTTAATACAGCAATATCAGAATTAATGAAGTTTTATAATTCAATATACGCGAACCTAAATCATGTAGGTAAAGACTTAAGAAGAGAAGCTCTTATGAAATTTTGTATATTGTTAGCGCCATTTGCTCCTCATATTTCCGATGAAATCTGGCATTTAATTGGTAATTCAAAATCAGTACACCTAGAAAAATGGCCAATATTCGATGAAGATGCTCTAAAGGAAAATAGTTATGAATTAGTAATTCAAATAAATGGAAAAGTTAGAGATAAAATTAATTTAGAAATTAATATTTCTGATGATGAAATTAAAGAAAAAACATTAGTTAGACCTAATGTAAAAAAATGGATTGATAATAAAACAATCAGAAAAGTAATAATTGTAAAAGGCAGAATTATAAATATTGTCGTTTAATATTATCTAATTTTTTTAATTCTTATTGTACTTGGGTTAGACCAATCTCCATTTATAAGATAGTCATCATTACCAAAACACATCTGACGAATTATAAAAAATATTGGCTCAGCTGATGAATTCTCGATAAGAGAAGTAATTTCTTTAATTGATAATTCTTCGCCATTATTAAATATTTCTGTTACTTGTTTTTGATAATCAATTATTTCTGCGGCTGCTTTTTTACCAGCTTCTACACCTGGTTGATCATAAGCATTTATATCAACTAATTCTGCGTAAAAAGAAACAGCTCGCTCAAATAGAGCAATTAAGGCACCTAGCGTTAAACAATTTAACTTATCCAAGGTGATTGTTATGCTTTGCCTATTTTCGTTGGATAGTGCAGATCTTGTACCTTGTAAAAATCCTGATAAAAATTCTTTAGGATTTTCAGAGTCAAAATAGTAATTACTATTAGGGGTATCAAGTAACTCTATAAAAACACAAAAGAAATTATCAATACCATCTCTTAACTGTTGAACATATGCATGTTGATCAGTAGAGCCTTTATTACCAAAAACAGATATTCCTTGATGAACGATATCACCCTTCCTATTAAACTTTTTACCTAGAGACTCCATAACTAATTGTTGAAGATATTTACTAAATACTTGTAACCTGTCTCTATAAGGTAATACAACCATATCTCTCTTACCTATTCCATCACCAGAAAAAAACCATGCTGATGATAGTAAAGCCGCAGGATTATGTTTAAAATTGGGTATCCGAGTTAACTCATCCATTATTGCTGCACCTTTAATAAATTCAGAAACATCTCGATTAATAAGAGCTAAAGGAAGCAGGCCAACTGAGCTAGTAATACTGGTTCTACCGCCAACCCAGTCAGGAAGATTAAATATTTTCAACCAATTCTCAAATTGTGCTTTTTTATATAATTGGCTATCTTTCATTGTTATTGCTATTGCGTTTGAGTTCCAGTCTAAATTTTTATTTTCTACATGCTTTTTAATTATATTCATTGCTATTTTTGGTTCAGGTGTTCCACCTGACTTACTTACAACAACAAATAATGTGGTAGCCAATTTATCAGATAATTCATCTAATTTCTCACTTATTAAAAATGGATCAATATTATCAATGTATGAAAAATTCAATCCACAAGAATTCTCTTGTAATGCTTCAGTTATTAATAATGGACCTAAACCGCTTCCTCCAATACCTATCCATAAAACGTCAGTAAATTTTTGATTTTTATTATTAGTGATTTTACCCTCTAATATATTTTCTCCAAATATTGAAATATCTCTAATCTCTTTATTGATTTCATCCTTTATAAGATTATTTGGAGCAACAGATGGATTTCTTAACCAATAATGTCCAACTTGTCTTTTCTCATCAATATTTGAAATAGCACCAGCTTCTAATTCCTTAAGGGCTGTAAAAACGTTTTTAAATTTATTTTCTAAAGATGATATTTGGTCGAGAGTAAAATTTATTTTGCTGATATCTAACCATATATTTACTTGTTTATCAAACCAAAGGTAGTTGCAATATTTATCCCATGAATTAAAATCATTATTCATTTTATATGTTGACTATTTTCTTATTTTGTTTATTATATCGAGTTTATTCTTCGTAAATACTAATCATTTCAATTTATTTAGTTATATTATTTTTAGATCATAATGTTTGTGAATTTTAATAAATAATATTAGGGGTTTTTTTTATTTATATCTCATTTATTATTCAATAAAAATATCAACTTTTGGATAAATCATTCAATTATTTAATTTCACCTGAAATTTCACAACTTAGAGAATTTTCACCAAAATTAAAAATAGCAATTTTAGCTTCAGGTGAAGGATCAAATTTTCAAGAATTAATTGATCTCTCCAATTCAAATAAATTTGATATAGATATTAAGATTTTAATTACAAACAAATCAGAGGCTGGCTGTATATCCAGAGCTAAAAACTCAAATATCTCTTATAAGGTAATTAAAAGTTCTGATTATGAAAATAAGGATTATTTTGAGGATGAAATTATTAATACAATAAAAAAACAGGATATAGAACTTGTTGTTATGGCAGGTTGGATGAAAATTATGTCATCAAAATTTGTTAATGAATTTAAGAATAAAATAATAAATATTCACCCATCATTACTTCCTTCTTTTAAAGGAAGTAATGCAATTAAAGAAGCCATAACAAATGGTTCCAAAATCACTGGTTGTTCAGTACATTTTGTGGAACCAGAGGTTGATAGTGGTCCCTTAATTATGCAAGCAGCATTAGCTATTTCGGATAAGGATAATTTAGAGACAATAACTCAGAAATTACATTTATTGGAACATAAAATATTACCACTCTCAATTTCTCAGGCTGGATATATTATCCGGAATAAATTCATGGGTAATGATTAATCATTTCTAACCCATTATTTATTGGCAAACCAGATATTAGATTAAGATTTTGTATGGCTTGCCCTGTTTGTCCTTTAATTAAATTATCTATTACTGATAAAATAATTATTCTTCCATTTCTAGTATCAACTTTGACAGAGAGATGGATTTCATTTGTATTCTTAACCCACTTGGTGGAAGGATAAATATCAACTGGTAATACTCGAATATGCGAGTAGTTTCTATAATAATTTTCTAATATAATCCTACAATCAGAAGAAGTTAAACCTGGATCTCTTAATCTTCCATAAATTGTCGAATGCATACCTCTTGTCATTGGTATTAAATGAGGAGTGAATAGTAGTTCAATATCATTACCAGAAATAAAACTTGCAATTTGTTCTATTTCTGAAGTATGTCTATGCTTTATTAGTCCATAGGCAGATATACCATCTCCACATTCAGAAAATAATAAATTTTGATGTGGTTCTCTGCCTCCACCTGATGTACCACTTTTTGAATCTATTACTATACCTTCATTATCAATAATCCCTTGGGATAAAAATGGGGTAAGAGGTATTAGAGCAGATGTTGGGTAACATCCAGGGCAGGCGATTAATCTTGCTTTAGATATATCTTTAAAATTAATTTCTGGAAGACCATAAACTGCTTCTTTACATAAATCATCGTCATCTCTCTTATATTTTTTCGCTTCGTTGCAATAGACACTTTTCCATTGATCAAGATACTTATACCTATAATCGGCTGATAAATCAATTACTTTTACTCCTTTTTCTAATAAACCTCTTGTTAATGTAGAAGAAATTCCATTAGGCAAGCAAAGTAAAGCAACATTAGCTTTATCGGCGATTCTATCTATTGATATTTTTTCAATTAAATTGTCAGACTCTAAATTTATGAATGGAAAATTATCAGTCCATTTTGTTCCTGAAGATTTGTTACCTCCTAAATAAGAAATTTTATAATTTTTATTATCCTTTAATAGATTTACTGCTTGTATTCCCCCGTAACCAGTAGCACCAACTATTGCAACATTCATTTCTCTTTATTGGCAGACTTTAAGATAGGATTGTAAGTGTTGACTAAATAATAATTAAAACACTTTTTTCTATATTGAATAGTAATAATGAAAGAAACAAGTCCCAAATCAAATAATGGAACAATTGTGGATAATAACGAAATTTTTAATATAGAATTTGATCCCATAAGCGATGCATTAGCTGCCATAAGAAATGGAGAATGCATAATTGTTGTTGATGATGAGAGAAGAGAAAATGAAGGCGATTTAATTTGTGCGGCTCAGTTTGCAACTCCTCAACAAATAAACTTTATGGCTACAGAGGGCAGAGGTTTAATATGTTTAGCAATGCAAGGAGACAAGTTAGATGCCTTAGATTTGCCTTTGATGGTTGATCGAAATACAGATGAAAATCAAACTGCATTTACTATTTCAATAGATGCAGGTCCTGAGAATAATGTAACTACTGGAATATCAGCAGAGGATAGAGCTAAAACTATCCAAGTTGCAATAAATCCTTCAACTAAGCCAGAAGATTTAAGAAGACCAGGACATATATTTCCACTAAGAGCAAAAAAAGGAGGAGTATTAAAAAGGGCTGGGCATACCGAAGCCGCTGTAGACATTGCTGCTATGTCTGGACTTT
The DNA here is from genome assembly GCA_003279935.1 of Prochlorococcus sp. AG-388-A04. Classification (GTDB taxonomy): domain Bacteria; phylum Cyanobacteriota; class Cyanobacteriia; order PCC-6307; family Cyanobiaceae; genus Prochlorococcus_A. Next base: position 84,951 of record QCGL01000005.1, read on the forward strand.
ATCCTGCTGGTGTGATTTGTGAAATACAAAATTCAGATGGGTCAATGTCAAGACTTCCTCAGCTTAAGCAATATGCGAAAGAATGGGGAATGAAGTTAATATCCATTGCAGACCTAATCAGTTATAGATTTCAAAACGAAAGATTTGTTTATAGAAAATCTGATGCAATACTCCCAAGTATTTTCGGTAATTTTAAGGCATATGGATATATAAATGAACTTGACGGTTCTGAACATATTGCACTAGTAAAGCAAAAGTCAAATAAATTAAGTGAACCAGTATTAGTAAGGATGCATTCAGAATGTTTAACCGGTGATGCTTTTGGATCACTACGTTGTGATTGTAGACCCCAGTTAGAGGCTGCGTTAGCAAGGATTGAAAAAGAAGAAGAGGGTGTGGTTGTTTATTTAAGACAAGAAGGAAGAGGTATTGGTTTGATTAATAAATTAAAAGCATACAGTTTACAAGATGGTGGTTTGGATACTGTAGAAGCAAATGAAAAATTGGGTTTCCCTGCAGACCTAAGAAATTATGGAGTTGGAGCACAAATATTAACTGACCTTGGGATCAAAAAGTTAAAACTACTTACAAATAATCCTAGAAAAATTGCTGGATTAGGTGGATATGGAATAGAAGTTACGGAAAGAGTCCCATTAGTGATATGTCCTGGCGAGCATAATTCTGAATATCTAAATGTAAAGAGACAAAAACTTGGACATATGTTAGATGAAGAAAAATTAAATTCTATAGATATAGATCCTTATATTGCAATTTTCCTTGATGGTGATTATAAATCAATAGATTTAGTTCCTATCAAAAATAAAATAATTGATTTCTGCAAAAAAAACAAAATAAATATTATCTTAGAAAGCTCTCCTAGACTTTTAGCTTTTTGGAATAGACCTAAATTAGTATGGAAAATATTGCATGACAAAAACAGAGAAGATTTCACTATTAATGATAATGAAATTAATAAGATTGAAATCTTTATTCAATTTTTATTAGAATATAATAAAAGTACAAAAGTAGGAATTATCGTATCAAAAAATATTCAACAGGCTTTACATCCAAAAAACAGTATTAAATTAAAAAATACCAAGTTTTCAATAAAAAATGAAGAATTATACTCATCCACTAGGAAATTTAATCTCGATAAAGAAACGTTCAGTATTATTTTTGATAAATAATTATCTTAAACTAGACTGGCTTTAACAATTTTTGAGCCGTTTGTTAGTTTTAAAACAATATCCATATCTTCTGTTTTTCCAAAGACAGTATGTACTCCATCCAAATGAGGTTGTGCTTCATAAACTATGAAAAATTGACTACCACCAGTATTTTTTCCTGCATGAGCCATTGATAGCGAACCTTTTAGGTGTTTGTTAGGGTTGATTTCACAATTAATTTTATATCCTGGTCCACCTGTTCCAGGCATGCCTGAAGATCCTGCACGTGTATTAGGGCAACCACCTTGAGCCATAAAACCTGGGATAACACGATGAAAGGCCAATCCGTCATAAAAACCTTCACTAATTAGTTTTGTGAAATTATTAACTGTATTAGGTGCGTCATTAGAAAATAATTCAATATTAATAGTGCCTGCATCTGTTTCAAATAAAGCTTTTGTCATTGTGAGTTTAATTATCTTAATTTTTATTTTAAACGTTAGAGAAGCTTTTCAAGATTCTCCTTAATGGAATTTAAATCTATATTTTCTTCTATATTTTCTTCTTTATTTTCTTCTTTATGTTCTTCTTCGTTCCAAGTCTCCACTTCTAAATTTTTTTGAGGAGGAGAAATTAATAATCTATCCTCTGCTGTCTTTGGCACGAAATTTTTCTCAACTAATTTACATTCATAATCTAGTTTTGTACAAAAATCTCTAATTTCATCTATCGAAATCATTTCTACGGAAGGCAAGGGGAAATCCTGAGCCTCTAAAAGTCCACAGTAACGTTTAGCATCATCTATTTCTTCAAACATTAGAACTATAGTTCTACCTTTAAGTTCTATTGAATGTATTCCTTCTTTCTCTGTACCGAAGTTATAAAGTAAAACATAAATATTCATAAAAACTTTTTAAAATTATTATATATTATTTAGCTATTCATCTGATAGTGATAATTCTTGAAGTCTGGTATATAAAGCTATCTCCTCATCATTTATATCTGCTGGAATAACAACTAAGATTTCTACAAACTGATCTCCAATATTATCTCCAAAACTTAATCCTCTTCCCTTAAGTCTTAACAATCTTCCAGTTGAAGACTTTGGAGGTACTTGAAGAGTTACATTTCCATCAAGAGTAGGAACTTCTACTGCACATCCAAGAAGGGCGTCAGGGGGAAATAACTCTAATTTATAAAGAACACGTAGACCATCTATTCGAAGTCCATTTTCAGTTTGGACTTTTAATTGTAAATAATGATCTTTTCCACCTTTTGCAATATTCTCTAATCTCAATCTCCAACCATCACCTGCGAATGGGGGAGTATCAACTTCTACAACAGTTTCATCTTCTAGTTCTATCAATATGGATGCCCCAATCAGAGCTTCATCTGGTGTTAATTCGATAATAGTTTCGATATCTTGATGAAGTTTTACGGGTGGTGGTTCTTCTGGAGATCTTGCTGGGTAGTCGTAACTATTAAACTCTTCTTCATTAAAAATTTCATTAGGCTTTTCATCTTCAAAAAAATCAGAAGTTTGATCATAGCTATCATTATCTAATTCAGATTCGTATTCAAATCCAAATAGAGAATTGAGATAATCTTTAAATTCAGGAAAACCTGTCCTGTACTTTTTATAATTTTCTTCGTTAGAAGAATTAGAATCTAAAGGTTTAACTCGTCTGGCAGGATCACGTAAGAATTCGTAAGCTTCATTAATTAATTTAAATCTATCCTCAGCGTTTATATCGTTTTTATTTAAATCGGGATGCCATTTTCTTGCTTCCCTTCGAAAAGCTTTTTTAAGTTCAATATTGTCGAATTCAGAGGATAAACCTAAAATCGACAAATAGTCTTTTTTAGAGGAAGTAGTCATTGTCCCATGGATCGTCATCCCTAGAGTTACCATACCTCGAATTTCTAGAATTACTATTCATTTGATTGTCCCAAGGATCATCATCCCAGTAATCATCTGAAAATAATTCATCTTTTAAAGAGCCAAAGGTATTTTTAATACCTTGTAGTGGATTACTTTCAACTTTCTTCTCCGCAGCAAATCTTCTATTTAGGCCAAAAAGGGCTTCTTGCAAAGAACTTACAGAAATTTCTAATTCTTGAGGATCATCATCATCTATAAATTCTTCAACATCCTGAATTGCAAGTTCTACAGCCCTCTGTTGTCGCTCTGCTCCATATGGTCCAAATTCTAATGAAGCGTCTCTTAATCTCCTCTCTGCTTGAGCAATTAATGTAAGTGCATTATTTTTCCTATCAATTACTGATCTTTTCATCCTATCTTCCGTTGCTTTTGACTTGGCCTCGGCGATCATCATATTAATTTCTTGTTCATTTAAATTTGAACCTCCGGAAATACTTACTGTTTGTTTTCTACCTGTAGTTCTATCAGTTGCACTGACTTCTAGCAATCCATTTGCGTCAATATCGAAAGCAACTTGTACTTGGGGAATTCCTCTAGGTGCGGGAGGTATACCTGACAATCTAAATTTTCCTAATGATTTGTTTTCTGAAGCCAGTGGTCTCTCCCCTTGTCTTACTTGAACAACTACTGATGATTGATTGGATTCCGAAGTACTAAAAACATCTGATTGCCTTACTGGTATTGGGGTATTACGTGGAATAAGAACCTTCATAAGTCCTCCAATAGTTTCTAATCCTAAGGACAATGGTGTTACATCATTTAAAAGTAAATCACGTAAATCTCCACTAATTATTCCAGATTGTATTGCAGCACCAATTGCAACAACTTCATCAGGATTTACAGACTGACATGGCTCATTAGGAATAAGAGTTTTAACTAATTGTTGAACCATAGGTATACGAGTACTTCCACCAACAAGGACGACTTCATCAATTTCTTCAGCATTCCAACCAGAATCTTCTAAAGCAATTTGAACAGGTTCAAGCAATCTATCGAGGAGATCATCAGATAATGATTCAAATAATTTTCTATCGAATTCCTCTTCAATATGTAATGGCCCATCATCACTTGTAGTAATAAAAGGTAAAGAAATTTTAGTTTTTTGAAGTCCTGACAATTCACATTTAGCTTTTTCAGCTGCTTCTGTAAGTCTTTGAAGTGCTTGCCTATCTCGTCTTAAATCGATCTTATGTTTCTCAAGAAATCGTTCAGCAATCCAATCTACTATTTTGGAATCAAAATTATTACCTCCGAGTTGAGTATCTCCACAAGTCGCTTTTACATCAAAAACGCCATTAGATATCCTTAACAAAGAAACATCAAAAGTCCCTCCGCCTAAATCAAAAACTAGTACGTTATTGGAAGAGCTTTTTTCAAAACCATAGGCTAATGCTGCTGCTGTTGGTTCATTTAAAATTCTCTCAACTTTTATCCCCGCTAACACAGCAGAATCCTTAGTAGCTTGCCTCTGAGACTCATTAAAATAGGCAGGTACAGTAATTACGGCAGAATCGATTGTATCTCCTAAATAAGTTTCTGCATCATTAATTAATTTTCTTATTATCGAACTTATTAATTCTTCAGGGGCATACTCTCGCTCAGTAAATGGACTTAGAATCCTAACACTACCATTATCATTAGCTTTAACATTATACGGAACAGAAATACTTGTTTCATCAAGTTCATCCCAATCTCGTCCTATGAATCTTTTTAAGTTATAAAATGTATTTTTAGGATTTAGAACAAGTTGCCTTCGAGCCTGATTACCTATAACAATTTCGGAGTTTTTAGTGAATCCAACTATCGAAGGGGTAGTTCTTGTACCCTCTGAATTTGCAATTACAACGGGGCGGCCGGCCTCTATAACTCCTACAACGGAGTTAGTAGTACCTAAA
>QCGL01000006.1 GCA_003279935.1 Prochlorococcus sp. AG-388-A04
TAAGATTAGTAGAAATCTGTAATGCCCTTAAAAAAGTTATTTCAAAGGAATCATATAAAGAAGAATTTATTTTTGTAAGTAGAGGTGATTCCACTCTTCGTGGTCATAATTTTTTAGAGCCTAAAATTATGAATGATTGTCTAGGACCTTTTGATGCTACCTTCCATATTCCAGCATTTATTGAAGGTAAAAGAATAACAATTGATGGAGACCATTTTGTTGATAATGTTCCTGTAAGTCAAACGATTTTTGCCAAAGATAAAATTTTTGGATACAAAACAAGTAATGTCAAACAATTATTATTTCAGAAATGTAAATCTCAAATTAAATTTAATGATATTCAAAATTTAAAAATATCCGAATTAAAAGTTCTTGAAAGTAAAGATAGAAATATTGTTTTTAATAAGATCAAAAATTTTAAAGAAAATTCTCATGTAATTGTTGATATTGAGAATTATACACAACTTAAAAAGTTTTCATTATCAATAAAAAAATTAATTAAACAAAAGAAATTTCTCTTTAGGACCGCTGCAAGTTTTATAAGTTCAATTTCTGCTATAAAAGATAATCCTAAAGAACCATTTTTTTACTCCCTTATTAGAAGAAAAAATCGTGAAAAAAAATTTCTTCCAGGATTTTTAGTAATTGGATCTTATGTAGAACTTTCAACAATTCAACTAAAGGAATTCTTAGAAATAAGTGACTGTATACCAATAGAATTGGATGTTTTTGAATTTCTCAGAATTTTCAAATTAAAAAGTAATCAGGATCAATTGGTTTTGTTTAAAAACAAATTATTATCGCAAATCAGATTTATATTAAAGCAAGAAAATACTCCTGTTTTGTTTACCTCAAGAAAAGAAGTTTTTCTAGGTAACAACGATGAGCAAGTGAATTTTTATAATTCTCTTGCTCATTTTATTTCTGAATTAGTTTCAGGTTTGAAAAATGAAATAGGGTATTTAGTATCTAAAGGGGGAATCACATCAAATGTAATTCTCAGTAATGGATTTAAAGCAAATTATGTTTATTTGCAAGGACAAATAATTACTGGGGTTTCTTTAGTTACTTTCAAACTTGAAAATGATGAGAATCTTCCAATCGTGACATTTCCTGGAAATTTTGGTAACCAAGATTCATTGGTAAAAGTATGGAGAATTTTAGAAAATAAAAACAATTCTTCCAATTAAAAATTTGAGATAATTGCTTCAGCAAAACCACTACAGGATAGTGGCGCTACATTTGGTTCCATTAAGCGTGCTAGATCATAGGTGACTTTTTTTTCTTCAATAGCTTTACTAATTCCAGAAGTCACCAGATTCGCTGCTTCATTCCAACCAAAATATTCAAGCATCATTACTCCACTAAGAATTACCGAACCTGGATTAATTTTGTTTAAACCTGCATGTTTTGGAGCTGTTCCATGTGTCGCTTCAAAAATTGCGGAATGATCTCCAATATTAGCTCCTGGAGCCATGCCTAGGCCTCCCACGATTGCGGCAGCGGCATCAGAAACATAATCTCCGTTTAAGTTCAAGGTCGCAAGAATAGAATATTCTTGAGGCCTTGTTTGAATTTGTTGGAAAATACTGTCTGCTATTCGATCATCAACCATAATGAGTTCTTTCCATTTGTTATTTCCATGAGAATTTGATATTGAAGCTATTACTTCTTTAATTTCTTCACAAATAAATGCTTTTTTATTACTTGTTAGCTTGTCATAGCCTGGCTCTATCTTTCTGGCATTATTTTCGATTGTAATTTCTGGATTTTTGTGAATATTATCTAAAATCCAGCTTTCTCTTTCCGTAATGCAGTCTGCTCTGAATTCATTTACGGCTAATTCATATCCCCAATCTCTAAAGGCACCTTCTGTATATTTCATGATATTGCCTTTATGAACTAGAGTTACATGCTTTTTATTTCCTGATAATCTTTTTGCATGTTCTATGGCCTTTCTTATATGCCTTTGACTTCCTAACTTACTTACGGGTTTTATCCCAATACCTGAACCGTCGGGTATTGATCTATTTTTTAAATTTTTACTATTTGGAATGACGACATTATTTAGATGATTAATTAAATCTATGCATGTATGATCATCGGCTTCCCATTCAATACCCATATAAATATCTTCTGTATTTTCTCTGTAAACAATTACGTCTAAATTTTGGGGATTTTTATGAGGACTAGGAGTTCCTGAATAGTATTTGCAAGGTCTAACACAGCTATATAAGTCAAAAATTTGTCTTAATGCGACATTTAAAGATCTAATTCCCCCTCCTATAGGAGTTGTTAATGGGCCTTTAATTGCTACTCCAAAGTGTCTTATGGCTTCAATAGTATCCTGTGGTAAATAGTTGTAAGTTCCATATATTTCACAAGCTTCGTCTCCAGCATAGACTTTGAACCAATTTATTTTCCTTTCATCTCCATAACTTTTTTTTATTGCTTCATCAAGAACAAGTTGAGTAGCTGGCCAAATATCTACCCCAGTACCGTCTCCTCTTATATAAGGGACAATAGGATTATTAGGAACATAAGGCTTACCTTGATTAAAAGTAATTAACTCTCCTTCTGTGGGTAAATTTAATTTTTCAAATTTAGGCATAGCACTTGATTGAATAGTAAAAAAGTCAATTAATATAGTATTTTTGTATCTTAAATAGAAATTAAGGATATTCTTTAAAAACTAGAAATTAATTATTCAAATGTGAATAGATAATAGTTTGTTAATCAGCATTTCAACATCTTTGTTAAAAGAAAAAGAATTAAATAAGCAATGTTGAAGAAATTATGTCAACTTCAATCAAAGGTTTATTACCGCTTATGAATGCAAGTTCAAATGTTAGCAATCTTGAAATAGCTAATAAGGTGGCTTCTACCGCTGCATTATTTCGTAAATATTTCCCAGATGCGAGTGTTAATTTTAGTCCTTGGGATAATGTAAATGATAGAGATTGGTTTGATACGCTTGATTTTTCTTTCCATTTTCCAGGTTGGAGTCCAAGTATAGAATGCAGAGCAGTTTTACTTCAATTGAGAATTGAAAATAATTGTGAAAATGGAGTACCCAAGTTGTTGGGAATAATAATGCGCGGAATGATAATTCCTGCCGAAAGATGGAGAGTAGCTACTATTGGAGAGTGGGAGATGACAGGGACTCATTTACCTCAGAAGGAACAAAAGGATAATCTTTTTTTAGTTTGTAAAGAACTTTACAATTTATTCTCTACAACATCCACTGGTAACAAAAATTAGCTGTTTTATATATTTTTCTTGTAGATTAAATATATGTACAATTCTGAAAATAAATAAATGGCAGTTGCTCTTGCCGGACAATTAAGAGAAGGGACAAAGAAATCCCATACTATGGCTGAAAATACTGGCTTTGTCGCTTGTTTTTTGAAAGGCGTTGTTGAAAAAAAATCCTACAGAAAACTGATAAGTGATTTATATTTTGTTTATGAAGCTATGGAAGAAGAAATTGAAAGATTGGTTAAAGAGGAACATCCCGTAATAAAACATATCGGATTTAAGTCACTTTTTAGAAAAGAAACACTTGAAAATGATCTCAAATTTTATTTTGGAGATAATTGGCAGAATGAAATTAATATTTCTAAATCAGCGAAAGAATATGTCAACAGAATTCACTTAGTAGCAAAAAAATCTCCTGAATTACTGGTTGGACATCACTATACCCGCTATATAGGAGATTTATCTGGCGGCCAAATTTTAAAAAAAATAGCAAAAAAAGCTTTAAATTTAGATGGAAGTAACGGGTTAAACTTTTATGAATTTAAAAATATTGATGATGAAAAAAAATTCAAAGAAGAATATTCTAAGACTCTTAATCAGCTCCCAATAAATCAAAACATTGCTGATCAAATAATTGATGAAGCTAATCAAGCTTTTACCTATAATATGAAAATGTTTAAGGAGCTTGAAGGTAACTTAATAGCAGTATTAGGAAAAATTGTATTTAATTATCTTACAAAGAAAGTTAGGAAGGGAAGTACAGAAACTTAATATCTATGTTTGAATCATTAAAAAATTTTGTGAAGACCAATATTGAAGATTTAGATGGGAAAGAATTAGAAATATCAAAAGAATTCAAAGAACATCATAATAAAGACTCGAAATATATTATTAAAAATTGGATTTTCGAATCCCAACAATATAGAAAGTGGAGAATTACTAAATTAGATGGAGGAGATAAGCTACAGGTTTTTAATACTGTTGCTTATCCAAATTTCAAAAGTGAGTTCCCTATATTAGGGGTTGATATTTTATGGTTTGGAACTTCTCAAAAATTACTAGCTATTTTTGATTATCAACCATTAATACAGGAAAAAAAATATCTTCAGAAATATTGCTCAAGTTTAGATTTTATAAAAAATCAGTATTCTGTATTTGATAATCATAAAATGAAAAATATATATGATTCAAAAAAATATTTTTCGCCTTGGGTAATGATTTGTAGAGGGAATAAATTAAATCTTGATAGAGATTTAAATAATATATTTTTTTCCTTTGTTAGTAATTATTTAACAATTAATAAACTACATCAGAATAATCAATTTTTGGATTTGGAACAAATAAAAAATAAACAAATAGATTACGATAAATATAGTTCTGAAAAAGATCCGGCTGACAAGTTATTTAAAACATTTTTTGGTGAAACTTGGACTGAAAATTTCATTAATAATTTTCTTTTTACGCTAAATAATAAACCCCTAGAATAAATGCTAATTCAAAATACTATTTTTTACAGCCAAGAATGGCGATGGGCTAAATTTATAAAATTCTTAATTTCTCAGTTAGCTAAATATCATTGCGTAGAATATAAAATACCTTCTGATTTTTCTTACAAAGAGTCAACCTATGGCTCAAAAAAATCAAAAAATAATATAAATCTTTTCACATGGGGAGCAACTCACCAGAAAAGAATTAACTTCGCGAGAGCTGTATGTATTAATAGTCCAAATTATTCTGTTTTGAATTTTTTAATTATCCCAAATACTTCTTATAACATTCCATTCCTTGGTGTAGATTTTGTTTCTTTACCTAAAAGTCATTTATTAGTTTTAGATTTTCAACCATCTTTGAAAGTCGAAAATCAGTTTAGTTCGGAATTACTAGAACAACTAATAAAACTTAAAAAATCATGTCATTCATCTCTACCTATAGCTGAAACAATGTCTGAGGATGTAGCAAAATTTTTTTCCCCAGGATTGATTTGGTCAAGATTATCAAAGCAACAAGATAGCGATAATTTGATAGAAAATCAGCTTTATGATTCATTCAAAGAATATTTGAATTTGTATCTAAAAACTCTTTTTGAAAGTGAGGAAGTTGAGAAAGGTTTACAACAAGAGTTAATTAATGGTCAAAATAATTATTTGAACTATAGAAGGGATAAAGACCCAGCAAGGCCAATGTTATCTAGTTTATTTGGTAAGGATTTTACAGAATCCTTAATTAATAAAGTATTATTTTCTACTAATAAAGTTTTATAATTTTGGATATTTTAGATTAGATGAAAAAACAATCAGTTCTTTTTGTATGTTTAGGTAATATTTGTAGGTCTCCTGCTGCCGAAGCTATATTTCTAGATTTAATTAATAAAAAAGGATTTAGTGATAGTTTTATTGTTGATTCTGCAGGGACTGGTAGTTGGCATATAGGGAAGAAGGCTGATACTAGAATGAGAATAGCGTCACAAAAAAGGGGCGTAGAAATCTTAAGTGTGGCTAGACAAATAAAGTCTAATGATTTTGCAAAATTTAACTATATAGTTGCTATGGATGATTCAAATTATGAAAATATTATTGATATGAAATCTCGAAAATCATTATCTGATTTTGCATCAATAAAAAAGATACAAAATTTCAGATCAATTTTTCAAGAGATAGAAGTCCCGGATCCTTACTTTGGTGGAGATGAGGGATTTGATAATGTCCTTGATATTTTAGAAGACTCTGTCAGTGGTTTTCTAGATACTATTTGTTAATTTATTCGAGTTGAATCTCTTTAGGAATGTTTAAATTGTAGATGGTAACAATTTTTTCTACTACTTCATTAATTGAATATCCGTCAGTAAGAATTTCAATTGCGTCGTTTGCTTTTTTGAGAGGAGAAATTTTTCTTGTTGAATCCTCAAAATCTCTTTTTCTTATAAGTTCTCTTAATTGATTGAAGTCTATTTTTTCAGTTCCTCTTAATTCTAATTCTGACTTTCTTCTTTTAGCTCTTTCGTTAATACTAGCTGTTAGAAATATTTTAAGTTCTGCATCTGGAAAAACTGTTGTTCCTATGTCTCTCCCTTCAGCCACCAAGCCTCCAGATTGGCCAATCTTTCTTTGCTCATTAACCAAAAATTCCCTCACTTTTTTTATTGATGAAATTCGAGAAACAATAGAACTTATTTCTTGTGAACGAATTTCTTCAGTTACACAAAAATTATTTATAAATACATCTTGCTGAGAAATAGAGTTTGACTTAAAAATAATAGAAATATTATTAAGTATTTTTTTTAATTCTGACTCTTTAGCATAATCAATCTTTTCTTTTTTAAAGAGCCAACTTATTGCTCTATACATTGCTCCAGTATCTAAATATAAAAGATTTAACTCTTTGGCAATTAACTTTGTTATGGTACTTTTCCCTGAACCAGCTGGCCCATCAATTGCAATAATTGGCTTTCTTTTCATAAGAAAAACGTGATCAATTAATCTTGTTTTTCCACATTTTATCGCACCTGCTAAAATTGAAATATTATCGTTTGCTTGAACTTTTTTCAAGGTGTAGGGTTGTAAATGTTCTAAATATTCAATTGAAATATTGTTTGATTTGAGTTTGTTTGTTAGTTGTTTTAAGTCAATCTTTTTATCCTTTTTAAAAATTATTTTTGCATTTTTTAGTTCATTTGAGAATAATTTTAGAGTTTTCCTTTCATTTTTAGATAAATTCTTATTACGCGAACTAAATGGGACCCCATCAGAATCTCTTTGAGTAGGAACAGGGATAATTTTGATGTTAAGTTTTTTTTCTTCTATAAGGTTTTTTATGATTAATAGTTGTTGCCAATCTTTTTCTCCTAAAAAAAGATTTTTGGGTTGTATAAGTTTCAGTAATCTATAAACAACAGTGCAAACCCCATCAAAATGGCCCACTCTTGTAATCCCACATAATGCTGAGGATAATTCTTTAGGGGCTTTCAAATAACTTATGCTTTTATTATTTTCAGGATAGATATCAATTATATTTGGAACAAAAATTGCATCTGCCCCATTAGAAAAAGCAATTTCAATATCTTTGTCAACAGTTTTGGGGTAGCTTTTAAGGTCTTCTTTGCTATTAAATTGAAGTGGATTAACAAAAATACTTAATAAGTTTGTATTTCTATTTGAACTTTTTGCAGTTGATATTAATTTTTGATGGCCATCATGAAGATTACCCATAGTTGGGATAAAGTTAATATCACTTTTTAGATTTCGTCTCCATTCTTTAAGTTCTTCTGTTTTTCTTATTATTATCTTGTTCACTTTGTTTTAAAAAATAAATCTATTTAATAAATAATTACTGGACAAAAGCAATCTTCGGAGGAATATCTATATAAGGGAAGTCTATCATTTTTATTTTATGGATTACAAAACATCAGGAGTTGACATAAAAGCTGGAAGAGAATTTGTCTCAGAAATAAAGCAAGCTGTCGAATCAACATATTCATCTAATGTAATGGAGGGGATTGGAGGATTCGGCGGTTTATTTAAAATCCCTCTTGAGGGTGTAAAAAAACCTGTCTTAGTATCAGGGACTGATGGTGTTGGTACAAAATTGGAATTAGCGCAAATCAAAAACTTTCATTTTGAAGTTGGGATTGATTTAGTAGCAATGTGTATGAACGACATTATTACAACTGGGGCAAAACCGCTATTTTTTCTTGATTATATTGCTACCGGCAAGCTTGATAAAAATCAGTTATTAGAAGTTGTTAAAGGTATTGCGCATAGTTGTCGAGAAAATAACTGCTCCATACTTGGAGGAGAAACTGCAGAGATGCCAGGATTTTACTCAAAGAATAAGTATGATTTGGCAGGATTTTGTGTTGGAATCGTTGACGAAGAGAAATTAATTAATGGCAAGAAAATATCTGAAAATGATTTGATAATTGCAATGCAAAGTAATGGAATCCATAGTAATGGATTTAGTTTAGTAAGAAAAATAATTGAAAATAATAATCAAATTGATAAGCAATTTGAAAAAAAATATAACTTAGATTTTTATGATCAATTATTAAAACCTACAAAAATTTATTTTAAAATTGTAAATCAAATTTTATCTCAGAATATTCAAATAAAGGGAATGTCTCATATCACTGGAGGAGGAATTCCTGAAAATTTGCCTAGGTGTATGTCTCCTGATTTTATTCCTTATATAAATACGAAATCTTGGAAGATTCCTGTTTTGTTTGAATTTTTAAAGGAGGTCGGTCAGATTCCTGAAAAAGATTTCTGGAATACTTTTAATCTTGGGGTTGGATTTTGTTTAATAATTGATAAGAAATATAAGGATGAGATTTTAAATATTTGTGATTCTTTTGATATATCTAGTTGGGTCTTAGGGAAGGTTCTTAAGAAAGATAATTCAAAAAAGAATAATTTTTTGCCTGAAATAATAATTTAAATCGTTTGAATAGAATTTTATTGAGAAATTACAAATTAAATTTATCTACACAAATGAAAAAGTTATGTGTAATATAATAAAAATACCGCCGAGTTATATCGGAGATTTAAGTAAGTAGATTTAACTTTAATTCAATGCCCTTTGAAAATAATCAAAGAATTACACGTAGACGTAGCTCAGCTGGACCTACACCTCCTAAAAGACCAATAGGTAATAATTCAGATTTTAACGGGCGTCAAAATCAAGGCCCCCGTCCAACTTTTTTAACTTTAAGGGATCATGGAAAGGTTTTTGTTGCTGATTTACCAAATCTATCTGACGGACAATTAGCTCATATAAGTAAAGAAGCTAATGAGGTTTTAAATAGTCTTGAGAAAAGGCTAAGTGATCTTGAGAATGACTCAAGTTCTACAAATTCTGAAAATGATACTTTGATAAAAGCGTCTACTAAAAGAGATGTAACACTAAGATTTATCAAATCAATAGAAGAAGAACAAGATCATAGAAAGAATAATCCTGCGTTAAGAGATGCTGCTTCTGAATCATTACCAAGAACTTTTCTTGAGGTCGCAAGACATAGATTACCTGGAGCGACTTTTGATTCCCTTCTTAGAGAAGCCCTAGAGGCTTGCGCGGTAGATGAGAATCCTAAGGAAAGCGAAGTTATTGATGAACCCAAACAATCTGTAAAGATTATGGATATACCCTCTTCTAACGCTAATCCTTCTTTTGTTGTTAATATCGAATAAAGACAAAAATAAGATAATGGAAGCTTATGAGCTTAACCATAATTTGATAAGTGATAAAACCAAAAAAGGATCTCGAGTTTCTCTAGATAAAGAGAAGATTTTGTGTAATCACTGTAAAAGAACAGCTTCTAATGGGATACGTTGTTTAGGTATATGTGTTGCTGATAATGACTATTAGAAAGATTAACTTAAAAAAAAACGATTACTAAATTCTCTTGTTTGTAAAAGAAATAAGGTTCAGTCGCAATAAATTAAACAATTCTGATTAGTTGGATTTTCTCTACATTCTTTATCCCAGAAGGTTTGAAATTCTAGAGTGTATTCCTCAAGTTCTTTTGGAGTTTCATTTAGATTTAACCCCGCATAGTTAAACGCCGTCAAGTATTTTGGAAGGACATTGAATTGATTGAATAGTTTCATAAAACCTCCTTGATCCATACTTTATTTTCCTTCAATAAATTTAAAAATCATAGAGTATTTTACCTTAAATAAGTTCTTTTATTTCTTAAATAATATTAAATGAACCCTATAAAATGTCGGATCTAATGAGGGATATAGCTTCCTCTTTAGTCAGCAAGTTTGATTATGAATTCATAACAAATATTTTTTAATGAAAATGTGGTTTACTTGCCGACCCGTAATTCCACTAAATTCCACATATAAAATGTATGCAAAACTTAAGGTATTAGAAGAGTTTATAGGTAATCTAGGATCTAATTTGAAAAAGGCGGCACCCAGCCGAACAGGTGATATTCTTTTGTGAAGTAAGCTATTACTAACTTTTTAAGAGTTTTATCTACAAGTTGCTGTCTGGTTGCTGTCCAGAAAACTGATGATTTATACTTTAAATTTACTATGGTATTTAAGACTTATATTGCTGTAGAAAGGAACGTAATTTATACAAGAATGATTAGTATTTAAATCAAATATTTTTAAGTTTTTTAATTAAAATTTTTTCAATATATTTATAAACTGAAATCCCTTCTTTTTTTGCACTTTCAATTAACTTAACTTTAAAATTTGTGGAGAGTTCTAAATTTATATTTGCTAACTTTTTTTGAGTCTATAAGGGTTAATTAATTTTTTAGAATGTTAATCTAAATTTAGAATTCTATAAAACTATTTTTAAAGTTTTCTATATATTTAAAAACTTAAAGTGTATATTTGAATATTTTCTTTATTATTTAGAGGTTTTAAAAATAATGATTAAATGTTATAAAATAGATGATATGGATAATGAAAAGCGTACTCAATTAAATATTAATATTAATGCAAAATTGCTAAAGTCTTTAAAGCTAAAATCAATCATTGAAGATAAAACACTTTCTGAGTATATAGTTAATATTTTAGAATCTCATGAAAATGATAATCATTCTTCTAATTCTAGTTCTTATGAAGATAAACTTATTGACTTAGAATCTAGAATTGCAGAAGTTGAAGAGGTAATAAATCGTAAAAAATTAACTTTATAACTGAACCTACTAAGATATAAATTTAACTTAATAGATAATTATTTAAATAGTAATTGTAGTATAAGTTTTTTGTAGAATTAATAATTAACTTTTTAAATTCTTGGTTTCTAAATTTTACTTTAGGACTATAATTTTTATGATCAATGGCTTTCCGAATTAATTCAAAATTATTATTAATCTTTAATTTTCTATTTTTATTTCTATTATTTGATATATCTAAAGCAGATACTAATTTCACTAATAACAAAAATAATCAAATTGAACTTGAATATTTAGAATCAAAAAATGAGTTAGAGGATTACATAATTGATACTGGGGACTCAATTTCTCTAGAATTTTTTCCTGCGGATGAATTAAGTGGAGTTTTTCCAGTTAATGAAGAAGGAGAAATATTGTTACCAAGGTTAGATGAAACTTATGTAAGAGGACTAACAACTTTCGAATTAAAAGGTTTATTGGAACAAAGATACTCAGAATTTCTAATTGATCCAGATATCAAGGTAAGGATCGCTGTATTTAAAGTTATTCGAGTATTAGCAAGAGGAGAGTTAAGAAATCCTGGGTTTCTTAAATTTCCCCCCTATAAATCAGGTTCATTTAAACTTATAGATAAGGAAGATTCATCTGAGGAATTAAATAATTCGCAATTAGAAATAGGTCAAAATACAAAATTAAATAATCAATCTTTAGACAATATAAACGTCAAAAGATCAGATGAAAATCTTACTACCATTTCCGATGTTATTAGGAAAGCTGGTGGTATAACTTCTGCAACTGATTTATCTCGCATTGAAGTTATAAGATATGTTCCAATTGGAAAAGGGGGAGGTAAAAAGAGAGCTTTTATAAATCTCAATTCATATTTAAACGAATCAGACCCTACTAACGATATACGTATATTTGATGGAGATAGTTTGTTTTTCCCTAAGTTAAGTAAGGGTGATCCAAAACAAGTTCCAAAGTCTGTTTTAGCAGGTATTTCTCCAAGATTTATCTCAGTAAATCTTTTTGGTAGAGTGAATACTCCTGGAGTTGTAAAACTTCCCCTTGAAGCTTCCTTATCCGATGCGATTGATATAACTGGACCAATTAAACCTCTTTCTGGACAAATTGTTTTGATAAGGTACGAGAAAGATGGAACAGTAATAAAGAAAAATATTTCTTACTCAGCAAGGGCAAAAAAAGGATCCAAAAGAAATCCCTACCTAAAAGAAGATGATCTCATAAGTGTAAAAAATAGTTTTTTAGGAAAAAGTTCTGGTGTAATAAAAGATATTACTGCTCCGTTTTCTGGAATATATTCTACAAAAAAACTAATTGAAGATTTTTAACTTAGCTCCATTCTCATAATATCTTTGTAAAGATATTATTTTGTTTAAGTAATAGGTAATAGTATTAAGATATTAAAAAAATTAACAAACTTGCTGTCTACTTGCTGTCCGTAATTTGAGTCACAGATATGAATAACAGATACGCAAAACTTCTTGTATTGGAAAGGTTTATAGAGAAATATGCTACAAAATTGAAAAAGGCGGCACCCAGATTCGAACTGGGGATAAAGGATTTGCAATCCTCTGCCTTACCACTTGGCCATGCCGCCGATAGAGATATGATTGAATCACATAATGATCCTAGCAGTAACGCGTCTCATTCTCTATTAATTATATGTAATGGACATGGGGAAGATGTTATCGCATTAGAAATAATAAAAAGATTCTTAAAAAAAATAACAATTAAAAAAGTTGAAGTTATGCCATTGGTTGGAAATGGTAAAATTTTTGATTGCATAAAATCCAAGAATTTTAGCAAAATTGGTTATCTCAAGGAATTACCAAGTGGAGGTTTCAGTAATCAAAGCTTAAAAGGATTTTTACTTGATTTTTTTGAAGGGTTTATAGTAGATACTTTTAAAAACTTTTTAATTGTAAGAGGCAAGTCAAAAGATAATTATAAAATTATTGCCGTGGGTGATTTGTTGCCTTTATTTTTTGCTTGGATTTCAAAATGCGAATTTAGTTTTGTCGGCATGCCTAAAAGTGATCATACATGGAGTAATGGACCTGGATGGGCAGTGAGTGATTTTTATCATAAATTTAAAGGCTCTGAATGGGACCCTTGGGAAATTTTTCTAATGAGGTCTACCAGATGTAAAAGTTTAATAATGCGAGATGAAATTACAGCAAATAATTTAAATAAAAAAAAGATTAGTGCTAAATATTTTGGGAACCCAATGATGGATTTTGTAGATACAAAAAATGAAAAAATTTCTAATATTATTATGTTTAACAGGTTAATTTTAATAATAGGAAGTCGATTCCCTGAAGCTCTAAATAATCTTGATATTTTTTTAAAATGTTTAGAAGATGTAAAAATATCAAATGATTTAATTATTCTTTTGCCTCTAAGTATTAATGCAAATGTTTTTACAATTAAGCGTCATCTATCTAATAATGGTTATTTGGAAGAAAATAATATGAATTTTTTGGTTGGTGAAGATTCAGTGTGGAAAAATAAAGATAAATATATTTTGTTAGGCAAAAGTACTTTTAATCAGTGGGCTAATATGGCCTGTGTTGGATTGTCAAATGCAGGCACTGCTACAGAACAAATAACTGGGCTTGGTGTACCTTCTATTTCTCTTCCCGGCGCTGGCCCTCAATTCACAAAATCATTTGCAAAAAGACAGTCTAGATTATTAGGAGGAAGTGTATTAGTTTGTGATAATAAAAAAACTCTTATTGATAATTTAGAGGTTTTACTAAATAAAAAAGATTACAGATTAAAACAAGTAAAAATCGGAATGAAAAGAATGGGTAAAAGGGGGGCTAGTAAAAAAATTGTGGATCATATAAATTTAAATTTGTTAACTTGATCAAGTAATATTTAGAAAGGTTTTATAAATTTTTTATGTATCCTATTAATGATCGCCAATATATAGCAACATGTTCTGAGATAGCTAAGTTACTCAGTGTAAGTTTGTCCTCAGCAAAAAAAAAAGTAGAAATTCAAATTGCAAAAAAAGGTTCTAAAACTATTGAAGAAAAAAGACAAGTTGCACAAGATCTTTTGAAAACATGTGAAAAGGATATTGGAAACAAACTAAGTTCATCTAAAATACTAGATAAACTTATGTCGAGTCTAGAAAATGAAGATAATTTTATAACTGAAGATTAATTAATGTTCAAAAATATTTGAAAATTTTAATATATCTAATTCAGAATAAACTGGAATAGTCTGAAAACATTTTTGAGCCAACTCATATCTTCCTTCTCTATCAAGAATCACCTTTAATTTGTGCATTGCCTCAATTAAATATTTAACGTCGTTGGTAGCATATTCAATTTGCTTATTAGATAAATCTTCAGAGCTTCCCCAATCACTACTTTGCGAACTTTTATCTAATTCTACTTCTAGTAATTCATTGATTAAATCCTTTAAGCCATGTTTATTTGTGTATGTTCTTGCTAATTTACTGGCTATTTTTGTACAGAAAATATTTCTTGTATTAATTCCAAGATTACATCTTAGAGCTGCTACATCAAATCTGGCATAATGAAATATTTTCATTATGTTTTTATCTTCAAATAATTTTTTTATATTGGGTGACTCTGAGTTGTTAAGTTCTATTTTTATGCATGCAGTCAAGTTTAATTCATTACATATTTGTATTAAACAAAGCCTATCTCTTCCATGTATCAATCCCATTGCCTCAGTATCTACAGCTAAATAAGAAGAGTCCTTATATAAATGATATAAATCAGTATTTATATCATTATGGGAAAAAGTTATTTTTTTATTTTTTTCATCATTACTCATAAGTATTAACGATAATTTATTTCAATTTTTACTTTACATTATTTTCTAAGTTTGTGATTAAAGTTTTTCCAAGGATTTGAAGTTAATTTTTAATCGTAAAAAATTTAAATTTATATTATGATAAATTTCTAATTAGACAAAATAGTTAATAATATTAAATTTATATAAATGACTTATTCTATTAATTCAACATTATTACTTACAATTCTTCTTGCAATAGGTTTATTTTTTTTCCTAAGAGCTTCAAGTAAGGATAGAACAACAATAGTTGAAATAACTTCTTCTCAAAAACCTATAGAAGTTTTAAAAGTTATGTACGAATGGCTCGATTTAAGAGGTTGGAACCAGACAGGTGGAGATTTTGATCAAAGAATTTTAATATTTAAAGGCCAAGTTGTATCTAGCAAATTGTTAGCAATTTTTTTAGCTTTGCTTGGTGGGTTTGGATCCTGTGCTTTAGGGTTAGTAATTATTCAAATTTATCCAACTTTGGGATGGTGGCCTATTCTTTTAGGTCTAATTGGAGGTCCTTTATCAGGAATGATTTATTTTAAGAAGTCAGCTAGGGAAGAAAAATTTGAATTGAGATTGATAAGTAATGAAGATAATGAAGAAATTACGTTAATTAGATTAAGAGCTCATAGAGATGAATTAATATCTTTAGAAAATGAATTAAGCGATAGGCTCGAATTAAAAAGTGATGGTTCTTTGTTTAAAACACCAATTTAGTAAAATTTTCTAAATAAGTTTCAAGCAAATTAATCAAACATATTATTTTCCATACAAAATTTTTCTAAATTTTTATCATTTTTCCAATCCTGAGGTTTTGTGAAAATTTTTGTGAGATAGTCTTCTTTTGAGCTTTTTTGGGCTTTATACCCATATTCCCATCTAGCCAATGGTGGTAATGACATTAATATAGATTCAGTTCTACCATTTGTTTGTAATCCAAAAATTGTTCCTCTGTCCCAAACTAAATTGAATTCAACGTATCTTCCTCGTCTATATAGTTGAAATTCTCTCTGCTCTTTTGTGTAGTTTTGGTTAACTCTTTTTTCAATTATTGGCTGATACGAATCTAGGAATGCTCCACCGCAATTTTCTGCTAATGAAAATAAATTATTCCAATTTAAGTTTATTTCTCCAATATTAATAGATTCTTTATAGGCCTTACTCTCTTTATTATCACCTTTATAAATTCTGCCAGAACCATCTTGATAATCATAAAAGATTCCTCCAACACCTCGAGATTCATTCCTATGTTTTAAAAAGAAATATTCATCACACCATGGCTTAAATACCTTGTGGAGATTTTTATTAACTTTTTCACAGGCATTACAATGTTCTTTATGAAAATTTCTTACGTCAGTTAAATATGGATAATATGGTGTTAGGTCGGCACCTCCACCAAACCACCAAACTGGTCCTGCTTCAAAATAACGATAATTAAGATGTACTGTAGGTATAAATGGATTTTTAGGGTGTAATACCATAGAAGTGCCCGTAGCAAACCATTCATGGCCTTTAGCTTCTGGTCTTTGTGAGATTATCGATTGAGGTAGTTCTTTCCCATGTACTTCTGAGAAATTCACTCCAGCTTGCTCAAAAATTGAGCCGTTTTTTAAAACTCTTGACCTTCCCCCTCCACCTTCTTTTCTAAGCCAAGATTCTTCAGTAAATTTAGCTTTCCCATCAATATTTTCCAGCCCTTTGCAAATATTATCTTGTAACTTGAGTAAGAGATTCTTCGTTTTCTCTCTTGAATTCTTAGGTGGTTCTTTAGACATTTATTTAACTTGATATTTGAAGAATAAGATTTTTGGTTAATTAGTAGTTTCCCTTTATAATTTCGTTTAAGGGGGTGGTAATTTCTTATTATTCGATAGTTCGACATAGTTCTTAATCTTTTAAAGAGTCGACTAACCTATAAAAACATTTAAAAATTTTGATGACTACAGTCGAAGATGCGAATTATTCATTATCAAAGATTCTAGATTCTGGATCAAAGAAAAACCTTATTGAACTTGCCTGGATTAAGAATGTTAGAGTAATCTTACCCAGAATAATAATCACACTATCTTTACCTTCATTTGCAAATTCTCAGAGAGAGCGAATAGTAAAAGAGGTTAAAAATATACTCCTTAAATTTGAGGATGTTAATGATGTACAAATAGAAATTGATAATAACTTATCTCAATCTAATTCCACAAAAGAAAATAATGTACCTGAGTTGAAGAACATTAAAGGTATAAAACATATTATTGCTATAAGTAGTGGTAAGGGAGGAGTCGGTAAAAGTACAATTGCAGTTAATATCGCATGCTCGTTAGCTAAATTAGGTTTAAAAACTGGTTTATTAGATGCTGATATTTATGGGCCTAATACACCTTCAATGCTGGGAGTTACCGAAGAAAATCCAAAAGTAACTGAGGGTAGCGGTAATGATCAAAGATTAATTCCAATTAATAAATATGGTATCTCATTAGTCTCAATGGGTTTTTTGATAGAAGAAGGACAACCAGTTATATGGAGAGGACCAATGTTAAATAGCATAATAAAGCAATTTCTTTATCAAGTTGAATGGAATAATCTTGACTTCTTAGTTATTGATTTACCTCCTGGTACAGGTGATGCTCAAATATCTTTATCTCAATCTGTTCCTATTTCTGGAGCAATTGTTGTAACGACGCCTCAAAAGGTATCTTTGCAAGATGCAAGAAGAGGGTTAGCAATGTTTAAGCAACTTGGTGTTCCATTATTGGGTGTTGTAGAAAATATGTCAGTGTTTATTCCACCAGATATGCCTAATAAAAAATATGAAATTTTTGGTAAAGGTGGTGGAAAAATCTTAGCTGGTGAAAATAATTTACCATTACTTGCTCAAATTCCTATCGAAATAAAACTTGTCAATGATAGTAATAAGGGTGTTCCAATTTCAATAAGTGAACCAGATAAAGAAAGTTCAATTAGATTTAAAGAGTTAGCTCAATTGATTAAAAAAGAATTTATTAATTAGTATTAATGTTCAAGGAAATTTCTCTAAAAAAGAAAAAGAGATTTTTTGAAAAAAAACATAAAATTAATCGAAAAATTATTTTTTCACCTTTACTTGTTATCCCTTTAGCGTTAGTTTTTATCTCAAGTATTTTAATAAAAAGTGTACAAAGAGAATTCTTACAATCAGATTTTTTAAATCATCTTTTCACAGGCTTATTAGGTTATTTTTTAGCTATTTTTATTTCATATATACCAATAGAAAGATTTAAAAAATATTTGACTCTTTTTTATTTTTGTTCTTTACTTTCATTACTTTTCATCTATTTTTTTGGGATTTCAATTTATGGTGCTCAAAGATGGTTGAGCTTGGGGATTTTTTCTTTTCAACCTTCCGAAGTCGCAAAATTGAGTACTATATTAACTCTTGCTTTAGTGCTAGAAAGAAAATCTATTTCTTCGATAAAAGATCTGTTATCACCTTTTTTAATTGTCATTGTTCCTTGGTTATTAATATTTTTTCAACCTGATTTAGGAACTTCTCTAGTTTTAATTGTATTTACTGTTGTAATGCTTTATTGGTCCCAAATGCCAATAGAATGGTTACTCATTTTAGGCTGCTTTATTTTTACATCAATATTTTATCTAGTTTCTCCAAACCTACTTATTTTTTGGCTTCCTTTTGTGGTGTATTTAGCTTATAGATCCTCGCAAAAAAAAATTATCTTCTCGATGTTGATATTAGCTCTTCATTCATTAGTTATAAAGTTGACACCTTTTATTTGGGAATTTGGCTTAAAAGATTATCAAAAAGATAGATTAATTTTGTTCCTAGATCCCAATAGGGATCCATTAGGTGGAGGATATCATCTATTGCAAAGTAAAATAGCGATAGGTTCTGGGGGCCTCTTTGGTACGGGTTTATTAAATGGTAAACTGACAAACTTACAATTTATACCTGAACAACATACAGATTTCATATTTAGTGCGCTAGGCGAGGAATTAGGTTTTTTAGGATGTATTTTGGTTCTTTTTTTGTTTTTTGTGTTAATTAATTGTCTTGTTAAGGTATCAAAAAATGCCAGAACTCATTTTGAGTCATTAATAATTATTGGAATAGCTTCAACATTCTTATTTCAGATCATTATTAACCTATTCATGACTATTGGATTAGGACCCGTAACTGGAATCCCGCTACCTTTTATGAGTTATGGGAGGACTTCTTTATTGGTTAATTTTATATGCATTGGTCTGGCATTATCTACTTTAAATCGCTCAAGATCATTAAAAAATTAATGAACTCTCTGATAACTATAAAAAATATTCAAGATTTACTTCTGCAAGGATTAAACACTTCATATGTTGATGATGAAACTTCTAGGCGAATGTGGTGGGCCTCTTTAGAAGTTGTTCAAAAAGAGTTCCTTTCCCATTCCTCTCAAGAAGGAGGATTTTGGGTTGCTTCTCCTTTGCCTGCTCTCACAGATAAAAAATGTCTAACAAAAATGAAAGGTTGGTTATGGTCTCCAGAAGGTTTTCCATATTTTCAGATGGGTAATGCTGGTTTCCTACCAGTAGATCATTCCATAAAAATTAAAGAAGATAGTAATTTTGTTAGGAATTACAAAGTCTTAAATTTAAATACTAAAGATGGTTATGAACCTTTTTTACTAATTATTACTACTAATTTTCAATGTCTTTTAACAATCGCAGGAGAAAAAGACAAGAGAACTTTACTTATGAGATGCGATGAAAACAGCCTAAAAACTGCAATTGAATTGATTGATGCAAAATTGAATCAAGAAAATTATGAAGAGGCAATTAATTTTCGTAATGCAATTAAAAATTTAGGAGATCTTAATATCAATAATCAATTTGAAAACAGTTTTTGGCCTAGTTTATCAACTAAGTTGGCAAATTTAATCCCTAAATTAAGTGTTCAGAATGCAGTTAAAAATGATGATAAGAATGATCAATTAACGGAGGCAAAGTTATTACAAGCAATTTCTCATGAAGTCAGAACTCCTTTAGCAACTATAAGGACTTTAATAAGCTCTACTCTCAGGAAATATAAGATGGACGAATCAATGAGAAACCGTTTAATTCAAATTGATAATGAGTGTAATGAGCAAATAGATAGATTTGGTCTTATTTTTAATGCTGCGGAACTTGTGAGTAACGATATTTCCCCCCTCAATCAGTTGGCAAGAATAAATTTAGGGGAGATTTTATATAAATTATCACCTGTTTGGAGTAAACAATTAAAGCGACGTGGAATTTCGATAAAAATTGATATACCCAAACAACTTCCCGAAATTTTGAGTGATTCTGAAAAACTAGATTTAATGTTAAGAGGGCTAATCGATAAAAATACGAGAGGATTAAGAGAAGGTAGTAGTTTAATCTTAGAGTTACGGCCCGCGGGACAAAAATTAAAACTTCAATTAAAAGTCAAAAAATTTGATACGGGTAAAAATGATATTTCTAATACAGAAAATGGTTCTGATATTGGTCCAGTACTAAATTGGAATCCTCAAACAGGAAGTCTACAATTAAGTCAAGTTGCAACTCAAAAATTATTAGCGAGTTTAGGAGGTCACGTTACACAAAGAAGGGATACTGGCTTGACAGTATTTTTCCCAATTGCAGATATAGATAATATTTAAATTAATATTTATTTTGTACATTTATTAAATAATGTAGAAACTTTTTAAATAATTAAGAAATTTGTAAAACATGAATGCTAGTTTCTTATAAGAAATAACTTCAAAATTAGGATGACTGAAACTTTAGTTGGTCAATTTCCAAAGCATATAGGTAGTACTGGGGGTTTATTAAACTCTGCAGAAACTGAAGAAAAATATGCGATTTCATGGAATAGCTCCAAGGAACAAGCATTTGAATTGCCAACTGGGGGAGCCGCTGTTATGCACGAGGGCGATAATTTAATGTACTTTGCAAGAAAAGAACAATGTCTTGCTCTTGGGACACAATTAAGGGGTTTTAAACCTAGGATTGAAAATTTTAAAATTTATAGAATTTTCCCTGGCGGAGATATTGAATTCTTACATCCTAAGGATGGAGTATTCTCCGAGAAAGTTAATGAAGGTAGAGAGAAAGTTGGTCATAATCCAAGAAGAATAGGAGAGAATCCGAATCCTGCCGGTTTAAAATTTACTACTAAAGAAACTTTTGAATAAATTATCAAAAGTTGATATAAGAAACAAACATAATTATAATTTGGACTGAATTAACTAGTATGATCAGTTCTCAAAAAGATAGTTTTTTAAAGGCTTATAAAGAAGGTAAAAATTTTATACCTATTCTCAAAACTTGGCCTGCTGATTTAGAAACACCATTATCAATATGGCTTAAATTATCAAATAAAGATTCTCATGGTGTCTTTTTTGAATCTGTCGAAGGTGGGGAAAATTTAGGCAGATGGAGTATTGTTGCTACTAATCCTCTTTGGGAAGCAGTTTGTCGTGGAGAAGAAACTATTAAGACTTGGAGTAGTGGAAAAAGTGAAAAATATAAAGGAGATCCTTTTGATTTATTAAGAACTTGGACCGAAGAATATAAGTCATATAGTATCGATAATTTACCTTATGTTGGTCAATTATATGGTTCTTGGGGTTATGAATTAATCAATCGCATAGAGCCTAATGTGCCTATCAATTCTCTAGAAGATAATGATATACCCTATGGATCTTGGATGTTTTTTGATCAACTAGTAATATTTGATCAAATGAAAAGATGTATCACTGTAGTTGTATATGCTGACACTACCAATGCATCAGAAACTCATGTTGAAGAAATTTATCAAGATTCGATTTTAAGAATTAATAGAATCAGAGATTTAATGAGTGCTCCAATTAATGAAAAACATTCTTTTAACTGGGATGAACAAAAAGATTTGAATATTGCAATTTCAAGTAATTGGAAAAGAAAAGAGTTTGAAGAAGCTGTTGTTTCTGCAAAAGAATATATAAGAAAAGGAGATATTTTTCAAATTGTTATTAGCCAAAAATTTCAATCAAAAGTTAAAAGCGATCCCTTTAATTTGTATAGGAGTTTAAGGATTGTTAATCCTTCACCTTATATGGCTTTTTTTGATTTTGGATCATGGTACTTAATAGGTTCTAGTCCTGAAGTAATGGTCAAAGCAGAGAAGAATAAAACTAATCAAATTATTGCAAGCTTAAGACCGATAGCTGGCACAAGGCCAAGAGGTAAAGATGCTGAACAAGATTTAAAATTTGAGAAAGATTTATTAAAAGATCCTAAAGAGATATCAGAACATGTAATGCTTATTGATCTGGGGAGAAATGATTTAGGAAGAGTATGTGAAACAGGTACAGTAGAGGTAAAAGATTTGATGATAATTGAAAAATATTCACACGTTATGCACATAGTTAGTGAAGTTGAAGGTATCTTAAAAAGTAATACTGGAGTATGGGATTTACTAAAAGCATGTTTTCCTGCTGGTACAGTAACTGGGGCTCCAAAAATTAGAGCTATGCAATTAATTAATGACTTTGAGAAAGATGCTAGAGGGCCTTATGCTGGAGTTTATGGGTCTATAGATATAAATGGTGCACTTAATACTGCGATAACAATACGCACAATGATAGCGCAGCCTTCAAATGATGGTGAATATATAGTTTCTGTTCAGGCTGGTGCTGGGATAGTTGCAGATTCCTCTCCTGCGAATGAATATCAAGAGACTATTAATAAAGCTAAAGGTATATTAATGGCATTGGCTTGTTTGGATAGATAAATGAATAATGATAATTTATATAAAGGCTTTGAAGTAGAACTCTTTACAGGTTCTCAAAATAATCATGTTGGAGTTTCCGATGATATAGAAAAAACGTTTCCGAATTTTGTCAAAGAGCCTGATAACAGAAATGTTGAATATATTACGAATCCAGAAAAAGACTATAAAGTCAGTTATAAAAATTTATTAGAACCTAGAATAAATTTAAGAAAATGGTTAAAAAAAAGAGATTTAACAATAATCCCTTCATCTACATTATGTTTTAAACATAAAAATCAGTTTCAACCTTCTGATAAAAATAATGTTTATCATCAATTTATTCAAAATAACTATGGTATATCAATCGCTACATCCAGTGTTCATATAAATTTAGGTATTGATAACTTAGATAAACTTTTTGCTGCTATTCGACTTGTAAGGTGTGAGGCTTCTTTGTATTTATCAATAAGTGCAAGCTCTCCTTTTTTAAATAATAAACTTACTAATAATCATTCACAGAGATGGATTCAATTCCCTAAAACACCAAATAAGGTTCCTTTTTTTTACAACCATGATAACTATACAAAATGGATTGAAGAAAATATTAATAATGGAAATATGTTCAATATTAGACATTTTTGGTCTTCTATTCGCCCAAATGGACCTCAAAGGCCTCATGTTTTAGATCGTCTTGAATTAAGAATTTGCGACTACGTTTCTGATATTAAGTTATTATTGGCAATAACAGCTTTACTTGAACTGAGAGTCATTTATTTATTCGAAAATCTGAAGACTTTAGATCCCTTAATAACCAGTAACTTTTCTATGGATGAATTAACAAAAATATGTGATCAAAACGAAATTAAAGCTGCCCAAGGGAGTTTAGATGCTGAATTGACTCATTGGAGAGATGGGAAGAAAATGATTTGCAGAGAATGGATAAAAAATGTATTAGCTGAATTATCTTTAACTGCAGAAAAGTTAAAGATGGTTGATCTTTTGGAACCTATTTATAAAGTTCTTGAGGAAGGAAATCAATCTATGAAATGGATAAAACAATATAAAGAAGGATTGTCCATTGAGGATATTATGAAATATTCTGTTCAGGATATGATTCAAAGTGAAGAAGAAAGAATTTAATAATATAAACAAATATTTGATCCCAATATATTTACATATGACATAATAATTATATGGAATCTATGAAACAGTTTAAAAATAATCATGTGGATCTTATAAGCAACAATGATCCGTTGGATAAAAATCGTGCATTGATAGAAGATTTGTGGGAATCTGTATTAAGGGAAGAGTGTCCTGATGATCAAGCAAATCGTTTAATACAGCTGAAGGAATTAAGTTATTCAAATCAAGTTGAAGAGTATAGTTCAAAAAATTTTAAAAATGAAATAGTTGATATTGTTAATTCTATGGATTTAGCTGAATCAATTTCTGCAGCCAGAGCTTTTTCATTATATTTCCAGCTAGTTAATATTTTGGAACAAAGAGTGGAGGAAGATAGATATATCCATAGCTTTACTAATCAGAATGTTCAAAAATCACAAGATAATCTAGATCCATTTGCACCTCCTTTAGCAAGGCAAAATGCTCCAGTAACATTTAAAGAATTATTCTTTAGGCTTAGAAGATTAAATGTTCCTCCAGGAAAACTAGAGGAATTATTACAAGAAATGGATATCCGCTTAGTTTTTACCGCACATCCTACAGAGATAGTTAGACATACAATTAGGCATAAGCAAACAAGAGTAGCTAATCTGCTCCAAAAAATACAAGTTGAAAAATTTTTAACAGTTGAAGATATTAAATCTCTCAAAATACAATTAAAAGAAGAGATAAGACTTTGGTGGAGAACAGATGAGTTACATCAATTCAAGCCATCAGTAATAGATGAAGTTGATTATGCACTACATTATTTTCAGCAAGTGCTCTTTGATGCAATGCCTCAGTTAAGAGGGAGAATTTCTTCAGCCCTTACTGAAAATTATCCAGACGTTCAGATGCCAACTGAATCTTTTTGTACATTTGGATCTTGGGTAGGCTCTGATAGAGATGGGAATCCATCAGTTACTCCTGAAATTACTTGGAGGACTGCCTGTTACCAAAGACAATTAATGTTAGAGAGATATATCAAAGCGACCTCTAATCTTAGAGATCAACTAAGTGTCTCAATGCAATGGAGCCAAGTAAGCTCATCTCTTTTGGAATCACTAGAAATAGATAGGGTTAAGTTTCCTGAAATTTATGAAGCGAGGGCAACAAGATATAGATCAGAGCCTTATAGATTAAAATTGAGTTATATTTTAGAAAAATTAAGATTGACACATGAACGAAATGATTTACTAGCTGAAGGCGGATGGAAGTTATCTTTAGAAAGGGAATCTGAAAACAAAAATTTAGAGTTAGTTGAAAAATTACATTACAAGTCTGTTGATGAATTTACTTATGATCTAGAATTAATAAAAAATAGTCTTAATAGTACAGATTTAACCTGTGAGGCAGTAAATAAATTATTAACTCAGGTACATATTTTCGGCTTTTCTTTAGCAAGTTTGGATATACGTCAGGAGAGTACGAGACATAGTGACGCAATACAAGAATTAACTAATTACCTTGAGATGTCAAAACAATACGATCAAATGTCTGAAGAAGAGAGAATGGAATGGCTTACTGAGGAATTAAATACAAAAAGGCCCTTGATTCCCTCTGAAGTTAACTGGAATAAAAGTACAGAAGAAACGTTCTCAGTGTTTAAAATGGTCAAAAGATTGCAAGAAGAATTTGGAAGTCGTATTTGTCATTCATATGTCATTTCAATGAGTCATAGTGCATCTGATTTGCTTGAAGTCCTTCTTTTGGCAAAAGAGATGGGACTGATTGATCAAGGTTCTCAGAAATCGCCATTAATGATCGTCCCTCTTTTTGAAACAGTTGAAGATCTGCAAAGAGCTCCGGAAGTAATGGAGCAATTATTTCAATTAGATTTTTATAAATCACTATTACCAAAAGTTGGAGAAAGTTTTAAACCTCTCCAGGAATTAATGTTAGGTTATTCAGATAGCAATAAAGATTCAGGATTCTTATCTAGTAATTGGGAAATTCATAGAGCTCAAATTGCTCTTCAAAATCTTTCAAGCAAAAATAATATACTTTTAAGACTTTTTCATGGAAGAGGAGGTTCTGTAGGAAGAGGAGGAGGTCCTGCGTATCAAGCGATATTGGCTCAACCAAGTGGGACACTCAAAGGTAGAATAAAAATTACAGAACAAGGGGAGGTTTTAGCTTCTAAATATAGTCTTCCTGAATTGGCTTTATATAATTTGGAGACTGTTACAACAGCAGTTATTCAGAACAGTTTGGTTATCAACAGACTTGATGCTACCCCAGAATGGAATGACTTAATGACTAGGTTGGCAGAAACATCAAGAATTCAATACAGAAAATTAGTACATGAGAATCCAAATTTGCTAACTTTTTTTCAAGAGGTCACTCCAATCGAAGAAATTAGTAAATTACAAATATCAAGTAGACCCGCAAGAAGAAAAAAAGGCGCAAAGGATTTATCAAGTTTAAGAGCAATCCCCTGGGTATTTGGATGGACACAGAGTAGATTTCTTTTGCCAAGTTGGTTTGGAGTGGGCACGGCTTTATCCGTCGAATTAAAATCAGATCCCGAGCAAATTGAATTACTAAGAGTACTTCATCAAAGGTGGCCCTTTTTTAGAATGCTCATATCCAAGGTAGAAATGACATTATCTAAAGTTGATTTAGAAGTAGCGAAATATTACGTTGACACACTTGGGAGTAAAGAAAATTCAAATTCGTTTGAAGAGATTTTTGATGTTATCTCTATAGAATATAATCTTACTAAATCCTTAGTTCTTGAAATAACTGGCAAAAATAAGCTTCTAGAATCTGATAAAGACTTAAGATCATCTGTTAACTTAAGAAATAAAACTATTATTCCTTTGGGATTTTTACAAGTCTCACTTTTAAGGAGACTTCGAGATCAAACAAGACAACCTCCAATTAGCGAGTTTCTGGAGGATAGGATTGAGTCTAAAAGAGCTTATAGTCGTAGTGAATTATTAAGAGGAGCACTTTTAACAATTAATGGAATTGCGGCAGGGATGAGAAATACAGGATAATCATTGCAATATTTTTCCACAAACAAACTAATTCTTCCAGAGGGTTATTTTATAAATTCTACACAAGTTCCAACTGCTAAGGATTTAAATAGACTTTTGATAAATAGTGGTTGTGAGTCATTTCCTACGCAAAAGATATCTCTTGCTATTGAGAATAGTAATTTTTTCTACACTATTCAAAACGAATCTAAAAATAAACTCTATGGTTTTGTAAGGGTCACATCAGATCGAGGACTCAACGCTAACTTATGGAATCTAAGCGCTGAAAAAGGCAATAATCAAAATCTTTTTTACTCAATATTACTTAAAGTGACTCTTGAAAAAATAAATAGGGAAATGCCAGGATGTAGTATTTCTGTTCAAGCTCCAGTATCTGCATTTAAAAGTTTAGAAGAAAGTGGATTTATTCTAGATCCAAATGGTATTAGGGTAATGGGCTTTAAACTTTAGATCTTTTATTACGAGCATGGAGGGAGTCGAACCCCCGACTCTCAGAACCGGAATCTGATGCTCTATCCAACTGAGCTACATGCTCTTAATTTTTCAATTTCTTTAGAAAAATTCTAAATACTTTAAATCTAGCTAATTTGACTAAGGAATGCACTAAAAAAATTTTTTTAAATAACTTAAAAATTAATAATTTTCGAAATCATAAAAGTTTTGAGATCGACCTTAGTGAGCAAAGAGCTATTGTTCTTGGTTCTAATGGTGTTGGTAAGTCAAATTTACTTGAATCTGTCGAAGTTCTTAGTCAATTAAAATCTAATAGAGCATTAAGTGATAAAGATTTAATAGAAAACGATAGCCAAATGGCAGCTATTTTTGGTCAAATTGATTTCACTGATAATTTGAAAGTGAATTTATTTAGGAAAGGAGCTAAAAAGATTTATGTTAATGATTCTTTATTGAAAAAACAGACTGAAATACAAAATTATATTAGGAGTGTATGTTTCTGTTCTAATGATATTTATATTGTCAAAAGTGAACCTGGTTTCAGAAGATCTTGGATTGATAAAGTTGTATCTCAGCTTGAACCAGTATATGTAGAGCTGATTCATAGATTTAATAGACTTTTAAAACAACGAAGTCATTTTTGGCGTTCAGAAAGCTTTCAAAAAGATATATCTTCAGAAGTCATTGAAAGTTTTGATTTTCAAATGTCATTAATTAGTACAAGAATTTTTAGAAGGAGAAGGAGAGCTCTATCAAAAATCAAACCATATGTCGAATATTGGCATAATCATTTAAGTAAATCCAAAGAGCAAATTGGTATAAAGTATCTTTCTGGTTTAGAAAATATCAATCAAGAAGAAGAAGAAGAAGTCATAAGTAAGAAAATAGTGGAACAACTACAAAAGCAGAGGTCAATAGAGGCGGTGACTGGTAAATGTAATTTTGGTCCTCATCGTGATGATATAGAGTTTTTGATTAATAATATCTCCATAAGAAAGTATGGCTCATCTGGTCAGCAAAGGACTTTTATTTTGGCTTTAAAAATGGCCGAGCTGGATTTATTACGTAATATGATTAATTTACCTCCTCTTCTTATATTAGATGACGTTTTGGCTGAGCTTGATATCACTAGACAAAATTTATTACTGAATTCGGTAGGAAAAGATAGTCAATGTTTTATAAGTGCAACCCATTTGGATAAATTCAATCAATCTTTTTTAAGCTCTTCGCAAATGATATACTTATAATTAAAATTAGTAATTTTTAATTAATCTATAATTCAAATACAATTCAAATACAATTGATTAATGGAAGTTCCCAAAAAAATTCAAACTTTCAAAGCATTAAATGATCAGAAGAAATTAGTTAATAATAGTAAGCATTTTTTGTTAGAACTTTATAGATGTGATTATGAAAAATTAAATGACGAATCTTTTTTGCGTTGTATGTTAAATAATGCTGCCAAATTAGCTAACGCAACAGTTTTGAATCTAATAAGTAATAAATTTGAACCTCAGGGAGTTACAGCAATTGCTTTACTAGCTGAATCTCATATTTCAATACATACATGGCCTGAAGCACATTATTCGGCAGTTGATATTTTTACATGTGGTCAAAATATGAAGCCAGAAATATCGTGTAAATACTTAATTCAAGCTTTAATAGCTAAAGAACATCTCTTGCGCATAATTGATAGAAATCCACTTTCAGAAGTCTATAGTCAAATAAAAAAATAAATAAATTTTGAAACTTATCTATTTAGCTTGCCGCTTATTAAACCCTCAAGATCCAAGCTTGTGCAATTGAATCCTAGATTAGAAAAATAGTTAACTATTTCATTAAAATCATATTCTTTACAAAATATTTGTAATTCATTTTTGGGAATTTCAATTCTTGCTGTTGAACCATGACATCTAACTCTGACTTCTGATATGCTCCCTTTCTTAATATATTCTTCAGCTTTTTCTACCATGTTCAGTCTTTCATTTGTTATTTGGTTCCCATAAGGAAATCTTGATGATAAACAAGGTTGAGCAGGTTTATCCCACCAAGGGAACCCCAATGCTCTTGATACATCCCTTATATCTTTTTTTGTAAACTTAAATAACGCTAAGGGAGATAAAACTCCTGCTTCTTTAGCTGCTTGAATCCCAGGCCTGTAATCGTTAAGATCGTCAACATTAACTCCGTCACAGACAATTTTGTAATTAAGTTTTTTAGATAAAAATGTAGTGTGTTTGTGAAGCTCTTTTTTGCAAGCAAAACATCTATTTTTAGGATTTTCACTATAACTTGATTGATCTAATTCTGAAGTCTCAATTTCTAAATGTTGTATGCCAATCCATCTTGCTTGAGTTTTTGCCTCTTCAAGTAATGTTTTAGCTAATGCGGGTGAAACTCCTGTAATTGCAATTGCTTTGCGTCCTAATTGTTCAAATGCCAAAGAGGCTACCAATGTACTATCCACTCCGCCTGAATAAGCCACACAAACGCTAGTGAGATTTTTAATAAAATTTCTAATTTCCTTGAGTTTTTCATTTTGTTCATCCGAGAGGATTTCAAGTTGATAGAACATATGACTGTTTTAAAAATTTAAATTAAGATATGAATAGTTTGAGTTTATTATTAAAGTTTTAATAATATTATTAACTATATCCTAGATTAAATTTTCTCACTTTTCTCAATTGACAAACACTGGTAGAAATAGAGGTATTGGAATTGTTACCGCAAGTGACAGTCAAGAAAGATCCAAAGGTCAATTACATATTTACGATGGGGAAGGAAAAGGAAAAAGTCAGGCTGCTTTGGGAGTGGTACTTAGAACAATAGGTTTAGGGATATGCGAAAAGAAACAGTCTAGAGTTTTATTGCTTAGATTCTTAAAAGGACCTGAGAGGTCATATGATGAAGATTCTGCAATAGAAGCATTACAAAGAGGGTTCCCTCACTTAATAGATCATGTAAGGACTGGGAGATCTGAATTTTTTAATGCTGATCAAGTAACAAAATCTGATATTGCTGAGGCCGAGAGAGGTTGGAATATTGCGAAAGGAGCAATTGCTAGTTCCCTTTATTCAGTAGTTGTTCTTGATGAATTGAATCCTGTTTTAGATTTAGGGATGCTTAATATTGAGGAAGTGGTTAATTCACTTCAGAATCGACCTGATGATTTGGAAATAATTATTACAGGAAGAGCAGCACCCTCTTCATTGATATGCATATCTCAACTTCATTCAGAAATGAGATCACGCTTAAGAGGGGATTTCAATAAATCTCCTAGAAAAATGAACAATTCTGGTGGTATTGAAGTTTATACTGGCG
This sequence comes from Prochlorococcus sp. AG-388-A04, assembly GCA_003279935.1. GTDB lineage: Bacteria > Cyanobacteriota > Cyanobacteriia > PCC-6307 > Cyanobiaceae > Prochlorococcus_A. The sequence goes on from QCGL01000006.1 coordinate 30,416, forward strand.
AGGGTAAAGGTAAATCCACAAGTGCATTGGGTAAAGCTCTGCAAGCTATTGGTAAGGGAATCTCTCAAGATAAAAGTCATAGAGTTTTAATATTACAATGGCTAAAAGGTGGTAAGGGATATACCGAAGATGCTGCGATAGAAGCTTTGAGAGAGAGTTACCCACATTTAGTCGACCACCTACGTTCTGGGAGAGATGCCATAGTATGGAGGGGGCAACAACAGCCAATTGATTATGTTGAAGCTGAACGAGCCTGGGAAATTGCAAAAGCGGCTATTTTGAGTGGTTTGTATAAAACTATTATTTTGGATGAATTAAATCCAACTGTTGATTTAGAACTTTTACCTGTTGAATCGATATATCAAACTCTCATAAAAAAACCTGCAGATACCGAAGTTGTTATTACTGGGAGATGTAAAAATGAACCATCATACTTTCAACTAGCGGATGTATATTCTGAAATGGTTTGTCATAAGCATTACGCAAATGTTGGAGTTGATTTAAAGAGAGGGGTGGATTATTAAATTTTCTTTAAATAATTAACCTATTAGTATTTGATTGATTTTTTTTATTCCCCCTTCTATAGATTTTGAGGGAATTCTAAATTTCATTAAAATCTTTGATGCTTTTTCTGAACGTTTTCCTAATTGGCACAATGTAAAAATTTCTTTTACTAAACTTTCTTGTTTAATAAATTCTAGGTGAGACTTTTGTTCGAGATTATTGATGGGTATAGATATCGAACCTTTTATAGAGCATTTATTAAACTCTTCTTTTTCTCTAACATCAATTAGAAGTATTTTATTTAATTTTGTTTTGTATAGAGTATTAAATTCTTCAGCGTTAATTTTCTTGATTTTAATATTATCTTGGCATTCTATATCTTTGTAAAAATCTCTAAATTGAGAAAGGTTTTTAATATTTTTATTTAACTTGTCAGATTTTAAATTTAAAGTTTTTATTTTCATATTTAGTAGATCAAAAATCATAATCTTGCCGTCAAGAATCTCTCCTTTCTTTAGAATAATTTTTATTATCTCATTGACTTGTAAAATCCCTATAAGACCAGTTGAAACGCCCACAACTCCAAACTCTTCACAGCTTGGAATATTATTTTCTACAGGCGATTCTGGTAGTAAGTCTCTTAAATTAGGACTCTTTTTATTTAGATTAAAGACACTTATTTGGCCCTCAAAACCCTGAACACTTCCAAAAACTAAAGCCTTTTTAAGAATTAAACAGGCATCGTTTATTAAATATCGAGTACCAAAGTTATCTGAACAATCACAAATGATATCAAAGTCTTTAATGATTTTAATAACATTTTCGGAGTTTATTCTTTCACTAAACGTTAATACTTCAATATTAGGATTAAATCTTTTAATTCTTTCTTGGGCAGAATTAATTTTTAAATTTCCAACCGTATTTGTTTCATGAATTATTTGTCTTTGTAGATTCGACTTCTCAACTTGATCATTATCAACTATTCCAATTCTTCCTATTCCTGCAGCGGCAAGATAAAGTAAAACTGAAGAACCCAGCCCGCCTGCTCCAATACATAATACTGAACTATTTTTTAGTTTTAATTGTCCTTTAAATCCTATTTCTTTTAATGTTAAATGCTTTTTGTATCTTTCCTTTTCATCTAAAGATAAGAAATCAGAATTTAGATCAGCTGATATTGTCATTTTTTATTACAAAGAATAATCTATGAAAATATAATAATTTAAATAATAATCTTAGTCTTTTTATTTTTTATGTTGATGAAGTTTTTAAGTGTTTTTTGTTAGAACAAGATGATATTGTGAAGTTTTTATAAATAAAATTTTGGGCGAAATATCTTAAAACTTCACTATTATCAATACATATTGCAGAATACAAAATGTTTCGGTTCGGAATTATGCATAACAAAAAGGTAGTCAACAGACAATTTTTCCGATACCGTCTGGTTCATATATTAAGTTGACTGAATTCATGAGTGATAACACTCCTGAGTCAAATCAAGACTCCGGCTCCGAAACAAACTCAGAAAGTAAAAGCTTTTCAGAGAAGTATTCTGATGTAATGGGAAAAATCAATGAAACTCTTGGAACTATTGATTGGACCCAAATGGGAAAATATGGTAAAGCAGCAGGCATAATTGCTGTTGTAGTTATCGCTCAAATAATAATTAAAGTTATTATTGACACGATTAATTTTTTCCCAATCCTACCTGGCCTATTAGAATTACTAGGGGTAGTGGTTGTAGGTCAATGGAGTTGGCAAAATCTCCGTACAAGTGAAAATCGCGAAGCTGTTCTAGAAAAGGTTCAAAATCTCAAAAAAACATATTTAGGATAAAGTAAGTTTACATATTTAATATATTCCTGATGTAGCTTTGGACTTGATGACAATATGAACCACCAAACATATTGGCATGATTTAATATGTGGTAAAAATTATAAATAATAGTTCTTTTTTCAAAACCTTTTTTAATTGGAATAATTTTATGATAATTTTCATAAAATTCATTTCGAAAATTACCAAATAATCTTGTCATAGCAATATCTACTTCGCAATCTGCCCACCAAGATGCAGGGTCAAATATTACACCTTTATTCATATTATTTACACCGATATTTCCCGCCCATAAATCACCATGAACAAGTGATTTCATTGGTTCATGGTCAAGTAGTACGGATTCGATTTTTGACTTTATTTTATTTTTAATATCAATTTCTAAAAAATCTTTTTCAAAGATTGCTAATTGAGGTTCAATTCTTAAATTTATAAAACATGTAATCCAATTCTTTTCCCATCCTTTTATTTGATTTGTGGTTCCAATATAACCATGAATCGGATATCCAAAACTTGGTTGATTAAATTTATTTGATTCAATGTGCATTTCTCCTAAACCTCTTCCTAATTTTTCCTGATCACTATTCTTCATATCGATCCATTCCAATAATAAAAGTTCTACATTATTAACCTCTAAGTAAGACATTATTTTAGGAACTATTAAGTTTTCATAATTAATAAATTTTTGTAGATTTTTAAGGCAAGATTTTTCAAATTCTAGAAATCTTCCTTCTCTTGCATTTCTTTTAAGAAAGAATTTAGCATTTTTAAATTCTATTTGCCACGACTCATGAATATCTCCCCCAAAAACTTGTTTTATACTTTTTGGTGATCCTTCACCTAATTGACAACAAATTTCGTTAAGTTCGATATGTGGTATTTTTTGCATTTTAATGTCAAGGACTGAAATTGTTGTTGTTGGTGCTGGTATAGCAGGGTTAACTTCCGCAGCAATTTTATCAAAATTAGGGCTTTCAGTGACTTTGATTGAGTCGCATACTCAATCTGGAGGTTGTGCAGGAACCTTTAAAAGAAAAAGATATATCTTTGATGTTGGAGCAACTCAAGTCGCCGGTTTGGAAGAAGGCGGAATACACTCTAAGATTTTTAAATTTTTAGATATTCCTCTTCCTGAAGCCTCCATCTTAAATCCAGCTTGCATAGTTGATTTAAAAGATGGCAGCAAGCCAATATCTATTTGGTATGACAAAAATGAATGGATTAAGGAGAGGGAGAAGCAGTTCCCAGGTAGTCGTCAATTTTGGCAAATTTGTAATTTAATTCATCAGAGTAATTGGACTTTTGCTAATAATAACCCTGTAATACCCGTCAAGAATTTTTGGGATTTTTCGCAACTTCTTAAAGCATTAGTGCCAACGAATTTAGTTACAGGAATATTGATTAAATCTACTATCTTTGATCTTTTACGTTTTTGTGGATTATCTAATGATAAAAGATTAATTAAGTTTCTAAATTTGCAATTAAAACTTTATTCACAAGAAGATGTCTATAACACTGCAGCTCTATATGGTTCTACAGTGTTGCAAATGTGTCAAAAACCACATGGTTTATGGCATTTAAAAAAATCAATGCAGGCTTTAAGTGATGCATTAGAAGATTCATTAAAAAAAAGGGGAGTTAATATTGTTTTCGGGCAAAAAGTAAATTCTATTAATTTTGATGATGTAAAAAAGAGTTGGAAAGTTTGTGCAACATCTAAGCTAGAGAAGATGGTTTACTTCGCCGATGATGTAATTTATACACCTCCTCCACAATCTCTTTTGAAACATCTAGAAAATCCTCTAGATAATAATCATAATTATAAAAAAAGAATACAAAGTCTTCCTAATCCAAGCGGTGCGCTGGTCTTTTATTCAGCTTTAAAAAAAGAACATATTAAAGTAATCTCTTCCAATCATTATCAGTTTGTTTCAAATGAATTAGGGTCACTTTTTGTATCCATAAGTGAGGAGGGAGACGGAAGAGCTCCAAAAGGTGAGATTACCTTGATAGCCAGTCTTTTTACAAAAACAAACGTCTGGTTTAGTTTAGATAAATATGACTATATAAAGAAAAAAAAGGAGTATTTACAAAAAATATCAATGGTACTTGAAAAACAATTTGATATTGCGTCAGAAAATTGGCTTCATAAGGAATTGGCTACCCCATTAGGATTTGAAAGGTGGACTAATAGGCCAAATGGGATAGTAGGTGGTCTAGGTCAAAATCCTGATATTTTTGGATTATTTGGGTTATCAAGTAGAACTCCTTTTAAAGGTTTATGGTTATGTGGCGATTCTATTTATCCTGGAGAAGGGACAGCAGGTGTTAGTCAGTCAGCAGTAATGGTTTCAAAGCAAATTTTAGCTTCTAAAGGAATTAATGATTTTTATTTATAAGATTTTTTAATTTGTAAAACTTGATCTTATTTCTATCGATTTTGTAAGTTTTTCAGATAACAATTCCCACTTATTGTTTTTGATTAGAGATTCGATTTCATTAATATTTTTTTTAAATTCTTTAATTGCTTTTAAGATATTCGTCTGATTATTTATAGCCAAATCCAAACCTAAATTCGGATTACCACCTCCTACTCTTGTTGTATCCGCATATCCTGTAGCAGCAAGTCTTTGAGTTAGAGCCAACAGCGATTTATTTTTCTCTGCATTGGCAGTTTTTATTAATGAAGAAGCAACAAATATCGGTAAATGAGATATTAAAGAAACTGCTACATCATGATCTTTTGGTGATGCTTTATAAATCTTACATTGCATAGAAGTTATTAATTTACTTAGTGTTTTTAATGAATGTGAATTGGTTTTTGTAGTAGGAGTGATAATCCATTTTGCATTTTCTAATAAACTTTCGAAACCTGATTCAACTCCTTTTTCTTCTGTGCCTGCCATTGGATGTGAACCAATAAATAATGGATGTATTTCCCCCCATGTGTTAATTATTGGTTCTTTTATAGAACCGACATCGGTTACTATCGCATCTTTTGGAATCGCATTTATTAGATCGTTAGAGGGATGTATTAGATCTTTAATCGGTAATGCCAATATAATTAGAGAACATTCTTTTAGGATGCCTAAATCGCAACTAACAACGTTTGCAAGATTTCTCTCAATTGCCTTTTTTTTATTAAGATTATTGTTCGTGACTCCGTAAATAGTGTGTTTTAATTTTTGGAGTTTTAATCCTATTGAACCACCAATAAGTCCTAGACCTACAATTCCAATATTCATTGATTTTTTTATTTGAGTTTTTTTTATATTGATACCAATTTTTTGTATATTAAGATCATGTTTTTTTAATTTGATATTATTAAAATTATATAATGCTTGAAATTTTAAGTCATCAGTACTTAAAAAGATTTATTAGATCCCATGAGACAGATTGGGATCATATTTATTCTTTCGGGAGAATAATTTCAAAGTGTCTTCAAACAAATCAAACTTATCTGATTAACTCAGAAATTTTTTCTACTAATATTTGGCTACCCGCTCTGTTGATTTCTTTATCTTTATACGAAGAAAATTCGACTTTTGTTTTATCTCAAGACAAAATAGAATTTTTAAAAAATAATTACTTAGGAGAATTAAAAAGTCTTGGGTTAAATTTTATTTTAGAAAATGATCAAATAATATTTTCAAATCATCGAGTTTGTTTTATCTCTCTGGAAAAACTGCTAGGTGATGGAAATATTTTTAATAATAGAAATCATCGCATTATTTTTTCTGGGATTGAAAATATAAAAGAAGATTTAAAAAAATATTTTAGAATTTCATTTTTGAAAAAAAATTGGTTTCATAAATTTGAACAATCATCATCTAAAAGTCAAAAGATAATTAGTACGTACAACCTATTTAAAAAGAAGTTTTTCTTGAGAAAAGTTTTAGATAGTGGGATTATTTTTTTAGATAAAGAAGAAATAAATTTTTTTTCTAATTTCTTTTTTGAAAACTCTTCATATTCTGATCAATTTTTGAGGGTAAGCAATGCTTTTTCTGCAGGTTGGGCATGCTGGGTAACTTTAGATGATATAAATTTTGAGTGGAATTTTTATTTAGAACCTATAGATGAACTATCTCAGATAAAACATTTACTAATTAATAATAAATTTGTTTTTTTGTCAGCATTAAGAGAAGATAATTTTTTTCAAAAGTATCTCAAGAAAGAAAGTTTAAACATTGATTTGGTAATGAACTTTAGGAGTAATTTTATTGAAAATAAAATCTTAGTATACGTTCCGCCTAGACAAATGCTTCCAAATAACCCAATGTTTTCAAAAAGTATTTTAGATAAGTCTAAAAAATTAATAATGTTCTCAAAAGGTCTGACTTTATTTTTATCTGATGACTTTGATTTGAAGCTTAAATTTGCTACAGAATTAGCCTCTATCTATGGAAAGCGAGTTTTGCTTGAGAATATTCCATTATTTAATAATGAAATTCTATGTGCTAGCTATACCTGGTGGATTAATAATTCTCATTGTATAAAAAGTCCAGAACAAATAATTATTCCATTACTACCAATCCCAAGCATTGAAGAGCCTATCAATGCATTGACTGTTTCTCATAAAAGAAATCTTTCTAAAGATTGGTTTCGAGAATTTTTACTTCCTGAGGCAATACAAAAATTAGAAAGGTCCATTTCACCTTTAAGAAAAAATGCTGGTAAATTAATAATTCTTGATGGAAGAGCACACAAAAGAAAATGGGGTAGATTAATTCTAAAAAGTATTCAACCTTCAAAACAAATCAACTATATGCTTCCTTATGATTAGGTTATTATTTAGGAAATATCTTTAAATATGGGAGAAGCAAAAAGGAGAAAATCATTAGGTCTTCCTCCTAAACAAAACAATACTAAATCTAAATCAGACGAATCACCTAGAATATTTGATTGGCTACCTCTTACTATTAATCAGAGAGACAGTTTAATGAAATTAAGTATAAAAGCTAGTTGGTATGGAATTGGAGGTTTAGTTATCTTGTGGGTAATTGTTAGATTTATTGGACCAGCTGCAGGTTGGTGGACTCCAGCTGATTCATTATGAATCTAAGCTATTTTCTTGATGTTATTAGCAATCACAGCATTTTTTGGATTATTATTTAATGCTTTCATCGAATTAGAACTTACTTCAGTACCTTCTGTTAGTTTCGTTTTGACAATAGATTCTACTTTATTCTTTATTTCTAAGTTCTGATCCAACCAAATAATTGTGTTATCTCTTCCTTGTCCAATATTTTCTCCTTCGTAACTATACCAAGCACCTCTCCTAATTATTATATTAGTCTCTTCTGCTAAATCTAATAAACATCCTGTCGTACTTATCCCTTTGCCGAATAGTATATCAAATTCTGCAATTCTAAATGGAGGGGCTACTTTATTTTTTGCTACTTTTACCTTTGCTCTTATTCCATATTCTTCTGTACCTCTTTTAAGAGTCTGAATTCTCCTAATGTCAAGTCTTACTGAAGCATAAAACTTTAATGCATTACCTCCTGTAGTTGTCTCTGGATTTCCATATGTAACTCCGATTTTTAAGCGTAATTGATTGAGGAATATCACTGTACAGCCTGATTTACCAATATTCCCAGTTATTTTTCTCATTGCTTGACTCATTAGTCTTGCCTGGCTTCCTATAACGTGATCTCCCATTTCACCTTCTATTTCTGCTCTAGGAGTTAATGCTGCTACTGAGTCAACAACAACAAGATCTACGGCAGTTGATCTTATGAGTTGATCAACTATTTCTAAAGCCATTTCACCTGTATCTGGCTGCGAAACTAGTAAATTTTCGACATCTACTCCTAGAGAGGCGGCATAGACTGGATCTAAAGCATGTTCAGCATCAACAAATGCTGCTATACCTCCATTTTTCTGTACTTCTGCTATTGCGTGAAGAGTTAGGGTTGTTTTTCCTGAACTTTCCGGCCCGTAAACTTCAACCACTCTTCCCTTAGGATATCCTCCTCCTAATGCTAAGTCTAATGTAAGAGCTCCTGTAGATATTGTTTCCACTTTCATTCTGGAGGCATCTCCAAGCCTCATTATTGATCCTCTACCAAAGTTTCGTTCTATTTGTCCTAAGACTAGGTTTAATGCTTTGTTTTTCTCTTCAGATGAGGACTCTTTTGAATCCTTTTTTTTTCTTTCTTCCAAAGTCATTTTTATTTATTGATAAGTTCTCATAATTATTTTTAAATCTATAATTTTTAAATAAATCTAAAATTAATAATTACAATTCATAGTACATGTGTACTTTAGCCGAAGATAACTAAATTGCAAGTAAATCTTCTAAACTTTTCAACTTTAATAATTTAATTTCATGCGGCAAATTAAGTCTATCTATATTTTTTAAATAGCCCCAATCAGCTAAGTAGCAAGGAATGTTACTTGTCACGGGGTTTTGCTTTATATCAAGAAGTGTATCTCTTCTATCTTCAATGAAGCCGATTATTTCATATTCTCTCCTGAGTTCTGAAATAATCTCAACTTTTGTTCCCGCTTCGTAGCCAAAAATTAATTCTGGGAAAATATTTAATTTTTCAAGAATTTTGCCTGCAAATATTTTTCCTTTCGTTGTTATGATTCCCGTCTTGACTTTTTCTTTCTTTAATTTTTCTATAAAAACTATAACTTCATAAAATGGGCGATGTAATCTGATCCAATCGTCAAAATCATTATCTATTTGATATTTTCTTGCTTTATCAAGACCTTTTTGTAAATCTTCAGCCACCCAATAATTTTCTAATAAAACTTTCTGACAATTTTGATGATATTTATTTAGGAAATTGATTTTGTTTTGATTGGTTAGTGGATCTTCACTTTTGATAATTTGGTGGACAATGATTAACATCTCCCATCCATATTTAACCCAGGGCCTCATTTCTATGAAAGTATTTGAAATATGTTTGTAAAGATTTTGATCAATTAAGATTTTTGGAGAATTTATAAATTTTTCAAAAGCTAATAATGAACTGTGCCAGTATTCATTCATTCCATCAACAATAACCCCATCAAAATCAAATAGAAATAATTTATGAGAGCTCACTCAACTAAGTTTTAGAACTGGGCCGCTAGGATTCGAACCTAGGAATGTCGAGACCAAAACCCGATGCCTTACCACTTGGCGACGGCCCAATGAAATTTTATTTTAATACATTACTAGATTTTTTTCTATCAAAAATATAAATTTTTATTCTAGATTTTCTGAAATTGTTTTTTAATTTACTTAAGAAGGGGGGATTAGCTGATTTTCCATGGGTTAAGCAATTTTTGTGCTTTTTTTATTGCTAAATCCATTTTTTCTGGATATTCATATAATTTTTTATTATTTTTGCTGGCATCTTCTATAAGTGGTTGCATTATTTTTCTAGCAGAACTCCCAAAGGCAATTCCATCAGGAAAATTATTTATTTTCAAAAATTCATGAGTTTTCCCATTTGTTCCTCCTGCTAGTTGAATTAAACCTGGGGGAAGATGAGATCCTATATTATTCCATAATTTAACTGTATCCTTACCTGTTGCTGGAGCTAGATCCCCAGACATAGGCCTTCCATCTAGTTGCCAAATAAGCGGCACATTATGTTCGACAAGAATTTCATATCTTTCCCAGAGAGCTTTTAAAAGATCTTTTGGACCTTTTTGGGATTGATTTAATCCACAACTTACAGATATTTTTTTTAATTCTATCCCTGAAGTTTTGAGAATATTTGCAACTTGTATAAAAGAATCTAGTCGATTGATTTCCGTATGAATTTCTACTGCATCAGGTTTTATTGTTTGTAGAGTTTGTGGTAAGTCATTATTTGACAATTTATATTCATATTCAGAAATTAAATTTAGGGGACAACTATTTATACATCTTCCACATCCATAACATTTATTTTCTTTTACCCCAGAGTAGTCAATTGCAAAGGTAGGGCAAATCCTTTCGCATGGCCTAGGACAATTAGAGGGGCATTTCAGTGGATCAAATTTAGCTTTGCGAAAATGTATATCCTTTCCATCACTAATGCTTATCATCAATCCTGGAGAGGCACCATAGAGTTTCTTGGCCCACTTAATACCATTTCTCGCTGCTTCAACTATAGATTCGTCAGCAGCAACATCAATATAGTCAACTCCAGCAGCAGAATAAATAGCACTTAAATCTTCTATGGCAACGATATCTTCATTGCTCGCCCCGCAAATTAATTTAACCCATTTATCAGATCCCTCTTTATTTTTTTTAAACAACTCAATTTCAGAATTCATTCAATATGTATTCATTTAAAGATTTCCATTCAAGTTTTCTAGACCCACCCATTTCAACAACAATTTTTAATTTATTATCTGAAGTACAGATTTTAATTAAGCTTTCTAGCTCAGATTGTGACAAGACTTGACCTTCCAATAGCCATAATAATTTATCCTTATCATCCTCATTAAATAGTTCAGACGCTTGAGGGATTACTTGCTGAACTTCTCCAAGAGCACCATTTCTGCCAATGCTTTGATGACCGAGATGAGGTGGCCTTATACCATGTAATTTTAGTAAAAATACTTCAGGATCACCTAATCCTCTAGCAGAGGTAATGTAAGTTTTAAAACCTTTAGCCCGCATTCTTCTTAAAAGACGAGTTTCATACCCCCCCTCCAAAGGGGCAAACATAGCTAAGCATTTGTTTTTATTTAAATCATTATGAAACTTTTTTCCTGTCAGAAGTAATGGCATAAAGATTCTCTTTAACTATATATTATTTCATTTTATGGTACTTGATGATGTACAATTTATATTCGGTGAATTTTTTTATGCTCGCAAGCTAGCCGAGCCTCTGGAATATTCACGTTTTTTAGCGTTTCGTTAAAGAAATATGGGATGGGTTGAATTGAACCCGATGAGAAACTTTCTAATTTTAGAAAAGTCTTACTCCCACAATTAAATTTAATTTTTGATTAATAAAGTTGTTGAAACTTTTAAGAGTTTTGACAATTAATCAAAAATTATTTACGAGCTAGCCTACTCAAGTCTTATGTCTATAGGAATTTTAGGAAAAAAATTGGGCATGTCTCAATTATTCGATAAGGATGGGAATGCAGTACCGGTTACTCTTATAGAGGCTGGCCCATGTCGAGTCACCCAATTAAAAACTCAACCTTTGGATGGTTATACAGCTATTCAAATTGGTTATGGAATATCAAAGGATAAGCATTTGAGTAAGCCTGAGAAAGGACATCTATTAAAATCAGGTGAAATACTTTTAAAACATTTAAAGGAATACAGAGTCGAGGAGAATTCCTCTTATGAGATTGGAAATGAAATAACTGTTACAAATTTTGAGGTTGGTCAGAAAGTTGATATTAGTGGGAAATCAATGGGTAGAGGTTTCTCTGGATATCAAAAAAGACATGGTTTTAGTAGAGGTCCTATGAGTCATGGTTCCAAAAATCATAGAGCTCCCGGATCGACAGGTGCTGGAACAACTCCAGGGAGAATTTATCCTGGTAAAAGGATGGCAGGAAGATATGGAGGTAAAAAAATCACGACAAAGGGTTTACTAGTGGTCAAAATTGATGATCAAAAAAATTTACTTGTTGTAAAAGGTTCTGTACCAGGCAAACCAGGCTCGATAGTAAATATAAAGCCTAATAATGTTGTAGGTAACAAGGGAGGAGCAAAATCATGACAACCTTAGAAACTTTAAAATGGGATGGTAAAAAAGCTGGTAAGGTCTCAATTGATTTAAAAGTTGCCAAAGAGACTTCTTCTGCCGATTTAATCCATAGAGCTGTTCTTAGACAATTAGCTAACAAAAGACAGGGAACTGCATCTACTTTGACAAGATCTGAAGTTCGTGGAGGAGGCAGGAAGCCATATAAGCAAAAGGGTACGGGTAGAGCTCGTCAAGGATCAATTAGGACACCATTAAGGCCAGGAGGAGGGGTAATTTTTGGTCCTAAACCACGTTCGTATAACTTAGATATGAACCGAAAAGAAAGAAGATTAGCACTTAGAACAGCCTTAATGTCTAGGATTGATGATTTCAAAACTGTTGAAGATTTTGGGTCAACATTAAACCAACCAAAAACTAGTGAGATAATTAATGGTCTTTCTAGATTAGGAATAGAAAAAACAGAAAAGGTTTTAGTGATTCTTGACGATCCCTCTGATGTCATTAAAAAATCTATTAACAACATTGAAAAGGTAAAATTAATTGCTGCTGATCAATTAAATGTTTTTGATATTCTCAATGCTAATAAGTTAGTTATTGGTCAATCAGCAATCAATAAAATTCAGGAGGTTTATGGATCATGAGTAGATTATTTGATTCTCGTTTAGCAGATATAATTCGTAAACCTGTAATTACAGAAAAAGCGACAAATGCGCTTGATCTTAACCAATACACTTTTGAGGTAGATCATAGGGCCGCAAAGCCTCAGATAAAGGCAGCAATTGAGGCCTTGTTTAGTGTTAAAGTTATAGGAATAAACACTATGAATCCTCCAAGGAGAACAAGAAGAGTCGGTAAATTCTCCGGGAAACGTTCTCAAATTAAAAAGGCAATTGTCCGTCTTGCTGAAGGAGACAAAATTCAACTATTCCCAGAATCTTAAAGAGTATTTATTATGGCTATTCGTAAATTCAAACCCTATACACCTGGGACTAGACAAAGAGTTGTTACAGACTTTAGTGAGATTACAGGTTCAAAACCAGAAAGATCATTAATAGTTTCTAAGCATAGGAATAAAGGTAGAAATAATAGAGGAGTTATCACCTGTCGTCACAGAGGAGGCGGACATAAAAGACAATACAGATTAGTAGATTTCAGAAGAGACAAAAAAAATATTAATGCGAAGGTTGCAGCTATTCATTATGATCCTCATAGAAATGCGAGACTTGCACTTTTATTTTATGAAGACGGAGAGAAAAGATATATAATCGCGCCAGCGGGAATAAAAGTTGGTCAAAATGTAATTTCTGGTGAAGGTGTCCCAATTGAAGAAGGGAATGCGATGCCCCTATCCTCCATGCCATTAGGATCGAGTGTTCACTGCGTAGAATTATATGCTGGTAGAGGTGCTCAAATGGTCAGATCTGCAGGAGCTAGTGCACAACTAATGGCGAAAGAAGGAGAGTATGTCGCTTTAAAACTCCCATCTACTGAGGTTAGACTGGTGCGCAAGGAATGTTATGCAACTTTAGGTGAAGTGGGTAATTCTGAAATACGTAATACTAGCTTAGGAAAAGCAGGCAGAAGAAGATGGTTAGGTAGAAGATCTCAAGTTAGAGGTAGTGTTATGAACCCATGTGATCATCCACATGGAGGAGGAGAGGGAAAAGCTCCGATTGGTAGGGCAGGCCCTGTAACTCCTTGGGGTAAGCCAGCACTTGGATTAAAGACGCGTAAGAAAAACAAACCAAGTAACAAATTAGTTGTACGAAGACGTCGTCGTGTTTCCAAGAGAAGTAGAGGAGGAAGAGATTCTTGATTACTACTATTTCTATTTCTATTTCTATTTCTATTTTATAAATTATGGGACGTTCATTAAAAAAAGGACCTTTTATAGCAGATAGTTTGCTTAAAAAGGTAGAAAAACAAAATACTGATAATGATAAATCAGTCATCAAAACATGGTCTAGATCTTCGACTATCCTTCCTGTTATGATTGGCCATACAATTGCTGTTCACAATGGTAAGGCCCATATACCAGTATTTATAACTGAACAAATGATTGGCCATAAATTAGGTGAATTTGCTCCCACAAGAACCTATCGTGGTCACTTAAGAGATAAGAAGGGGGCAAGATAAATGACAAAAACACCTGAAATGACAAAAACTGCTATTGCTCACGGTAAGTACATTCGTGGTTCTGCATCAAAAGTAAGAAGAGTTCTCGATCAAATTAGAGGTAAATCTTACAGAGATGCACTTATTATGTTGGAATTTATGCCATATAGATCTACTGATCCTATTACTAAGGTTTTAAGATCTGCAGTAGCTAATGCAGAACATAACTTGGGTATGGAACCCTCCTCCCTAATAATATCTTCAGCTTCGGCAGATAACGGCCCAGTGATGAAAAGGTTCAGACCAAGAGCTCAAGGTAGAGCTTTCTCCATAAAAAAACAGACTTGCCATATAAGTATTTCTGTTGAATCTGCTCCTAATCAAATTAATACGGAGGCACAAAACTAATGGGTAATAAAATTAATCCAACAGGGTTTAGATTAGGCATCACACAAGAACACCGTTCAAAATGGTTCGCTAACTCTAAAACTTATCCAACTCTTCTTCAAGAAGATGATAAAATTCGTACTTTTATCCAAAAGAAATATAGTTCAGCTGGAATCAGTGATGTACTAATTGCTAGAAAAGCCGATCAGTTAGAACTTGAATTGAAAACAGCTAGACCTGGTGTAATTGTAGGAAGGCAAGGAAGTGGTATTGAAGAATTAAGGTCAGGTATACAAAAAACTATAGGAGATAGAACCAGGCAAGTTCGAATTAATGTAGTTGAAGTTGAGAGAGTTGATGCAGATGCATATTTACTTGCTGAATATATAGCACAACAATTAGAAAAAAGAGTTGCCTTTAGAAGAACTATAAGGATGGCTTTGCAAAGAGCACAAAGGGCTGGTGTCCTAGGCTTGAAAGTACAAGTAGGAGGAAGACTCAATGGTGCAGAAATAGCTAGAACAGAGTGGACTAGAGAAGGTAGGGTTCCTCTTCATACTTTGAGAGCTGAGGTTGATTATGCACTGCGCGAAGCAAATACAACTTATGGTGTATTAGGAATTAAAGTTTGGGTTTTTAAAGGGGAGGTTCTTCCCAAAGAAGAACAAACTATTCCTGTTGGTGCTATTCCAAGAAGGAAAGGTAGTCGAAAACCTCAGCAATTTGAGGATCGTTCAAATGAGAATTCATAGGAGGTATAACAATGCTTAGTCCAAAACGTACTAAATTCCGAAAACAGCATAGAGGTAGAATGAAAGGTATTGCCTCGAAGGGTAATACTATTGCATTTGGTCAGTTTGCACTCCAAGCACAAGATTGTGGTTGGGTAACTGCTCGACAGATTGAAGCAAGTAGAAGAGCAATGACAAGATATGTTAAACGCGGTGGAAAAATATGGATTCGTATTTTCCCAGACAAACCAGTCACCATGAGACCAGCTGAAACTAGGATGGGATCAGGAAAAGGTAATCCAGAGTTTTGGGTAGCTGTTGTAAAACCTGGAAGAATATTATTTGAAATGGGTGGTGAAGAGATTACAGAAGAAATCGCAAAAGAAGCTATGCGTTTAGCCCAATATAAATTACCAGTAAAAACAAAATTTATTTCTAGTGATATAAATCTAAGTAGTGATTCATCAGTAGAAGCTAAGACAGGGAAAGATTCAAAAGAGGAGGTTAAAAAATGAAAAATTCAGAATCTATAAAAGAATTTAAAAAGTTAAATTCTTCTCAAATTACTGAAAAAATTGATCAACTTAGAAAAGATCTCTTCGACTTGAGATTCAAACAGGCAACAAGACAGCTTAATGAAACTCATCAATTTAAAATCATTAAGAAACAAGTTGCACAATTACTTACTCTTAGTAAAAGTCAATCCACTTCTCAAAAACCCGCTGATTAATTATTGCTATGGCACTTAAAGAAAGAATTGGTACTGTTGTAAGCGACAAAATGGACAAAACAGTTGTTGTTGCCGTAATCAATAGATACCCACATCCAACTTATAAAAAGATTGTAAGTAAAACTACTCGCTACAAGGCACATGATCCAGAAAACACATGTGTTTTGGGAGATCGAGTTAAAATCAAAGAAACAAGACCACTAAGTGCTCATAAAAGATGGGCAATAGAGGAAATTCTTAATAAAACAATAACGAGTAAGGAGGATAAAAAATGATTCAACAAGAAACTTATTTAACTGTTGCTGATAACAGTGGAGCTAAAAGACTTCAATGTATAAGAGTTCTGGGTTCAAATAGAAGATATGCACATGTGGGAGATGTTGTAGTTGCATCAGTAAAAGACGCTTTGCCAAATATGGGGGTTAAAAAATCAGATGTCGTTAAAGCAGTTATTGTTAGGACAAAGCATACTTTAAGAAGAAATACAGGTAACTCCATTCGTTTCGATGATAATGCAGCCGTTTTGATTAATGAAGATAAAAATCCAAAAGGTACAAGAGTTTTCGGCCCAGTAGCAAGGGAATTACGCGATAAGAATTTTACAAAGATAGTTTCTTTAGCTCCGGAGGTTATTTAAATGTTGGACTCACTTAAACAAAAGAAAAACTTCAAACGAATAAAAATGAGAATAAAAACAGGAGACTTAGTCAAAGTTATTAACGGTAAAGAAAAGGGTAAGACTGGTGAAGTATTAAAAACTATCCCCCTTGAAAATAGAGTAGTGGTTAAGGGAGTAAATCTTAGAACAAAACATGTAAAACCTAATCAAGAAGGTGAAAGTGGGAGAATATTGACAGAAGAAGCATCATTACACGCTTCTAATGTAATGTTTTTTTCAAAGGATAAAAATCTAATAAGTAAAATAGAATATTTTATTGACAAAGAGGGAGTTAAAAAAAGGAGATTAAAAAAAACTGGTGAACTAATTGATTAAATTCTTCATCAAAAACGAGATTCCAATTTTCTTATTACACAATTCTGACAAAGACCAGAATTAATTACAAAAATCATGACTCTTAAAACTCGCTACAAAGAAGCAATAAGACCAAAGCTTTTAAAAGAACTTGGCCTTAAAAATATTCATCAAGTACCCAAGGTTATTAAAGTTAACGTAAATAGAGGTCTTGGAGAAGCTGCTTCAAATTCAAAGGCTTTAGAGGCCTCTTTAAATGAAATGGCAACTATTACGGGACAAAAAGCTTTAGTTACAAGATCCAAAAAAGCAATTGCTGGCTTTAAAATAAGAGAAGGAATGGCAATTGGCTGTACTGTTACCCTTAGGGGAGATAGAATGTATTCCTTTTTAGAAAGATTTATAAATCTAGCCTTACCAAGAATTAGAGACTTTAGAGGTGTTAATCCAAAAAGCTTTGATGGAAGAGGTAATTATACTTTAGGAGTAAAAGAACAATTGATATTTCCTGAAATTTCATTTGATAAAATAGATTCCATTAGAGGAATGGACATAACAATCGTAACCAGCGCCTCAAACGATCAAGAGGGTAAAGCTCTCTTGAAAGAGCTAGGAATGCCTTTTAGTAATTAACCTTATAAACATGTCAAATCACGATCCTATTTCAGATATGCTTACTCGTATAAGAAATGCGAGTCAAAAAAAGCATACATCCACCGCAATCCCAGCTTCTAAAATGTCTCTAAGCATAGCTAAAGTTCTGCAGAAAGAAGGCTTCATAACTGATATTAATGAGGAAGGTGAAGGTTACAAGTCTCAAATCGTTTTAGGACTTAAATATAGTGGTAAAAATAAATTTCCTACTATCAGATCAATGCAAAGAGTAAGTAAGCCTGGATTGAGAGTTTATAAAAATACAAAGGGCTTACCAAAAGTGCTTGGGGGTCTTGGAGTTGCTATAGTATCAACTTCAAAGGGCGTAATGAGTGACCGTGACGCAAGGAAACAAGGCATCGGTGGCGAAGTTCTTTGTTACGTTTATTAAGGGGTATTAATTATGTCAAGAATAGGAAAATCTCCAGTACAAATACCAGAAAAGGTAACTGTTGATATTAATGGATTAAGCATTACTGTAAAAGGTCCAAAAGGGGTACTCAAAAGACTTATGCCAGAAGGTGTAAATTTTGATCAGAAAGAAAATCAGATCGTTGTTACTCCAGCAACTACGAAAAGATATTCACGGGAAAGGCATGGTCTTTGTAGAACATTGATTTCAAATATGGTTCAGGGAGTTACTGAAGGCTACTCAAAGAAACTGGAAATAGTAGGTGTTGGATCTAGGGCTCAAGTTAAAGGAAAAAATTTAGTAGTAAGTGCTGGATATAGTCATCCAGTAGAAATGAGTCCCCCCGATGGTATAACATACAAAGTTGAAAGTAATACAAATGTAACTGTATCTGGAATTGATAAAGAAATTGTTGGAAATGAAGCCGCAAAAATCAGATCAATCAGACCTCCAGAACCCTATAAAGGTAAAGGTATCAAATACCAAGATGAGAGAATCATCAGAAAAGCTGGCAAATCCGGCAAAAAATAATTGCTTTAAAAATCATGGCTAAAATTTCAAGGAAACTTCAAACTCAAAAAAGGCATAAAAGATTAAGGCGTTACTTAATCGGTAGTAGCGCACGCCCAAGATTAGCTGTTTTCCGTTCAAATAATCATATTTATGCCCAAGTTATTGACGACGATGCACAACAAACTATATGTTCAGCATCTACCATAGATAAAGAACTTAAGGAAGATAAAGAAAAACTCTCCTCTAACTGCAGCTCTTCTTCAATTGTTGGTAAGTTATTAGCTAAAAGAGCAATTAAGAAAGGTGTTAAACAAGTAATTTTTGATCGAGGTGGGAATCTATACCATGGGAGAGTTAAGGCTCTAGCAGATGCGGCCCGTGATGCAGGCTTGAATTTCTAAATATTTATTATCATGACAGACACTCCAACAAAAAAAGAAAATCAGTCTAAGACTGAGAATGCACCCTCATCTAATGCTAATGAGCAGAGGAGAGGTAATCGGAATAATGATAGGAAAAGAAATCGAAGAGGTGACTCTAAAAATGAGAGAGATTCCGAGTGGCAAGAAAGAGTTGTTCAAATTAGAAGAGTATCTAAAACAGTAAAAGGTGGAAAAAAAATGAGTTTTAGAGCAATTGTTGTTGTGGGGAACGAGAAAGGACAAGTAGGAGTAGGAGTAGGGAAGGCAGGAGATGTTATTGGAGCAGTAAGGAAGGGAGTCTCAGACGGTAAAAAACATCTTGTTAGAGTACCTTTAACTCCAAATAATTCTATCCCTACCTTATCAAAAGGGAGAGATGGAGCAGCGAATGTACTAATTAGACCTGCTGCACCTGGTACGGGTGTAATTGCTGGTGGTTCAATTAGGACAGTTTTAGAATTAGCAGGTATAAAAAACGTCTTAGCTAAAAGATTAGGTAGTAAAACTCCCTTAAATAATGCGAGAGCTGCAATGGTGGCTCTTTCCCAATTAAGAACCCACAAATCTGCCTCTAGAGAGAGAGGTATTTCTCTTGAACAGCTTTACTCTTAAAATTATGACTTCAAATTTAAATACACTTAAATCAAACACTGGTTCAAGAAAGAAAAAATTAAGAAAAGGTAGAGGTATCGCAGCAGGGCAGGGAGCCTCTTGTGGTTTTGGTATGAGAGGACAGAAATCTCGATCCGGGAGACCTACACGACCTGGATTTGAAGGTGGTCAAATGCCTCTCTACAGAAGAGTTCCTAAGTTAAAGCATTTTGAAATTATTAATCAAAAAAATTTTTCAATAGTTAATCTAAGCAAATTAAGTGAATTCAAAGAAAGTGAAATTGTCAATATAGATTCACTTGTGAAAAAAAAGTTGTTATTTAAACCGAAATTTCCTCTCAAAATTTTAGGTAATGGAGAAGTTAAAGTGAAATTAAAAGTTCAAGCTCATGCATTTACTAAAGTTGCCAAGGAAAAAATAGAAGCTGCAGGTGGATCTTGCGAAATTATTAATAATAAATAAATTTACTTATAAATTTAATTTCACTTGCCGATGTTAATTAACAAAAGTAGAAATCCTAGTGCTTCAGAAATAGTCACTCAATTATTTTTAAATAAAGAGTTAAGGAATAGAGTTTTAACAACTTTAGGTCTTCTACTTTTGGTTCGACTGGGCATTTATATACCAATGCCTGGAATTGATAGAGTTGCGTTTAAAAGTTTTATTGACCAGGGTGGTCAATTAATTGGTTTTCTTGATATTTTTACTGGAGGAGGAATCTCAACCTTAGGAATATTTGCACTTGGAATTTTACCATTTATAAATGCTTCAATTATTATTCAACTTTTGACTGCTTCATTACCTGTCCTTGAAGATTTGCAAAAAAATGAGGGTGAAGCAGGTAGAAGAAAAATCGCTCAGATTACCAGATATGTTTCTTTGGGATGGGGTTTTTTACAAAGTATCATATTCTCGTTAATTCTTAGACAGTATGCAATCGAGGGTATAAGTGAAACCGCTTTTGTTTTGCAAACATCAATTGCACTTGTGACAGGCTCAATGATAGTAATGTGGTTTAGTGAAATTATTACGGAGAAAGGAATAGGCCAAGGAGCCTCATTGGTGATCTTCTTAAATATTGTTGCAACCTTGCCAAAAGCTTTGAGTTCAACTATTGAAAAAGCACAAACAGGCGATCGTGGAGATGTTCTTGGGATAGCCGTTTTACTTGGAGTCTTTTTACTAACAATTGTAGGAATAATTTTTGTTCAAGAAGGAGCAAGACGAATACCAATTGTTAGTGCAAAAAGACAGATTGGTAATTCTTCATTACTTCCAACAAGACAAAGTTATTTGCCATTAAAGTTGAATGCTGGAGGAGTTATGCCAATTATCTTTGCATCTGCCTTGATTTTTTTACCAATAACAATTGCAAATGTTACCGGTAATCCAATTCTAATTAAATTAGCTGGGAGTTTAAATCCGGGTTCTTCCAATCCATGGCCATATGCCTTAACATTTTTTGCTTTAATTTTAGGTTTCTCATACTTTTATGCTTCTCTCACCATTAATCCAGTAGATGTCGCATCTAATTTAAAAAAGGGGGGAGTTGCTATTCCTGGAGTAAGACCTGGTTCTAATACAGCAAATTACTTGTCAGGTATTCAGAATAGGTTGACACTATTAGGAGGATTATTTTTAGGTTCAGTAGCTATAATTCCTGCGGCTGTAGAAAGAGCAACTAATGTTCAAACTTTTCAAGGTTTAGGAGCCACTTCTCTATTAATTCTGGTAGGAGTTGCTATCGATACGGCTAAACAAATTCAAACTTATGTTATTTCTCAGAGGTATGAGGGATTAGTTAATAATTAATGAAAAAACATTTACTATTTTTAGGACCACCTGGAGCAGGTAAAGGAACTCAAGCTGCCCTTTTGAGTGAAGCTAACTCTTATTTACATTTATCTACTGGAGAATTGTTGAGAAAAGAAATTGATTTGGATTCTGATTTGGGTAAACAAGTAAAAGATACTATGAATAAGGGGGAACTTGTAAGTGATCAATTAGTTTTAGAAATTGTTAAAAGAAATTTGGATAAAGATAATAATGGTTGGATTTTAGATGGTTATCCTAGAAATTTGTCACAAGTGCATTCTCTTAATGATGTATTGATTAATATAAATCAACCTTTAGAGATCGTATTTTATTTAGATATACCAGACGAAGTTTTAATAAAGCGTTTACTTATTAGGGGTAGAAAAGATGATAATGAAAAAACTATTAAAACAAGATTAAAAATTTATAAGGAAACTACAGAGCCATTGATTGAATACTATAAAGATCTCTCCTTATTAGAAAATATCAAGGCTGATGGAGATCTAAAAACAATTTCTGCTGATATAAAACAAAAAATGGCTTGATGATGATGTAGAATATGTAATTAACATTTTAATGAGAAAACCTTATGAAGGTTAGAGCCTCAGTAAAAAAAATGTGTGACAAATGTCGTGTTATTCGTAGACATGGCAGGGTAATGGTTATTTGCACCGCTAGCCCTAGACACAAACAGCGTCAAGGTTAATCTTTGACTATATTAAATTAAAAAACCTTTTACTAATTCGAAACAAGTGGCCAGGATTGCAGGAATTGACATACCTCGTGAAAAACGAGTTGAAATTGCACTTACATACATCTATGGAGTTGGTCTAACAAGATCAAAATTAATCCTTTCAAATACAGGAGTTAATCCTGATACTCGGGTCAAAGATTTATCAGATAGTGATGTACAGAAATTGAGAGTTGCTACAGAAGACTTTACTGTAGAGGGTGATTTACGTAGGAAAGAGGGTATGGCGATGAAACGCTTGCAAGATATTGGTTGTGTTAGAGGGAGAAGGCATAGAATGAGTCTTCCTGTAAGAGGTCAGAGAACAAGAACAAATGCTAGAACGAGAAGAGGCTCAAGAAAAACAGTTGCTGGAAGAAAAAAATAATTAATTAACTATAAAAAATGACACTAAATTTATTTATCTAAATTGTTATGGCAGCTCCAGTTAAAAAAACAGGTTCAAAGAAATCAAAGAAAAATGTACCAAATGGCGTAGTACATATTCAAAGTACCTTTAATAACACTATCGTATCTATCACTGATACTTCGGGTCATGTAATTTCTTGGTCTTCTGCAGGAGCAAGTGGATTCAAAGGTGCTCGAAAAGGGACTCCATTCGCTGCTCAAACAGCTGCCGAAGCTGCGGCTAAAAGAGCTCTTGATCAAGGCATGAGACAAATAGAAGTATTAGTTAGAGGCCCTGGCTCAGGTAGGGAAACCGCCATAAGAGCTTTACAAGTGGCCGGTTTAGAAATAACTCTAATAAGAGATGTAACTCCATTACCTCACAATGGATGCAGAAGACCTAAACGTAGACGCGTTTAGAACCTAACCACCCCCCCCCCCAAACTTTAAACCTTTTTTTTTCCGTGTTGCAATACCAGATTGACAGAATCAATCATCAAATATCAGATGATCGCTCCCAAACAGGAACATTTTTAATTGGTCCCTTAGAAAGAGGACAAGCTACCACCCTCGGTAATTCTTTAAGAAGAGTTCTTATGGGAGGACTTGAAGGAAGTGCTGTTACTGCTGTAAGAATTGCAGGAATTAATCATGAATATGCCACTATCCCAGGAGTTAGAGAAGACGTTCTAGATATTCTTTTAAATTGTAAGCAACTCTCTATTAATAGTTCCAACCCAGAGACTGAGATTGGGAGATTAGTAGTAAATGGTCCAATGGAAGTAAAGGCAAATGACATACAATTTTCTTCTCAAGTTGAAATAGTTGATGGTGAAAAACCTATTGCAACTATTCAAGAGGGACACAATCTAGAACTAGAAATTCATGTAGAAAGAGGTGTTGGATATAGACCTGTAGATCGAAGAAATCAAGAAACTACAGCTATAGACTTGCTTCAGATTGATGCTGTTTTTATGCCTGTAAAAAGAGTTAATTTCACAATAGATGAAACTGCTGTTGCAGAAGGAGCAACAGGTAGAGAAAGATTAACAATGGAAGTTGTTACAGATGGGTCAACAAGTCCTGACGATGCAATTGCTGAAGCTGCAAACCAGTTAATTGAACTCTTTCAGCCCCTAGCAACCGTTACAATGGTTGAAGAAATACCTGAAGAACCAGAACCTTCTCCTGAAGCTCAAATTCCATTAGAAGAACTAAACTTGTCCGTTAGAGCGTATAATTGCTTGAAAAGAGCACAAGTTAATTCTGTTTCGGATTTAATGGGATTCAGTTACGAAGATCTTTTAGAAATTAAGAACTTCGGCTCGAAATCTGCAGATGAGGTTATTGAAGCTCTTGAACGAATAGGAATTTCAATTCCACAAAGCAGGACATCTGTTTAACAAACTATTTAGATTATGAGACATCAACTTAGAGTTCCTCTTTTAAGTAAACCAGCTGATCAAAGAAAAGCTCTTCTTAGAGCTTTAACTACGCAACTTATTCGAGAAGGTAGAATAACTACTACCAGAGCAAGAGCGAAAGCTTTAAGAAATGAGGCAGAAAGAATGATCTCCTTAGCAAAGGAGGGTACTTTATCTGCTAGAAGAAGAGCTCTTGGTTATATTTATGATAAAAAGTTAGTTCACTCACTATTTGAAAAAGCTCAAGAAAGATATGGAGAGAGAAACGGTGGTTATACCAGAATTGTTAGAACTGTTGCTAGAAAAGGTGATAATGCCCAAATGGCTATCATTGAACTAGTTTGAAGATAGAAAAATAAAACTTGAAAATATAAAAATAACTTTTGAAAAGAGTAGCTTTAGTTATCCAATATGATGGATCTTATTATTCAGGTTGGCAAAGACAGAAAAATGCAATAAGTGTTCAAGAGACGATAGAAAATTGCCTATTTAAAATATCTAATCAAATTATAAAAACATTTGCTTCAGGAAGAACAGATGCTGGAGTCCATGCTTCTGGTCAAGTAATTCATTTTGATATTGATTTCTTAATACCAATTGATCGTTATGCAGATGTACTAAATAGTAGATTACCTCATACTATTAGAATTTTAGAATCAGTTGAAGTAAAAAGTAGCTGGCATGCTTGCTATTCTGCAGTTTATAGACATTATCGATACGTAATTAATAATAGTAAGATACCTAATTTGTTTTTAAATAAGTGGTCATGGCATAGATATCAGAAATATCTTGATGAGTGTTCAATGTCACTTGCCTTAGATGGAATGATTGGAGAGCATGATTTTTTTGCTTTTCAAAAGAGTGGAAGTAATAGATCAACTTCAGTGACAACAATAAAATATATAAAATTAAGAAGGACTGAGGATTTGATATTGATAGATATAAAAGCTACAGGGTTTCTTTATGGAATGGTCCGTTCAATAGTGGGTCAACTTGTTTTAGTCGGAGAAAAGAAAATAACACCAGATATTTTTAAAGATAGATGGGTTTTGAAAAAGAAAGATGATGTTCGAGAATCAGCGCCAGCCAAAGGTTTATGTTTTGTAAATTCTGTCTACGAAGAAAATATTTTTAAAAGGATCAATAAAAATGATCTTTTTCCTAAATTTGTAATTAGAGGTTACTCTTAGCTTGGAAGATTTATAAACTTAAATAATATATTTAAATAATCAAAATAATTGTTTATTCCTCCTTCAATAAGGTAGAATTTAAAATTGATTAAAATTTATTTTTAGTAAAATTAATAAATGAATAAAACTATTACTCCCTCTATAGAAACTATCGAAAGAAATTGGTTTTTAGTTGATGCTAAAGATAAGACACTTGGCAGGCTTTCTACAGAGATAGCTGCCGTTTTGAGAGGAAAGAATAAACCAACATTTACCCCTCATTTAGACACTGGCGATTTTGTAATTGTTGTTAATGCTGAAAAAGTAGAGGTAACAGGTAAAAAAGCATCACAGAAATTATACAGAAGGCATTCTGGTAGACCAGGAGGAATGAAAGTTGAAAAATTTGAATCGCTTCAAGAAAGAATTCCTGAGAGAATAATTGAGCAAGCTGTTAAAGGAATGCTTCCTCATAATTCATTGGGAAGACAGCAATTCAAGAAATTAAAAGTATATAAAGGTTCAGATCATCCTCATGCTGCACAAAATCCTGTATTATTAAATAGTTAACCTTTACTAATGAATAGTCAAATAAAAAACAAAGCAGTTTACTGGGGTACCGGAAGAAGAAAAACTTCTGTAGCAAGGGTTCGTTTAATTCCAGGCAATGGACAAATTAAAATAAATGGTCGTTCTGGTGATGATTACTTAAACTTTAACCCATCACACTTAAATTCAGTTAAAGCACCTTTGCTAACTTTAGGCCTTGAAAATTCATACGATATTTTTGTAAATGTTTTTGGTGGTGGTTTAACAGGGCAGGCAGATGCAATCAAGCAAGGCGCAGCTAGAGCTCTTTGTGGTTTATCTCCTGATAACAGGAAGCCTTTAAAAACAGAAGGTCACCTTAGTAGAGATCCTAGATCTAAAGAAAGAAAAAAATATGGTCTTAAAAAAGCTAGGAAAGCTGGTCAATTCTCTAAACGTTAAAACATCTTTTATTATGCCTAAATCAGAAATTCATCCTAAATGGTATCCAGATGCAAAAGTTATTTGTAATGGAGAAGTCGTAATGACTACAGGTTCAACCAAGCCTGAATTACATGTTGATGTTTGGAGTGGGAATCATCCTTTCTTTACTGGGACGCAAAAAATACTTGATACTGAAGGTAGAGTTGATAGATTTATGAAAAAATATGGAATGGGTTCAGCCGATTCAGCTACTTCAAAAGAATCTAAAGAGTCAGATAAATAAAAATTTACTAATCAAAAACTAAGCTAATCTTCAATTGGAATATACAACATTAATTGCAAGGTTAAAAAATGCTTCAGAAAGTTTTGTCAATTTGGAAATGCAGTTAGCTGATCCCGATATTGCAAATAATCCTAAGAAACTAGAATCAATAGCACGAGAAAGAGCCAAGCTAGAACCTTTAGTTCTAGATTTCAATCAATTGCTTAATACCGATAAAGAAATTGGTGACTCCAAACAATTACTTAAAGATAATAGAAATGATAAAGATATGGAATCATTGATTAATGAAGAGTTATTCAGTCTAGAAGATCTTAAGAATAAGCTAATTGAAAAATTAACAATTGCTTTATTACCAAAAGATCCACGAGATGAAAGAAGTGTAATGTTGGAAATTAGAGCTGGAGCAGGAGGAAATGAAGCTTGTATCTGGGCTGGTGATTTAGCAAGAATGTATGAAAGATATGGACAAAAAATTGGTTGGTCAGTAAAACCTATTAGTGCTTCTGAATCAGATATGGGAGGATTTAAAGAATTAGTTATTTCTGTAAAAGGAGATTCTGTTTATAGTCAATTGAAATTTGAGGCAGGCGTTCATAGAGTTCAAAGAGTTCCAGCAACTGAATCTCAAGGCAGAGTTCATACTTCTACTGCAACAGTAGCGGTTATGCCTGAGGCTGATCCAGTAGAAGTTAAGATTGATCCAACTGAGATAGAAATTGGTACAGCTAGATCAGGTGGTGCTGGAGGTCAAAATGTTAATAAGGTAGAGACTGCAATTGATCTAATTCATAAGCCAACAGGTATCAGAGTATTTTGTACTCAAGAAAGATCTCAGCTACAAAATCGTGAGCGAGCTATGGAAATTCTAAGAGCTAAATTATATGAGATACAATTAAAAGAAGCTAATGCTAAGGAGAGGTCACAAAGGTTAATGCAAGTTGGAAGTGGAGATAGAAGCGAAAAAATTAGAACTTATAATTTTAAGGATAATAGAACTACTGATCATAGGCTGGGATCCAATTTTTCGTTAGAGCCAATTCTGGCAGGACAATTAGATGAAGTTATTGATGCTTGTTTAGCACAGGAACAAAAAAGGATGTTAGAAGATTTTAATGAGAGTGAAAATTAATTTATTTTAAACAGCTAAACCAATCACATATTTACTCCATTCTTTGTGTTTCCCAGAGTCTATTTGCCTTGTAGCTTCAAAATTTAGATTACTTAATGGACGATAGGGCTTTCGTTTTAAAGGCATATTTGCTTCTTGAGGGGTCCTATTACCTTTTTGGACATTACATCGAAGGCATGCAGTTGTTACATTTTCCCAGTTGTCAGTTCCACCTCTGCTTCTTGGTAAAACATGATCTATTGATAAATCACTACCTCTATGGTTACAGTATTGACATGAGTTATTATCTCTAAGAAGTATATTTTTTCTTGTAAGTGATACTTCCCGAAAGGGGACTTTAACGTAGTAGCGAAGCCTAATAACAGTAGGAAGATTATGCCCAGAATGTATGGCATATGATTGATCTTCTTCTAAACTTTCAGCTTTACCTTTGATCATTAAAATTACAGCTCTTCGCCAAGAAGTAATGTTTAAAGGTTCATAAGATGCATTTAAAACAAGTGTCTGGCCCATGCCAAAAATCAATTTACATGTCATGCTAGCGGTATATTTAAATAAGCGCATATAATCGCGCAATCATTAATTCCAATCCTTTGAATAATCGAAAAAATAATTTTGATACTCTTCCAAGTTTTGAAGGAGAAATAGATCCAACTCAAAGAGCGTGGATAGAAGTAAGTGGTAAAGCAATAGAGTCAAACGTAAGGCAATTAAGATCAAAATTAAAAAATAATTGTGAATTCATGGCAGTTGTTAAGGCTGATGGATATGGACATGATGCAAAAGTAGTATCTGAAAATGCTATTAAAGGTGGCGCTTCTCAATTAGGAGTAGCAACCTTAAAGGAGGGTATAAAGCTTCGTTCTTTTGGAATAAATGCCCCAATTCTTGTGCTTGGTAATCTTTATACAAAAAAAGATCTATTAATATGTTTTAGAAATGATTTGATGCCAACCGTTAGTACTATCAGGGAGTGCTTGATTTGTAATAACATTGGAGAGAGTAATAATTTTAAATTCTCGTTGCATCTAAAAGTTGATACTGGGATGTCAAGATTAGGATTTGAATGTGATCAGTTTGTTCAACAATTTAATAATATTAAATCACTTGAAAATATTTCTATTAAGGGAATATATAGTCATCTAGCCTGCGCAGATGAAAAGAATGTATTAAATCCCAAAAGCAGTACCCAATTACAAAGAGAAAAATTTCAAGAATTATTGAAACTTATAAATGTTGATAATACACAAAATATAAAAATTCATCTTGCTAATTCTGCTGGCATGATACTGGGCAAGAATTTTCAATTTGATATGGTACGTGTTGGCTTGTCAATGTATGGCTATGAACCATTAGTAGAGATAAATGAAAAGTTATTTCTTAAACCTGCTTTATTTTTAAAGGCTAAAGTTACCTTTGTTCGTACTATTGAAAAAGGTATTGGAGTTAGTTATGGAAATAAATTTGTTAGTGATAGAAAAACAAAGTTAGCAGTTTTAAGTATTGGTTATGCTGATGGCATCATTAGAAATCTTTCTGGCAAAATAAGTGTGATTCATAATAAAAAACTTTATCCTCAAGTTGGATCTATCACAATGGATCAAATGATGGTAGATATTACAGATTCTAATGATATTAATGTTGGGAGTACCATGCTATTACTAGGGTCTGAGGGAGACAAATCAATTTCTCCGATTGACTGGGCAGACAAATGTAATAGCATTCCTTGGGAAATTCTTTGCTCTTTTAAAAATAGATTGCCAAGAGTACAAGTTGATTAGACATTTCGATTAAATAACTAATTTTGAATGTTTGCTTAAAAATTGATAATGTATAAGAACTGGAGAGGTGGCTGAGTGGTTGAAAGCGGCTCCCTGCTAAGGAGTTACAGGAGGTAACTTTTGTCGAGGGTTCGAATCCCTCCCTCTCCGTGTTCTTGGAAAAGCATTGTAGTTTATAATGTTCCAGAAGCGAGTCATACTATGATTTTTGCAAATTTAGGAAGATCAGAAAAACTTTCAATTATCTTTCTATTTAGTACAAAAAACAAGTATCTTAAGTTGTAATTTCTAGCCAAAATTTGCCTAAATCGTTTGATACTACAAACTTAAAGTAAAGGAATACTCTATTAAAAATTAAATTTTAATGAAATATATCAATTATTAATATAAAACTACCAAACCATTAAAGTTATTTTCAAGAAATTCAAGACGTTTTTTCAGAATAGAAACATCAGAATAATTTATACAACCTAATTTTAAAATTAAATAATTAGAGTAATCTTTAGTTTCATCTTCATTAGAAGAAAATTTAATGTCTTTTGTAAATTTTTCTTTGATTAAAGACTCTTTAAGGTTGGCTAATTCTTTTTCTTCGATATTTCCAATAGGCATAAAATTAACTACACTATTTGATTTTTTATTCAGTAAATCTTTAATAAATAATAAATTCTGAGTCTCAAGATCTATCTTAGATAAATTAATTTGTGATATTAATTTTATTGGAATTAATCTCTTTATTTCTGCAAAATCATATATTATGCCTGATTTTTTTTCCTTAAGCATAGTAATTACAATACCCAAAATAAATCCCATTATTCCACTCAATAAAGCTATTCTTTTTCTGTTAGGTGAAACTCGTTTTTCTAATAATGTAGGCTTAGTAATTAATTCCCAAGGATCTTCTTGACTTGCTAAATCTAAGTTGGATAAAATAAATTTATCCTCAAGTTGGATCAAGGTTTGTTCGTTTCTTTGCGCTTCTCTAATAAGCTCCTTATATTTTAATAAGACGCCTTTAGGTCTCATTGCAGCTTTCATAGTAGCTTCAGCATCTAATTTTTGGACCTCTAAATATTTAATAGTTCTATTCTTTAGCAAATCTATTGCTAAGTTTCTTTTTTTAATTAAATTTACAATCACAATATCTTTATCGGTATATTTTAATCTTTCTTCTAAAAGAGCTGCTTCGATATCGCTTAAAGCTTTGGGTAAGCCTTCATCAACTAAAGTAGGAATTGTTGAACTAATATAATGAAGCTCTTCAGAATCATTTAATTCTTTAATCTTCATGAGCTGCAAATTAATTTTTCTAATTTGATTAGCTGCTTTTACACGAGCATTTTCTATCCCAATATTTGGTGCTTGAAGAGGATTATTACGAATAAATTGATCAGGATTTTTGTTTATATTATTTTGAGTTTCTTTTTCTAAATCGTAGAAAACGAGATCTTGATCGATAGCATATTCTTGAGCAGCCCTTAAGGAGTTAGCACTATTCTTTTTAAAAAGTGAAATTTGCTCCTTTAAAGAATTATTTGTTAATTCCTGACTTCTTCTTTTATTTTTCCCTGAATATTGTTGATATGAAATACTCATTTTATTTAAAACAGGAATTATTGTATTTTTATTTGTATTTTTATAAGAAATATTTAAGATTGAAGTATTTTGTTCTAATTGAATATTAAGGTTGCTTTTTTTCCAAGATGAAAACCGCAAATTCTTTGAAAGAGATTGATCTTTTTGTAATTTTGCGAACTCAAAGACAGGCATCAAAACTGAAGGACTTTTTAAAATACCTACTTCAGTCTTTAATTCATTCCCTTTGCTTTGAGTTATTCCTGCAAGATTTGCTAATGGAGAATCAATTCCAAGTGTATTAGAATTGTCTGTTAAAACTATTTGAAATTGACCTTCCCAAACTTCTTTAAGCGTAAATGAATATAAAATTCCAAAAATAAAAGTTATAAAAGAGATTAAACCAATAAATGATTTATTTCTTAAAAGAAAATTTAATATTAATCTGAAATCTATTTCATCGTTAATCTCCTCTTTTATTTGAGAATCTGCAATATTTTGGGTTGAATTTTCAATCATTTTATTTAATTTTATGATGGTTTAGATAGTCCATATATAGAAAAATTTCGGAGGATAATTAGGCAAGAGAAGTAGTAATTAATCATTAAAACCTTCAATTAATTCTTTGGTTGAATAAATCCCAACAAATGGGGCTGTAAATTCACCAATAATTCCTGTACTTTTTCCTAAAAAACTATTTTTTACAGATATTAAATCTCCTTCTCTTACAAAAGGATTCCTTTTTGAACCTTTTTTTGCTCTAGCAGAATAAGAAATATTTTTCTTTATAATTGTCCCATCTGCTTCATATCTAATTAAAACTATCTTTCCTGATAAAGGTCTTATTGGCCCACTCAAATCAATCGCATCTGATAATGTAGCTTCTAAAGGTAATATTAAATTTCCAGGATTTTCAACTCGACCAAAAATATTTACTGTTATGAATTTTGGAGAAAGACCAGTTAAAATAGATTTTGGAATTTGTTTTGCATAAGACTTACTTAATTCTGGAAAAAATATTCTATCTCCATCAAATAATCTTATATCGTTGGTAGGATCACTATTATTTATAAATGAAGTAAAGTCGACTACTGCTCTTTGCTTTCCACCTCCTTTACCAATAGGTATATCTCTTATGATTTCGATGCGAGATAAATCAGTTTTAGAAGTTATTCCTCCAGCTTTTCTAATTGCATTTGAGATAGTAGTAAAATTTTGGGATGGTCTTTTTATTTGAAAATCTTGCCTACTAATATTGTTCTGAGCATTTTGATTTAAAGATGTATTTGATTCTCTTATATTCAATTGCCCTTTAGTCATATTATCGCCATCAATTTCTTTTGAAATAGAGTTTGCAGCATCATTTTCCATTTCTCCTTTTTGAGAAGTATCATCATTTAAATTTTTTATTGAAAGAAACTCTCCAGAACTATAACCTGAGAATTTATAGACTCCAGG
This sequence comes from Prochlorococcus sp. AG-388-A04, assembly GCA_003279935.1. Taxonomy (GTDB): domain Bacteria; phylum Cyanobacteriota; class Cyanobacteriia; order PCC-6307; family Cyanobiaceae; genus Prochlorococcus_A. The sequence continues at coordinate 62,712 of QCGL01000006.1, forward strand.
ATTTCTTATTTCGCCAGATATTAAGATTCTTTGGGGTTTAAAGTTAGCTATTCTAACTTCTACTTCTGAAGAAATATATTCCGAATTTAAATATTTTTTACTTAATAAATTAGATATTTCATTTGTAGTTAACCCCCTAACGTAAGTTTCTTTAAGGAGTGGGAGCATGAGCTCTCCTTCGTTATTAATGGAATATATTCCAGAACCCATAAATCTAAAGCTTGAAATTCGGATTTCAATTTCAGGATCAATAAGGAATTCTTTATATTTTTCTTTTAACAATTTTTTTAATTGATATATATTGAGACCCTTTACATAAGTTGCTTTCAAACGAGAAAGATATATTTCTCCTTCCTGATCAATTTTCTGGTTAACGTTTAGCTCCGGAGTTTTTGAAAATTTAATCGCTAAAGTATCTCCCTCATCTAATTTGTAATTTCTTAAGTCATTTCTAGGGTTCAAATAGGATATATTTTCTGGATCATATTCCCATTCAATTAATCCCAAACCTCTTGGTTTATTTTTAAATTCAATTAATAGAGAATCTCCAGTATCAACAATGTAGTCCTCCAATTCATTTTTTGGATTTGAATAATCAATATCAATCTCAGTTCTATTTTTTGCATTTTCAAGAGTTAGTTCAATAATTTCTGAATCAAGATTGAGGTCTTCTAATTTACTTCTTGAATCTGAATAATCTACTGCAAGCTCTGCATTACTCTTCAAAGTTGTATTATCACTGTCTGCCTTGGCGAGGTCAAATATAAAAACAGATATTAAAAAATTAACAATAAAAAGCAATTTAAAATTACTTTTAAATGAAAGTAATCCAAAAAATTTTTCAGGAATATTTTCTTGAACTCTCAAAAATCATAAATCAACTAGATTCTAGTATACTAGCTTTTAGGTCTATAGTTATCTAGCTAAAATATTTTATTCTTTTCTTGAAGCTGATCAAAGAACACTTTGAATAAGGTTAATCTTTTTTATTCCCATTACAAGTGTAAGTCCCATAGTGAAGGGTCTGAATCTCCAGATGATCTATGCATCCATAAGAATTTCCATTGATGATCAATTTTTTTTATTATCGAGGTAACAGTAGCTAAATCACTATTTTGAATGTCTTTGTATACGAAGCTAGATCTCAAGGTGAAAACACACATAGCAACATCTTTTAAAAGAAATTCTAATTTATGAATTTTTTGAACATCCGTATATCCATCGAAAGATAAGTCACCAGAAGTTCTCATTTCGATTAAACCTGAAGCATCTATTGGATTACCACTTGGGCGAATAAATAAAAAATCTTTCGTTGCATGATTAAGCAAAAACTCACCATAATCATTCGCTGTAAAGTTATCTAATAATTGAATAATTGTTTCTTCGTCACTTACCATTATTAAATTCTTCTAGGACTTTTATAATATATTCTTCAATAGACATACTTTCTCTGGCAGCATAATTTTTTAAGTTTTTTAAAACTTCTTCTTCCAAGATTATGCTCAGCACTTTTTTATTCATTTAGATAAAAAGTTTCCAAGTAAAATAATTAAATCAAGATCATTTTCATCTTTAATAAACATAACTAGAAAACTAGTTTAGAGAAGTACATAATATACAAATTTCTAATATTGATAAAATTAACTAAAAAAATTACAAAAAATTGTATGAGTGTATTTTCATAACTAAAATGAAGTAATGAGAAAAAGAACGCAATTAAATATAGAAATTGACGAGGATTTACTTAAAAATCTTAAATTTATGGCCCTTTCGAAAAATATTAAATTAAATGCTTTGGTCAAGGAAATATTATCTGAAAAAATAGAATCAAATTTTAAAGGTGAAATTGATAAAAGTGTTTCAGATGAATTAGATGAAATAAAAAAGAGAATATCTAAATTAGAGAAATCATAAAAAAATTAGTTTTTTGATTTCTTTCCTATCTTTTAATTAAGGGGTTAAATTGCAGTAAAAAGATAAGGGGGTTGGGTTTAGGGTAGGAAAATCTCCTTTCTTATTTTTTATACTTTCATATAGTTTCATATGCTTCCATTCAGGTTTACTCTAATGAACTCTCTCTCCGTAATTATTTATAAGAATTATTTTTATTCTTGGAATTTTTTAAAAAAATCAATATCTATATTTTTTAGATCTTTTACTGTATTTAGAATTAAATCAGCTCCTGCCTCTTTGAGTTTTGATTCATATGAAATACGTTCTTTAATCCTAGATTTTAAATGGAGATGGGGAGGAGCTACTCCAATGCTTATAAATTTTTGATTTGGAATTCTTTTTTTTGCATTAGAAACAGTATTGATATCAGCAATTGTGTCACCGACATATGCAATAGGTACATTTTTATCACCTAAACTACTTTCGGAAAGCTTGCTTGCTAAATAAAGAAAGCCTTGAGGATCTGGCTTATCAGGAGCATCACCCATTGCTATTAAAGGAGGAGATTCTAATTTTAATCTCTGTTCTAAAACAAATTTTGCAGATGCTGATTCTGCTCCACTAACAAATCCCCAACTAATCCTTTTTACACTTAATAATGTAAAAAATTCTTTTTCCACTAATAACTCCTCATTTCTAATAAAGCCAGACCAGTCATTACTATCTTTATTTGGATTCCCACCAAAGTAGAAGTCTTCAAAACATCTGATTATATCTTCTCTTTTGGGTGGTTTAAGTTTTAGATTGTTGCTTTTAATATGCCTCTTTATTAGTTCTAAACTTAAATCCCAATCGTTATTCCAGATACCTTCGTTTTTTGCATTATCTATATCTTTATAACTAAGATCCCAGCCGCAAAATCGATAAACTGTTTTTTTTAGTGAAAGTCTATAACTGTTTTCTACGCTCCGTATAACACCATCTATATCAAATAAAATTACACCAATATTATTCAAAGAATTAATCTCAAAACTATTTATTAAACATTAATATTCTCTTGCAAAAAAAGCAAAAAAAAAATTTTTTCAATGATCAATATAAGATGTAGTTTCACGTTACTGTTTTAAATATCCTCTTGGAGTTAAAAATATATCATCAACCAAAGTAGTTTTAGAATTACCAATAATTATTATTGATAGCATATCTATATCTTGTAAAGGCATACTATCTAAACTAAAAAAGCTCTTGGATTGATTTTCCCTGCCTACTTGTCTTCCTACCAAGACTGGAGTATTTCCTGGTCTATATCCTAAGCATAATTCTATCGCTCTTTTTAATTGCCAATCTCTTTCAAGTGATTGTGGATTGAAAATAGCAATTACAAAGTCTCCTAATAAAGCACCTGCAATTCTTTTTTCTATAGTTTCCCAAGGGGTTAACTTATCACTCAAACTGATTGAACAGAAGTCATTCATTAATGGAGCGCCACCAATTGCTGCAGCTAACTGCATGCTACTTATTCCTGGATGTACTTCAAAATTAGGCCTAAAATCTTTATGAACTTTTTGAATTAATTCTAAAAGGAGGCCAGCCATCCCATAAAAACCTGCATCGCCAGAGGATATTAGTGCTACTTTTATTCCCTCTTCAGCAAGTTTTATAGCTTTCTCACATCTCTCTTTCTCTTCAGTAAGATTGCTTTCAATCATTACTTGGTCTTTCCTTTTAAGAGGTTTAATTAGATCCAAATACATTTTGTATCCAATCCAAATAGAACATTTTGATAAAGCTTTTCTAGCATCATTTGTTAAATAGGAAATATCTCCTGGCCCACTACCAATAACATGAATCTCACCAGTTAATGGGGAATATTGATTTTTAGATTCAGAGACTGCAATAGTTACTGCACCAAACGTACTTTTTGAAGAATCGATACTTTTAAAAATTTTCTTTTCTTTCAATAGTTTTGAACCTTTTCCTGCAGCCAGCATGCAAGCTGCCTCAGCAACTGAAGGTGTACCAATTTCATTGAGTACTACATTCGATGGGTTTGGGGTATTTATTGAAGAGAGCTCTTCAGATGTAAAAAATTTTATAGGTAAATTTTTTTCTTTTGAGATCTCTAAAATTGCCTTCTCATCTTTTTTTAAATCAACAGTTGCAAAACCTGCGATTGATAATGAAGATAAATTATTAGTGACTAAAAAACTTTGTAAAGAGTCTTCAATTAATTCTTTGCTAGTATTTCGCTCACAACCTAAACCAATCCATAAAGTTGGCGGATGCCAAGTGTTTTTATGATTATCGAATATAGATATATGAAAAATTGATTTCTTTTGCTCATAATCTTTGTCTGATAATTGAGTAATAGTATTTCCTACTTCAGAAGTTTTCCATAAATTGTTTCCTGATAATTGGCTACAAAAAATCTCTTTATTATTAGATTGCTTGATTACTAATTTTGACCAGTCCTTTATATCTCCAGATCTTTTCCATCCCCATTGATTTCCAAATGAGTCAATATTTAAGTAATTCTGATCAATTGAATTATTAGTCTCGATTATTTCACCACCAAATAAATTACATATTTGAAATGCAATGTTTTGGATATTTGATTGATGAGCGCCAATAATTGGAACAATTTTTGATCCTTTCTTATCAATAACAACTACTCCAGGATCTTTATCTTTGGAGGATAATAAAGGAGAAATAAGTCTAATTGATGCACCTACTGATCCGATAAAGATAATCAAATCCAATTTGTCCCATTTTTCTCGCAGAATTGATTTTGGCTTTATGGATAAAATATTATGGTCTTCCTTTAAAGTTTTAAAAGATGAACTCGCGACATAAATCTCATTTATAAATTCTGTTTTTTTTAGTCTCTTTAAAATCTCTTGTGAAGTATCTGAAAAACCTATTGCAATTCCTTCCAATTTTAAAAAGTTCTTTATTATCTTCTAAAAATTATATCTTGTTGCTGTAATTAAAGAATATGGAATGAAATATAAAAAGAAATTTAAGATTTATTCAAGATTAATGAGTAAATATACTTAGAACCTTGTTGCATAAAGGGATTTAATAGAAATATTGAAAAGTAACAATCAATGAAACATTTGTTACTTTCCTGCATGATCAAAGAATCTTTAGCCTATTATTTTTGGTAACGAAAATCTTAAGTTTTGATTCTCTCGTTCCTTACAAGCATACTATTAATAAGTAGGCTTATAGGTGTGATAAATCTACTTAAGGGTCTCAATTATTTAGAGGTGCTAGATGACCATTAGCCCACCAGAAAGTGGAGAAAAAGACAAAAAGATTTTGGAATCACCCGTCAAGGCTGATCCCAGACCTATTGATTTTGCCAAATTAGATAAACCAGGTTTCTGGTCTAGTAAATTATCCAAAGGTCCAAAAACCACAACTTGGATTTGGAATTTGCATGCAGATGCCCATGATTTTGATATACATACAGGAGATGCTGAAGAAGCTACAAGAAAAATTTTCTCAGCTCATTTCGGACACCTTGCTGTCATTTTTATATGGATGAGTGCTGCATTTTTCCATGGAGCGAGGTTTTCAAATTATTCAGGATGGCTAGCTGATCCTACCCATGTAAAACCTGGAGCTCAACAAGTATGGGCAATAGTTGGACAAGAGATGCTTAATGGTGATTTAGGTGCTAACTACAACGGGATACAAATAAGTTCTGGAATATTCCATATGTGGAGAGCATGGGGAATTACAAATGAAAGTGAATTGATGGCATTAGCTATTGGGGCAGTAGTAATGGCTGCACTAATGCTTCATGCAGGTATCTTCCACTATCATAAAGCTGCTCCAAAAATTGAATGGTTCCAAGATGTTGAGTCTATGATGAATCATCATCTCGCAGGTCTTTTAGGACTTGGTTCTTTAGCTTGGGCGGGTCATATTATTCATATTGGTGCTCCTACAGCAGCTCTTCTAGATGCTATTGATGCTGGAAGTCCACTACTTATTAACGGTAAAGAGATAGCGACAATTGCTGATATGCCAATGCCTCATCAATTGTGTGATCCTCAAATTGTCGGTCAAATATTTCCAGGACTAGCAAGTGGTACAGGTAACTTCTTTAGTTTAAACTGGTTTGCTTTTTCAGATTTCTTAACTTTCAAGGGAGGGCTTAATCCAGTAACAGGAAGTTTATGGATGACTGATATTGCTCATCATCATGTTGCAATTGCTGTTTTATTTATAATTGCTGGTCATATGTATAGGACTAATTATGGAATTGGTCATAGTATGAAAGAGATATTAGATGCACAACAAGGAGATCCTATTCTTTTCCCAGCACCTAAGGGGCACCAAGGTCTTTTTGATTTTATGGCTGAAAGTAGACATGCACAGCTTTCTGTAAACTTAGCAATGCTCGGTTCTCTTAGCATCTTGATCTCTCATCATATGTATGCGATGCCTCCGTATCCATACATTGCGACTGATTACATGACTGTGCTTGGTTTGTTTACTCATCATATGTGGATAGGTGGATTATTTATAGTTGGTGCTGGAGCTCATGCAGGTATAGCGATGGTAAGAGATTACGATCCAGCAAAACATATAGATAATGTTCTAGATAGGATTTTAAAAGCTAGAGATGCGTTAATAAGTCATCTTAATTGGGTTTGTATGTGGTTAGGATTCCATAGTTTTGGACTCTATATTCATAACGATACAATGAGAGCTTTAGGAAGACCTCAAGATATGTTTAGTGATTCTGCAATTCAGCTACAACCAATATTTGCTCAATGGGTTCAAAGCATTCAAGCTTCCGCGGTTGGTACTTCAATATTGGCTGGTACAGCAGAAGCCTTACCTCATAAAGCTATAAGTGAAGTATTTAACGGAAGTTTAGTTGAAGTAGGTGGAAAGGTTGCGATTTCCCCAATTCCTTTGGGAACAGCTGATCTGATGATTCACCATATTCATGCATTCCAGATACATGTAACTGTTTTGATTCTTCTTAAAGGTGTCCTTTATGCAAGAAGCTCTAGATTAATCCCTGATAAAGCATCACTAGGATTTAGATTCCCATGTGATGGTCCTGGTAGAGGAGGTACATGTCAAGTTTCTTCTTGGGACCATGTTTTCTTAGCACTTTTCTGGATGTATAACTGCCTATCAATTGTTATTTTCCATTTTTCTTGGAAAATGCAAAGTGATGTTTGGGGGCTAACAGGAGGGAATTTTGCACAAAGTGCAATCACTATAAACGGATGGTTACGAGACTTTTTATGGGCTCAAGCAGCACAAGTATTGACAAGTTATGGTCAAGCAATAAGTATGTACGGCTTAATGTTCTTAGGTGCTCACTTTATTTGGGCCTTTAGCTTAATGTTCCTATTCAGTGGAAGAGGTTACTGGCAAGAACTATTTGAATCAATTGTTTGGGCACATAATAAATTGAAAGTTGCTCCAACAATTCAACCAAGAGCACTATCAATTACTCAAGGTCGTGCGGTTGGCGTAACTCACTTCTTAGTGGGTGGCATAGCTACTACTTGGGCATTCTTCCATGCTCGCCTTTTCGGGCTTGGCTAAATAACCTGAACTTCTCCTTTTTAATACAATGGCAACAAAATTTCCATCATTTAACCAGGGTCTAGCTCAGGACCCTACAACTCGCCGAATATGGTACGGAATAGCTACTGCTCATGACTTTGAAAGTCATGATGGTATGACTGAAGAAAAGCTTTATCAAAAGTTATTTTCTACACATTTCGGACATCTAGCAATAATCGCTCTTTGGGTAGCCGGTAATCTATTCCATATCGCTTGGCAAGGTAATTTTGAGCAATTTGTACTTGATCCAACTCATGTTCGTCCTATAGCTCATGCTATTTGGGATCCTCATTTTGGATCAGGTATTACAGAAGCGATGACACAGGCAGGAGCAAGCGGACCTGTAAATATAGCTTATTCAGGCTTATATCATTGGTGGTACACAATTGGAATGAGAACTAATGAGCAACTGTTCCAAGCCTCAATTTTTATGAGTATATTGGCTTGCTGGACCTTATTTGCTGGTTGGCTACATTTGCAACCAAAATTCAGACCATCACTTGCATGGTTTAAAAACAATGAATCTAGATTAAATCATCATCTTGCCGTTTTATTTGGTTTTAGTAGTATTGCTTGGACAGGACATTTAGTTCACGTTGCAATTCCTGAATCTAGAGGTATTCATGTAGGTTGGGATAATTGGTTAACAGTTCTTCCTCATCCTGCAGGTTTAGCTCCTTTCTTTACACTTAATTGGGGAGCATATGCTCAGAATCCAGATACTTTAGAGCAAGTATTTGGAACCACAGAGGGTGCTGGTACAGCAATATTTACTTTTTTAGGCGGACTTCATCCTCAAAGTGAAGCATTATGGTTAACTGATATAGCTCATCATCATATTGCAATAGGTACTGTATTTATAATTGCTGGACATATGTATAGAAATACGTTCGGTATTGGACATAGTTTAAAAGAAATTACAGAAGCACATAATACAAGACATCCACTAGATCCTCATAAAGGTAGTTTTGGAATTAATCATGATGGTATTTATGAAACTGTTACTAATTCTCTTCACTTTCAGCTAGGTTTAGCGTTAGCTGCTCTTGGTGTAGCTACTTCCTTAGTGGCTCAACATATGGGAGCTCTTCCTTCGTATGCCTTTATTGCAAGAGATTACACGACACAGTCAGCTTTATACACCCATCATCAGTACATAGCCATGTTTTTAATGGTTGGTGCTTTTGCTCATGGAGCAATATTCTTTGTTAGAGACTATGATCCTGAACTTAATAAAGATAATGTATTGGCTCGTGTATTAGGAACAAAAGAAGCTCTTATAAGCCATTTAAGCTGGGTGACTATGATCCTAGGTTTTCATACATTAGGAATATATGTTCATAACGATGTTGTTGTAGCTTTTGGAAATCCTGAAAAACAAATTTTGATTGAACCTGTATTCGCTCAGTTTGTACAGGCAGCTCAAGGAAAGATGATGTATGGATTTAACGCACTTCTTTCGGATCCTACTAGTGCAGCGAGTGTGGCTGCAAATTCTTTACCAGGAAATCATTACTGGATGGATTTAATTAATAGACAAGATGCATTAAGTGCTTTTTTACCAATAGGTCCAGCGGATTTCTTAGTTCATCATGCTATTGCTCTTGGACTTCATACAACAGCATTAATTCTTATTAAAGGAGCTTTAGATGCTAGAGGAACAAAACTAATTCCTGATAAGAAAGATTTGGGTTATGCATTCCCTTGTGATGGTCCTGGTCGTGGCGGTACATGCGATAGTTCATCTTGGGATGCTATGTATCTTGCAATGTTCTGGGCTTTGAACTTAATAGCTTGGGTAACTTTCTATTGGCATTGGAAACATTTAGCGATATGGCAAGGTAATGTTGCTCAATTTAATGAGTCTGGCACTTACTTAATGGGTTGGTTTAGAGATTATCTATGGCTCAATTCTGCTCAACTAATTAATGGATACAATCCGTTTGGTGTTAATTCACTTTCTGTCTGGGCTTGGATGTTCCTATTTGGACATCTTGTATGGGCGACTGGGTTCATGTTCTTGATTTCATGGAGAGGTTACTGGCAAGAACTAATTGAGACATTAGTATGGGCCCATCAGCGTACTCCAATTGCGAACCTTGTAGGTTGGAGAGATAAGCCAGTTGCTCTTTCAATTGTTCAAGCAAGATTAGTTGGGTTAGCTCATTTCACAATTGGAAATATCCTTACTTTTGGAGCATTTGTAATAGCATCTACTTCAGGTAAGTTTGGATAAACTTTTTAAAAATGATTTAAATCACCACAATTGTGGTGATTTTTTTTTGTTAATTTTATTGTTCTTGTTTAAGTTAAAATTAGAAGATTATTAATCGCTACTTATATGAAAAATCCTAATCAGTTAATTTCTATTATTATCCCTGTTTTCAATGAAAGTGAGAGTATTGAATATTTATTAGATGAAGTTTTATATGTGATGCATTCTAATAAATTAAATTTTGAAATAATTGTCGTAAATGATGGATCTAAAGATAACACTTCAATTGTATTAGATGAATTAACTATTAAGATTAAGGAATTATCAGTTATTTCGCTTCGAACGAATTACGGACAAACAGCAGCAATGGCTGCAGGTTTTGATAATTCTAGTGGACAAGTCGTAATTACTTTAGATGGAGATCTGCAAAATGATCCCAATGATATCCCGAAATTAATTTCACATTTAAATAATGGCTATGATTTAATTTGTGGATGGAGATACGATCGAAAAGATAAATTAATTAATAGACGGATACCATCTAAAATTGCAAATAAGTTAATTGCTAATGTTACAGGTTTAAAGTTGCATGATTATGGCTGTTCACTAAAAGCTTTCAAAAAAGAAATATTAGATGATATAAAGCTATATGGCGAACTTCATAGGTTTTTACCTGTATTAGCAAAAATTGAAGGAGCTAAAATTAAAGAAATTAAAGTTAACCATCGAAGGCGAAAATACGGTTCTAGTAAATATGGGATTGATAGAACGTTTAGGGTTTTAATGGATTTGCTTACAGTTTGGTTTATGACTAAATTCTTAACAAGACCAATGTATGGATTTGGTTTCGTTGGAATTATAAGTATTTTAGTTAGTCTTGGAATGACATCTTACTTATTCATTATAAAAATACTAGGTGAAGATATAGGTAATCGACCTATGCTTATGTTCGCTTTAATACTAGGTATTGCAGGTGTTCAATTATTTAGTTTTGGCTTATTAAGCGAACTTTTAATTAGAACTTATCATGAAAGTCAAAACAGGCCAATTTACAGGATTAGAAAAATTCAAACTAAAATAGATAACTGAATATTTATTTGAATTTTCCTATGAGAGAAGCTGAAAGTTCTACTATTTCTGGATCCATATCTTTTAAACCTCGTCTGAGTATGGGTAATGTAGATTTATCGGCTAATCCTTCTGCTAATTTTAATGCTTTCAATTTATCTTCTGCTGAACCATTAAAAAAGTTATTCATTTTTTCTCTTAGTTTTCTTTTATAAAACTCTGAGTACTTATAAGAACTATTTTGGTAATGATTATATTTTTTTTCTGAAGAGGTTATTAGATTATTTTCTTTATGCATTTCTTTCATTGGATATAATTTCTTTTTATTAAAAGCATTTAATATATATTTTCGCTTGAAAATTACTATAAAAAATATTATTAAAATGATGAGAACTATTGAGAGAAAATTGAGCATATTTAAAGTTAATAATTTTTATATCATCCAGTAATAAAATTAACATTATTTGTCCTTTAAATACTAAAGTGTGCAAAGATCTTTAAAAGATTATGCCATCTGATTTTTCAACGTTCTTACCATCAATCTTTGTCCCATTGATTGGTCTAGTAACCCCAGCAGTATTTCTTGTATTAATTGGAAGATTGATTACAGCTACTGATTAAATAAATTCAAATTACACTCTTATTAAAAATGAGCGACTTTCAAAAATCATTCTCAGAATCAACAAGTTCTATTAAATTTGATGAGAAATATATAGATAATTCTGTTCAGCCAAGTGACATTGGTATCGCAAATCAATGGGCGGTTAAACCAGTTTCAGATCCATGTGTTGGAAATCTTGCGACACCTGTTAATAGTGGTTACTTTACAAAGGCATTTATTAATAATTTACCTTTTTATAGAGAAGGGATTTCTCCAAATTTTAGAGGTTTAGAAACTGGAGCAGCTTTTGGATATCTTTTATATGGTCCATTTTCTATGACTGGTCCGTTAAGAAATTCTGATTTCGCATTAACGGCAGGACTACTAGCAACGATAGGTGCTGTTCACATATTAACAGGGCTTTTGGTTCTTTATAATGCTCCTGGAAAATCTCCTAATGTTCAGCCTCCAGACGCTACCGTATATAATCCTCCTGCAGACTTGTTTACTAGAACAGGATGGGCCGATTTTACAAGCGGGTTTTGGTTAGGTGGTTGTGGTGGAGCTGTTTTTGCATGGCTTCTTGTAGGAACTCTCCATTTAGATACCATAATGCCAATTGTTAAAAATATTTGGACCACTGGTTGATTTTATTATTTAACTAGACCATATTCTCAATAGTCAGTTTTTAAATAAAATACTACCTGATAGATTTATCCCATCTGTAAGATCTAATGATTCTTCCTGCAGAAATAAGTTTTGATTGATAATGTAGAGAAATTTTATCGTTAGTGTCTTTTAAAGTGTCTATTCCTATACCATTTCTTCCGTAATCTATACCTGAACTATGGAAATAAAGTCCATTTCCTTTATAAATACCAACATGATCACATTTATTTTTATTTCCAAAAAATAAAATATCTCCTTTTTTAAGTGATTTATTATTTTCTTTGAAATTGAAAAGATGCTTACAAAAACTTTTAATTTGATAAGAGTCCCTAGGTATATAAATTTCATGATTTAAAAAAGCTGTTTGAATTAACCCAGAACAGTCGAAATTAGGACCTGAAGTACCACCCCAAAGATATATATTTTTTACCTTAGATCGATCTTTGATCCAATTAAGAATCAATGGAATTTTTGCTTGTATTAATATTTGATCAGATTCGACAAAACTGTTTTTCAAATCAAATTTCTCAATAGATAATTTATCTAAATCAATCCAGCAGATATAGCCATCTTCATAAAATTGAACCAATATCCTGGATAATTTATATTTACTTTGATAAAGACATGGGTAAATAAGTCTAAAAATTCTATTTTTGACTATTTCCGTCACTAAATTATTTTCAGTTTCATTTTGATATCCAGAAATATTAATTTTTACTTTCCACCAAATAGTGTTTGAAAAATTAGTTTGCTTAAATAGTGAGATAGGGTCTATATGTTCTTTCATAAAATGTCTTTTTATTATTTACAAGAAGAAATGGGTTTAGCCTTAAATGATATTTTAGAAAGAGTTTGCTCCAATAATATAGAAAATTTAAGGAATGATATCGCAATAACTTGGATCAATTATAAAAGTGAAAGTAATCATATAAATAAAGGCTGTGGATTTGGAATCAATAATAGAAAATTAATTTATCCTGCAAGCATAGTAAAGCTAATTTATGCCCTTGCTGCATACTCATGGATTGATACAAAAAAAATATTATTAACCCAAGAAATAAGTGATGCAGTCAATAAAATGCTTTTTTACTCAAGTAATGATGCAACAAGCTTTTTAATCGATATTATTACTGGGACTACAAGCGGTCCATGTATAGAAGGTGATTCTTGGGAGAATTGGAAATATCAAAGATCAATAATCAATGATTGGTTAAAAGGGCTTAATTGGAATGAATTAAATCAAATAAATTGCTGCCAAAAAACTTGGGATGATGGACCATTTGGTCGAGAAAAAGAATTTTACGGAACTGAAAACAGCAATAGAAATATGATGACAACTGATGCTACTGCTAGGATTTTGGAGGAGATAATGATAAAGCTTGATTATCAAAAAGATAATTTAAATTTAAGAAGTTTTTTAAAAAGAAATTTAAATAAGAATTTTCTTAATAATGATCCGCTTAATCAAGTAGATGGTTTTTTAGGAGAGGGATTACCGGAGAATATTAATTTCTGGAGTAAAGCAGGTCTCATGTCACAAGCTAGGCACGATGCTGCTTGGTGGGTTCATAACGACTCAGTACAGACTTTATTAGTTGTTTTTGGTAATGGAGAGAAATACTTCAAAGATGAGACCTTATTCCCCGAAATAGCAAAGGCTGTTTACAAATATAATAATAATTTTGTTTGATATTAATTTAAATCATCTAAGAAATCTCTATCTAATTTATTTGTATAGGCTTCGTAAGGTAACATCATAACCTCATCAAAATCCAAGTCATTAAGAATCCATTCCTTATATTCAGCTATTAAACTATTTCTATCTTTATTATCTAATTCATGAATGCGTAATGCAGTATCTTTAAGATTTTCTTTAATCAGGTTTTCAAGTTCTTTTTTATTCATATTAGCTAGCATCTCCATCTAAAATTATTCTTCTAATTGTTGATAAAGCAATCCCAGTTTGAGTTCTGATTGATCTATATGAGCAACCCTCATTACGTAATCTCATCACTAATGCTTCTTTTAAAGGACTAATTTTCGGTCTGCCACCTAAATTATTTCCATTTAATCTTCTTTGCAAAATAAGTTCTTTTTTCCTTTCTCCCAAAGACTCATTATCTAAATTATCCAACTCATATAAAATATTAAAAACTGACAAAGATATCTCTGATGAATATTCGGGAGACAAAAAACCAGATAAAGTTCTCAACTTAATATCATTATTCAAGAGTTTATGGATTGTTTTTATACATTCATTCCTATTAGAAAATGCCCGATCTAGTTTTGTAACGACTAACTCATCTCCTTTTGATAAATAATTTAGAGCTTTTCTAAGTTCGGGTTTTATTTCATCATCTAAATTTATGATTTCAGAAAATATTAAGGTGCACCCCTCATTTTTTAGGCAATTTATTTGTTCTTTTAAGTAATCAAATTCACTATCTATAGCTCTAGCATACCCAATAGATTTACATTTTTTATTTTTTTCAGATAAAAGAAAACGTTTTCTTTTAAATTTAAAAGTCAATGTTTTAATACTTATATTTTTAACTGTATCAAATACTATTGATAAAACACTTTATAGAACATAATATTGTAATAATAATAAGAGAATTACAAATTAAATATTTGATAATGATGTTTGAAAACTATATTAAAAATAACGTTCTGCATATTGTATTAGTAAATGTTATTAGAACAGTTTGTTTATTGCATAATTAGTTTTTGTGGGAAGATATTAGAAAAATGCCGTATTTTTTCTAAAAGTAATATTTAAATTAATGCCAGCGTTAATTAGAAATTTAATTTCTTTAGTGAATTAAATAAAAATAGTAAAGTTAAATTATTTTGATTAAAATTAGAAATAATTGGGTTGAACAAATTAATTTGACAAATACTTCTGAAAATACAGTTACGAAGCCTGATTGGTTAAGAGTAAAAGCACCTCAAGTTGAGAGAATAGGTAATACTGCAAATTTATTGAGTGATTTAAAATTAAATACTGTATGTCAAGAAGCAAGCTGCCCTAATATTGGCGAATGTTTTGCAAGTGGGACTGCAACTTTTTTAATTATGGGCCCTGGTTGTACTAGAGCATGCCCATATTGTGATATTGATTTTGATAGATCCAAGAGAGATTTAGACCCAACAGAACCAGATCGTTTAGCAGAGGCTGTGTTTAGATTGAAACTTAAACATGTTGTGATAACCTCTGTTAATAGAGATGATCTAGATGATGGTGGAGCTTCGCAGTTTTATAAATGTGTTTCGGAAGTTAGAAAAAAATCTCCTGAAACAACTATTGAATTATTAATTCCAGATTTATGTGGTAACTGGTTAGCACTTGAAAAGATTTTAGATTCTAGACCAAATGTTTTAAATCATAATATTGAAACTGTCTCAGCTTTGTATAGGAAAGTAAGGCCACAAGGAAACTATCAAAGAACTTTAGAGTTACTTAAAAGAACAAGAGAATATTTCCCAAGTGTTTATACTAAATCTGGATTTATGTTGGGATTAGGAGAAAAGGACAATGAAGTTCTTACTCTTCTTTTGGATTTAAGAAAAAATGATGTAGATATAGTTACTATTGGCCAATATTTATCTCCAGGTCCAAAACATCTTCAGGTCCAAAGATTTGTTACCCCTTCGAAATTTAATTATTTTAAATTATTTGGAGAAAATGAATTAGGGTTTATGCAAGTTGTCAGTTCCCCTTTAACTCGTAGTAGTTATCATGCTGAAGAGATTCAGAAACTCATGAAAAAGTTTCCAAGATAATTAAATGATCTATTGATTAATATTAATCCATTCATTTAATTTCCATTCGACAATATTATTTTTTATCATCGGATCTTTTTTTATGATCTCTAAGGCTTCTTTATACGTTCCAACTTCAAGAATTAGTAACCCACCAGCTCCTGATTGTTTTAATTCATCAACCAGAAACCCGCTTTTGATATTTATTCCTTTTCCCTTTAAATTTTTTATCCATTTGACATGTTCATTGATTATTTTCTTTCTTTTATCTTTTTTAATTAAGTATTCTTTTTTTATGAGTTCAGTCTTAATAAATATAGGCATTTATTAACTTTATAAACCAAGCATTTCTTCTTCACTTGGAGGAACTACTAGTTTAAAAATTTCTTTAAAATTAGACCAATTATTGATTATCTTGGATGCTTTTAGACTCTTTGTTTTTTCTTGATATTCATTAAGAATTCCTAATAAAATCTCTTCTTGCTTGTGATTAGTTATTTTATGAATACTTACTATTTCCTTATTCACTTTATTTTCTAAATCATTATTTTCATCAAGGATATAAGCTATACCACCAGTCATTCCTGCTCCAATATTTCTTCCTATTGAACCTAAAACTACTATCTTGCCACCAGTCATATATTCACAACAATGGTCCCCCGAACCCTCTGTGATTGCAGTAGCTCCACTATTTCTAACGGCAAATCTTTCTCCGGATTTACCTAAAGCAAATAACTTACCACCTGTTGCTCCATAAAGACAAGTATTACCCAATATTACTTGCTCTGAAGATTTCTCATCTACTTGCGGGGGAACAATAGTAAGTACACCGCCATTCATTCCTTTACAAACATAATCATTAGCTTCTCCAATTAATTGGATATGCATTCCTTTTAATAAAAAAGCACCAAAACTCTGTCCTGCATATCCTTTGAAATTGAGATTTAGTTCACCATTAAATCCATTATTTCCATATAGTGCTGCAATTTCACCTGATATTTTTGCACAAACACTTCTGTCAGTGTTCCTGATTTCTATCTCTTTAGTTAATTTTCCATGATTCTTAATAGAATTGATGAATTCATTCTCAGATAATAAATGATCCTCTAATACATATCCATTCGTATGAGCAGTCTTAGAATGCTTTAACCATGATCTATCTTTGTTTTGAGCTCCTTTGTTAATTAAAGAACTAAGGTCAATATTCGCAGTTTTTGGAAGCTTAATATCTCTAGCTGTAAGAAATTCCTGATTACCAATCAATTCCTCCATATTAGAGACGCCAATACTACTCATTATTTGTCTTATTTCTTCAGCAATATATAAGAAAAAGTTCACAACATTTTCAGGTAAACCTTTAAACCTTTTTCTTAATTCTTCTTTTTGAGTAGCTACCCCGACAGGACATTTGTTTGTATGACAAACACGCGCCATTATGCAGCCTTCAGCAATCATTGCTACTGAACCAAATCCAAATTCTTCCGCGCCTAAAAGAGCTGCTATTACAACATCCCATCCTGTTTTAAGCCCCCCATCAGTTCTCAAAAGTACTCTCCCTCTAAGATTATTTTCCATAAGAGATTTATGGACTTCTGCAACACCTAATTCCCAAGGTAAGCCAGCATGTTTAATAGAACTTAAAGGTGAAGCCCCAGTACCTCCATCATGTCCGGAAATTTGTATTACATCTGCATTCGCTTTGCTAACTCCAGCAGCGATAGTACCTATACCAATTTCAGAAACAAGTTTTACACTTACCTTCGCTTTTGGATGTACTTGGTGCAAGTCATGAATTAACTGAGCTAAGTCTTCAATAGAATAGATATCATGATGTGGGGGTGGAGATATTAAAGCTACTCCAGGTTTGCTGTTTCTTAGCTTCGCAATATATGAATCAACTTTTGGTCCTGGTAGTTGGCCACCTTCTCCTGGCTTAGCTCCTTGAGCCATTTTTATTTCAAGTTGCTTCCCACTTCTTAGATATTCTGGAGTTACCCCAAATCTTCCAGAGGCTATTTGTTTAATAGCTGAGCAAGCAGTATCCCCATTTTCTAGGCCTTTTATAGATGGTAATATTGCTGATTGAGTATTTTCATCGATATCATTCAATACATTAAAACGAGCAGGATCTTCTCCTCCTTCCCCACTATTACTTTTCCCACCAATTCTATTCATTGCGACGGCCAATACTTCATGAGCTTCTCTTGATAAGGCTCCTAAACTCATTCCTCCAGTACAAAACCTTTTACATATTGATTCAACACTTTCAACCTCATCTATGGGGATACTTTTTCTTGTCGATTTAATTGAGAGTAAATCTCTTAATGAAGTAACAGGTCTATTTCGAATAAGTGTTTTATAAGTCTCAAAATGATCATATCCTGGTCCTTGCTTTAGGGCAGAATGTAAAACCTTTGACATTTCAGGATTATTAGAATGATATTCTCCATTATTTCTAAACTGAACAAATCCTAAAAACTCTAATTTTTTTAAATCTATTTCTGGAAAAGCTTTGGTATGAACTGAGAGTGATTCATTCGCAAGTTCTTTTAGTGTGATCCCTGCAATTCGACTTGTTGTTCCATCGAAAGCTATTTTAATCAGGTCAGAGCCAAGACCAACAGCTTCAAATATTTGGGCACCATGATAACTAGATAAAAGGGAAATTCCTATTTTTGAAAGTATTTTTCTTAATCCATCTTCTAAAGCTTTTTTGATATTTTCCTGAACGTCATCTATTGATAGTGGATTGATTTTCTTACTAGCAATAAGCTTTTGAGTTTTTGGATGTTGTAACCAATGTCTGCCAGATTCAAGTGTTAACCAAGGGCATACAGCGCTAACTCCATAACCAATTAAACATGCTAGGTGATGCGTGCTCCAACATTGACCAGTATCAATTATTAGCGAGGCTTTTAATCTTATTTCTTTTTTAAGAAGATAATGATGAATTGCACCTACAGCTAATAAAGGAGGAATAAAACTTTGTTTAGAACTGACTCCTCTATCAGAAATGATAATTAAAGAGCAACCTTCATTTATTGCTTTCTCGCTTACTTTACAAATATCATCTAACTTTGCTTCAAATCCTTTTATTCCTTCCTCGATATCAAATAAACTTGAAATGGTTTTTGATTTAATTTCTGATTCTGTTAATGAAATTAATTCTTGTTCATTAATTATTGGACTTTTTAAATGTATAAAAGGCTTAATATCATTAGATTCGAAAGGAGAGCATCTTTCACCTAAATGCATCTCTAGACTCATTACTAATTTTTCTCTTAAAGGATCTATGGGAGGATTAGTAACTTGTGCAAATCTTTGTTTGAAATAGTCATATAAAATATGAGGCTTTGAAGAAAGTACTGCTAATGGTATATCGTCCCCCATACAATAAGTTGGTTCTTTAGATAGAGAAGCCATTGAATCAAGAATGAGGTCATTATCTTCTGAAGAAAAACCAAAAGCAGTTTGCTGTTGAAGCAACTCAAGATCTTTTAGATTACATGTATTGGACCATTCATTTTTTGTAAGTTTTACTCTTCTTTTTTGTAGCAGACTTTTATAACTTTTTCTTTTTGAAGCTTCTGCTTTAACTTCCCAGTTTCTTAAAATTTTCTTCTGGGTTAAGTCTACTGCAAGCATTTGACCTGGTCCCAATCGTCCTTTTTCAATAACTCTGCTTTCTTCAATATCGACAACGCCTGTCTCTGAACCCATTATCACAAAACCGTCATTTGTAATTGAATATCTAGCAGGTCTTAATCCATTCCTATCGAGTGTCGCTCCAACAAAATTTCCATCTGCAAATACTAGTAAAGCAGGTCCGTCCCAAGCCTCTTGGAGAGTAGCTGAATATTCATAAAAAGCTTTAATATCTTCTCGGATTTCAAGTTCTGGTTGATCTCGAAATGCTTCTGGAACAAGTTTTAGTAAAGAATCAGTTATTGGGTTGCCTGAACGAATATTAATTTCTAAAGTTGCGTCAAGATTTGATGAATCACTTTTGTTTATATCTACTATTGGCTTGATATCGTGAGACAGCTCTCCCCAGAACTCATCTACATGTTTTTCCGATGCTTTTGCCCAATTAATGTTGCCTAAAAGGGTATTAATTTCTCCATTATGACCTAAAAATCTCATAGGCTGGGCAAGAGGCCATTTGGGTAACGTATTTGTGCTAAATCTTCGATGGTAAACAGAAAAAGAAACTTTAAAATCTTCTTTCTTTAAGTCTTCGTAAAATTCTGATAAAACTTCAGATCTAACCATACCTTTGTAGACAACGGTTTTGGAACTCAGTGATGCGAAATAAAATTCGCATTCACCGATAGCTTTTTTTGTATTATCTCTTATCCTTTTTTCAATTCTTTTTCTTAGTTGAAATAAGAGCATCTCAATATCTCTTTTATCATCATTGTCTAAGCAGACGATCCATTGGTTTATAAATGGTGCGTTTGCTTTTGCTAAAACTCCTAATGTTTCATTGTTTGTAGGTACATTTCTCCAAAATGTTTCTTTGAAATTTAAATCTTTGGCTTCTTCATCGCATATAAGTTTTGATTCTTTAACTTTCAATTCATTATTTGGCATGAAAATCATACCTAAACCTCTCTTTTCATAGGTTTCAGTATTTAAATTCAACTCTCTATCTAAAATTGTCCATGGAATTGAACATAAAATCCCTGCTCCATCTCCAGAATCACTATCTCCTCCACATCCCCCTCTATGCTCCATACAATTCAAGCCTATTAGAGATTGTTTCAATATCCAATTACTTTTTTCGCCATCAATATTAGCGATGAAACCAACACCACAAGCATCTTTCTCCCCAATAATTCCGTTTGGGGAATAACTATCTTGATATGGCTTGTTACTTCTTTTGATACATTCTCGCATAGATTATTTTACTATATAAGAAAATTAATTTATTTCTATTATAAAAATGAATATCAAAATACAAAGTAAAAATAATGAAGAATTACTAAACAAATTAAAATTTCATTTGTAAATCAAAAAAAATAAAAAATACTTTAGATATGACTCATAAAAGGTTATGATAATTTGATATATATTTTTTTTTATAATTTCATAGATGCCGACCATTTCCCAATTAATTGGTTCAGAAAGAAAACGTCTGACAAGAAAAACAAAATCTCCTGCGCTTAAATCTTGTCCAGAGAGAAGAGGAGTATGTACAAGAGTTTATACATCTACTCCTAAAAAACCTAATTCTGCCTTAAGAAAAGTAGCCAGAGTTAGATTAACTTCGGGTTTTGAAGTTACCGCATATATTCCAGGGATCGGACATAATTTACAGGAACACTCTGTAGTCCTTCTTAGGGGAGGAAGAGTTAAAGATCTGCCGGGGGTGAGATATCATATAATAAGAGGAACTTTAGATACTGCAGGAGTCAAAGATAGACGTCAATCCAGATCTAAATATGGAGCAAAAGCTCCTAAAAACGATTAATTTTTTAACATCAATACTTTTCCCAAATGTCACGTCGTAATGCAGCAGTAAAAAGACCAGTTTTGCCGGATCCTCAATTTAATAGTCGTCTTGCTTCAATGATGATTTCTAGATTGATGAAACATGGTAAAAAATCTACTGCACAAAAAATATTATCAGATGCTTTCTCTCTAATCAGTGAGAGAACAGGTGGAAATGCTGTGGAGTTATTTGAAACAGCTGTAAAGAATGCAACCCCTTTAGTAGAGGTTAGAGCCAGAAGAGTTGGAGGTGCTACTTATCAAGTTCCTATGGAAGTTCGTCAAGAAAGAGGAACTGCGATGGCACTAAGATGGCTTGTTACTTTTTCAAGAGGAAGAAATGGAAAGAGTATGTCACAAAAATTAGCAGGTGAATTAATGGATGCAGCTAATGAAACTGGTAGCGCAGTTAAGAAGAGAGAAGATACTCATAAAATGGCAGAAGCTAATAAGGCTTTTGCTCACTACAGATACTAATTTCGACCCAAAATGGTCCTTATTTAGTTTATTATTAAGCAAAAGTTTATTTGATTTAATAAACTGTAGCTTTTTAGCAATTTATTCTATTTGGAGTTTTAACATTGGCACGCGACTTTCCCCTTGAACGAGTAAGAAATATAGGTATAGCCGCTCATATTGACGCTGGTAAAACAACTACTACTGAGAGAATACTTTTTTATTCAGGGGTTGTTCATAAAATCGGAGAAGTACATGATGGTGCTGCCGTAACAGATTGGATGGCTCAAGAAAGAGAAAGAGGAATTACTATCACAGCTGCTGCTATTTCTACAAGTTGGCAAGATCATAGAATTAATATTATTGATACTCCAGGCCACGTTGACTTTACAATTGAAGTTGAAAGATCGATGAGAGTTTTAGATGGTGTTATAGCTGTGTTTTGTGCGGTAGGGGGAGTTCAGCCACAATCAGAGACTGTTTGGAGACAAGCTGATAGATACTCTGTTCCAAGAATGGTTTTCGTCAATAAGATGGATAGAACAGGCGCAGACTTCCTAAAAGTTAATCAACAAATTAAAGATCGTCTTAAAGCAAATGCTTTTCCTATTCAACTTCCAATAGGAGCTGAAGGGGATCTTTCAGGAATTATTGATTTAGTAAGTAACAAGGCCTATTTATACAAAAATGATTTAGGAACTGATATTGAAGAAGCTCCAATACCAGATGACATGAAAGACGAGGCATTGGAATGGAGAAGTAAATTAATGGAAAGTGTCGCAGAAAATGATGAAGAATTAATTGAAATATTTTTGGATAAGGGCGAATTAACAGAAGATCAATTAAAAAAAGGGATTAGAGAAGGAGTTCTCAAGCATGGATTAGTTCCTGTTTTATGTGGATCAGCCTTTAAAAATAAAGGGGTTCAATTAGTTCTTGATGCAGTAGTTGACTATTTGCCAGCGCCAATTGATGTAAAACCAATTCAAGGTGTTTTACCAAATGGTAAGGAAGATGTTAGACCTTCGGATGATAATGCTCCTTTCAGTGCACTTGCTTTCAAAGTCATGTCTGATCCTTATGGAAAATTAACTTTTGTAAGAATGTATTCTGGAGTGCTGTCTAAAGGCAGTTATGTTATGAATTCAACTAAGGATGCCAAAGAGAGAATTTCAAGGTTAGTTATCTTAAAAGCTGATGAAAGGGAAGAAGTAGATGAATTAAGAGCAGGAGATTTAGGTGCGGTATTGGGATTGAAGAATACAACAACAGGTGACACCTTATGTAATACCGATGACCCAATAGTTCTAGAAACTTTATTTATCCCCGAACCTGTTATCTCAGTTGCTGTAGAACCAAAAACTAAAGGGGATATGGAGAAACTTTCTAAGGCCTTACAAGCCTTGTCTGAAGAAGATCCAACCTTTAGGGTAAGTACAGATCAAGAGACTAATCAGACTGTTATAGCCGGCATGGGGGAACTACATCTTGAAATTCTTGTAGACAGAATGTTGAGAGAGTTTAAAGTTGA